>DASYDQ010000062.1:0-104409 GCA_036499485.1 Pseudolysinimonas sp. | reverse complement strand
GTCTACAGCAACTGCGCCGGCCTCGGCGCCTGCGGCATCCGCTCCGAACACCTCGAAGCCGATCATGTCGCACCGGCAGATCCTGCTGGTCATCTACGGCCTGATGGCCGGTATGTTCCTGTCGTCGCTCGACCAGACCGTGGTCGGCACCGCGATCCGCACCATCGGTGACGACCTTCACGGTCTCGACCAGCAGGCCTGGGTCACCACCGGCTACCTGATCGTGTCGACGATCTCCGTGCCGATCTACGGCAAGCTCTCCGACATCTTCGGACGCCGCCCGCTCTTCATCTTCGGCATCGCGGTGTTCCTCGCCGGTTCGCTGCTGTCGTCGTTCTCGACGTCCATGCTCATGCTCGCCGGCTTCCGTGCCGTGCAGGGCCTCGGCGCCGGCGCGCTCATGTCGCTCCCGCTCGCCATCATGGGCGACATCCTGGCCCCGCGTGAGCGGGCCAAGTACCAGGGCTACTTCTTCGCGGTCTTCGGCATCTCCTCGGTCGTCGGGCCGCTGATCGGCGGCCTGTTCGCCGGTGCGGGTCAGATCCTGTTCATCTCCGGATGGCGCTGGGTCTTCCTGATCAACGTGCCGATCGGCATCGCCGCGCTGCTCATGGTGATCGCGTTCCTGCACCTGCCGAAGTTCCAGCGCAACGTCAAGCCGCGCATCGACTGGTGGGGAGCGACCTCGGTCATCGTCGCGCTCGTCCCGCTGCTGCTGATCGCGGAGCAGGGTCGCGACTGGGGCTGGGCCTCGCCCGGCGCCTTCGCCTGCTACATCATCGGCGCCGTCGGCCTGGTGTCCTTCGTCCTGATCGAGCGCGCGATGGGAGAAGACGCGATCATCCCGCTGCGCCTCTTCAACTCGCGCACCTTCTCGATGGCCACCATCCTCGGCGTGCTCGTCGGCTTCGGGATGTTCGGCGCCATGCTGACCCTGCCGCTCTACCTGCAGATCGTCACGGGCCTGACGCCCACCGAGTCGGGCTTCGCCCTGATCCCGATGATCGTCGGGCTGATGATCGCCGCGATCGGCTCCGGCCAGATCCTCTCGCGCACCGGCCACTACCGGATCTTCCCGATCACCGGCACGTTCACCGTCGCGGTCGGCTACCTGGTGCTGACGTTCCTCACGATCGACAAGCCGCTGTGGTTCCTGATGATCGCGATGTTCCTGATCGGCCTCGGCCTGGGTCAGCTCATGCAGACCCTGACCATCGCCAGCCAGAACTCGGTCGAGGCGCACCAGATGGGCGTCGCCACCAGTGCGTCGACCTTCTTCCGCCAGATCGGTGGAACGCTGGGCGTCGCCGTGCTCCTCTCGGTGCTGTTCTCGGTACTGCCGGGCAACATCTCCACCTCGCTGCAGAACAAGGCGGACCTCACGTCCGGCCTGAGCGCCGCCCTCACGCCGTCCGTCGCTGACGCGAAGAACAACAAGGGCGTCATGACGCAGATCTGGAACAAGATCGTCGACCCGATCGAGAAGGGCGCCCAGTCGCAGTTCGACCCGGCGAACGCGCAGATCAGCGCGCTGCCGGCCGCCGAGCAGGGAGCCGCGCTGCAGGCCGCCGTCGCCCAGAGCGATGGCGCCGCGAAGATCGAGAGCGGCAAGCTCGTTCCCGACTTCTCGAACGCCGCGTTCCGCACCACGGTGGTGGATCAGGCCGTGCCGACGATCATCAAGGAGGTCAAGAACCTGAAGGCCTCCGGAAGCGTGAGCAGCGACACCTCGTTCCTGAACGGGGCGGACAAGCGCCTGAGCCGGCCGTTCCTCACCGGCTTCAACAGCTCCGTGGTCCTGGTCTACTGGATCGGTCTCGGCGTGATCCTGCTCGCCTTCATCCTGAGCTGGTTCTTCAAGGTGCCGCCGCTGCGCAAGACGTCGGCGCTCCAGGAGCAGGCTGACAAGGCGGGCATGACCGAGACCGGAAGCATCCGGACCGCGCTCCAGGATGCCGAGGTCGCGCTCTCCGAGGCGGAATGACCACCGTCTCCGACGACCGTCGCGCGGAGTCCGGGCTCGAGCCCGGGCTCCGCGAGCGGAAGAAGCAGCAGACCCGGCAGGCCATCCACGAGGCGGCCCTCCGGCTGATCGATGAGCAGGGCCTCGAGGCCACCACCATCGACCAGATCTGCTTCTCGGCGGATGTCTCCAGCCGCACCTTCTTCAACTACTTCCCCTCCAAGGCCGCAGCCCTGCTGCAGCTCCCGGAGGTGCCGATCACGCCGGAGGCGCGCGAGCGCTTCCTCGCGGCCCACGGCGGACTGGTCCCCGCACTGTGCGATGTCATCGGAAGCAGCGAGGAGATCGGGCCCGATCACAAGAGACTCAAGAAGATGCTCGGCAACCACCCCGAGTTGATCGCGACCGTCTCCGCCATGATGCAGGAGCTGCGAGCGCAGTTCGTGGGCCTCGCGTCGGAACGCGCGAGCAGCCAGGAGCAGGCCGAGCTCGCGGTCACGCTGGTGATGGCCGCCTTCGGCCGGACCATGCATGACGAGAACACCCGGGACCAGCCGCTCGCGGCTCGGCTCCGCCACACCATCGAGCAACTCCGCGGCACCTTCGACGAGCAACTCGTCTGAGGAGTTCGCCTGAGGAGTTCGTCTGGCGCGTTGCTCGCGCGACGAGTCGATGCCCGGGCCTGACGGCCCGGGCATCATCCGTCTAGCGGCGCTTCTCCTGCGCGCGACGCTCGGCGCGGTTGGCCGGGGCCTGCTGGCCGTCGGTGCGCTGCCCGAAGGCTCCACGCCCGCCAGCTTGCGCACCCGGCGCGGGCGCTGCGCCACCCTGCGCGGGAGCGGGAGCGCCGCCCTGCTGGCCCTGACCGAAGGCCGGGCCGACCGTGGCATCCGCCTGGCGCTGCTGAGCCTGCTGGGCGAGAGCCGTCGCCGCACGCTCGAGCTGACCGCGCTGATTGCGCACCTCGACCTCGCCCTGCGTGTCGGCACTGGGCGCCGAGTAGCTCAGGCCGGCCTCGGGGTTGCCGGCCTCGCCGAGACCGCGAGCCGCGACGCGCGCCTCGCCATCGCCGCCGCCGGTCACCTCGACCTCGAGGTTGTAGAGGAAGCCGACCGACTCTTCGCGGATCGCGCCCATCATGTTCTGGTACAGCGAGAAGCCCTCGCGCTGGTACTCGACCAGCGGGTCGCGCTGGGCCATGGCGCGCAGGCCGATGCCGTCCTTGAGGTAGTCCATCTCGTAGAGGTGGTCGCGCCAGCGGCGGTCGATCACCGAGAGCACGACGCGGCGCTCCAGCTCGCGAGTGGCGGGCTCACCGAGCTGCTCCTCGCGGTTCTGGTACGCGATGCGCGCGTCGGAGAGCACCTCGTCCTTCAGCACCTTCGGGGTCAGGCGGCCCTTACCGATCTCGCTGAGCACCTCGTCGACCGTGATCGAGATCGGGTACAGGGTCTTGAGCTCGGTCCACAGCGCGTCGAGATCCCAGTCGTCGCTCTGACCCTCGCTGGTGTGCTCATCGACGACCTCGCCGACCACGTCGACCAGGAACTTCTGCACGCGATCCTGGAGGTCGTCGCCCTCGAGGATGTGGCGCCGGTCGCTGTAGATCGCCTCGCGCTGGCGGTTCAGCACATCGTCGTACTTGAGCACGTTCTTGCGGATCTCCGCGTTGCGCGCTTCGACCTGCGATTGGGCGGAACGGATGGCGCGGCTCACGACCTTCGACTCGATGGCCAGGTCGTCCGGCACGTTCGAGCGCCCCATGAGGGCCTCGGCGGCACCGGAGTTGAACAGTCGCATCAGGTCGTCCTGCAGCGAGAGGTAGAAGCGGCTCTCCCCCGGGTCCCCTTGGCGGCCGGAACGGCCGCGCAGCTGGTTGTCGATGCGACGGGACTCGTGGCGCTCGGTTCCGAGCACGTAGAGACCGCCGGCATCCGTCACCTTGAGGGCCTCGGTCTCGACCGTCTTCTTCGTGGCCTCGTACACGGCATCCCATGCCGCCTCGTACTCGTCAGGGGTGTCGACCGGGCTGAGGCCCTTGTCGTGCATCTGCGCGACGGCGAGGAACTCGGCGTTGCCGCCGAGCATGATGTCGGTTCCGCGACCCGCCATGTTGGTGGCGACGGTGACGGCGCCGATGCGGCCCGCCTGAGCGATGATCGCTGCCTCGCGGGCGTGGTTCTTCGCGTTGAGCACCTCGTGCTTCACGCCGCGCTTGGCGAGCAGCCGCGAGAGGTACTCGCTCTTCTCGACGCTCGTGGTGCCGACCAGCACGGGCTGACCGTTGCGGTGCCGCTCGACGATGTCCTCGACGACCTGGTCGAACTTGCTGGTCTCGTTCTTGTAGACGAGATCCGACTGGTCTTTGCGGATCATCGGCTTATTCGTCGGGATCGGGATCACGCCGAGCTTGTAGGTGCTCATGAACTCGGCGGCCTCGGTCTCGGCCGTACCGGTCATGCCGGCCAGCTTCGAGTAGAGGCGGAAGTAGTTCTGCAGCGTGACGGTGGCGAGGGTCTGGTTCTCGGCCTTGACCTGCACGCCCTCCTTCGCCTCGATCGCCTGGTGGATGCCCTCGTTGTAGCGGCGTCCGACCAGGATGCGGCCGGTGTGCTCGTCGACGATCAGCACCTCCCCGTTCATCACGACGTAGTCCTTGTCGCGCTTGAACAGGGCGTTCGCCTTGATCGAGTTGTTGAGGAACGAGATCAGCGGGGTGTTCGCCGACTCGTAGAGGTTGTCGATGCCGAGGTAGTCCTCGACCTTCTCGATGCCGGGCTCGAGCACGCCGACGGTGCGCTTCTTCTCGTCGACCTCGTAATCGTCGCCCTCGATCAGCCGGTTCGCGATGTTGGCGAACTCGGCGAACCAGCGGTTGGCCTCACCGGATGCCGGCCCCGAGATGATCAGCGGGGTGCGCGCCTCGTCGATGAGGATCGAGTCCACCTCGTCGACGATCGCGAAGTGGTGGCCGCGCTGCACCATGTCGGTCGCGGTCCAGGCCATGTTGTCGCGCAGGTAGTCGAAGCCGAACTCGTTGTTCGTGCCGTAGGTGATGTCGGCGGCGTACTGCTCGCGGCGCTGCTCGGGGGTCTGACCCGAGAGGATGACGCCGGTGCTCATGCCGAGCGCACGGAACACGCGGCCCATCAGCTCCGACTGGTAACTCGCCAGATAGTCGTTGACCGTGACCACGTGGACACCGCGCGAGGTGAGCGCGTTGAGGTAGGCGGCCGAGGTCGCGGTCAGGGTCTTGCCCTCGCCGGTCTTCATCTCGGCGATGTTGCCAAGGTGAAGGGCCGCGCCGCCCATGAGCTGCACATCGAATGGCCGCATGCCGAGGGTGCGCTTCGCGGCTTCGCGGACGGCGGCGAAGGCCTCGGGAAGCAGGTCGTCGAGCGACTCGCCCGCTGCATACCGCTCGCGCAGTTCCACGGTCTCGTTGCGGAGCTCGTCATCCGTCAGCTCGGAGAACGCCTCCTCGAGGTGGTTGACCGCGTCCGCGTAGTTCTTGAGGCGGCGCAGGGTGCGACCCTCGCCGACACGCAGCACTCTTTCGAGGACATTCGCCACGGTTCTGACTCCACTCGCTTCGGGCCGCAAACGCGGGCACGCTCGCGCCCGCCGTTACCGGCGCGTAATCGTAGCAAGCCTACCGAGTGGGTCTCCGAGGCGGCTGGAAGACGGTGCCCCCAGTCAGCGTCACCGGGAGGCCACCAGGGCATCGGCCGGTTCTTCGAGGCCGATGACCCCGTAGTCCCAGCCGGTGCGTCGGTAGACGACGCTCGGGCGATCGCTCACCGCATCGATGAAGAGGAAGAAGTCGTGGCCGACCAGCTCCATCCGATCGACCGCCTCCTCCTTGGTCATCCATTCGGCGGGGAACACCTTGTCGCGGATGACGACCGGGCTCCAGTCCTTCTCCGCCTCGGCCACCACCGGGATGGATCCGGTGACCACGCGCTCGATGACGTCGGGACTGGCCGGAGTCAGGTCGGTGCCGGCGAAACCGCCGGAGGTCGCCTCGCGCAACGAGGTCGGACGATGCTGCCCGCGGTGCACCTTCTTGCGGTCCTTCGCCTGCCGGATGCGCTCCACGAGCTTGTCGAGGGCCATGTCGAAGGCCGCGTACTTGTCGGGTCCCCCGGACTCCGCACGCACGATCGGTCCCGGGCCGATCAGAGTGAGCTCGACGCGGTCGTCGCCGGTCGAGCCGTTGGTCTCGTGGTGGCGGCAGACCTTGATCTCGAGCGCCAGGGACTTCTCGGCGAGATGCTCGACGCGCTCGGCCTTCTCGATGGCGTAGTCCTCGAACCGCTCGGGGATCCCCACTCCGCGACCGGTGATCGTGATGTCCATGCAGCCTCCTCCTGCTCGTGCGGATGGAACCGTCCGGGTCAGGCGGTTTTCACGTCCGCGCTTTTGCCCACCGTAGACCCGCCGCCTGGGGATGTCACGGAAAGGTAACTGGGCGTTCGCGCTGAGCCCTGACAGGGGGCCCGAAGAGCCTCGGAGTGGACGCCACGACCGCGGCCGCGACCACTTCGGCGCCTGCCGCGCGGAGCACGGAGGCTGCGGCCGACAGCGTCGCGCCGGTGGTGACCACGTCATCCACCAGCAGGAAGCGCCGGCCGGTGACCGGCACCGCCGTCACGAAGACCGCCTCGAGATTGGCGAAGCGCTCCTCGAGCGAGAGCGTCTTCTGCGCCGAGTGCGGCCGCGCCGCCGCGAACACGCGGGCCCGATCGAGCCCGGCTCGGGACACGAGTGCGGCTACCGGGTCGTAGCCGCGCCGCCGTCTCGCGCGGCGGGACCCCGGCACCGCGACGAGTTCGACGCCCGGCCCATGCCCCCGATCGACGGCCCGCCCCGCCTCGACGACGGCCGCCGCCAGCGCGGGCGCGAGAACCCGCGCGAGCCCCGCGCGCCCGTGCTCCTTGAACTCCAGGATGACGCTGCGCGCCACTCCGTCGTAGTCCAGCCCCGAGAACACCGCCGTGCCGTCGGGCAGCCGCCTGCTGCTCGGCTCGGGTCGGAGCGCGACCCGGCACGCCGCGCACACCGCCCGATCGGACGCGCCGCACCCGGCGCATTCGACGGGGAGCACCAGCGCGAGCGCGTCGAGCGCGGCCTCCCGCAGGAGGTGGCCGGTTGAGGGCAGCGGGCCGGTGGAGGGCATGCCCCGATGCTGACGAGGAGTGCGCGACCGCGGGCCTGGCCGACGGGCATCCGGGGAGAGCGGCTACTGCTGCGAGGCGAGGAAGGAGGCTTTGGCCCCGGTCTCCTGCCACCCGACCGTGCCGCTCGGGCTGAAGACCGTGCCCGATGAGTCGAGCACCCGGATCCCGGGGGTCCCGTTTCCGCCGACCACCTGAACGGCGCTGTCCACGCTGCCCAGCTCTTGCGTCTCGCCACCCAGGTCGTAGGTGGTGACCGAATCGGTGTCGCCGTTCTGCGAGAGGGCGACCACTGTTCCGCTGTTCACCCAGGACGCGCTCAGCAGTTCGCCCGGGCCGACGGCCACGTAGTACGGCTGGGCGAACGATGTCGGGATCAGGTCCTTGTCGCGGATGATCCCGGCGACCAGCAGTTGAGGGCCGGACGAGGTCTGCAGCGCCACCAGCAGCCGGGTGCCGTCCCGCGACACCGCCATGGAGACGATCGTGCCGGCGACCCCGAGCGCGAGCGGATGCGCCTTGGCCTGCGCGTCATAGGCGACGATCGCACTCGGCTGACCGCTCGGCACGCTCCAGACGAACCCCTCGGGATCGAGCGACGGCGCGGCGAGCCCGTCCCGTCCGTCGAGCAGTGCCGGCGCAGTGGTGCCGCGCACGATGGAGACCCCACCGCCGCCCAGGACGGCGACCTCGTTGGAATCGCGTCCGACCGCCGCCCCGACGGGCGCGAGCTTGTCGATGCCGGCCTCGATCCCGGGCAGCGGATGAACCGTGCCGCCGACGAGCGTGCCGAACGCGCCCTTCTCGAATCCCACCGGGTCCTGCAGCACCGAGAGGTTGAGATCCGGCTCGGGACCGCCGGTGACGCTCACCGGGAATCCGCCGACCGTGATCGACGCGCTGGCGGTGCCGAGGCCGCTCAGGCTCTGCGTGAGCTGCTGCGTCATCCGCCTCTTCGCGGTCGCCGATTCAGAGGAGACCTGCGAGCTGAGGTCGACGGTGGCACGCGCCGAGTCGATCACCGGCGTTCCGGTCAACTCCGTGCCGCTGGGGAACGCCGAGACCACGACGCCGCCCGCGAGCCACGGCGACGGGCCGGCCAGCAGCCCCTTCACGATCCGCGTCGCCACCTGCGTCGAGTCGGCGAACCACCGCCGGTCCGGCACCAGGTAGTTGAAGCTCGGGTCGAAGAAGTAGAGGTCGTAGGCCTGGAAGATCGCGGCGAAGCGGTTGGGCGTCAACACCGTCCCATCGGGGGCGGCCGAGATGCGCCACTGCCCCTTCGAGTCCTTCTGGAAGGAATACTGCAGGAACTTGGTCTGCACGTCGGCCGTCGTCGTGTACCGGCCGTCGGCGTCGATCGTGGCGGAGGTCTGGACGGCGAGTTGCAGCTCATTCGGCGACACCGCGGCCGGCGTGATGGGACTCGAACTCACGAGCACGCCGGCATTCGGGTTCCAGGTGGTGCGGAAGTCGTCGGTGAGGTACTCCCGGGCCACCTGGTAGTTCACCTGGGGCACCCGTCCGGCGCGGATGAACCCGTCGAGGATCTCCTCTTGGCTCGCCCCCTTCGTCGGCGCCTCCGGCAGGGTGAGCAGGGCCGAATCACCGCCCGTGCTGTCGATCGTGAGCTTCGTCACGCTGCCACCGGTCGGGATGTCGACGCATCCCGCGAGCAGCAGCAGGGCGGCCAGCGCACCGGCGGTCATGGCGGCGCGAGTGCGCACGTGATTCCGGCTCATGCGGATTCCTCCTCCGCCGTCGTCTCATCGGGCGGCAGGCCGATCGGCGATCCCATCACGGTCGCCCCGACCACGCGCGGCAAGGTGAGACGGAAGCAGCTGCCCCGTCCGGGCTCCGACCAGACGTCGAGCAGTCCGCCGTGCACGACCGCGTCCTCGAGAGAGATCGCGAGTCCGAGTCCGGTTCCGCCGGTCGTCCGCTGACGGGACGGGTCGGCTCGCCAGAAGCGATCGAAGACGCGGGCCACGTCGGCGTCGGTCATGCCGATGCCGTGGTCGCGCACGGCGATGGCCACGGCATCCGCGTCGCTGTCGACGTAGACGTCGATCGGCAGGCCCTCGCCGTGGTCGATCGCGTTGCCGAGGAGGTTCTGCAGGATGCGGCGGATGCGACGCGCGTCCACGTCGGCCTCGAAGTAGCCGCCAGGCGCCAGCAGCCGGATGTCGGTGCCCTTCTCCTCGGCCAGGGGCGCGACCGCCTCGATCGCATCCTCGACCAGGCGCACCAGGTTCGTCGGATCGGTCTCGAGCTGGACCGCGCCCGCGTCGTAGCGGCTCATCTCGAGCAGATCGGCGAGCAGCACCTCGAAGCGCTGGGTCTGCGCGTGCAGCAGTTCGGCGGTGCGCGCCGTGGCGGGCGGGAACGTGTCGCGCTGGTCGTAGAGCACGTCGCCGGCGAGGCGGATCGTCGTGAGCGGGGTCCGCAGCTCGTGCGAGACGTCGGAAACGAAGCGCTGCTGCAATCGCGAGAGATCGGCCAACTGGCGGATCTGGCGTTGCAGGCTGTCGGCCATCCGGTTGAAGGAGCGTGCGAGGGTCGCCAGCTCGTCGTCACCGCGCTCGCGCAGGCGCTCCTCGAGGTGGCCGGCCGCCAGCTTCTCGCTGGTCTCGGCGGCCAGCCGCACCGGTCCGACGATCAGGCGGACGATCAGATAGGCGACGGCGCCGATGAGCAGCACCAGGGCCAGGCCGCCGAGCAGCAGGGTGCGCTGCACGAAGTCGAGCGTCTGCTGCACATCGCTGAGGTCGTAGACGAGGTAGAGCTGGTACTCCCCCGCGGTCGGAACGTCGAGCAGAGAGCCGAGGACGATGCCGGGGTCGGAGCCGCCCTTGTCACCCGGGATCGACACCGACTGCCAGGAGAGCTGGCTGACGTCGCCGCTCTGCACCGCCTTCGTCAACGTGCCGCTCAGCGTGAGGTCTTGGAAGCCGTCCGTCGCCCGGTTCTCCATGAGTGACGGCCCGGACTGGCCGGGCGAGCGCAGGATGGCGACGAGGGGCCGCGATGAGACGGCGGCACGGATCGCCGTGGTCGCGCTGTCCTCGATCGACTCCAGGTCCGTGCCGTCGCTCAGGTCCTGCGCCTGGCTGAAGACCTGCTGCGCGCTGGTGGTCGCCTTGCCCGCTTCGTCTGTCACCTGCTTGAGGCGCTGCTCGAACAGGTTCGAGCTCACGCTGCTCGAGATGTAGGCGCCGATCACCGTGATGGCGATGGCCGAGAGCACGACCGTGATCGCGACCGTCCGGATGCGCAGCGAGCCGCGCCAGAGCCGCGCCAGGCGGCCGAGGCCTCCCCGCCAGTCCCGCCAGTCGACCCGAGCCATCGAAGGAACCTATGTGACGGCGCCTGCGCGGTACCCGACACCGCGCACGGTCGTGACGATGCGCGGGTTGTCCGGGTCGTGCTCGACCTTGGCCCGCAACCGCTGCACGTGCACGTTCACCAGGCGCGTGTCGGCCTTGTAGTGGTAGCCCCAGACCTGTTCGAGCAGCATCTCGCGGGTGAACACCTGCTGCGGCTTGGCGGCGAGCGCCAGCAGCAGCTCGAACTCGAGCGGCGTCAGGTTGATCCGGGATTCGCCGCGGCGCACCTCGTGGCCCGCGACGTCGATCATCAGATCGCCGATCGCGATCGCATCGCTCGAGGTGGGCTGCGTCGGACGGAGCCTGGCGCGGATCCGCGCCACGAGCTCCTTCGGGTTGAACGGCTTGACCACGTAGTCGTCGGCACCGGTCTCGAGACCGCGGACGACATCCGTCGCCTCGCCCTTGGCGGTGAGCATGATGATCGGCACGCCGCTCTCGGCGCGGATCTGAGCGCACACCTCGATGCCGTCCATGCCCGGAAGCATGAGGTCGAGCAGCACGAGGTCCGCCCGATCGGAGCGGAACAGGTCGAGCGCCGCCTGGCCCTCACCCGCGAACTGCGGTTCGAAACCCTCGGCGCGCAGCACGATCCCGATCATCTCGGCGATGGCGGGGTCGTCATCGACCACCAGGATTCGGGCATTCATCGTCTGCCCAGAGTAGTCGAGTGTGGAAGCATGACTGGGAGTTGCCACGAACCGGGGAGTGAGCCCAGGGAGGACGCCGTGACCGACGACCAGCAGTGGCAGGCGCCGGGGGCTCCGGTTCCTCCGTCGGCGGCGCAGCCCGTCGCGCCGCCCACCGGCTACGGCCCGCCGCCGCCGACCGGGATGCCGCTGCCCCCGGGGCCGCCCCCGATCGGCCTCCCTGCCACCGCTCAGGCCGGCTGGACTCCCCCGCCGAAGCCCGGACTCGTGCCGCTGCGGCCGATGACCTTGGGGACGATCCTCGGCGGCGCGTTCCAGACCCTGCGCCGCAATCCGGCGGCCACCCTGGCGCCCGCGCTGATCCTGACCGTGCTGGTCGCGGTCATCCAGGTCGTCGGTTCTGCCGGCTTCCTCTCCAGCTACCTGGGCACGGTCACCAGCCTCAGCAGCGGCGACGAGGTGCCGAGCGACAGCGACATCGGCGGTCTCGCGTCCAGCTTCATCGGCTACGCCATCACCACCCTGCTGTCGGGGCTGCTCTCGCTGATCGTCACCGCGATCGTCGAGGCGATCGTCACCGTCCAGGTCGCCAGCAGCACCGTCGGCGCCCGGCTCAAGCTCAGCGGGCTCTGGCGTCGGCTGCGCGGACGACGCGGCGCCGTGATCGGCTGGGCGGCGCTGACCGGCGCTGTCGTGCTGCTCGCATTCGGGATCGTGATCCTCGCCCTGGTCGGCATCGGCATCACCGGTCCGGCCGGTGTCGGCATCGCCGTGGTTCTGGGCTTGCTGCTCGGCGCCGGCCTGTTCGTGGTCTTCGTCTGGCTGTGGGTCAAGCTCGGCTTCGTTCTGGCGGCGATCGTGCTCGAGCGGACCAGCATCCTGGCGAGCATGCGGCGCTCGTGGCGCTTGACGAACGGCGCCTTCTGGCGCACGCTCGGCATCCGTCTGCTGGTGGTTGCCATGGTCTGGGTGGCCACCTCGATCATCACCACCCCGGTATCGCTGCTGTTCTCGCTGGGCGGCGTCGTGCTGCAGCCCAACGGCAGCCCGGAGTCGGCGCTGACCGGAACGCTGCTGGTGAGCACGATCGTGTCGCAGGGCGTCACGGCGATCATCTCTGCCGTCGGACTTGTCATCTCGACGGCGACGGTCTCGCTGCTCTACCTCGACCGGCGCATGCGACTCGAGGGTCTCGATCTCGACCTTGCGCGCTTCGTCGAACGGCGGGCCGCGGGCGAGCAGGGGCTCCGTGATCCGTATCTGCCGGCCGACGCCCCCCGGCCGGGCAGCGCCGCGTGATCCCTCTCGTCCTGCCGGCCACAGCGCCGCTGACGGTGCCGGTCGACCCCGACGGACCCGAGGCGCGGCAGTGGCTGCTCGACGAGTTGGCGAAACCGCCGTACCAGGCCGCACAGCCGAGCCCCTTCGATCAGGTCGTGCGGCAGATCGAGGACTGGATCAACTCGCTCATCGACGGGCTCGGCTCGGTGCAGGTCCCGGGTGTCGGCAACCTCCTGGGCCTCGCCGCCGTGGTGATCGTCGTCGTCCTGCTCGTCATCGCGTTCCTGGTCTTCGGCCTGCCGAGGATCAGCAGACGCAGCGTCGCGGCCGGTGAGCTGTTCGGCGCCGACGACACCCGGGATGCCGCGACCATGCGCCGCGACGCCGAGCGGGCCGCCGCATCCGGTGACTACACCGCGGCCATCGCCGAGCTGTTCCGCGCCCTGGCGCGCGGCCTGGACGAGCGAACCCTCGTCTCGGTCTTCCCGGGCAGCACCGCGGGCGACGTGGCCACCAGGGCATCGGTCGTCTTCCCGGATGCCGCCTCCCGCCTGCACGAGGCCGCCCGCGCCTTCGACGACGTGCGGTACCTCGGTGCGACCGGGACCGTCGCGCAGTGGGACCAGCTCGTTGCCCTCGAGCGCCAACTGCGCACGGCGCGGCCGGCACACCGTGTCGACGATGACGCGGACACCGACGCGGCCGCCCGGAGCGAGGCCGCCCGGTGACCGTGACCGTTGACGCTCCGGCGTCGGGCACCGACGACGCTCTCACCGCCACGCCCGGCTCGGCGCTGCGCCGTCGCCTCCCCTGGATCGTGGTCGCGGTCGTCGTGCTGCTCGCCGTGATCGTCGTGGTCATCGTGCAGAGCGCGGGCAGCGGATCCGACGATCCCCTGTCGGCCACGAATCCCGCACCCGACGGCTCCCGTGCCGTCGTGCAGGTGCTCGAGCAGCACGGGGTGCACGTCATCCCGACCGACTCCCTGCAGGCGACCCGGAAGGCGGTCGAGGGGGCGCAGAGCGCCACGGTCCTGGTCTTCGACCCCGCGTCGCTGATGACGTCGGATCAGCGCGCGGACCTGCTCGGCCTGGGTACCGAGGTGGTCGCGGTGGAACCGGACGTGCTCGCAGCCCCCGACTTCATCCCGGGTGTCGGCGTGGCGGGCGAGGTCGACGGCACCTTCGCCGCGGATTGCGAGCTGACGGCCGTGCAGAAGGCGGGGACCGTCGCGGCGAGCGGGCTGGGTTACCGCGTCTCGGATGACGCGCATGACGTGACGGCATGCCTCACGAAGAACACGGTCTCAGCGCTGGTGCACGACGGCGACGGGGTCGCCCCGGTGACGATCCTCGGCCTCGGCACGGTGCTCGAGAACGGGACCATCGCGACCAAGGGCGACGCCGCCCTCGCCCTGAACCTGCTCGGTCAGCACCCGACCCTCGTCTGGTACATCTCGAGCTACGCCGATCTGCAGGATGGCCCGACCCCGAGCCTGGCCGAGCTCACGCCCGGCTGGGTCACGCCCCTGCTGATCCTGCTCGTGATCGCCGGGATCGCGGCGGCCGTCTGGCGTGGGCGGCGCTTCGGGCCGATCGTGGTCGAGAACCTCCCGGTCGTGGTGCGTGCGAGCGAGACCATGGAGGGCCGCGCCCGCCTCTATTCGCGCGCGAAGGCGCGGTTGCACGCGCTCGACGCGCTCCGGATCGGCACGGTCGACCGGCTGGCGCGCGCGGTCGGCCTGCCGCGCACCGCGACCGTCGACGAGGTGATCGCGGCCGTCTCGGCCCTCACCGGACGCGACCGGGCCGGCGTCGCGGCGGTCCTGCTCGACGCCACCCCCCTGAGCGACGCCGAGCTCGTCCGCCTTTCGGATGAACTCCTCACCCTCGAGGCCGCGGTCGCCGCGACCCACCCGACCCTCCCATCCGAACAGAATGGACAGCATGGCTGACAGCTCCTCCCTCCGCGCGAACTTCGCGCAGGTCCGCACCGAGGTCGGCAAGGCGGTGGTCGGCCAGGACGGTGCCGTCACGGGGCTGCTGATCGCGCTCCTGGCCGGCGGCCACGTGCTGCTCGAGGGTGTGCCGGGGGTGGCCAAGACGCTGCTGGTGCGCACCCTGAGCCACGCCCTGAGCCTGCAGACGCGGCGCATCCAGTTCACCCCGGACCTCATGCCCGGCGACATCACGGGCTCGGTGGTCTACGACCCGAAGACGGGCCGGTTCGACTTTCGCGAGGGGCCGGTGTTCACCAACATCCTGCTCGCCGACGAGATCAACCGCACGCCCCCGAAGACCCAGTCCGCCCTGCTCGAGGCCATGGAGGAGCGCCAGGTCTCGGCCGACGGCGTAACCCGCCCGCTGCCCGCGCCGTTCCTGGTGGCGGCGACCCAGAACCCGATCGAGTACGAAGGCACCTACACGCTGCCCGAGGCGCAGCTCGACCGCTTTCTGCTCAAGCTGGTGCTCGACCTGCCCGAGCGCGAGGCCGAGGTCGAGGTGCTGAAGCGGCACTCCGAGGGCTTCGACCCGCGCAACCTCGCCGCCGCAGGCGTGAAGCCGGTGATGGATGCCGCGACCCTCGCCGCCGCGCAGGCCGACGTGGCGACTGTCACCATCAGCCCGGATGTCATGGCCTACGCCGTCGACCTCGCCCGCGGAACGCGCCAGAGCCCCTCGGTCAAGCTCGGGGTCAGCCCACGCGGAACGACCGCCATGCTGGCGGCCTCCCGCGCGTGGGCCTGGCTGACCGGATCCAGCGGCGTCACCCCGGACCACATCCAGACGATGGCGCTCCCGGTGATGCGCCACCGCATCCAGCTGCGGCCCGAGGCGGAACTCGAGGGCGTCTCGCCTGACGCCGTGCTGCGCTCGATCCTGCAGCAGGTGCAGGTGCCGATCTAGTGGCACGGGCGTTCTGATGGCACTGTCGGGGTGGTTCGTCGCCCTCCTCGTGGTCGGCGCCGTTCCGGTCGTGGTCTTCGACGGCCTGCCCGGCCTGTTCGGCTGGCTGGGCGTCGTCGCGGTGCTCACCGCCGTCGACCTCGGGATCGCGGGATCGCCGCGCGGGCTGCGTTTCTCGCGGCAGACGCCGGCACGTGTCCGCCTGGGCGAGACGGTGGAGACCACCCTCTTCGTGACGAACACCGGACGCCGGCGGGTGCGCGGCGTGCTGCGCGACGCCTGGCAGCCCTCGGCCGTTGCCCGGCCGCCCCGGCGGCCGGTCGTGCTGCCGGTCGGGGAACGACGCGCGTTCCGGGCGACCCTGACTCCGGTGCGGCGGGGCGAGCGACGCGCGGCGCATGTCACGGTGCGGTCGTTCGGGCCGCTTCGGCTCGCGGCGCGGCAGGCCAGCATCCGGGTGCCCGGTTCGGTGCGCGTGCTGCCACCCTTCACCTCGCGCAAGCATCTGCCCTCGCGTCTGGCCCGGCTGCGCGAGCTCGACGGCAGCACCAGCGTCATGGTGCGCGGACCGGGCACCGAGTTCGACAGCCTGCGCGAATACGTGCGCGGGGATGACGTGCGCTCGATCGACTGGCGGGCCACCGCCCGGCGCCGCGACCCCGCGACCGGCGGAGCCACCCTCGTGGTGCGCACCTGGCGGCCCGAGCGGGACCGCCGCGTCGTCATCGTCGTCGACTCCGGACGCACCTCGGCAGCGCGCATCGACGACGAGCCGCGCATCGACACCGCGTTCGAGGCGAGCCTGCTGCTGGCCGCGCTCGCCTCGCGCGCGGGTGACCACGTCGACCTGATCGTCTTCGACCGCATGGTGCGCGGCCGGGTGCAGGGCGCGACGGGAGCGCAGCTGCTCGCGCGCATGGTCGACGCGATGGCGCCGATCGAACCGCAGCTGATCGAGACCGATTGGGATGCCGTGCCCACCCTGGTGCGGCAGGTCACCGCCAACCGCGCCCTCGTGGTGCTGCTGACCTCGATCGACGCGCCCGGGGCATCCCGTGGACTGCTGTCGATGCTCCCGCAGCTCACGCGTCGGCACACCGTCGTCGTCGCCTCGGTGTCCGACCCGGATGTGCTCGCGGCGGGCCATGAGCGCGGCGACACCGAGCAGGTCTACCGCGCGGCCGCCGCCGAGCGGGCCCTGCTGGATGCGTCCCGGGTGGCCGCTGCGATCCGGCGGAGCGGCGGAGAGGTCGTCACGGCCTCCCCCAGCGAGCTGCCCCCTGCTCTGGCCGACGCCTATCTCGCGCTCAAAGCGGCGGGGCGGCTGTAGAACGACGACGGGGCCGGAGTAGCCTGGCGTCCGTTTCCAGAAATCACTCAGATTGGACAACCATGGCCGACGCTCCGTCCCCTCATTCGCTGCTCTCGCGTCTCATCGCCGAGACCTTCGGAACCTTCATGCTGGTGATCGGAGTGATCGGCGCCGCGCTGTTCATCTCTGCTAAGACCGGCCCGCTCGGCGTCGCTCTCGCGGTCGGCATCGCCGTCCTCACCGCCGCCTACGCCGTGGGCCACATCTCCGGCGGCCACTTCAACCCGGCCGTCTCGATCGGCGCCGCGGCGGCCGGCCGGATGCCGTGGCGGGACGTGCTGCCCTACATCGGCGCCCAGCTCGTCGGCGGCATTCTCGCCACTCTCGCGCTCGGCCTGGTCGCTCTGACCAGCGGAGGGAAATTCACGGCCGACTTCGCCGCCGTCTCCAACGGCTACGACGGCAGCTTCTTCGGGCTCGGCGCGGTCATCATCACCGAGATCGTCGTGACCTGCCTGTTCCTCTGGATCATCCTGGGAGTCACGGCGCCGAACGCGCACGTCACGGCCGGCTTCGCGCCGCTCGCCATCGGCCTCGCGCTGACCCTGTTCCACCTGATCGCCATCCCGGTCGACAACGCCTCGCTCAACCCGGCCCGTTCGATCGCGACCGCGATTCTCGGCGGAACCACCCCACTGAGCCAGCTCTGGGTCTTCATCGTGGCGCCGATCGTCGGCGCCCTGATCGCAGGCTTCACCTGGAAGGCCCTGTTCGGGCGCTCCGTGCGGGCGTAGCGACGTCTCACACGAAGGCCCCGGGTTCGCGCCCGGGGCCTTCGTCGTTCTAGTTCTGCGGTGTCGGCAACTCGATGGGAATGGATGCTGTCGGCGGCAGTTCGATGTCGTCGGGCCTGATCTCGCTCACTTGCCTGCCCCCGAGCACTGCCCGCTGCCCGCGGACCCGACGGGATGCATCCCCGATCCGCAGAGCGTTCCGCCCGCCGGCGCCGCGTCGACGACCGTCGTGGTCACGGCGGTCCAGCCCATCGACTCGCCCGCGGGCACGCCCGGCAGGATGCCATCGCGCAGCACCACTTCGCGCTCACCGATCAACAACCCCGTGCTCGGATCGATGATGATCTCCTGCCGGAGTCCGTTGCCCTCGTTCCGACCGAAGGCGACCCCGGTGCGGCCGTCGAGCGTCGCGTCGCGATCTGAGATCGACACCCCGGGGATCCCCGCGAGCGCCTTGTAGAGCGCCGCGCGGAGGTCGGCAGGCACGACGCCCGTGCGCAGGGTGTCGGCGATGAACGCCAGCGCCTCCCCATCGGGCGATGTGCCCTGGCCCGCCGTGGTGCGGTAGATGTAGTTCAGCAGCTGCCGCGGATCCCGGGGCAGGGCCGTGAGGCCCCAGTCCATCGGCTCGCCGTTGTAGAAGGCGCCATCGGCGGCACGGATGATGTCAGGGGCGCCCGGCTGCTGCGCGTCTTCAGCAGCCTGCTTCTCAGAAGCCGGACCGAAGGTCTTCGCCACTGTTTCGGCGTCGCGGACCCAGACCCATTCGTCGTGCCGATCCGCCGGGATGTACATCTGGCCATCCTGATGCTCCAGATAGGTGCTGGTATCGCTGATCGAGGCGTAGACCGCGAGAGTCGAGACCTCGAGGTACTGCCCTGAGGCAACGACCGGATCTGCGGTCGCAATCGTCGCGGCTGCGGCTTGAGCCAGCGTGTCGGCCGCGGCCGGGTCAGCGCTCCCGCGCCATCCGGCCAGCCCGACGACATTGGTGAACACCAGGATCGCAGCCACCCCGCCTGCCACCACGACGGCGAGCGTCGTCCAGCCGGCACGCCTGAGGACGCGGTGCCGCGTCGCCGGCTTCGCCATGGTCGGCGCCGCCGCGTCGAGCAGGGCGGCTCGCCCCACGTTCAGCGCTGTCACCGAGGGCTCGGCGACGTCCTCACGCACCTTGCGGAGCAGAGTCAGCTCGTCCATGTTCCACCTCCTGAGTAGCCGAGTCGCCTCGGCCGGATGCCTGGCGCAGCTGACGCCGCGCGCGATTGAGTCGTGAGCGGACGGTCCCGACGGGAACGTCCATCGCCCTGGCCACGCCCTCGTAGTCGAGGTCGCCCCAGGCGTACAGCAGCAGCGCGTCGCGATCGCGGGCGTTCATACGGCGGATCGCGGTGGCCAGTCGACGGATGCCGAGTTCGGCATCCAGTCGATCGTCCGGCCCGTCGGCCACCACCGCCTTCTCGGCCGCCGCACCCGCGACGAGCCCCTTCCAGGCTTGTGCCTCCTGCCTGCGGTGCTTCTTCAGCAGAGTCGTGGCGATGCCGTACAGCCACGGACGGGCATCCTGGACGCTCTGGTCGAAAGCCGCCCGCCGCTCGAAGGCGACCAGGAAGGTCTCGGACATCACGTCATCCGCCGCGGCCCCGATGCGCCGCGAGGCGTACCGGTGGATCGCGATCGCGTGCCGATCGTAGAGTTCGGCGAAGGCCGCAGGAGTCTCCTGCGACCGACAGATGATCTCGCTGTCGGTGCTCACACTGGCTATTGCGCGATCCGAGGCGATGGGTTCACGCGAGCTTTCGGCCAGATCCTCAGGCGCTGATGATCTGGCGTGCCCCGACCTCGGCCTCGCTCAGGTCGCCGGTCTGCCCGAGCCGGTGCGCCCGTCGGCCGGCCACCCACTGGTAGACCAGGAACGCCGCGAGCGCGACGGTGCCGATCCCGATCTTCACCGGCCACGGCCACGGCTGCCGGGTGACGACCCCCTCGATGATCCCGGAGCAGAGCAGCGAGAGCACCAGGCCGAAGACGATGGCGAAGAACGCGCGGCCGTCCTCGGCAAGGGCCTGGCGGCGGGTCCGCGCGCCGGGTGCGATCCACGACCAGAAGATGAAGAGCCCGGCGGCGAGCGAGGTGAACAGCGAGTACAGCTCCAGCTGGCCGTGCGGGGCGATGTACAGGAAGAAGGTCGGGAGTTTTCCGAACTCGGCCATCACCGCGGCATCCACCCCCAGGTTCTGGGCGTTGCTGATCAGCAGGGCGAGCGGGACGACGCCCGTGATGCCGCCGATCACGGCGACGCCTGCGAGCTCGGCGTTGTGGGTCCAGACCTCCGCCGTGAAGCCCCCCGGCGAGTTGTCGGAGTAGTAGTTGACGAACTGGTTGTCGACGAAGTCCTTGAGCTCCTCGCGCGAACCGAGCGAGGCGAGCGCCTGCGGATCGTTGAGGATCCACACCGCGTAGACCGCGGCGATCACCGCCGTGACGGCGGCGACCACCAGGGTCAGCCAGCGGATCCGGTACAACGCCGCCGGCAGCTGCAGCGAGAAGAACACGGTCGCCTGGCGAAGCGGATTCGCCGGCGTCCCGGTGAACCGCAGCCGCGCACGCGACAGGGCGAGCGAGAGCCGGTCACCGGCCACCGAGCTGCCAACGGTCGTCGCCAGTGTCGAGAGCTCCGTCGAGCCGCTCTGGTACAGGTCGATCAGCTCGTCGGCCGTGGCTCCCGAACGCGGCGCCGACCTGCTCGTCGCGGCCAGCCGGTCCCACTCCGCGGCGTGCGCGGCCGAGTAGGCGTCGAGGTCCATGTGCTGCGATGATACCGGGATGGCGCGGGCTCGCAGAGGGACGGCGAACGCCCGCGTTCCCGACCCCGGTCTCGGCTACGACGACGACCTCGATTCCTACACGGATGACGAGCTCATGACCGGCGAAGCCGTCGCCCTGGATCTGCGCCCGACCGGCTTCGTGCTGAGCGCCGCGGGCGCCGCGATCGACTTCCTGGTCTACGGCGGCGCCTACGTGCTGGTGCTCGTCATCTTCTTCACGATCGCGGCCCAGGCGCGCAGCGAGGATGCCGTCTACGGCATTGTGGCCACGGTCGCCCTGGTCGGCTGTCTCGTCGTCGCACCGGCGGCGGTCGAACTGCTGAGCCGCGGCAAGTCGCTCGGCCGCCTGGCCGTCGGCGCGCGGATCGTGCGCGATGACGGCGGCGCGATCGGCCTGCGGCACGCCGCGATCCGCGCCCTCGCCGGCCTGCTCGAGTTCTTCCTGACCCTCGGCGGCCTCGCCCTGGTCGTCGGGTTGCTCAGCCCGCGCTCCAAGCGGCTCGGCGACCTCATCGCCGGCACCTACAGCCAGTACGAGCGGGTCGCCAAGCTGCCGGCGCCGGCCTTCGGGCTCCCCGTGCAGCTGATCGGCTGGGCCCTCGTCGCGGATGTCGCCCGGATGCCGGAGGGCCTGTCCCGGCGGGTGAGCCAGTTCCTCGACCAGGCGCCCCGACTCGACCCCGGCCGCCGGGCGGCGCAGGCCGCCTCACTCGCGCAGGAGGCATCCGCCTTCGTGTCGCCGGTGCCGCCCGTGCCGCCCGAGCTGTTCCTCGCCGGTGTCGCGGTCGTCCGCCGGGGTCGCGAAGCCGACGCGCTGGCGCTCAGCGCGCAGCGGCTCGCGCGCGTCGACCCCGTGCTGCGCGGGGTGCCCCACGGCTTCCCAGACAGAGGCTGACGGATGGGCCCCACGCGATTCAAGGAGAAATACGGCCCGTACGCGTTGATCGCCGGAGGGTCGTACGGATTGGGCGCCGCGTTCGCCGAGGCGATCGCGCGACGCGGGGTGAACATCGTTCTGCTGGCGCGCCACGAGGATCGCCTGAACGCGACGGCGGCGCGCCTGAGGGAGAGCTACGACATCGATGTGGTTGCCCTCGTGGCGGACATGGCCGATTTCGACGCTGTGAAGCAACGGGTCGGCGATCTGGAGGTGCCCATCGGCCTGCTCGTCTACGACGCCGCCTCCGCTCCCATCGGGCGATTCGAAGACGTCACCGAAGACCAACTTGATCAGGCCGCTGCGGTCAACGTCCGAGCACCGCTGCTGCTCGCGAAGCTCCTCTCCGCCCCGATGATCGCGCGAGGGCGCGGAGGCATCCTCCTGATGTCATCGCTTGCCGGGTCGCAGGGCAGCCCGAACATCGCGGCGTATGCGGCGACCAAGGCCTTCAACACCGTCTTGGCCGAGGGCCTCTGGAGCGAACTGAAGCCGCGCGGCGTCGATGTGCTCGCCTGCGTTGCCGGAGCGATCCTCACCCCGGGCTACCAGGAGGCAGAGAGCGCCAAACCGGCGCCGGGAACAATGAGGGCGAACGATGTCGCCGAACAGGCGCTGAACGCACTGGGTAAAGGCCCGATCGTCGTTCCCGGAGCCGTCAACAGGCTCGGCCGTTTCGTGCTGACCCGGCTGCTGAGCAGGCGGGCCGCGATCGCCATCATGTCGAAGAACACCGGAGGCTTGTCATGACGATCTTCTTGGGTCTGATCACCCCGCTGGTCGCGTACGCGGTGATCACTCTTCTTCATGTCGTCATCCCTACGAAGCGGCGTCCGGGCTACGTGACGAGCGACCTGACCGGGACGGTGCTGACCTACCGGACAAACGGCCGATACGTGCTCGCGGCCGGCATCGTCCTGTGGTTCCTGCTCGGATTCTTCGACATCGTTCCCTACGACTGGCTGTACGAGACCCGCTGGTGGGGCCTGATCGGCGCGTGCGCGATCGGCCTGGTGTTCTCGCTCATCGTCGTCCTGAGATATCCGACGACCGGCAGGGGCTTCTTCGCCGATCTGTGGTTCGGGCGGTCGAAGGACGTCCAGGTCCGAAACGGCTTCGTCGATGCGAAGGTCTGGCTCTACCTCGTCGGCGCCGTCATGCTGCAGCTCAATGTGCTGTCGTTCGCGGCGTTCCACCTGACGCATGTCGCGAACATCAATCCCGGCTTCCTTCTCGGCTGCGCGATGCTGAGCTGGTTCTGCTGCGAGTACCTGATCTTCGAACGGGTCCACCTGTGGACCTACGACTTCATCGCCGAGCGCGTCGGCTTCAAGCTCGGGTTCGGCTGCCTGGCGTTCTACCCCTACTTCTATTCCGTCGCCCTCTGGTTCACCGCTGATCTGCCGAATCCCGGGCTTCCCACCTGGCTGACGATCCTGTTCGGTGCGCTGTTCCTCTGCGGCTGGGTGCTCACGCGCGGCGCGAACATGCAGAAGTACTTCTTCAAGACGGCGCCGGGGCGCAGGTTCCTGTGGATCACGCCCCGAGCGCTGAGCGACGGCAACCACAGCCTCCTCGTCAACGGCTTCTGGGGTACGAGCCGCCACATCAACTACCTCGGAGAGATCATCCAGGCGGTCGCCATCGCCCTGGCCTCCGGCTACTTCGGGATCTGGATGGTGTGGCTGTACCCGCTCTACTACGTCGCGCTGTTCCTCAGCCGCCAAGCCGATGACGACGTGGTGTGCCGGGCGAAGTACGGCGCACTGTGGGACGACTACACCGCGAAGGTGAAGTACAGGATCGTGCCCGGCCTGTACTGACCTTCGCCCCGAGCGGAAGTCAGTACCGGTAGTGATCGGGCTTGTACGGCCCGTCCACGGAAACCCCGATGTAGCTCGCCTGCTCAGGGGTCAGCTCGGTCAGCTCGACGCCGAGCGCGTCGAGATGCAGCCGTGCCACCTTCTCGTCGAGCTTCTTCGGCAGCACGTAGACGCCGATCGGGTAGTCCTCGAGGTGAGTGAAGAGCTCGAGCTGCGCCAGCACCTGGTTCGTGAACGAGTTGCTCATCACGAACGAGGGGTGCCCGGTCGCGTTGCCCAGGTTCATCAGGCGACCCTCGCTGAGCACCAGGATGCTGCGGCCGCTCGGCAGGCGCCACTCGTGCACCTGCGGCTTGATCTCGACCTTGACCGCGCCCGGAAGGCTCTCAAGGCCCGCCATGTCGATCTCGTTGTCGAAGTGGCCGACGTTGGCGACGATCGCGAGATGCTTGAGACCGGTCAGGGTGTCGAGCGTGACCACGTCCTTGTTGCCGGTGGTCGTGATCAGGATGTCGATGTCGTCGATGACGCTCTCGATACGGGCGACCTGGAATCCGTCCATCGCGGCCTGCAGAGCGTTGATCGGGTCGATCTCGCTGACGATGACGCGCGCGCCCTGACCCTTGAGGGCCTCGGCGGCTCCCTTGCCGACATCCCCGTATCCGGCGACGAACGCGACCTTGCCGCCCATCAGCACGTCGGTGGCACGGTTCAGACCATCGGGCAGCGAGTGCCGGATGCCGTACTTGTTGTCGAACTTGCTCTTCGTGACCGAGTCGTTCACGTTGATGCCCGGGAACAGCAGCTCGCCGCGCTGAGCCAGCTCGTAGAGCCGGTGCACCCCGGTGGTGGTCTCCTCGGTGACGCCCATGATCCCGGCGGCGACCTTGGTCCACCGATCGGGGCTGCTCTCCAGCGAGCGACGCAGCACATCGAGGATGACGCTCCACTCGTGACTCGCATCGGCCGGTGTCTCGGGGACTGCGCCGGCCAGCTCGTACTCACGGCCGGTGTGGACGAGCAGGGTGGCGTCGCCGCCGTCGTCGAGGATGAGGTTCGGGCCGTCGAAGTCGCCCTCATAGCCGGCGGCCGAGCTCCAGTCGAAGATCTGCTCGGTGCACCACCAGTACTCCTCGAGCGTCTCGCCCTTCCAGGCGAAGACCGGCACGCCAGCGGGCGCATCGACCGTGCCGCTCGGGCCGACCGCGACCGCAGCCGCCGCTTCATCCTGAGTGGAGAAGATGTTGCAGCTGGCCCAGCGCACCTCGGCGCCGAGCGCCACGAGGGTCTCGATCAGCACCGCCGTCTGCACCGTCATGTGCAGCGACCCGGCGATACGGGCGCCCTTCAGAGGCTGGCTGGGGCCGAACTCGGCGCGGAGCGCCATGAGGCCCGGCATCTCGTGCTCGGCCAGCCGTAGCTGGTGTCGTCCGGCCTCGGCGAGCGAGAGGTCAGCGACCCTGAAAGAAAGTGCGATCTGTGCGATGTCGGAAGCCACCGAGCAAGTATCTCACCCCTCGCGCGGCCAGCACGGCCTCGAACGCCTTGAACGCCTCGAGCGCCTCGTTCCCGGGCATCGAGGTTCGTGGGAAACGACGTTCGGCTACGCGCCGAGTTGGTCCATCACGACGTGCCGGACGACCTGCCAGCCCTGCGGTGCCGAGAGGCGCTCGGCATGCCGGACGCACAGGTCGTAGCTGTGCGGTTCGTGGCGGATGCTGAGCGGCCCGAGCACGGCCATCGCATCCGCGTAGTCGTAGGTCAGTGTCGCGACGGCATCGGCGCCGCAAGCGACCTTGCTGCACAACCGACCGGGCATGACGCCACGATAGCTCCGTGAGTGGCGAGACCCGGGCATCCGGACGGCGAGCCTAGGATGACACCATGGCCCGCTCGACCCGACGCCTGTCCGCCCGCTCGGGCCGACGGGACCGGCACGGACGCGGCATCCGCTCGGCCGTCACCGGCCCGGTGCTCGAACCGATCCGCACCCGGCTGGACTTCTTCGATTCGTGCGTCGCCTCGGCCGTCGAATACGTGCAGGACGAGTGGCCCGACGAATTGGCCGGCGTGCGCTTCGAAGTGGCGGGCGTTCCCACGGGTGAGCCGGGCCCGGCCGGTGTCGACCGCTGGCGGGTCAGTCCGCGCGAACGCCGAGTGGTGCTCTACCGGCTGCCGATCGAGCGCCTGGCCCATCTGCACAAGGACGACGACTGGCATCGGCGCTCCTTCATCGAGAGCTGCGTCTTTCGCGCCGTCGCCGAGCTGCTCGGCAAGGACCCCTGGGATATCGCGCCGGAGCGCTACCGCCACTTCTAGCTAGGGGTGGACCACGATCGGCCCCGACACCGGCCCGGCCGAGGCGATCGTGTAGTGCGCCAGCTCCGCGGCGCCGGCGAAG
This sequence comes from Pseudolysinimonas sp., assembly GCA_036499485.1. Classification (GTDB taxonomy): domain Bacteria; phylum Actinomycetota; class Actinomycetes; order Actinomycetales; family Microbacteriaceae; genus Lysinimonas. Next base: position 78,951 of record DASYDQ010000062.1, on the reverse strand, counting down.
GAGATCGCGGCCAGCAGGCCGGTCGCTCCCTTCAGCAGATAGGTGCTGCCGGCGCTCACGGCGAGGGATGCCGATCCGCCGGCCGGGACCACCAGCGACAGGTCGGGGCCGTCTTGGGCCTCGAGAGTCATCGTGATGGACGCCTTCGTCGGATTCGTGGCCGACAGCATCGGCGCGGGACCCGGAGCGATCGTCACCGCCGTGTCGCCGGTCAGGGGCGACGCTGGCGCGAACCAGGCGAAGTCGGAGGGCGGGGCCGTCGTGTCGCTCTGGGCGGCGGCGGCGGGATCGCCAGCGGCCGGGTCGACGGCCGTCGAGATGCGCACCCCCGCCACGACGGGCTGATCGGCGTCGATGACGACCGAGTAGGTGCCATCCGGGATCGCGACCTTGCCGGTGTCGGTCTGGGCCGCCGAATCGAGGCCGAGCTCGCTGACCTGACCGGAGCTGACATCCATCTCGAAGGTGAGGCCGTCGAGCTTCGCGTCCTGAGGCACCAGGCTCACCTGCACCTTCGCCGCTTTCGCGCCGGGCACCGCGACGCGCACGGCAGCGACCACGTCATCCCAATCGGGAAGGGCGAGCGCCTTGTTCACGCCGACCGCATCGGACACCCGAACGCCGGGGATCACCAGGTGCTCCGTCGGGGCGACACCGCCGCCGAGGAGGTCGACGCCGCCCGCGTCGAGTCCGCGCACGATCGACTCCTGCAGGTAGGCGACCACCTGACCGCCGCTCGCCTGCACGTGCACGACGGGCGTTGCGACATCGGGCGCGAATCCGGCGAGCGGGATGACCCGCTGCGCCCCCGACTTCACGATGATGCCCGACATGCCGGGCGCGCTCACCGGGCCGTCCTTGCCGAGGATGGTGAGCGCGACGGTCGCGTCGACCGACGACGGGTTGGCCACGGTGAGCAGGGTGGTGCGCCCGACGGCGGTCGAGCCGCCGACGAGCCAGACCGATCCGCTCGGTTCGGCGCACGCGGCGGCGGCGAAGCCGGTGAAGTCCTGCGCTTCGGCTACCTGCGACTGGGCGCCCGACAGGGTGGCCCCGGCGGCAGCCGGGATCGTCAGCTGATCCGGCGCGCTTGCTCCTCCCCCGGTGTCGGCGTCGCTCAGGGCGAGCGGTGCGCTGGACAGGGAGGCGCCGATCGAGTCCGCACGCAACGAGGGGGCGCCGAGGGACGATGCGCTGTTCGCGTTCTGCCCGGTCTCGTCGCCGAGGCGCAGCAGTCCGCCCGCGCACAGGCGGGTCTGATCGGTGGGGACCGGCGTGACCGAGACGCTCGGCACCGCGATCCGGTGCGCGGGGAGCGGCAGGAGCCCGACCGCGCCGATCACGGCGAGCGCCGCCACGACGCCGACGGTTCCGGTGACCACCCGCAAGCCGACGATCGCGGCACGGCGCGCCCGACCGGGGCGACCGGGCCGGGAGGGCGGCCGCTCGTCGTCCGCATCCTGCGCCGTGGTCGCAGCCGGCACGGTCGGCATCCCCGAATCCGGAGCTTCAGACATCACCGGGTCGGTCGGCTCGTCCGGCTCAGGCATTGTCATCCTCGCTGAACGTGTCGGCCGGGTCCTCGCCGGGCAGCGCCGACTCGGTCACGACCCTCCGCCGGCGGGCGGTCGGGATGGCCAGCAGCAGCACGAAACCGAACACCACGGCTTGTGCGATCAGGATGCCGAGCGCCGTGGGGGTGATGGCCGGCTGGGGAGCGGGGGTGTTGCTGTAGCCGGGTACGCGCCACAGCGTGCCCACCGGCGTCTCGCCCACTTGAGTCAGAGCGGGGGTCGCGTCAAGCGACTCGGCGATGCGTTGGCGCACGCCCGTGGCGCCGCCGCCGGCCGGGGGCAGCAGCACGAACTCGATGTGGAACCGGGCGAGCCCGGGTTCCGGGTCGAACCCGCTGCGCGAAGAGAGATTGCCCGCCAAGGTGGCGAGGGCCCGGGTGTTCGCATCGGTCGAGCGTCGTGTCGACCAGAGCGTGGAGGTCTCGTCCAGCGTCGTGCCGAGCCCGCGGTCGACCACGGCAGCGAGCGAGCCGTCCTGCTGCGGATCGAGCAGCAGCGTTCCGATGCCCGGATGCGCGATCCCCTCGGCCGTGACAAGCGCGGGCAGCAGCGTCCCGTCGCTCTTCACGACCTGGCTGGTGCCGAGCACGGGAGCGACCACCAGCGGAGCGGCGGCGGCGCCCGCCGTCAGCAGCACCGCGATCCCCACGACGACGCGTGCGCCGCCCAGGGCGTCGAGCGCGACCACCGCGGCGCCGACGAGTCCGATCCAGTACAGGCTGAGCCCCGCGCCCGGCCACGGAGTGACCAGGTCGGAGCCGGCCGAGGCGAGCGAGAGCTGAACAGAGGCGACCGCCGTGAGCAGGCCGAGCAGGGCGACGATCATCGCCGGGATGGCGCGGCGCGAGCCCGGCAGGAAGATCGCGAGCAACGCGATCGCGGCGAGCGGGGCGAGCAGGAGCGCGGGGGCGAGAGTGCCGAGTCCCCCGGGGAGCCCGATGGCGACGGCCAGCGCCGACCAGCCGTCGGCGGCAGACGTCGGCAGGCCGAGGAGCAGCTGCCAGCCGGTGGCATCCGGGAAGGCGACGGACGCCCCGGGATCCGCGAGCGCCCCCAGCGGGTTGCCGGCCAGCACCTGCGCGACCACCAGTGGCGCGAACAGGGCCGCGGCCGGAAGGGGGATGCCGATGATGCGCACGAAGCCCCGTGGGCGAGCGAACGCCCAAGCCACCACCGCGAGCAGCAGCGCGGGCGCCAGGATCGGCGCGCACGCCGTGATCGCGGCGAACAGCAGCGCGGCGGCAGCGGACGCGCTCCATGACCGTGCGCCCTCGATCGTCGCGAGCACCAGCCATGGCAGCAGGAGATGGAGCAGCACGGCGGCGGGCCGACCCGCCGAGAGCGCGGAGAGCAGGGGTGGAGCGAGCGTCCAGAGCAGGGCGGCGAGCACCGGCGGCCACCGGCGCTCGGTGAATCGGGTCGCGCACCACCAGGCGCCGAGGGCGGCCAGCGGGAGGGCGGTCAGCCAGAGGAGCACCAGCGAGAACGAGGGATTCCACGGGGTCAGCGATCCCAGAAGCGCCACGACGACCGTGAAGGGGTCCGATGGGCCGACGAGCCCGATTCCGATACCTCGGATCCCCCAGACCACGCGGGACCAGAGCGTGCCGACGTGCCCGTCGAGCGGGAGCAGGGCCCCGCCGCTGATCGCGGTGGCTCCGAGCAATCGCCAGAACAGACCGACGCCGACGACCGCGGCCACGAGGGTGACCGCCGCGCCGCCGCCACTGAAGAATGGCGCCCGCACCAGATCCGCCTCGGCGCGGTCGCCGGATGCGCGGTCGCGGGCCACGGCGCGCAGTTCGCGCACCTGGTCGCCCGGGATCCGCAGCGGCGCGATCGCGGCCCAGCCCATCGAGCGGGTGCGGCGGATGCTCGTGCGAGCGGGAGGGACGCTGCCGTCGAATGCGACCCGGAACGCCGCCGCGAACTCCCCGCCGATCGCTCCCGGCCGTTTCGCGAGCAGCTGGCCGATCGAGCGCACCACGGCGAGCGGGACGAGCGACAACCAGTGGATGAGCAGCGCCCCGCCGGGCGCGTAGGCCATCCGGCGGTGCAGCTGGGCCGTCCGCGCGATCCGGATCCGCCCGCGCGACGAGAGCGGACGGCGCCGGCCAAGGTCCTCGGGCCGGAGTCCGCGGCTCACCCGGGCGCCCGCAACCCGGATCACGCGGAAGCCCGCGAGCCGCGCGCGGATCGAGAAGTCGAGTCCGGAGTCCGCGGTCGGCAATCCGGAGTCGAACCCGCCGAGCCGCACCCACACGGCGCGCTGCACCAGCATCCCGGCCGCCGTGACGCCGAGCACGTCGCCGTCCTGGTCGTGCTGCGCCTGATCGAGCTCGTCCTCGACCAGCTTCACGGTCGCGCCGAACTGCGTCAGGCTCTCGCCGTAGGACCGGATCAGCGCGCGATCGTCGGGATCGACGACCTTCGGGCCGGCGATCACCACCGACGGCGCGACCTCGACGGCGGCCAGGAGGAGCTGCAGGGCATCGGGTTCGGGAGCGGTGTCGGCGCTGAGCACCCAGAGCCACTCGGATGCCGTATCGGCCGACGGGGGCATCGGCGCCGCGTGGCCGAGTCCGAACGCGACCGCCTCGCCGAGCGACAGGTTCGGAGCCAGCACGTACACGGCCGAGGCGACGGCCCCGAGCGCTTCGGCGCTCTGATCGGACGATGAGCAGTCGACCAGGATCACCTGATCGGGTGCTCGCGTCTGCCCGGCCAAGGCCCGCAGGGTACGGTCCAGCCAGGATTCCCCGTTGCGCACGACGAGGATCGCGGTGACTCGCGGCTGCATCGTTCCGAGGCTAGGCGCGGGTCAGCGACTGCCGGGGAGGGACACGCCTCGCACGAGAACTTGCAGGATCGGCAACCGTCACTCGGCTGCGGTGGAGCCGCGTTCGATCAGAAGGCTCAGGCGATGCGCGATCTGCGCAGGCGACGGCGCTCGCGCTCCGACAGCCCGCCCCAGATGCCGAAACGCTCGTCGTTCTGCAGGGCGTACTCGAGGCACTGACCCTTGACCTCGCAGGTGGTGCAGATCTTCTTCGCGTCGCGCGTCGATCCGCCCTTCTCCGGGAAGAAGGCCTCGGGGTCGGTCTGGGCGCACAGGGCGTCCGACTGCCAGGCGAGCGGATTGTCGTCGCTCTCGGTCTCGGCCGGACGCAGCCCCGGAATACCGAGGCGCACCGGGTCGACGAACCAGTCGCCGGGAACGGACGGACGGTAATCGTTCCGCGTCATGGTCCACTCTCCCTCTTGCACCTTCGTGGTTTCATCCCCCGATGAAACGCCGTGCTTGGGGGTAATTACACCGTTGTAGTTAGCTCCGCGTCAAGTCGCGAATGTTATTTCTTTTTCGCCGATTCCCTCGGAAGACCGGGCATCGGCGTTTCGCTCGCCTACCGACGCCGGTTCGGGGCGGCACGGTAGCCGTCGCGGGCGACCAGATGGATCGCCCCCACGACCGCTGCGATCAGGCCCGCCACCACCGCTATTCCCATCATCATGTCCATGGCAGAAAATCTACGACTGGCCACCGACAGCCAAGACTGGCATGATCGACACCGTCCATCGATTTCCTGCCAGGAGGGGTCACGCATGCTCAAGAAGGTCGTCCTGATCGCCCTCCCCGGGGTCGCGCCGTTCGAGTTCGGCGTGATCTGCGAGGTCTTCGGCATCGACCGCAGCGACAGCGGCGGTCCGACCTTCGACTTCTCGATCGCCACCGCCGAGCCCGGCCCGGTCCGCACCAGCCTCGGCTACGACATGGTCATCGACCAGGATCTGAGCGCCGCGGCCGATGCGGACCTGATCGCGGTGCCCGCCCATCACATCCGCGGCATGGGCGATGAGCAGACCGACGAGCGCGTGCTGCAGGCGATCCGGGATGCTGCGGCACGCGGCGCCTGGGTCCTGAGCGTGTGCAGCGGGGCGTTCGTGCTGGCTGAGGCCGGGGTGCTCGACGGACGCAAGGCCACCACGCACTGGATGCACGTGGATCGGCTGCGGCGGCGGCATCCGGACATCGAGGTCGACGCCGACGTGCTCTTCGTGCAGGACGGCAAGGTGGTCACCAGCGCGGGAACGGCGGCCGGGATCGACGCCGCGCTGCACATCGTGCGCACCGAGCTCGGGGCCGCGGCCACGAATGTGATCGCTCGCCGCATGGTGGTTCCGCCGCAGCGCGACGGCGGTCAGTCGCAGTACATCGAGTCGCCGATCCCCGAGTGCCGCACCGACTCCCTGGCCGCGGTCAGCGAGTGGATGCTGGAACACCTCGACGAGGACCTCACCGTCGACCAACTCGCCCGCCGCGCTCTGATGTCGCCGCGCACCTTCGCCCGCAAGTTCCGGGCGGAGTCGGGAACCACCCCGGCCGCCTGGCTCAACCGCCAGCGGATCCTCCGCGCGCAACAGCTGCTCGAGCAGACGGATGAGGGGCTCGAGCAGATCGCCCAGCTGACCGGGTTCGGCGCCGCCGCCGTGATGCGGCACCACTTCCTCAAGGTGCTGCAGACGACGCCGACGAACTACCGGCGCGCGTTCGGGGAGCGGGCGGCGGGCTAGCTCAGACCCTGATCCCTCTCTCACGGTTACCCAGGGAGGGCCGATGCCTCCATGATGGAGATATGGACCAGAACGACGCCGATGCAGCCGTGCCGCCGACGGCTGGCAAAGACTACGCGGAGCGGCTCGTTGATGTCGGTCAAAAGCGCTGGAAGAAGATCCTCAACGTGCAGGCGCCGTTCAAGGCGCACATTAGACACCTCAAGCTCGGAAGGACTCTGGACGTCGGCTGCGGCACCGGCCGCAACCTGCACTACCTCAGCAAGGAGTCGGTCGGGGTGGATCACAACCCCTACTCTGTGCAGGTCGCCCGCGAAGCGGGACTGACCGCGTACCAGAGCGACGACTTCTTCGCGGACGCGAGCGTCGCGGTCCCCCGCGGCTTCGACTCCATGCTGGCCGCGCACGTCGTCGAGCATCTGGAGAAGGCGGATGCGCGCATGGTACTGGGGTCGTATCTCCCGATGATCAAACCAGGCGGTCGTGTCGTCTTGATCACCCCGCAGGAGCGCGGCCACTACGGCGGCTTCGACCACATCTCCTTCTCGGACTTCGACGCGCTGTCGGGGCTCGTCGCGGACCTGGGGCTCCTGCCGGAGAAGCACTACTCTTTTCCCTTCCCCCGCTTCGCGGGGAGGTTCTTCAACTACAACGAGTTCGTCTCGGTGTCGAAGGTGCCCACGGCCTGAGCAGGCATAGAGGCTACGTCGGCGTCGCACCCGACGCGACGAACAGCATCCCGTGGCCGGCGACGGCCAGCGAGGCCTCATCCGCCACGTAGGCGGCGTGGCCGCGCTCCAACCGGTGGCCGCCGACTGTGACGGCGCCACTCGTGCACAACGCGATGGCGGGGCCGTTGAGCGGCAGCGTGAGGCCGGCGGCCGCGGCATCCGGTGACACCACAGTCAGCACGAAGTCGGGCACGTCGGGCCGGAACACCGCGACGCCGGGCTGCGGCCGCTCCGGCTCAAGGTACGGCAGCGGAAGCGGACGGAAGTCGAGCACGCTCAGCAGCTCGGGCACGTCAACGTGCTTCGGCGTCAGGCCGCCGCGCAGCACGTTGTCGCTCGCGGCCATGAGCTCGATCCCGAGGCCGTCGAGGTAGGCGTGGATGTTGCCTGCCGGCAGGTACAGCACCTGACCCGGCTCGAGCACCGCCGTGTGCATGAGCAGCGAGATCGCGATTCCGGGGTCGCCGGGGAACGCATCCGCGAGCCGCCGCACCGTGTCCCACGACACGTCGTCGGCGACGGCGCTCGCCTCAACGACCGCCGCGATGACCTCGTCGACGCCCGGGCCACGCGTGATCAACCACTCGAACACCGGCTTCAGCGAGGAGTCGTCGACCAGGCGGTCGAGCAGCGGCGTGATCCGCGCGTCGCCCGAGACCGGCAGCAGGAGGGTGCGCGTCGCGGCGACCGCGCGGAACCCGCACAGCGCGCGGAACGGATCGCTCAGCGCGTAGATGAGCTCGGGCTTGTGGAACGCGTCCTTGTAGTTGCGATCGGGCGAATCGAGCGGGACGCCTGCCGCGTTCTCGGCCGCGAACCCGGCCTCCGCCTGGGCCGAGGTCGGGTGCGCCTGCAGCGAGAGGGGGGATGCCGCGGCCAGCACCTTCAGGAGGAACGGCAGCCGTCCATGCACCACGTCGGCGAGGGTGCCCGCCCGGCCGACGAGGTGCGATGCGGATCCTGGGTGCGCCCCGAGCCACAGCTCGGCCTCCGGCCCGCCGCTCGGCGCGGTGCCGAGCAGCTCCGCGATCGCGGTCGTGGAACCCCAGGCGTAGTCGCGCGGCACATTGTCGATCTCCACGAACATCCGCGCCTCTCCCCGTTGCCGCTTGCACCAAAGTACCAACCGGCTGGGAGCCCGCGGGGCCGCCGCCGTACCCTGCATCCATGCCCCTCAGCACCGACGCCGTCATCACCGGAACCATCGCCGCCGCACCCGACTCCGGCTTCGTGCCCCTGGCCAGCGACTTCTACGGCCTGGAGGCCGAGCTCTCCGAGCAGGAGAAGACCCTCCTGATGAAGCTGCGCCACTACCTCGAGACCGAGGTCAAGCCGATCGTCAACGACCACTGGGCGCGCGCTGAGTTCCCGATGTTCGTGGTCAAGGGTCTGGCCGAGCTCGGCATCTTCGGCCTGCCGTACCCCGAGACGCGCACCTTCGAGAGCAGCGCGGTGTTCCGCGGCTGGGTCGCGCTCGAACTGGCCCGTATCGACTCCAGCATCGCCACCCTCGTGGGCATGCAGCACGGGCTCGTGATGGGGGCGATCAGCGTCGCCGGCTCCGACGAGCAGCGCGCCGAATGGCTGCCGAGGTTCGCACGCGGCGAGGCCCTGGGATGTTTTGCGCTGACGGAGCCGCTGAGCGGCTCGGACAGCGCCCGAGGTCTTCGCACCTCCGCGACGCGGGAAGGGAACGAGTGGGTGCTGAACGGCGCCAAGCGCTGGATCGGTAACGGCACGATCGCCAGCCACGCGATCGTCTGGGCGAAGTCCACCGAGGACGGCCAGGTGAAGGGATTCATCGTCCCCACCGCGACCCCCGGCTACACCGCCACCAAGATCGAGAACAAGCAGGCGTTGCGCATCGTGCAGAACGCCGACATCGTGCTCGAGAACGTCCGCGTGCCGGAGGCGAACCGGTTGCAGAAGGCCGAGTCGTTCAAGCAGACCGCCGCGGTGCTGCGCCTGACCCGCGCCGAGGTGGCGTGGGCATCCGTCGGCAACTCGGTGGGCGCCTACGAGGCATCGCTGCGCTACGCCGGCGAACGCGAGCAGTTCGGTGAGACGATCGACAGCTTCCAGCTGATCCAGGAGTTGCTCGCGAAGCAGCTCGCCAACATCACCGCCTCGATCGCGCTGTGCACACGGGTGTCGCAGATGCTGGATCAGGGCATCCAGAAGGATGAGCACTCGGCGCTCGCGAAGGAGTTCGCCACCAGCCGGATGCGCGAGACCGTCGCCTGGGCCCGCGAGAGCATGGGCGGCAACGGCATCGTGCTCGAGAACGACGTCATCCGGCACTTCGCCGACGCCGAGGCGCTCTACTCCTACGAGGGCACTCGCGAGATGAACACCCTCATCGTCGGCCGCGCGATCACGGGCAAGGCCGCCTTCGTCTAGTTCCTTTGTGCGCCGCCGCTCCTGCGGCGCACTGCTCCGCGCGACGTACCCGCCGCCGCGCTTCACTGGTCCCCCGGTAGCCTGACTCCATGAGCCGGACCGACACCTACCGCCGCCTGCTCGCGATCGCCGGCCTGTTCACCCTGACGGCCGGGGACCTCTGGCGGTACCTGCTCACCTGGTGGGGCTGGGGTGCCATCGTCGCGGTGCTGCTGACCCTGGTGATCATCGAGCTGGTGCGGATGCGGGTCGATCTGCGCAAGCTACCGTTCACCGTGATCGGCTTCCTGGTTCTGATCGCGCTGTCGACGATCTGGTCGGACTACCGGCTCGCGACGCTCGCGGGCATCGCGCTCACCTTCATCACGACGGCGTTCGCGGTCTACCTGACCTCGGCCTTCGACCTGGAGACCTTCCTGCGCGCCTTCGGAACCGCGCTGCGCTGGATCATGGGCTTGTCGCTGGTGTTCGAGTTCGTGGTCGCCGCGTTCATCCGGCATCCGGTTCTGCCGTTCTGGGTGGACTACTCCGACTTGAAGAAGATCCCGCTCGCCTACTACTGGTCGCGCGACCTGCTGTTCCACGGCGGGCAGATCCAGGGCATCCAGGGCAACTCCAACCTGCTGGCGCTGGTCGCGCTGTTCGCCCTCATCGTCTTCGCGGTGCAGTGGGTCTCCAAGACCGCCTCCCGCGCCTGGCTCGCGGTCTGGACCGTGATCGCACTCGGCACCCTGGCGCTCACCCGCTCGTCGACGGTTCTCATCGCATTGGGCGCGGTGATCCTGGTCGGCGCGTTCCTGCTCCTGCTGCGACGCACCACCGGCCCCCGGCGCGGATTCGTCTACGGCGGCGGAGTGCTCGTGGCACTGGCGATCGCCGCCGTCGGCATCTTCGCGCGCGGCCCGATCCTCGAGTTCCTCGGCAAGCGCGGCGACCTCACGGGGCGGGCCGAGATCTGGAACACGGTCATCCAGCTCGCCAACCAGCGCCCGGTTCTCGGCTGGGGCTGGGTGAGCTACTGGGCGCCATGGGTCGAGCCCTTCAACCACCTCGTCGTCATCAAGGGAGTCACGTACTACCAGGCGCACGACGCGTGGATCGACGTCTACCTGCAGCTGGGCGTCATCGGCCTCATCGTGTTCGGCCTGCTGGTGGCGACCACCCTGATCCGCTCCTGGATCATCGCCATCGACGCGGGACGCGGCGGTGTCTCCGCTGCCGCCGTGTTCCCCTTGCTGATCGTGGTCGCGCTCATCGTGCACAGCGTCGCCGAGAGCCGCCTGCTGATCGAGATCGGATTCTGCCTGCTGATCGTCGCGTCGATCCACAGCTCGAAACGGGAACCCGCCCCGGATGTCTGAGCCCTCGTCAGCCTCGCGCCGCGGCCTGCTCGTCTCGATCTTCGGTTCGGCGCGGCTGGCGCACGCCCTGGCGACCGTAGGGATCGCACTCGGAGCCGCCGCGTTCTTCCTCCAGCGCACGCTCGGCTGGGCGGGGTTCCTGGCGGCCGTCGTCGTGGCCATCGCCCTCATGCTGCTGTCGTTCCTGGCACGCCAGGAGGAGGTGCGCTGGCGGGCGCTGCTGCCTGTCTCGCTGCTCGTGTTCGTCGTCTGGGCGATCGCCTCCCTGATCTGGAGCACTTACCAGTGGGCGACCCTCGGCGGCCTCGCCTATCTGCTCGCATTCACACTCATCGGCCTCTTCGTCGCGATCTCGCGCGACACGATCCAGATCGTCAGGGCCTTCGGTGATGTGTTGCGAGTCGTGCTGGCACTGTCACTCGGGATCGAGATCTTCTCGGGCATCCTGATCGACATGCCGCTGCCCTTTCTCGGGGTGCACGGCAACCTGGGCGTTCTCGGCCCCATCTCGGGGATCGAGCCGTCGCGTGATCAGCTCGGACTCGTGGCGATCCTGGGCGCGATCACCTTCGCAACTGAACACCGCACCCGGTCCGTGCCGCGCATGGTATCGGTGCCCTCCCTGGTGCTCGCAGGCCTCTGCCTCGTGCTGACCCAGTCGCCGGTGATCTACTTCGGCACCGTCGTGGTCGGCGTCGCCGCCCTCGTGATCTATCTGGTGCGGCGAGTGCGGCCCGAGCGTCGACAGCTGTGGCAATTCATCGTGCTGGCGCTGGCCGTGATCGCGGCCGTGGCGCTGTTCGTAGCGCGCGGGCCGGTGATCAAGCTCTTCAACGCCTCGGGTACCCTCGACTTCCGTGTCGATCTCTGGCGGCAGGTCATCACCATCGCCTCGGTGAACCCGCTGCAGGGCTGGGGCTGGGTGGGGCCATGGCGAGTGAGCCTGTTCCCCTTCTCTGCGCTGTCCACCTCGCCCGCCCGCCCCGCGGACTCCGCACTCAACGCCTTCCTCGACATCTGGCTGCAGCTCGGCTTCGCCGGCGTGGCGATCTTCGTCGGGATGGTGGGACTCGCCTTCACCCGCTCCTGGCTTCTCGCGGGCGCCCGCCGCAGCGTCGTCTTCGCGTGGCCGGCCGCCGCGCTGGTGGCGCTGATCATCGTGTCGCTCGCCGAGAGCTCGATCCTCTCGGACTTCGGCTGGATGACCTTCGTGATCTGCTGCACGAAGGCGTCGCAGGAGCTCAGCTGGCGGAATGCGCTGCGGTCCGCGCGGCGCGCCGACCTGCCTGCCCCCGGGACACGCTCGGTCGACCCTCAGGACCCCCGATGACGATCGACATCATGATGCCCTTCTGGGGCGACGTCGGGCTCCTCAAGATCGCGATCGACAGCGTCTTGGCGCAGACGTCCCCCCGCTGGCGCCTGGTCGTGATCGACGACCGATACCCGGGGGACGAGCACACCCGTTACCTGGCGGCGATCGAGGATGAGCGGGTCGACATCGTGGTCAACGACCGCAACCTGGGAGTCGCGGCGAACTTCCAACGGTCGATCGACTTGGCGCGCTCCTCTCACGTCGTGATCATGGGGTGCGACGACGTATTGCTGCCCTCGTACGTCGAGCGGCTGGAGAGCCTGATCGACTGCTACCCGGAGGCCAGCTACATCCAGCCCGGCGTTCGTGTCATCGACGGATCGGGCGCTGAGGTCCTACCCCTCGCCGATCGCGTCAAGGGCTGGTACCGTCCTCCGCAGCACGGAACGCGCACCTTGAGCGGCGAATCGCTCGCCCTGAGCCTGCTGCGAGGGAACTGGACCTACTTCCCGTCGATCTGCTGGCGTGCCGAGGATCTTCATCGCTACGGTTTTCGGCCCGAATACGGCGTCGTGCTCGACCTCGCCTTGCAGATCGACATCGCGACCCACGGGGGAACGCTCGTCGTCGACGATGAGGTGGTTTTCCTCTACCGTCGTCACGGCGCGAGCGTCTCCTCGGTCGCCGCCGTCGATGGCACCCGATTCCAAGAGGAGCGAACGTTCCTTCTCCAGGCCGCGGAGGCCTGCAAGGCCCTCGGATGGCACCGCGCGGCACGGGCGGCGCACCGGCACGTCTCCTCGCGCCTGAGCGCCGCAAGCCGGATCCCGAGCGCGCTCCGGAACGGTGACATGGCCGGGGTGCGTGAGCTCGGTCGGCACTCCATGGGCTCCGCGTCCGATCAGAGGCGCGACTCGTCCCGCTGATACCATCGGCCCATGGTCAAGGCGAGACGAACTCTCATCGTCATGCCCGCCTTGAACGAATCCGCTTCCATCGAGTCCGCGATCTCTGACGTCTTCGCGGCCATGCCCGACGTCACCTGCCTGGTCGTCGACGACGGCTCCTCCGACGACACCTTCGCGGTCGCAACGAAAGCTGGAGCGCAAGTCGCCCGGCTCCCCTTCAACCTCGGCGTCGGCGGTGCCATGCGGCTGGGATTCAAGTACGCGCTCGCGAACGGTTACAACGCCGTGGTGCAAGTCGATGCCGATGGCCAGCATGATCCGCGGGAGGTGCCGCTGCTCCTCGCGGGGCTGGATGACGCGGACATCGTGATCGGCGCACGATTCGCCGGCATCGGGACCTACTCGGTCCGCGGACCTCGCCGCTGGGCGATGCGGCTGCTGTCGTCGACCCTGAGCCGAGCTGCGCGTACGCGCCTCACCGACACCACCTCGGGATTCAAGGCGTCCGGGCCGAAAGCCATTCGGCTCTTCGCGCAGCACTATCCGGCCGAATACCTGGGCGACACCATCGAAGCTCTGGTCATCGCGCTGCGCAACGGCTGCCACGTCGTGCAGGTCCCGGTTCAGATGCGCGATCGCACGGCCGGGCGGCCCTCGCACAATCCGGCCAAGTCGGGCCTGTATCTCTTGCGCGCCGTATTCGCTCTGTTCTTCGCGTTCGCGCGCCCCTCCGAGAAGACCGAGGTGATCGCGTGAGTACTGCCAGCTACATCCTTGGCATCGCGGGGGCCGTGATCACCCTCGCCGTCGTCATCGAGTTACTCCGACGCCGACAACTCCGTGAACGCCATGCCGCCTGGTGGTTGCTTGCCGGTGTGCTGGCTCTCATCGCAGGCATCTTCCCCGGCATCCTGACCTGGGCAGCGGGCCTGCTGGGGATCGGTCTCCCGACGAACCTGGTGTTCTTCGTCAGCATCGCGATCCTGGTCGTGGTCTGCATCCAACACAGCTCCGAACTGACCCGGCTCGAGGCAAAGACTCGCGCGCTGGCCGAATCGGTCGCACTTCTCGATCTCCAGGCACGTCAAGCGGAGAAGGAGAGCCCGTCATCGGAGCGGTGACCTTCGACGACCGGCATCGAGGCGACGCTCCCCGGATTCCGGTCGATCGGCGTCGCGCGATCTGGGCTGCGGTCATAGCCGCCGTGCTGATCGCCGGAGGGTTGCTCTACTGGAGCGGCGCCACTCCGTGGATCCTCCTCGCCGGTGCCGCCGGAGCCTCGGTGGTACTTGTCGCCCAGAGGGCTAGTTGGTTCTTCGCCCTCGGCGCGACGCCGATCCTCTTCCTGACCGGGGCCGTTCTGTGTTCGCGGGTCTCGCCGTTCATCGGCTTGTCGCTCGCCGATTCCACCGGGATCTGCTTGGCGATCATCGGACTGGCGGCAGTGGCGTTCGTGGTGCTTCGGCCTGAAGTCCGCCTGCCCGAGCTTCGCCCGACCGGGCTCGTCCTCCCCGCCCTCCTCGTTCCTGTAGCGGCCCTCATCTTGATCGCGGTGCAAGGTTTTCGTGGAGCGCTCGGGTACTCCTGGGCGATGCACGACGACGCCGTCTGGAACGTGGTGACGGCGCGATGGTTGATCGAGGACCGCGGCGTGGTGACGAGTCTCCACTCCAACCCCTCGCCGATGACGCCGCTGACGATCGCCCTCGCGATGGCGAGCGGGCGACACGAGCCGCTCCTGCTCCTTCACGACGTGAGTCGCGCTGGTGAGCTCTGGATCGTGCTGGCCGCCACATCATCCGCCCTGGCGGGCTTCATCGCGCTACGGGTGATTCCTGGATCGCGCTCGAGAATACTGAGCGCACTGGGCGCTCTCGCTGCCGCTGCCGTTCCACTGGCCTGGTCGGCTTTCGGCTACGCCCTCGAGTTCGGGTTCTACAACGCCACGATCTCGCTCGTCCTTCTGTTCGCGTGCTGGCTCTGTTGGCTGGAGCTGCCGCGATCATCCGAACTCGGGATGGGTGCGCTGGCAGTTGCCGCCGTGGGCCTGTTGGCGAACTGGGGCCCTCTTGCGGTGATCCCCGCCGCGCTCTTTGCGCTCGAGTTCGTCAAGCTTCTGAGGTCTCGACGAACAAAGCGATCTTTCATCGTCGCGTGCGCCAGCGCCCTTGCGGTCCTCGCCTACCTTTTGCTTTTCACCTTGCCTGATCTGCTCTCTCAAAGCTCGGCGTTCACAGCCGACGGAAACATCTTCCCCGCGACACCCCTCCAGGTTCTCGCGATCATCATCGTCTCCCTCCTGGCGATAGTCGGATGCGCTATCGCCGTCCGATCGGTCAGGACCCTTCTCGGCGTGGGGTCAGTAGTTGTCGGGTCATCTGTGGCGTTGACCTACCTGATCCTTCAACGCCGGAACGAGAGCCCATGGGGTTACTACCCCATCAAGTTCACTTGGCTGCTCTCGTCGGTCCTGCTCACGATCGCAATCGGCGTGGTCTTCGGTCTCGCCGCGCGAATCGCTCGCTGGTTGGTCGTGCCCGCCCTGTTGGCCGCCTGTGGGCTCCTCGCCGGCGTCGCCTGGCAGATGGGCCCGCGATACCTCCCGGTCAAGGCGAACGTGTTCCCGTTGGTCAACATCGCGATGGGGACGTCAGGCGTGGCACACCTCGACCCTGCGGCGAACGTCCTTCTCCATCTTCCGTCCCACACCCGGACAACAATCGCAGTTCAATTGGTCAGCTCGGAATACGACCGGTTCATGAATAGCTGGTTGCTTCAACTTCCGGCGAAATCTGCCCAAGATCCGGTCCGGACCGGCGCCTACTATCTCGACCCGGAGAATACCGAGGACGTCTGCACCGAGTTGACGCGTGCAACCGGATTGGTGACGGTGTTCACGAGTCGGAGAAGCCTCGCCCATGAGCTGGCCTCGTGCACGGGGCCGAGTTTCGTCGTTCGGGTCATCGGCTGACGTAAGCGGGTCGGCTAGCCGAGACCTTGCTCGCGCCTCCGGTCGCGTCCATCAGGAAGCACGACAGCGATCGACATCGCCGCCAGCACCAGTGCGAGCCCCACCGAGATTCCGAGCGTCAGCCATCTGTCGATCGCCAAGAAGTGGACGACCAGGCTCACCGCAGACCCGACCACCAGCGTGACAGCCGCCGCCAAGGCGGGGCGCCTGCGCAACGCGCCCGCCGAGAGTCCGGGTATCCGACGTGCGGAGAGCAGCCACAAAGTGACCACACCCGCCAGGGATGCCACGATCGTCGATGCCGCGAGCCCGAGCGCACCCAGGATGAGCGCTGCGGGAATGCCGATCGCCAGTTTCACCGCCAGGATCGCGACGAAGGACCAGGTTTCGAGCCCCGGGCGCCCGATCGAACGCACGAGGGTACTCCGCACGGAGTTCAACAGCACGAGCAGGAAACCCGCGACGAGAAGAGCGCTGACCTCGTAGCTCTGGTGGATGGCGGGACCCAGCCACGAGGACGCGAACAGAGGCAGGGAGACGAGAACGACGGCCGAGAACGGTGCGATGAAAGAGATCCAATTGGTCTCAGCGTCGCGGGAACTGCGGACGGCCCCGGCGGGGTCCGCCCCCGCAAGCCGGCTCAACCGGCTGAACAGGGGGATCAAGAGCACCGTTGGCGCGAGCGCTGCGGCGGTCGCCAGCTGAGCTGAGGATGCGATCTCACTCTGCAGGGCTGCGGGGAGCAGAATGGCGGCCAGGATGAGGTCGCTCTCGCGCTGGACGATGAAGCCGAGAGCGCTGGCCTGGTTCCGCCAGGCATATCCCCACAGCTCTCGCGCCTCCGCGCGATGCACCCATCCGCGGAGCTCGCGCGTCAGATGCGACCAGCAGAAGATCACCCCCAGGATCACGGCCAGCAGCGCGTCCACATACGCGGCCCCCACCAGGCCGACCAGCCCCCACCCGCCAAACAGGGCGATCAGAATCGCCGCGGCGCCTCCCGCTCGCGCGATCAGAGACATTGCGGCCATCTGCCCGAACCGTTCGAATGCGGCCAGGTAGGAACCGAGAGCCAAACCGATCAACTGCAGCACGGCTAGCGTGCCCGCCTGCGTGAATACGACGCGCGCCTCCGCGGTCAGCGATGGATCGATACGGATCACCGCCAGCGCCAGGTCGGCGATGAAGGGGCCGAGAAGTGTCACCATGACCAGGAGCACACCGAGCACCAGAAGGACGGTGGTCGTGACCCGCGCTCCCAGGGCGGCATCGCCGCGACCGCGCGCGACGCCGTGGTAGCGCAACATGATCGCGACCACTCCGAGATCGGCGGTCAAAAGCAAGTTGATGGTCGTCGTGAGGAGCGCCCACACGGCATACGACGGAACGCCGGCAACCGCGATGACGGTCGGGGTCACCAGCAGCTGAACGGCAAGCGGGGCGATGCGGGCCACGGCCACGAGGCCTGCGGAGCGGAGATATCCGCGTCCGAGCGGAGCGCTTTCGACCTCGGTCATGGCGACCCCGGCAGGAACCGGTCGTCACGTCTGCCGCGGACGCCGTCCGCGATCCCGTGCAGCATGGTGCCCGCCCGCCGACGCCGAGGCGGTTCGAACAGGAGCACCGTCAGCATCCAATAGCCGAGAATGAGGGCGTTGACAAGACTCCAGCGCGGCTCCGACCGCC
The DNA here is from genome assembly GCA_036499485.1 of Pseudolysinimonas sp. Taxonomy (GTDB): domain Bacteria; phylum Actinomycetota; class Actinomycetes; order Actinomycetales; family Microbacteriaceae; genus Lysinimonas. The sequence goes on along the minus strand of DASYDQ010000062.1, from coordinate 61,433 downwards.
AATGGTCGCGACTGAGAATCGTGGAGTTGCGCGCCGCCCAGTACAGGCGCCAGGTTGGATGGTGCGTCGCCCGGATCCGGAGCGGCCCGAAGCGATGCCAGCGTGTCTCTCCGAGCGAATGGGGGAAGAGGAGCCGACGGTCCTGGACGATCACCCAGCCCGCCGCACGCAGCTGCAGGCACAGGTCCTGATCGACCCCGTCGACGAAGAAGTCATCGCGCAACCCCGCGGTCTGTCGGTAGGCCGCGCGTCGCAACAGCATCGCCGATGTGATCACGACAGCCATCTCCGCGATCTCCGGTCGCCGGGGCGTCCTCGGATCCAGATAGCGTCCCTCGACGGCGTCCCAGGGGGCCGGGCATGCGATCGCTCGACGCGAATCGGCGTCGAGGAGGCCGAGCAGGGAGCCGACCATCCCCTCGGGAATCTCGGAGTCCTGATCGACGAGGAAGACGAACTCCGAATCACCGGCCGCCTCGATCCCCTCGTTCAGGGCGGTCGCCAGGCCGACGTTGCTGCCGTTGCCCAGGATGCGCACACCCGGGCGAACCCCGAGTACATCCGACGCGCCCCGACCGTCGACAGGAGTGTTGTCGACGACCACGACCTCGCTCACCTGGGCAAGCACGGCGTCCACCACGCCGACCAGGGATTCGCCAGGATGAAACGCAGTCATCACCGCGACGACCCGCGATGCGCCGGGCGACGCGGCCGACTGATGGCCCGGAGTCATTTGAGCCATTCTATGGGAGCTCGCCCCGTTGAACGATGTCTCGGACGACGTCGAAGGAGCGCTGGCTCGACAGACGACGGTAGCGACCGGACACCCATTGCCCGAGTACCTTCGGGATCCGCGCCAGTCGTCGAGTCGGATACCCGGCGCGCACTCGCTCGAACTCCGCCTTCTCCGCGGCAAGCCGCTGCACCGCCTCCGAAGCGGATATCTCGCTCAGCCGCGTCACCAGCTCGTTCGCGCGCGCCGCCAGGCGCTGGTATCGGCCCGAACGCGGCTGCAGCATCCGGTCAACGCGATAGCGCAGAGTGGGCCGATTCACCCCGACTACATTGTTGCCGTGCTGCCGGTAGTCGATGAGGGCGGAGCGCTCGATGGCTACGAAGCCCACGGCGGCCGCAACGATGGCCAGCCACTCGTCGTGCAACCAGTCCCCGGGAAGGGGCATGGCCACACGCAGCAGGGAGGAGCGCAGCGCCGTCGTTGCTCCCGTGACCAGATTGCGGCGCAGGTACGCCTGGAAACCCCAGCCCGACTCAATCTCGCGGAACTCGGAGGCACGGACCTTCAGCGACTCGAACAAGGTCCGCCCGAGTGGGGCGCCCCCAGCATTCACGAGATCCGCATCGGAGTGGAGCAGCAACAGAGCGGAGTTCGCCTCGAAGCGAGCCAACGCGACGGCGACCCGATTGGGATGCCAGCGGTCGTCCTGATCGCACAGCAGGATCAGCTCGCCCGAACATTGTTCGAGCGCCCGGGCGAAGTTGGCGGTGACCCCCAATACGCGATCGGACTGCAGCAGGACCACGTCGACGCCGGGGGCCTCCGCGAGGAGTCGCTCGACCAGCGCGACCGTCCCATCGGTTGACGCATCGTCTGCGATCACCAGCTGATCGACCGGGGGCGACTGAGCGAAGATGCTGTGCAATTGCTCCTCGATGTGGCGCTCGCCATTGCGGGTGCAGAGCGCGACGGAGACGGAGACGGGCACGGCCAAGACCCTATCGGGCACCCAGGTAGGATCGCTGCATGGCACCGAGGCGTTCGTCGTTCCCTCTGCGGCGATTCCCTCTCCTGCTCCTCGCGCCGATCCTCGCCGTGATCGCTCTGGTCGCGTGGGGTTATGGATCGCCGGTCGGTTCCTCGCCTGACGATGACTTCCATCTCGCCAGCATCTGGTGCGGCGGCGCCTCTCTCTCGGCCACCTGTGAGCCCGGCGCCAAGGCCGACGAACGGACAGTCCCCAAGGACCTGCTGGTGCAGGCAGTGTGCTTCGCTCACGACGGCAACGCAAGCGGCGCCTGCCAGGGCAAGAACTTCGGAGTGCATCCGGACGTGGTTGCCACGTCGGACCGGGTGAACGCGACGGGTCTCTACCCGCCGGTGTTCTACTTCGTCACGAGCGTGTTCGCCGGGCCCAACGTCGATGTCTCGGTCCTGGCCATCCGCATCTTCAACAGCATCCTCTTCGTGGGCTGGATCGTGCTGCTCTGGTTCCTGCTGCCTGCACGGCGACGGCCCGGCCTGGTGATCGGCGTCGTCGTGACGGCGGTGCCCCTGGGCATGTCGATCGTCCCGTCGACGAATCCGAGCAGCTGGGCGATCCTGTCCGCCGCAACGCTCTGGCTTGCTCTCGTCGGCTACTTCGAATCGAGCGGCCGCCGCAAGATCGCCCTGGGCGCCTTCGCGGTCGTCGCGGCGGTGATCGGAGCGGGCGCTAGATCCGATTCCGCTGTGTACTCCGCTCTCGCAGTCGTCGTGGCCGTGATCCTCACCGCACGGCGCGATCGCGCTTATCTGCTGAGCTCGCTTCTCGGGCTGGCGGTCATCGCGATGTCGATCGCCTTCTACTTCAGCGGCCATCAGGCGGATGTCGCGTCTACCGGCTTCTCCGGAGAAGGAGCCCATCCGAGCCGTCTCAGCTCGGTGGCGCTGTTCGGTGCGAACACACTGCTCATCCCTGGCCTGTGGTCGGGCATCTTCGGGCTGGAAGACTGGCAGCTCGGATGGCTCGACGCGCCCGTTCCCGCGCTGACCGCCATCGGCGCGTTCCTGGTCTTCTGCGGTGCCCTCTTCCTCGGCCTCCGAGTCGGTTCCCGGCGCAAATGGCTGGCCGTGGGTCTCGTGGTCCTGGCCATGTGGCTGATCCCCACCACGATCCTGGTTCTTTCACGCAGCGTCGTCGGGTCCTACGTGCAGCCCCGCTACATCCTTCCCCTGATCGTGATGCTCGCCGGGCTGGCTCTCTTCGGGCTCGCACCCCGGATCACGGCGAGTCGCGCGCAGCGCATCCTCGCCATCGTCGCTCTCTCGGCCGCAAATGCCATCGGACTCGCCTTCTACATGCGCCGCTACATCACAGGAGTGGACCAGGGCGGGATCGACCTGGACACCGGAGCCGAGTGGTGGTGGCCTCAGTTCTGGCTCTCGCCCATGGCCGTCCTGGTCATCGGCTCGCTCGCCTTCGCCGGGATGCTGGTGGTCCTGGACCGCCGACTCTTCACGCGGGCGTCGCGAGCAGACCCCCACGCCGTGGATCAGGCTCCCGCGATCACCGATCGGGTCCTGACGGAATAGCACCGGCGAAGCCGGCTGACACCGACATCCAGCCTCCCGACGGGTCCGCTTTCACCCAGGTCGCGAAGGACAGGTGGAACTTCTTGCCGCTCTCGAGCTGGTAGATCGATCCGTCAGGGGTTCGGATGAAAGGAAGAGCATCACTTCCGACCGTCAAGAGCCGGCAGGTGGACGGATCCAACGTCAGCCACGCGAACGGGAACAGCCCAGTAGTCACCGACGTGACGGCGTGCAGGCCCGAGCCGGCCGCGACGTACTGCTGGGAACCGCACACCACGCCGTACCCGACCGGCAGTGACGTCGCAGAGTAGGCAGTCAGAGCCGAGGCGGTGGTCATCGAATATCCATTGATCCCCAACGCGCCCGTGATATCGAAAGATCCGACGTAGATCTTGGACGCGCCGTCAATCAGGTAGATCGATGGGTTGTCGGGTGCCCTGTACAAGGCACCGGGCGCGAGAACGGGCGCGCCCTTCGGCAGTCCCGAGATGAGGCTTGGCGGCAGCACCGAGATCGACGGCGAGGTCGGCTTGGCCAGCGCCACCAGTACATCCCAGCTCGGCACGGATCGCAATCCTGTCGACGAAAGTTGGTACACCGTCGCATCCGTGCTGGATTTCACGAATGCCCCCGTGCCGACACTTCCCAGGTCGGGGTAGGCGTCCAGCAAGGGCTGGGCCACGGCAAGCGGCTGCACTGCTGCTGCCGCGGTCGGATCGGTGAGGTGCACGCGGCCGCTCGTCGTCAGCACCTGAACGTCTGATGAACCGGTCAGGGCGACGACGCCGCTGAAGACTCCGTCGGATGGCACAAGCGCCATGCTCTGTGGCCGGATCAGGCCCGCCGTCCGCGAGAGGGCACCGTCTCCGGCGGCTTCCGCCGAGGAGATGGTCCGACGCCGGCTCCCGCTGACGTAGTCGTAGTTCGAGGTGCCGCGCTCCGAGACGAACACGCCGTCGCGAATGATCGGAGCCCCGTAGGGCATGTTTGCTAGGGCTGCTTCGGTCAACACGTTGAATCCCGCAGGGAGGCCCGCGCCGGCCTGGGATTGATCGTCGAGAATCTCGTGCTTGACACCAGCCGTCAGAAGGTACCGACTGCCTTCGACAGTGCCCAGAACCGGCGTGATCGCGGGGCCGGTGTGGAATGCGGCGATCTGCGTTGCCGTCAGCTGGACATATCCGCTGTTGTCACACGATCCGCCGTAGTCGAGGACTTGCTGGCAGGTGGTGAAAAGTACCTTGATTGCCGCGTCGATGAAATAGATCGCGCCATCCGGGCCGCGAATGATCCGACCGGCGACCGGTCCCGTCGTCAGAGTGTCGAGATATGACTGTGAGACGTAGCCGAAACCGCCGAGAGCCGCGTAGGCCGAGTAGGTGTTGAGGTCGTTGATCGGGAACTTTGTGGTGTCGGTGACGATGTAGATCTGGGCGCTGGTGGCCGTTCGGACCAGCGAGGCGGTGTTCGTCGGCCCGAACCAGTCCGTGTAATAGGACCAGAAGTTCCGGTTGCCGTAGCTGCTGCACCCATCGCCCGTGCCGTACAGGTTGGCAAGCGCGGCCGCATTCGGCTGATACGGCGTGTAGTCGTACAGGCCGGCGGTCGCCGCGTTCTGGATGAGGACATCCGAGGCGCCGCACGAGGCATTAGGGCTGAACTGGATCGAGTTGACGCGGCCCGCGATGTGGGTCCAATGGGTCGGATTCGCCGCGTAACGTTTGAACTGGAGCGCGGCCATCCAGACCTGATTGAAGAAACCGTAGTACGTCGAATCGCATGCTGCGGTGTCGGGGCATCCGTACCCGGTCGCCGAACGGTAGGCAGTCGATGAGGGAGCGGAGCTCGTAATGAGGCCCTGCTCCTTCTGCAAGAGGACGATCAGGGCCGCCTGGCTGATGCCGCAGGCCTGGCCGACCTTGGCGATGATCGTCGCAGCGGTCTCGTCGCCCGAGCTGACGTAGTCCGCGCAGTTGCCGGTCTCGCCTGCGCGGCTGAACGTCACCTGGTGGTAGTTCTTGAGGCAGGTGTATCCCGATTGACACGCGGGTCCATGCGAGTTGAGGAATGACTGGATGTCGGACGCGCTCAGGGCCGACCCGTTATAGAACTTGGCGTCGCTGATGATCAGTCCGGGATCGAACTGGCTGGCCGTCGCGGCCTGTGCGGGAGGCGCATCGGCGACGATCACGCTCAGTGACGCACCGACCAGAGCCACCAGCGCGATCAACGTCAGGGCGACCCGGCGGATCATGGCAACTCCATCGCACGCGGCGCGGAGCTGGAAACGGTGCCGTCGACAGCTGTGTACTGCAGGACCACGTTCCACTTCCCCCCGGACAGATCAGTTCGTTTCACCTGAAGGGCTCCACAGGACGTGGAACTGCTGTCCGCGTATCCCGCGCCCGAGACCGTTCGATCAGATCGAGGCCCGGTGAGCACGAAATTGCAGACTCCCCCGCTTTCGACTATACCGGCGACATACCCGGAAACGGTCACGTTTTCGCCGTCCACATCGAGCCCGGCCACCACCACTACTGGTGCGACGCGATCGGGGGTCGCCGTGTCGAGAGGGGCCGGAGCAGTCGCTGTCGACGACTCGGATGACGGCGCCTGAGCCCCGGAAATCACGCATCCGCTGAGCGCGAAAAAGGTCACTCCGGCAGCCAAGATGGCGGCACCGCGCGTCGCCCAACTGGCCATCACCCCTCCTCTCGCGCGGCGCGCGCTCGCGCCTATCGTTTAGAATATCGGGGAGGCAGCGCCCGAACCCTTCGCCGCACTCTGGAGCCTCGAAGTCCCCTCGTGGAGGTCTGCGTGGAAACCGCCACCGAGTTGGCCGTGGTCAAACAGCGACGTCTTGACACCATCGCGGCTGAACCCTTCGTCGACGTCAGCAAGTCCCAGGGATTCTTCCGCGACACCGTCAATTCTGTCCGCGATCTGGTGGCGCATCGCGAACTTCTGGGTCGCCTGGTCCGGCGGGAGATCAAGGCGCGCTACAAGGACAGCAAGCTGGGCATCGTCTGGAGCCTGTTCCGTCCCCTCATCTCGTTGCTGATCTATTACTTCGCGATCGGCAAGGTGATGGGCGCCGCGCGCAGCGTGCCTGATTTCGCGATCTTCGTCTTCGTCGGACTGACCATCTGGCTGCTCTACAGTGAAATCCTCTCGGGTGCGGTCCGGTCGATCGTTGAGAACTCCGGGCTCGTGAAGAAGGTCTACCTCCCCCGCGAGATCTTCCCGCTCAGTGCCATCGGCAGCGCGCTGGTCAACTTCGGGATCCAAGTGGTGGTGCTGCTGATCGGGATCGCCGTCCTGAGCACCTACCGCTGGTCGCCTGAACTCCTCCTCGCGCCGCTAGCCGTCGTGGTACTCCTGGTCTTCGCGACAGCGGTCGCCCTGATCATCTCGGCCTGGAACGTGTACCTGCGCGACATCCAGCACTTCGTTGAGATCTACTTGCTGATCTTCTTCTGGGTCTCGCCGATCGTGTACCCGTTCACCTACGTGCACCGGGTTCTGCAAGGGAATTGGCTCGAGCAGATCTACCTGGCCAACCCGGTCTCTCTTGCGATCATCGCGACCCAGAAGGCGCTTTGGTCAGCCGGGACTACCTCGAGCGGAAGCCTCATGCAGGTCTGGCCGCCCGACTTGGAGCTACGTCTCGTCATCGCGCTCGGTGCCAGCGTTGTGCTGCTCTTCGTTGCGCAACGCGTCTTCGCCCGCTTGCAGGGCAACTTCGCGCAGGAGCTGTGACCGTGCCAATTACCAACATCGTCGAGGTTTCGGGCGTGTCCAAGCGTTTCACCGTGAACCGCCACAAGTCGATCAAAGAGCGTCTCGTCAACTCCGCCAGCGAACGCCTCCACCGGGAGGACTTCTGGGCGCTGCGGGACATCAATCTCAATATCGCGGCAGGAAGCACCGTTGGTCTGGTGGGCCACAACGGCTCCGGCAAGAGCACACTGCTGAAGGCAATCGGCGGAATCATCGAGCCCAGCGAAGGCTCAGTGCGTCGACGTGGACGGATGGCCGCACTTCTCGAGTTAGGCGCCGGATTCCACCCCGATCTGACGGGCCGCGAGAATGTCTACCTCAACGCCGCGATCCTCGGACTCACCCAGAAAGAAATCGACCGCTATTTCGACGCCATCGTCGATTTCTCGGGCATCGAGGCCTTCATCGACACGCAGGTCAAGTTCTACAGCTCAGGCATGTACGTGCGTCTTGCTTTCGCGGTGGCCGTCCATGTCGATCCCGATCTGTTGCTGGTCGATGAGGTCCTCGCCGTCGGCGACCGGCCCTTCCAAGACAAGTGCATGGCCAAGATCGCGGAGTTCCAGGAAGAGGGGCGCACGATCGTCGTCGTCAGTCACTCCGCCGGTCAGATCGAGGCCCTGTGCCATCGGGTGGTCGTGCTCAATCACGGCGAAATGAAGTTTGACGGCGGCGTCGGCGAGGGGCTGCGGGTCCTGCAAGAGCTCTACGACGACGAGGGACGCCTCGCCGCCCTGGCGGCAGGCGTCGCCCCGCCCCGCGCGAAGGTCACGGCCGTGATCGTCGATAACGGGACCGAACGCAGCACCGGCGATCTCAAGTCGGGCGAGCCCTTCTCGATCGACTTCGAGTACGCCATCGACCGGCCGGGCGACGCCATGATCGCCGCCCTGTCGGTCGAATCGCTCGAGGGCACTCAGGTCTACGGGCTGACAACGAAGATGATGGGAGAGACCATTCCAGTGGATCCCGGGCACCACGCGCTGCAATTCGCTTTCCCAGCGGCCGACCTGGGGGCGGGTCACTACGTCGCGCGGGGCAGCCTTCACGAGTTGGACGGAACACTCGTGCACGGCCGCTATCCGGTGACGGACTTCCGCGTGATCAGCGCCTTGCCCGGCAACGGGTACGTGAGGCTGGAGCCATCGGTCAAGTTCGACAGCCGCCGCAGAGCCTGACGCTCCGACGGGTCAGGACCCGCGAAGTCGCGGCTCTCGCGAGCCTTGCTCGACGGCCAGATCGTCGCTGGGGTCGATGAGCGTCGCAGCCCGGAAGCTCCTCCACTTGCGGACGTGGAACATCGGGTTCACCACCAGCCAGTAGAAACGTCGCCGCCACCGATAGCTGCCGTCCCGGGCGATGCGGCGCGCGTCGCTGAGCGAGCCGCGCACGATCCTCTTGGTCATCGCGAGCCCGCTGAGCGGTGGCACTGCGGTGCCGATCCGGCGTAGCGCGACCGTCTCCTCGAAGATCCGCGGACCGAACTCGCCCAAGGTGAGGTCATTCGAGTGCTCGACCGCAGCGCGCGGCGCGTACGCCTTGTGATACCCCGCCGCGACCACATCCTGTCCGAAAAGCTGATCCTCGGCATAGGGAACATCACGGTACGGCACGTCATGGGTCAGGAACTCGCGGGGAGCCGCCGAGTTCACGTCCGAATAAAAGGTGATCGCCGATCGAACGCCCGGCGCATCGGCGAAGGGCCCGTCGTAGAACACGTGCGTGCCGTAGTCGGGGCCGAACTGCGCGAAGACTCCCTCGATCTCGTAGCGCATGAGTGGGAAGCACGTCGGCCGGGGCACCTGCTTGCCCATCACCGCCCGGACGGTGGGGTCAAGGCCGAAGGGCGCCAACAATTCGGTGAGCCACTCCGCGCCGAGCGGGACCGCGTCGTGGGTGAGATAGGCGACATAGTCGCCGCGAGCGAGGGATGCGGCCAGGTTGCGGGTGCGTCCGTGCCCGAACTCATGATTCGGGATTCGATGAAGCCGCACCTCCGGAAAATCAGCGACGATCTCCAACGTCGAGTCGGTCGACCCGGAGTCGATCACCAGAACCTCGAACTCTCCCTCGAACTCCTGCACGCTCAGGCTCTCGAGAATGCGGCGCAGGTAGACCTCGCCGTTGAACGTGAGGATGACGACCGTCGCACGGAGGTCAGCCACGCGGCTCGGCCCGCATCGCGTGCAAGGTTCGCCGGATGCCTTCGTCGAGGGCGGTCAACTCGAGATCACCGAACTCGGATCGGAAACGCGTGCTGTCCAGTACCACTCGATCCACGAAGGTCACGGGTGTCGGTCGGTCCTCCACGGTGAAGGGCATGTCGCAGACGCGGCGAAGGGCGTCGATCACTTCGTCGACCGTCACGCCGAGACCGCTCCCCAGGTTGTAGACGAAGCGTTCCGGGACTCGACGGACGAGCACGGAGAACATGTCGGCGAGATCCTCGACGTACAGATAGTCCCGAACCATCGATCCGTCGCCATAGCGCGTCATGGGCCGGCCTTCGAGGATAGCCCGCAGTGCGATCGGGATGAAGCCCTGCCGACGATGGCTCTGCTGGCCGGGGCCGTAGGGGTTGGAGATCCTGAGAGCAGTCGACCTCAGGCCGGCTACCGCGTGGAAGTAGCGCAGATAGCCCTCGATCGCGAGCTTGCCGATCGCGTACGGCGACACCGGCTCGGTCGGATCCGTCTCGGCGTAGCTGGAACGGCCTTGCGATCCGTAGATGGCGCCTCCTGTCGACGCGAAGTAGACGTGACCGACGGCAGCCTCGACGCAACTCTCCAGGAGTGCGATCGATTGAATGACATTGGTGCGCACGTCCACGGAGGCGTCCGCCTCCGCGCTCGCGGGCGTCGTGGTCGAGAGAAGATGGATGACGATCTCCGCGCCACGGACGGCGGCCCGGAGATCCGCAGTGTTGGCGAAATCGCCCTCGATGACCGTCACGTCCGCGCTTCGATACCGCGGCGGAGCGGACCTCGGTCGACCGAAGACCGCGACGCGATGGCCGTCGACCACCAGCCGGTCCACGACATGTGCCCCGATGAAGCCATTGCCGCCGAGCACCACGACGTCAGCCACGCAAAGCCCGTTCGACGGCCGCGACGAACTGGTCGCCAGAGTGGTCCCAGGACAGGTCCTTCAATGAGTCGGACATGGCAACCGCTCTTGCTCCCAGATCCGGACGATCGACCACTTCGACCAGTCGGTCGACGATAGCGCCGGGAGCAGGCAGCACGTATTCGATGTTCGGGTTGTCGGAGACCATTCTGTTGTTGGGGGCATCATTGACGACCGGCGCGGCACCGCTTGCCATCAACTCCAACGGCAACAACGACATGTTGGAGGCCGAGATCACCAAGCCCGCGGCGCAGCGGTTGTAGACCTCGTTGAGCTCACCGATGTCCATCTTCGCGAGGTTGACGTGCGGGAAGGAGAGGCCCCAGCGACCGATGTCGTAGCCCGCGAGGTTGATCGTGATCTCGGGCCGGCGACGGGCGAACTCCTCGAGTGCCAGGATTCCCATCTCGAATCCGCGGCGCGGAGTGACAGGCCGGGCGTAGAAGAAGACCTCATCGCGCGATCCCTCATTGAGCACGTGGTAGATGCTCCGGTCCACCGCGAAGTCGAAATGATCAGTCGCCATGCCATACTCGCGATGCAACTTGTCGGAGAGCCATCCGCCGGCCGTAATCGCACGGAATCCGAGCCGATAGGTGTTCTCCGCGAAGATTGACTCGGAGCCGAGCGGATAGAAGCCCGGCTCGAAATCTTGCACAAAGTATAACCGCCGAGCGCGTGACGGATCGAGGAATGCTGGGTAGGCCGTCTCCCACCCTGTGGCGAAGATCGCATCCACATCCGACGCGACTCCCCTCGCGGGGTCGTACATCTCCATCGACGCATCGACCGCCGGGTAGTTGCCGGATTCGCGCATCATCGCGCGCATTCCCTCCGACCGGACGACGACCGGCGCGCTGGTGTAGAAGTACACCTTGCACCGGTGACCGGCCTTCTCGGCGTAGTCGATGAAGCGGAACAGATTCTGATGCCCTCCGCTGTTCGCGCTCGGAGGGGACATGATCCACGCCATCGTGATGGGCCCACTGGCGACGCGGATCGGATCGCCGAGCTGAGGAGGCGGGCGCGTCCAGTCGACCGCGAGTGCGTCGGAGGGGATCACGGCCATGTCGATCGATTCCCCGACGATCCCGGACTTGACCCGCTTGCGGAATCTCCAGACGACGCCGCTCGGGCCCTCCTCGCGGAAGACGCGGATCGCGGTGCCGATCAGTCTCAAGAATCTCATGCGTCCTTCACCGGGCCGACCGGAACTCGGACCTTGCACCCGACGTACTACTCTATCAAGCGGTTCTGGCGGATCGACCAGATGCCGCCGGGCATCCCGATGACGAGCTCGGTTAGACTCGATGACCGTGCCCTCCCCCTCGTCCGCCGCCGTGGGTGTCGTGACGGTGTCGTACAACTCCTCGGCCGTACTGGGTCCCTTCCTGGACTCGGCCAGGTCGAGCCGGCACCCTGACGTAGTCATCATCGTGGTCGACAACGGTTCGAGCGACGTAGCGATCAGCCGGGAGCTGTGCGGGCGCCACGGCGCCACCCTGCTCGAACTGGATGACAACCTCGGCTACGGCGGCGCGATCAATCGAGGGATCGCCGCACTTCCGGCCTCGATCATGTCGGTCCTGGTCAGCAACCCAGACGTGGTGCTGGGACAGAAGTCGATCGGCATCCTCGAGGCGACCCTGGCGGCTCATTCTGACGCCGGTGCCGTGGGACCCCAGGTGCATAACCTCGACGGCTCGATCTACCCCTCGGCCAGGAGGCTCCCCTCGCTGCGGTCGGGGTTCGGTCATGCGGTATTCGGCCGGATCTGGCCGTCGAATCCTTGGACCGCCCGATACTTCTCCGACACCTCGCGCGCCACCGAGCTGGAGCGCACCGGATGGCTGTCCGGTTCCTGCCTGATGGTTCGGCGTTCGGCATTCGACGAGATCCACGGATTCGACGAGCGATTCTTCATGTACTTCGAGGACGTCGACCTCGGTTACCGACTCGGCAAATCGGGCTGGACCAGTTACTTCGAACCGGCAGCCTCCGTAATCCATACCGGCGCACATTCCACCAAGTCCGAATCGCGTCGAATGATCAGCGCGCACCACCGCAGTGCCAGCCTGTACCTCCAGCGCAAGTACGCGGCCTGGTACCTTTTTCCTCTTCGATGGAGCATCCGGCTCGGCCTGGCAATCCGTTCTGGATGGTTGCAGCGCTCGGGTGGACCAGCCTGAATCAGCCCCGCGACTCGAGGAGTCGCATCAGATATTGGCCGTAGCCGCTCTTCACCAGGGGTTGGGCCAGGGCGTGAAGTTGAGCGTCGTCGATCCAACCGGCACGCCATGCAATCTCTTCGATGCACCCGACCTTGAATCCTTGACGGTCCTCGATGACCCTCACATATTCCGACGCCTGCATCATCGACTCGAAGGTGCCCGTATCGAGCCAGGCGACGCCACGATCCAGCACCTGCACCTGCAACTTGCCCGCATCGAGGTAGTGCTCGTTGACCGAGGAGATCTCCAACTCGCCGCGCGCGCTCGGCGTGATCGAACGGGCGACGGCGACGACGCTGTTGTCGTAGAAGTACAATCCCGGCACCGCGTAGTTGCTCTTGGGTGAGGTCGGCTTCTCCTCGATCGACAGAGCTGTCATGTCCCTGTCGAACTCGACCACTCCATAGGACTGCGGATTCGACACCTGATAGGCGAAGACCAGGCCTCCTTCGATCGACTGGTGGGACGTCAGGGAGGTGCCGAGCCCCCCGCCGTGGAAGATGTTGTCGCCGAGCACAAGGGCGACGGACTCGTCGCCGATGAACTCCTCGCCGATGATGAACGCCTGTGCCAGGCCATCCGGAGACGGCTGTGCGGCGTACTCGAGTCGAATCCCCAGATTGGACCCGTCGCCGAGGAGCGCCTTGAACTGGTCGTGGTACTCGGGCGTGGTGATGATCAGGATTTCCCGGATCCCGGCGAGCATCAAGGTCGACAGCGGGTAGTACACCATCGGCTTGTCATAGATCGGCATCAATTGCTTTGAGATGCCCTTAGTGATCGGCCACAGGCGCGTTCCCGATCCGCCGGCGAGAATGATGCCGCGCATCAGGTGGCGGCCAGCGTCGTGTAGAACGCCTGAACATCGTCCCAGCGAGGCAGGAGGCCTTCCGCCGCTGCCTGGGCGAGGGTCGGGGCGTCGCGGTCCTTCTCGGAGAGGATCGGGTCCGTGATCTCCGACGGCAGCGCCAGGCCGAGCTCGGAGTCCAGGGGTGTCACCCCATGCTCCCGCCCTGGCGCGTAGACATCGGAGACCAGATAACTGACCACCGTGTCGTCGTCCAGGGCGATGAACGCGTGCCCCAGCCCCTCACCAATGTAGAGCGCGCCGCGATTGCGGTCGTCCAGCACCACCGAGTCCCATGTCCCGAACGTCGGCGAGCCGACTCGGATATCGACGACGTAGTCGATGATCCGCCCTCGCGGGACTGTGACATATTTCGCCTGACCAGGTGGGACATCGGCGAAATGGATGCCGCGGACGACCCCCCGCTTCGACACGGACAGGTTGGCCTGACGCAGGTCGAGCGGATGCCCGACGGCCTCCTGCAGCGCGTCGAACCGGTACCACTCGAGAAACGCGCCCCGGGTGTCGGTGAATTGCTGGGTGGTCACCTCGAACGAGTCCGGAATGGAGAGCTCACGGATCTGCACCGAATGACCTTACCAATTGTCGCGGAGCAGCCGGTGCGGCGTCCGGGAGTGGGGGTACGGCCAGTAGCTGGGGTCGTGCATCCTGTGACCCCAGCGACCCCAAGTGATCAAGACCTCGAACCCATGAACCGCCGCATCACGGCTCTTGGACTCGAAATGGTAGAGGCGAGCGTGGGGCGTCCAGTAGATCGTGCGTCCGACCCAGGTCAGTTTCATGCAGAAGTCGACATCGTTGAATGCTCCGGGCAGGAGCGTCGTCATGCCCCCGACCTCGAAGAACGCCTCTCGGGAAACCATCATGCACGCGGCGGTGACGCCCGAGACCTCACGCTCGACCCGATAGCCCTGAAGCGGGCCGGGGTCGTCCGGGGCTGCGTCCAAGCCGATGTGCGAGGCGTCGTCCTCGAAGTACGCATGGCCCGCGTGCTGCACGGTGCCGTCCTCGTAGTAGAGCAACGCGCCGGAGCCTCCTGACCCGGGCAGTTGGGCAAGGGCGAGAAGGCGTTCGATCCAGTCGGCGTCGATCACCTGCACGTCGTCGTTGAGGAGGAGGACAAAGTCGCCCATGGACCCGAGGACGCCAGCGTTGATCTTGCCCGAGAAGTTGAAGGGGTGCGCCCATTCGACGACGCTGAGACGATCGCCGACCAACCCCCTCACTTCGGTCAGGATCTCGGGCTCGGCTCCGGCGTCGACGACAAGGACCAGCTCGAAATTGCGATAGCTGGAATGCTCCTCGATGCTTCTTACGGCATCCAGGAGATAGCTGACCGGCCCCTCGTCGGAGGTCGAGTACCTCGCCCGGGTCGGGATGATGAGAGACACGAGCGGCTCTCCCTTCACGGGCCGGATGGTGTCGTGAACCCCGTCCGCGCCGATGGCACGCACCTCACCTCCACCCGTCGCGGCGAGGTGAGCCTCGAGGGCTCTGCGCGTGGACGCGCGCGCGATCTCATCGAGTGGTTCGTCGCCGGCTCGCGTGCGGAAGATGGCTTCGTCGACGTGAAGGATCGATCCCCCGGTCCGAGAGGTCCTGAGAGCGAGGTCGTACAGCTCCGCCCCGGCCAGTCCGGTGTCGGGCGGCGCCGACACGACGGAAGATCTGCGGTAAAGCACCAAGTCGCCCCAGTAGTACTGACAACGCAGCCGCTCGGGCGACGGCACGGGTCGCCGGATGGTCTCGTTTCCGAGGCCGGCCCGAACCTCCCCGTCGCCATAGACAGCGACCATGCCGGGGTCCGCACCGAACGCGGCAGCCGCCGAGGCGGCCGGGGGAAGGATCTCGCCGCCCGCGGTCACGAAGGCGACGACATCGGCAGAGCTGGACGTCATCGCGGCAACGGCCTCGCCCAGATCGGCGGAGACCACGAAATCCCAACCGATCGCCGAGCAGCTGGCGGCCAGCGCACGGTCAGTGGCCGCTCGATCCCCGACTCCGATCACCAGCACGCGCTGATCGGTCACTTGCCGTTACCCCGCCCGATGGCGCGCCGGAAGAGGAACAGGGGCGACATCACAGCGCGTCCGATGCGCCAGGTTGCCGATCCGTGGATCTCGTCGAGCACCATCTGCACCTGCTCAGAACTGGACTCAGCGCGAAGGTGTGCGACCTCAGCCTGCAGGCCGATGATGCGGTCGATGAGTTCCAGTTGCCGCGCGTCGCGTGCGGGGTCAGGGGTCTCATCGGGGAAATTCTGGGGCATGTCGTCTCGTCCCGTATTCGATCAATACGATGTAGATGCTAACAATCCGTGGTTTGTGCTCCGTCGGCCGGCGTCAAGCACGTGGATTTCGGGCGCCATGTTCGAGCGACTGCGCCGCGATGGTTGCCGTGTCGTCGAGGGAGACGCCGGCCCCGCGACGATAGCTGGTCCACTTCTTCAGGTGATAGCCAGGATTGAGCAGCCACCAGCGCACCTTCTGCGCGGCACTGTACTCGCCATCCCGGGCAATCCGGATCGTATCGCCCACGGCGCCTCGCAGAGCGCGCACGGCCACGGCTCCGCGTGAGATCGGCGGCTGGGGGACGCCGATGCGGCGGAGCCCGACCACCTCGTCGAAGATGCGGCGGCCGTATTGCGCTCGAGTGAGGTCGTTCGAGTGCTCGACTGTCGCGCGTCCGGCGTAGGCCTTGAGCAACCCCGCCTGCAGCAGATCGTCGGCCATGAGCATGTCCTCGGAGTAGCCGACCGGCTGGAACGGCACCGCGCCGAGCACCAGGTCTCGACGAACCATCGCATTCACGTCCGAGTGGAAGCCTGCCGTCTCGTGGTCGGTGTCGACGGGGCTGCCGTCGACCGACCCGGCGAGTGATGTTCCCCATGGCGGACCGAGCGCGGCGAAGGAGCCGATGATCTCGTACTTCTGCAGAGGGAATGCCGTCGGCCTCGGCTGCTGGCGTCCGGTGACCAACCCGACCCGCGGGCTGAGCGAGAAGGGCGCCGCGAGTTCGGCGAGCCAGTGCGTGGACTGAGGAACGGCATCCTGGGTGAGGAAGGCGATGAGATCCCCGGTGCTCTCCCGCGCCGCGAACGCACGGGTGCCCCCGTGGGAGAACTCGCTGTTGGGGATCGTGAGCAAGCGAACTCGGGCATGTGACGCAACTATCCCGAGAGTGCCATCTGTCGACCCCGAGTCGACGACGAGGATCTCCAGCTCTCCGTCGACCTCTTGGAGCTCGACGGCAGCGAGCAATGCATCGAGGTACTTCTCGCCGTTATAGGTCGGCACGACCACAGTGAATCGGGGGGCCATCACGCCCGCAAGACTATTAGGACGGTCGACGGCGGACCCTCGCCGGCGCGACCGGTGCAGCCGACTCGGTAGGATTCTGCGGTGCCCCCCAAGATCCTCGTCACTGGCGGAGCCGGCTTCATCGGCTCCAACTTCGTCCGCCGCACCCTCGAAGACGCCTACCCGGGCCTCGAGGGAGCCGACGTCGTGGTCTACGACGCGCTCACCTACTCCGGCAACCCCGCCAACCTCGCACCGGTCTCCGACTCCCCACGTTTCACCTTCGTGCAGGCCGACATCCGCGACGCGGGCGCGCTCGACGACGTGCTGCCGGGCATCGACACGGTGGTGCATTTCGCGGCGGAGAGCCATGTCGACCGTTCGGTGCGGGACTCCGGCATCTTCGTCGAGACCAATGTTCTCGGCACTCAGCGACTGCTGGATGCCAGCCTGCGTGCCGGCATCCAACGCTTCGTTCACGTCAGCACCGACGAGGTGTACGGGTCGATCGCCGAGGGCTCGTGGACCGAGGACCGGCCATTGGAGCCCAACTCGCCCTACTCGGCCAGCAAGGCGGGCAGCGACCTGCTCGCGCGCTCCTACTTCCGCACGCACGGCATGAACCTGTCGATCACACGCTGCTCGAACAACTACGGGCCCTACCACTTCCCCGAGAAGGTCATCCCCCTGTTCGTCACGAACCTCATCGATGGCGAGCATGTGCCGCTCTACGGGACAGGCGAGAACATCCGGGATTGGCTGCACGTCGACGACCACACCCGCGGCATCGCGCTCGTCGCCGCGAAGGGACGCGCGGGCGAGACCTACAACATCGGCGGCGGAACGGAGCTCAGCAACAAGGAGCTCACCCAGAAGCTGCTGGATGCCACCGGCCGCGACTGGTCGTACGTCGATCAGGTCGCGGACCGCAAGGGGCACGACCTGAGGTACTCGGTCGACATCTCCAAGATCCAGGCGGAGCTCGGCTACGCCCCCCTCGTCCCCTTCGACCAGGGTCTCGCCGATGTCGTGCAGTGGTACCGCGACAACCGCGCCTGGTGGGAGCCGCTGAAGGCGCGCGCGGCACTCGGCTGAGTCAGCCGATGGCCTTTTGGATGTCCGCACCCAGATAGGGCGACAGAGTACGAGCGAACGTGGCCGTCAGATGGTGATAGTCGAAATAGACGATGAGTCCCCCGATGACCGAGTGGCAGGTGCTCGCATCGCAGAAGTCGTCGGTCAGGTCGATTCCCGTCACCCCCGCAGTCGTCTGAGCGGCCGACCACTCGGGATCGGAGGATGTGACGGCGACACTCCGAGGCGTGGCGCACGGGTCGTAGACCGACATGTGCTGCGCAACGCACTGGGGGATCAAGGTGGAACCGGCATCCGGCATGTCGCGGATCACGACGACCTTCTTTCCGGCGGCGGTCAGGGTTCCCCAGGCGGCGGCGAAGTCACCGGCTGTCACGGGACGACCGAGACCCTGGACGTCGAGGTCGTAGTGGCGGGTGAAGTTCGAGAACACGACGGTGTCGATGCTCGGGTCGCTCGCGATCTGCCGCAACGCGGCGGCGCCCCAGGTGGCGCAACTAGCGACGACGGCAGTGCTCAGGTTGTCCGGTGCCGCTACGTGGGCGACGCCGGTGCCGATGCACCACGACTTCAGGTAGGTCGTGACCTCCCAGTCATGTGCCTGGGCGTAGATCTGCAACGGCTCCAGAAGCATGCCGGCGTGTGAGTCGCCGATCAGGGCGATGTGGTGGGCGGGATGGTCCGTCACCCCCAGTTGGCAGGTGACAACGCCCGTCCCGAGGTCCGTCTGCTTGCATCGGTCAGACACCTGGACCCCCCGACCGATATCGGAGACAGCGGCAACGGGATCCGTCAATGCGGTGACCGCGAAGGGGCGAGGGCATTCGCTCCGATCGGGCCCGAACGCCCCCGCCCCGACGCACGACGATCCGTCCGCAGCGATGTCCTTCAGCGCTTCGACCCGTGCCTGAGCACTGCGGGCCTCCAGCGAGCCCGTCCAGGCGAGGGAACCTCCGAGGAGGAGAGCCGCGGCCGCCACGGCCGAGATCGTCGAGAACCACGGGCCGCGGCGCCGGATCGCGGGGGAAATACGGATCGGCTCCTCGATGAACCGTCTGCTCGCCCACGCCAGCGCCAGCGCCGTCACGAGGAGAGCCGCCTTGGAGAGGTCGCCGATCGGGTGCCGCAGCGCAATGGGCGCGATGACCAGCAGAGGCCAGTGCCACAGGTAGAGGGAGTACGACACGTCTCCGAGCCATTGGACGGGTCGGAGGCGGTACAGCCCCGCGGGGGACCACGCGGCACGCGGGAGGCGAGCCCCGATGACGAGCAGCGCTCCGACGACGGGGAGCCACGCGACCGCGCCGGGGAAGGCCGTCTCGGCGTTGAAGGTGAGAGCGGCCAACAGGATGAGGGCGATGCCGAGCCAGGCCAGAATCGCCGAGACGGTGCGTGGCAGCTC
The DNA here is from genome assembly GCA_036499485.1 of Pseudolysinimonas sp. Classification (GTDB taxonomy): domain Bacteria; phylum Actinomycetota; class Actinomycetes; order Actinomycetales; family Microbacteriaceae; genus Lysinimonas. The sequence continues at coordinate 42,322 of DASYDQ010000062.1, read as the reverse complement.
CCGCACGCGGTCGTGGACGAGGGCGAGAAGTCCTCCGATTCCGAACTCCCAAGCACGGGTGGTGGTGAAGAAATAGGCGGAAGCCTGATTCTGAGACGTGGCGACCACCGAGTAAATGGCGCTGGCAGCAACGATTACCACCAGCACGATCGTCAGCACCCGAAGGCGCACCGCGACCGAAGCGCGACGAGCCAGGAGGCAGACCACCAGGATGACGATCGGCCAGGCGATGTAGAACTGCTCTTCAACGGACAAAGACCAGAAATGCTGAACCGGTGATGGCGCGTTCTGCGAGGCGAGATAATCCACCGAGTTGGCGGCCAGCAGCCAGTTGAGCACGTACGCGGCGGCCGAACCGATCTCGCGGAGGAACTGGACCCAGTAGACCTGCGGCACCCAGATCACCACGGCGACGGCGACCATGATCAGGGTCACCAGGCTCGCAGGCATCAGCCGTCGCGCGCGTCGAGCCCAGAACTCGACGAGGTGCACTCGGCCCGCCGCGTTCACTTCGCGCAGCAGGCTGCCGATGATCAGGTACCCGGAGATGACGAAGAAGACGTCGACCCCGATGTAGCCACCAGGAAGCAATTGCGGCCAGAAGTGGAAGACGACCACCGAGACGACCGCCAGAGCCCGGAGCGCTTGGATCTCCGGCTTGATGGTCGCGCCGGGTGAGATGTCGCGAAGGAAGACATGACGAAGCGGAGCCCGCGTCGGGGTCAGGCCGGGAGGCGCCGTGCTCACCTCGTCATCCTAAGGTCGGGCTCCGGTGCCGCCGCACCGTGCACTATTCTGATGTTCCATGCATGCGCTCGGGATCTCAGACCCTGGTGTGAGCCGCTACGAGATCAAGCGAGTGCCGTGAAATACGTGATCGCCGGTGGCCGGGGCATGCTCGGTTCCGACCTAGCCGCGGTCCTCGAAGGCCGTGACGTCGTCGCGCTCAGCAGGGACGAATTGAACGTCACCGATGCGGGCTCCATCAGGCATGCGCTCGCCGGCGCTGGCGTCGTCATCAATGCGGCCGCCTACACGCAGGTCGATGCCGCGGAGTCCGAGGAGAAGACGGCTCTCCAAGTCAATGGAATCGGAGCCGGGCTCCTCGCCCGGGAGGCGGCGGCGATCGGCGCGCGATTCGTCCAGCTGAGTACCGACTACGTGTTCAACGGCAAGGCGTCGTCACCGTATCCCGAGGATGCCCCCCTCGATCCGCTCGGCGCGTACGGTCGCACGAAGGCTGAGGGAGAGCGCAAGGTACTGCGCGAGCATCCCTCGCCCTTGATCGTGCGCACGGCCTGGTTGTACGGCCAGCATGGGCCCAACTTCGTGGCCACCATGCTGCGACTGGCTCGCGATCGAGACACGGTCAGCGTGGTGACCGACCAAATCGGCCAACCGACCTGGACCCGCGACCTCGCGGGGGCGATTATCGCCCTCCTCGATGCCGACGCACCCGCCGGGATCTACCACGGAACCAATTCAGGCCAGGCGAGTTGGTTCGAGTTCGCCCAGGCGATCTTCACGGACGCGGGCCTGGATCCCCAACGGGTGCTCCCCACCGACAGTGCCTCGTTCGTTCGACCCGCGCCTCGACCGTCCTACTCCGTGCTCGGACACAATTCGTGGACCCGAGCCGGGCTCCTGCCCATGAGAGCCTGGAGCTCGGCGCTTGCCGCCGCCTTCGCCTCGGGGGCTTTCGCCCGATGACCACCCTGCGGGTGATCGTCGACGACGTCACCTCGGCGCCGATCGGCGGCATGGCCCGGTACGCCGAGGAGCTCACGCGACAGTTGATCGCGACGGCTCCGCGCGGCTCCGACGTGGCCGGAATCGTCTCCGCCTCCCCCGAGCCGGACTACGCGCATCTCGCGGAACGCCTGCCCGGCCTGGTCGACCTCTACAAGAGCCCGCTCGCCCGCCGGGAGCTGGCCGCCGCCTGGTCGCACGGCTTCACGCGGCTTCCCGGCTCCGGCATGGTGCACGCGACGAGCCTGCTCGCCCCGCTGCACCGGCACGAGCCGGTCGCGGGCCGCAACGACCAGACCGTCGTCACCGTGCACGACGCGATCGCCTGGACCGACCCCGAACTGCTCAGCAGCAGGCAGCTGTCGTGGAACAAGGCGATGACCAGGCGCGCCGAGCGCTTCGCCGACGCCGTCGTGGTTCCGACGCACGCCGTCGCCGAGGTGCTGGCCGAGCAGTTCGACTTCGGCGACCGGATCCGCGTGATCGGCGGCGCCCCCAGCACGCGGCTGCACCCGGCGCCCGACGCGGCCGAGCGCCGCGACCGGCTCGGGCTCCATGGCGACTACCTGCTCACCGTCGCGGGGCTGGATCCGCGCAAGGGACTCGAGGTGCTCATCGCCGCTCTTGCCGGGGTTCCCGACATCGCCCTCGTCGTGGTCGGGGCAGGCGAGAACGATGCGGACGGCATCACGGGGTGGGCGAACGACCGCAAGGTCGACCCGGCTCGCATCGTCGTGCTCGACCCGCTCGACGACGCCGACCTCGGCGCCGTGCTCCAGGGTGCGACCGCCTTCCTGCAGGCCAGCCGCGCCGAGGGATTCGGCCTCGCACTGGTGGAGGCGCTCGGCTCGGGCCTGCCGGTCATCCACTCCGACGCGCCCGCCCTGCTCGAAGTCGCCACCGATGCCGGCATCGTCGTGCCGCGCGACGGCGAGAACGAGGCGGCGGAGGCCGACGCCTACGCAGCGGCGATCCGGGAGGTGCTCGACGACCGCGAGCTGCGCCAGCGGCTCTCGATCGCCGCCCGCGACCGCTCGCGCGCCTTCAGCTGGCGGGATTCGGCCGAGAAGGTCTGGCAGCTGCACGCCGACCTGTAGGGGCACGCCGACCTGTAGCGGCTAGCCGTCCTGCCCGGTCGAGCAGGTGCTCTGATCCGCGGCCTGCCCCGAGATCGTGGTCGGGAGCGGAACCGGAACACCGCCCGCCGGCGTGGCCGAGGCGCTCGGGGTCGGGGATCCGCTTGGCTTCCCGGTCGGAGTCCCGGTCACGACCGCCGCTCCCCCGAGCTGAGTCGTCACCACGGCCTGGTCGGCCGCGAGCGCCTGCATCAGGATCGCGGCATCCCCGGTCTCGGGAAGGGTCACGCTCTGCCCATGCACATTCGATGGAGACGAGGGGTACTGCACGAAGGCGATCCGGTCGAGCGGGATGCCGCGCAGGGCCAGCGCCATCGACACCATCGTCGAGGTCTGCGCGAGCTCCGTGCTGAGCCTCATGTTCGTCGCGGCCGCCCGCGCGAGTGCGATGACCTTGACCGGGTTGTCCAGGGTCGCCGAGCTCTTCACCGTGCGCATGAGCGACGAGAGGAACACCTGCTGGTTGCTGATCCGCTGCAGATCGCTGCCGGTCGACAGCCCGTGCCGGGTGCGCAGGAAGGCGAGCGCTTGCGCTCCCTGCAGGGTGTGCTCGCCCGCGCTGAGCTGGAGCCCGGCGTAGGGGTCGTCGATCGGCGAGGCGAGGCAGACCGGCACCCCGCCGATCGCGTCGCTCATGGCGACCACCCCGTCGAACTCGATCTGCGCCGCGTACTGGATCGGCAATCCGGTCAGCGCGCTGGCGCTGGCCACGACGCAGTTGAGCCCGCCGCGCGACAGCGCCGTGTTGAAGCGGGCCTGCGAGACGGCTGCGTTCGAGCCGCAGGCCGGCTGCGCGACGTAGAGATCCCTCGGGATGCTCACGGCGGTCACCGACTTCGACACCGGCGAGAGGTGGATGAGGATGGTGACGTCATTGAGCGATTCGCCGCGATCCCCGTAAGCGGCGTTGCCATCGCCGCTGTCGTCGCCGACCAGCAGGATGTTGACGGGACCGGTGATCGGACCGACCGTGACCGGCTTGCCGTCCGGTCCGGTGATGTCGATGGTGTTCGAGGCGACCTTGGCCAGGATGCCGGCCGTGGTGCCCGCGGTGTACGCCCCGGCGAACGCCGCTCCCCCGGTGACCACCAACGCGACGACCGCCAGGAGCGAGACCCCGACCCTGGTGCCCGAGCCGGCGCGTGCGAGCCTGGCCAGCCGGAAGGTGTCGACCGCGCAGATCACCCAGAGCACGCCGTAGGCCGCAAGCACGATCGCCAGCACCCAGAGCACAGCCGGGAGGGTGATGAACGGGATGATCGCCTGACCCCCGATGATGATCGCCAGGACGCCGACGACCACCAGCAGCCAGAACACCAGCGTCGTGCCCAGCGCGAACCGGCCGAAGCGCCGGCTCCCGGCCAGTACCTGCGCCGATCCCGGAACCAGGATGTTGAGGCCGACCAGCCACCAGGCCCGCTTCGACATGAAGCCGGCCGACGAGGTGTCCGGATCCCGCAGCACGCTGCGATCGGGGCGGTTCGAACTCACAGCCCGCGCTGCAGCTTCGCGTTCTTCTCGACGACGAGAGCCTCGAGCCCGGCGGCGAACTCCTGCAACCGGGTTGCGAGGTCGGCATCGGAGGTGGACAGGATGCGGGCGGCCAGGATCCCGGCGTTGCGGGCGCCGCCGATGGACACCGTGGCGACCGGGATCCCGGCCGGCATCTGCACGATCGAGAGCAACGAGTCGAGACCGTCGAGCTTCGCGAGCGGCACGGGGACGCCGATCACAGGCAGGGTGGTGACCGAGGCGAGCATCCCGGGCAGGTGCGCCGCACCGCCGGCGCCCGCGATGATGACCCGGATGCCGCGGCTCGCGGCCTCGGAACCGAACGCGATCATCCGCTTCGGCGTGCGGTGCGCCGAGACGACCTCGACCTCGTGCGGGATGCCGAACTCTGCCAGCGCGGCCGCCGCCTCGCTCATCACGCTCCAGTCGGAGTCGGAGCCCATGACGACGCTGACGAGGGGCGCGACGAGCGAAGCGGAGGCGTCAGTCCCAGGCACGCGCCCCATGGTATGTCTCAGTTCTGGAAGAACCCGGCTGCCGCGCGGGCCCGGGCGACGGTGTCATCGAGCTCGGTTCCGGTGGCGGTGACGTGGCCCACCTTGCGTCCCGGACGCGACTCCTTGCCGTAGGAGTGGAACTTGACATCGGGATGGACCGCCAGGGCCGTCTGGTATCGATCCGGCATCGTTGCCTGGCTCGGGCCGCCCAGGATATTGACCATGACGGACACGGGCGCCGTCGGCGACGGATCCCCGAGCGGCAGATCGAGCACGGCCCGCAGGTGCTGCTCGAATTGGCTGGTCACGGCGCCGTCGATCGTCCAATGCCCGGTGTTGTGCGGGCGCATCGCGAGCTCGTTGATCAGCAGCGCGCCGTCGGCGGTCTCGAACAGCTCGACGGCGAGCACGCCGGTGACGCCGAGCTCGGTGGCGATGCGCTCCGCGAGGGCGGCGGCGTCCGCAGGCAGGCCTCCGGCCCGCGGCGCCGGCGCGAACACCTCGGCGCACACCCCGTCGCGCTGCACCGTCTCGACCAGGGGCCAGGCGCGCACCTCGCCCGAGGGGCGGCGCGCCACGAGCTGCGCCAGCTCGCGCCGGAAGTCCACGAGCTCCTCGACGAGCAACGGACCGCCCGCCGCGAACCAGTCGTCGGCGGCGGCCGCATCGCGCACGACCCGCACCCCCTTGCCGTCGTATCCGCCGCGCGGGGTCTTCACGACGGCACGGCCGCCGTGGTCCTCCAGGAAGATGCCGAGCTCGTCCGCGTTGCGCACGGCGGCCCACTCGGGGACGGGTGCCCCGATCGAGGCCAACCGCTCGCGCATGACGAGCTTGTCCTGCGCGACGGCGAGGGCATCGGGGCCGGGGTGCACGGCGTGACCGGCCTCCACGAGAGCAGCCAGCACGGTCTGGGGCACGTGCTCGTGATCGAAGGTGATGACGTCGACGCCGTTCGCGAAGGCGAGGACGGTCGCGGCATCCGCGTAGTCGCCAACGGCCGTCGCGGCGATCGCGGCCGACGAGCCATCGGTCTCGGCCAGCACCCGGATGCCGATGCCCAGCTCGATCGCGGGCGGCACCATCATCCGGGCCAGCTGGCCGCCGCCGAGCACGCCGACGATCACGGAATGGTCCTGAACGCCGCGTTCCTGAACACAGTCGAAGCTTTCACAGAACCTCTCCAGAGGGCGCGGGATGACCGATCGATAGACTTTCGAGCCTCAACCCATTGTCCCTGGAATCGAGACCCCGCCCGCCATGCGCAAGCTCATCCTGCAGTTCGCCCGTTTCGGGCTGGTGGGCGGCGTCGGCCTGGTGGTCGACTTCGGCGTCTTCAATCTGCTGCGGGCGACCGTGTTCGATCCCGACCACATCCACGAGGGCCCGGTCTTCGCCAAGATCATCTCGACCGTGCTGGCGATCATCATCAACTGGATCGGCAATCGCTTCTGGACCTTCCGCGAGCACCGCGGTCCCCAGCTGCTGCGCGAGGGGGTCGAGTTCGGCATCGTCAGCGTCGGCGGCCTGCTGATCGGGTTGCTCTGCCTCTTCGTCTCGCACTACGTGCTCGGCTACACCTCGGTGCTGGCCGACAACGTCTCCTCGAACGTGATCGGCTTGGCGCTCGGCACGGCGTTCCGCTTCTCGCTCTACCGGCTCTGGGTGTTCTCCCCGCGGCGCGGCGAGCCGAAGCCGGCCCTGTTCCCGGATGCCGGGGCCGTCGGCGCGGAACTCGATCCCGCGGCCCCTGCGGCCCCCGCCGCGCCGGTCACCGGTCCCGAGCCCGGTCCTGTTCGCCGGTCTCCCCGTCGCCCGTCTCCCGCTCGAACGGCCGCGACTGCTCCCGCCGCCGTCGCTCCCCAATCGGACTGACGCCGGCCTCCATCAGATCGTGCAACGCCGACTGCACCAGGTCGGCGTGCGGAACGTCGCGCAGCAGCACCGGATGCTCGAGCCCGGCATTGATCAGCACATCGCCGCTGCGGAACAGCAGCTGCAAGCCCGAACGGCGAACGGTCACATCGTAGCCGCGGCTGTGCAGCAGTTCCTGCCGCGTGCGCACCAGGATGCCCGAACGGATGACGATCCGCCGGGTCGTGATCGTGTAGTTCCACGACAGCCAGCGCACGACCGGCAGCAGGAACAGCAGCAGCAAGACCAGCGCGCCGGCTCCGAAAACGGCCAAGGTCATCCACTGCTCGTTCAGGGAGCCGCCGAAATACGAAACGGCGGCGAGATCGGCGAGGAGAGCGACCGTCGGCAGGACGAGAGCCCGCGCGCTGGGCCGGAGGCGCGCCACCACCGTCTCGGGACTCGCCGGGTCGGCCATGGCTCCTTCCTACCGCAGGTGGATGATGTCCCCCGCCGCAACGGGTTGGACACGCCCTGAGCCGTCGCGAACCTCGAGCCGGCCGAGTGCATCGATGCCCACGGCTGTACCGTGCAACTCCGCGCCGCCCGGCAGCTCGACCCGGACCGCGCGCCCGATCGTCGTGCAGCGCGCGACCACCGCGGCACGCAGTCCGCTGCGTTCCGCATCCCCGCCATGCTCGAGCAGGCCCGTCACCCAGGTGGTGAAGCGGCTCAGGTACGCCGACAGCACGCGGTCATCGAGCTCGGCGGGATCGGCGCCCGCGAGCACCAAGGAGGTGGCCGTCGGCACCGGAAGCTGCTCGGCGGTCATGGTCGTGTTGAGGCCGGCCCCCACGACCACGGAGAGGCCTGCCGACGGCGTCGCCGGAACGAGCTCGGACAGGATGCCGCACACCTTCCGTCCGTCGAGCTGCACGTCGTTCGGCCACTTCACCCCGGCCGCGGCGCCAGGAGGGAGCACCTCGGCCACCGCGTCGGACATCGCGGCGCCCGCCACGAGCGGCAGCCAGCCGAGGGCGCCCGCTTCGATCGCCTCGCCTGAGAGCGCGCCCGCCCGCACCAGTACCGAGATCGCCAGTGCCGTGCCGGCGGGAGCGACCCAGGCGCGGTCGAGCCGGCCGCGGCCGGCGGTCTGATCGGTGGTCACCAGGACGGTGAACGACGGCAGCCCGGGGTCGGCCGCCATGGCCGTCAGTTCCGAGTTGGTCGACCCCGACGCATCCCGCACGAGCAGGTGGGGAACGACGGCCCGGCTGCGATCCAGTTGCGGCTCCATGGGCTCAGCCTAGAGTCGGCGATCACGTACGCTGGCCTGACTATGACTGCCTCGACGCCCGCCTCCTCGGGCGCCTCGTCGGTGGCCGGCAGCCGTGCCGTCGTGATCGTCCCGACCTACAACGAGGTGGACAACCTCGAGCAGGCCGTCGATGCGATCCGGGCCGCCGTGCCCGAAGCGCACATCCTCGTGGTCGACGACTCGAGCCCCGACGGAACGGGCGACCTGGCCGATCGGCTCGCGGCCGCGGATCCGCGGGTGGCCGTGCTGCACCACGCCGAACGAGCCGGACTCGGGGTCGCCTATCTGGCGGGATTCGCCCAGGCGCTCGACGCGGGCTTCGACATCCTGATCGAGATGGATGCCGACGGCTCGCACCCGGCGGACGCCCTTCCGGCGCTGATCGGCCGCCTCACCGCGCCCGATCACGCCGACATGGTGATCGGATCGCGTTGGGTCCCCGGCGGAGGCTTCGTCGACTGGCCCGCCGCCCGCCGGCTGCTCAGCCGCGCCGGCAACGTCTACGCCCGGCTCGCGCTCGGCATCGCCGTGAGGGATGCCACCGCCGGGTTCCGCTCCTACCGCGCCGAGGTGCTGCGCGCCCTGGACCTGGCCGACGTCGAGTCGCGCGGCTACTGCTTCCAGATCGACATGACCCGGCGGGTGCTCGACGCCGGATTCCGGGTGGCCGAGGTGCCGATCGTCTTCACCGAGCGCCGTCGGGGTGTCTCGAAGATGAACTCGCGAATCGTCGTGGAGGCCATGTGGCGGGTCACCCAGTGGGGCGTCGCCCGGCGGTTCTCGCGCCGAGGACCGACGCCCGCCCATTCGACCACGCCGGTGGGTTAGTACTGAACATCGGGGTTCCTGCTGTCGGATTCCTCCAACCCGCGCCCGGCTGCCCCTGGGTAGGCTGAACCGCGTGACCGCCGACGCCGCTCCTCCCACGCCCGACCTGTTCACGACGGCCGGCAAGCTCGCCGATCTGAAGGTGCGCTACCACGAGGCGGTGACCGCGAGCGGCGAGGCCGCGATCGCCAAGCAGCACGACAAGGGCAAGAAGACCGCCCGCGAGCGCATCGAGCAGCTGCTCGACCAGGGTTCGTTCGTCGAGCTCGACGAGTTCGTGCGCCACCGCACCCACGCCTTCGGCATGGAGAGCAAGCGGCCGTACGGCGACGCGGTCGTGACCGGGACGGGCACCATCCTCGGGCGGCAGGTCGCGGTCTACTCGCAGGACTTCACGATCTTCGGCGGATCGCTCGGCGAGGTCGCCGGCGAGAAGATCATCAAGGTGATGGAGCTCGCCCTGAAGACCGGCGTCCCGATCATCGGGATGCTCGACTCGGGCGGAGCGCGCATCCAGGAGGGAGTGGTCGCCCTCGGCAAGTACGGCGAGATCTTCCGCCTCAACACGCGCTCCTCGGGTGTCATCCCGCAGATCTCGATCATCATGGGCCCCGCGGCCGGCGGCGCGGTCTACGGACCGGCCCTCACCGACTTCGTGATCATGGTCGACAAGACCAGCCAGATGTTCGTCACCGGGCCCGACGTGATCAAGACGGTGACCGGCGAGGACGTCGGCATGGAGGAGCTCGGCGGCGCCCTCACCCACAACACCATCAGCGGGGTCGCGCACTACCTGGCAAGCGACGAGGACGACGCGCTCGACTACGCGCGCGGCTTGATCAGCTTCCTGCCCGACAACAACCTCGCGCCGCTCCCGGTCTACGAGAACGATGTCGAGCTCGAGATCACCGACGATGACCGCAAGCTCAACACCCTCATCCCGGATTCCCCGAACCAGCCCTACGACGTCAAGGTCGTCATCGAGCACGTGGTCGACAACGCCGACTTCCTCGAGGTGCAGCCGCTCTACGCCCCGAACATCGTGATCGGATTCGCCAGGGTCGAGGGCCGCTCGGTCGGGATCATCGCCAATCAGCCCAACGCGATGGCCGGCACGCTGAACATCGAGGCCGGGGAGAAGGCCGCGCGGTTCGTGCGATTCTGCGACGCGTTCTCGATCCCGATCGTCACGCTCGTCGACGTGCCCGGCTACCTCCCCGGCACCGACCAGGAGTGGACCGGCGTCATCCGCCGCGGGGCGAAGCTCCTCTACGCCTATGCCGAGGCCACCGTGCCGCTCGTCACCGTGATCACCCGCAAGGCCTACGGGGGTGCCTACATCGTCATGGGCTCCAAGCAGCTCGGCGCCGACATCAACTACGCCTGGCCGACGGCCGAGATCGCCGTCATGGGCGGGCAGGGCGCGGTGAACATCCTGTACCGGGGCGAGATCAAGGCGGCCGAGGCGGCAGGCGAGGATGTCGCGGCGGTGCGCACGAAGCTGGCCAACGAGTACACCTACAACGTCGCGAGCCCGTTCCTGGCGGCCGAACGCGGCGAGTTGGACGGCGTGATCGAGCCGGCGGCGACCCGGATCGCCGTGATCAAGGCCCTGCGCGCCCTGCGCACCAAGCGCGCCAGCCTGCCGCCGAAGAAGCACGGGAACATCCCGCTCTGATGGCTGACGACCCGGGCTACGACATCCGCATCACCGGAGGCGGGCCCTCCGATGAGGAGATCGCCGCTGTCACGGCGGTGCTCAGTGCTGCACTCGAGGAGCTCACGAGCGAGGGCGGGCGACGCGAACGGACCACGCCGTCCGCCTGGGACCGGAGCCAGCGCGCCGTCCGTACCCCGTTGACGCCGGGAGCCTGGAAGACCTTCGGGCTCTGAGGCGCACCGTTGACGGATCCTCGTGAGCGGGATCCGTTGCCGCGGCTGCGGATTCCGCCGCATCGTCGTCTCCCTGCGGGCCATTCGATCGGTCGGGTGCCGGTGCGACCCGGATGCCGCCACCCCCGTCCGCGGGCCACAGGCCAGGTCCGGGGCCGTTCCGGACACCTCGACCGCTGTCCTCCGAATGTCCGACTGTGCGCCCGCCCGGATTCGGGCAGGCTTAGTGGAACAGGTGGGGTCCTCTGGGCTCCACCGCCATTCATCGGCCGACTAGGGTAAGCAGGCCGATGATGTGGGGGCGAGTCAGGGCGATATTCGGGTTGTCGCCCTGACTCGGATTTTGCGGGGGTCGGTGCATCGCACCGGCCCCCTTCTCACGCCCGGGAGGTCGCCGGCACCCGGCCGGATGGCATCGCGTGCACCCCGTAGAGTTGTGTCACCCGCAACGCCGTTCCCATCCCCTGTTTCCCCGCCCTGGCCGGGCTCGCGCTCGAGAGGCTTGCCGTGACCGCCGACGCCGCTTCGACGTCCCCGACGTCTCCCGTCGAGCTGACGACGCGCCCCCGGCGGAGCAACCGGCGGGTCAGGGCAGCCCACGGCCTCTACCGCTTCGCCACGCGGCTGCACTGGGCCGAGCCTGAGCTCGTCGGCCTCGGCGCGTTGATCCGGCCGGGCGATGAGGTCATCGACGTCGGGGCCGCGCTCGGCATGTACACCGTGCCGCTGGCCGATCTGGTTGGCCGGACCGGACGCGTCTCGTCGTTCGAACCGCAGCGCCGCGGCATCTTCACCGTCCGCCTGCTGCGCGTGCTCACCGGTCCCCATCGCGGTCAGGTGAGCCGGGTCGCCCTCGGCCCCCGCTCCGGGGTCTCGACCATCGTCGTGCCGTATCACAACGGCTTTCCCATCTTCGGGCACGGCCACGTCGAGGATGGCGCAGGTGGCGAGACCGGCCGCCAGCACCGCAGCCGCGCCCCGATGACCACCATCGACTCCTGGTGCGCGGAGCGCGGCATCACCGGGGTCGCCTTCATCAAGGTGGATGTCGAGGGCTTCGAACCGGCGGTGATCGAGGGCGCACGGGGCACCATCGACCGCGACCGGCCGAGTCTGCTGCTCGAGATCGAGGACCGCCACCTGGTGCGCTACGGCCGCACCGCCACCGGATTCGTCGATGAGCTGCACGAGCGCTGGCCCGACTACCGGATGTACACCTGGGTCGACGGCACGTGGACGCCCGCGAGCGAGGTCGTCCCCGCTGTGCGCAACTACCTGTTCGCGACGGACGCCGCCCTCGCCCGCTGAGCCGGGCTAACGCGCCGGAACCGCGATCCGCGGGATCTCGAGCCAGAGCGCGACATCCTCGTCATCGTCATCCGAGTCCTGGCCGAGCGCCCGGGCGTGCTCGTCGGGGCTGTTGAGTCCCACGACCGTCACGGCGACGTCGGAGCCCTCTGGCACCGTCCGCGCGATCACCCGGTCCGCGGTTGTTCCCCGGATGGCGGCGGCAAGCTGACCGAGCACCCGGTCGAGATCGGTCTCGTCGAGGTCGTCGAGACCGCCCTCGTCGAGCAGGGTGATCGTCGTCCCTCGGCGACGGGCATCCATCACCTCGTCGCGGACGGCGTCGTTGAGCAGCTTGCGGCCGCGGATCTCGTCGCGGATGGCGCCCTCGATGTTGAGCGACTCCTGGCGTTCCGCCGAGGTGAGGTCGCCGCGTCGGGTCTGGATGGTCTCCAGCATCCTGGCCGCCATCTCACTGGTCTGCCCGAGCCGGAACTGGCGCTCCATGACGTGCGCCTCCTGAGCCGCATGCCAGTCGGTGGCTTCACGCTCGGCCAGCGTGAACCGGCGTGCGTCGCGGGCGGCCCGCGTGAGCGCGCTCCGGATGACGGATGCCACCGTCACCCAGCTGACACTGCCGACGACGCCCAGGCTGACGATCCCGAGCGGACCCGCCCACAGCGCGGTCTGGACGACGAGGAAGATGATCCCGATCCACGCCCAGAGCGGCCGGCCGCGCGTGCAGACGATCGTCGAGATGACGCCGACGCCGGCGATGTACCAGGTGGCGTAGCCCGCGCCGTTCGGGTTGCTCAGATCGATCTGGGAGCTCACCACCAGGATCATCGCGACCTCACTGGCGACCGCGAATGCGGCCATCCAGATCGGCATCCGGGCCGGGCCGAAGGGAGCGAGCGTGATCCCGATCACGAGTGCGAAGAGCGCCATGCCCGCGATCGCCGGGTAGGGCGACACCGGCACGTCGATCGCGTAGATGCCGAGCACCAGCACGTACGCCGAGAACAGGGCCGCCAGTCCGACGATGATCCAGCGCGGGACGCCGATCCTCACGAGAGCACCTCCTGGTCCGCCAGATCGGCGGCCTCTGAGAGCCCCGCGTCGTGAGATGCGGCGTGCGGCCCGTCGGCCGGCCAGCGGATCACGACGGTCGTCCCGGCGCCAGGAGCGGACTCAACCTCGGCCGTGCCGCCCACGTTGGCGACGCGCTCCTGGATCGACACCCTCAGTCCCAGCCGCTCGCTCGCCACCTGGGACGGGTCGAATCCTCGGCCGTCATCGGCCACGACGATCTGGATGCCGGCGTGGTACGCCGTCATCCGCATCGTGCGGGTCACTCCGTCGCCCGCGTGGTTCACGCTGTTCACCGCGGCCTGCAAGGCTGCGGCGCGAACCGCCTCCGCCGCCGCCGCGGGGATGGATCGGGTACCGAGCCGGGTCGCCGTCACCTCGAATCCGCCCTCGAGCTCCTCGACCGCGGCCCGCGTCGTCAGAGCGACGGCGCTGACGCGCACAGCGGAGCCGTCGTCGGGCGAGGCCAGCGCGGCGTCCCGCAGGTGCCCGACGGCGTTGCTGGCCATGGTGACCGCCAGACGCCGGGCCTCCGGGGTGTCGGCCCGTGCCGCGTACAGGAGGGTGGTGAGCACGCTGTCGTGCACGATCGCGTCCACCCGCACCCGCTCGGCTTCCATGGCGTGGGCCCGGACGGCGTGCGCGTAGCCCTCGAGAGCCGTCGCCTGCGCGGCATCCACCGCGGTCGCCGCCGCGCGCAGCATGGTGATGATGACCAGGATGGCGCCGCCCAGGATGAGCGCGTAGATCGAATCGAGGCTCACCTTCAGGGGGGTGAGACCGCCGCCGGCGGGCGTCAGTCGGATGATCGCATAGACCAACGGGATCAGGACCAGGTAGGCCGCCGCCCACGACACCGAGAGGCCGACGGCGGCCATCGCGGTGGCGACGGTGATCAGGAAGTAGATCCACGGGCTGTCGGGCGAGGGGTGCTGCACAGCGAATGGCCAACTCACCAGCACGCCAAGGAAGAGCACCCCGAAGGTGACCATCGAGACACGGACCAGCCGCCGCGCGATCGACGCGAGCACGGTGAACAGCAGTCCGGCCACGATGAAGGCGACCGAGAGGAGCGACCACAGTGCCTCGGTCTTGCCGAAGTCGCCGAGCAGCGTCGGCAGGGACTGTGCGAAGAAGACGACGCCGACCCCGGCGGTCGAGCGTGCGATCGCCGACTCGACCCGCGCCATGCTCAGCGCGTTCCGAATGGGGAGCGCGACCCCGGGGGGGCCGGCGCTGACCGGAGGGCTAGCGGCCATCGCCGTCGGGGTCGAGCCCCGGCAGGATCCCGTCTTCCACAGCGCGACGCAGCAGGTCCACCTTGGTGGGCGCCGGGCGTCCGACCTCGACGTACTTGACGCGGATCCGGTCGAGGTACTCGCGTGCGGTCGAGTAGCCGATACCCAACTGCTCGGCGGCGAGCTTGAGCGGGAGGCCCGAGGCGTAGAGGTGCAGGATCTCGCGCTCGCGGCGGCCGAGCTGTGCCTTGGCGAAGTCGCGGTCGGCGTCGATGGCGGTCGCCCACTCGAGATTGTTCAGCACCTCGCCGCGCGCGACGGTGGCCGCTGCCGCGAGCACGGTCTTGGTCGCAGAGGATTTCGGGATGACGCCAGCGGCACCCGCCGCGAGGGCCTCGCGTACCAGAGCGACGCGGTCGGCGATGCTGTGCACGAGCACGGCGGAACCGGCCGCCTGCACGCGCTTGACGTTCTCCGTCACCGATGAACCGTCACCGAGCGAGAGGTCGAGCACGGTGACGTCGACCTCGCGTCCGGCGAGCCCTTCGACGAGCTCGTCGACGCTCGCGGCGGCGATCACGAAGTCGTAGCCCTCTTCGAGGAAGGCGGCCTTGAGCCCGAGCCGGACCGACTCGTGGTCGTCGACAACGGCGACCTTCACGTGCACGGTGTCCGCGCCCGAAGCCGGCGAGCGTTCGATCGTCTGAGCCACGTTCATCCTGTCTCCCCCAAGAAGCGGGCGACGGAACGCCCGTGATTCATCGTACTGCCGGAAGTACCTGGGGACCCCGATCCCGTCATAGCTGGCGTGCCGGATTCTTGCCCCCAGTTTTGGCCGACATGGGGCGAGGAAGGCTCACTCCCGCACGAGCGATCCGACCGCCTCGACGTGGTGCGTGTGCGGGAACAGGTCGAAGGCGCGCAGCCCGTCGAGCCGGTAGCCCAGCCCCGCCAGGGTGGCGACGTCGCGCGAGAACGCGATCGGATCGCACGCCACGTAGACCAGCTGAGCCGGCCCGACCGCGGCCAGAGCCTCGAGCACGGGGCGCCCCGCGCCAGCCCGGGGTGGATCGAGCACGACGGTTCCGGCGGCGAGCCGCGAACGCTCCCCCGCCGAGGTGTCGGCCAGGCCGCGCACCCAGTGCTCGACGCGGGCGGTCACGGCGGCGGCGCCGACCCACTCGGCGAGGTTCTCGCCGGCGTGCTCGGTGGCGCGGGCATCCGACTCGACGGTCGTGATCCGCACGGTGCGGCCGAACTTGTCACCGACCGCCGCCGCGAGAAGGCCGACGCCGCCGTAGAGGTCGAGGTTGGCGGCGCGAGGGTCGAACATGGCGGGGTCGATGGCGTCCTGCACGGCGCGCGTGAGAGCCAGCGCCGCGGCCTCGTGAACCTGCCAGAAGCCGCCGTCGTCGACGCGGAACTCCCGGTCGCCGACCCGCTCCCGGATCACGCTCGGCGTCTGGCGGCCCACGATCAGGCGCGCGCCGCCCGTGCTCGGCGCGATCACGTCGACGGTGTCGGAACCGGCGATCCTCTGGTCGAGCGGCGCGATCTCGCGTATCGCCTCGTTCGCCAGCGGAAGCCCGGTGACCGGGATGACGCGGTGCGAGCGCGCCGCGTACGGCCCGACGGTTCCGCCGTCCGGCCCTGGCGGTGCGACGTGCAGCCGCACGCGGGTGCGCCACCCCGTCCCATCCGCTGCGCCCGGAAGCCCCTCCACCTCGACCTCGCGATCCAGGCCGGCCATGCGCCGCAGCCCCTCGGCGAGTACCTGCGACTTCAGCTCGCGCTGGTGCGTCAGCTCGATGTGCCCGAACTCGGCGCCGCCCGCCCGATCGTCGGGGTCGCGCTCCACGGAGGCTTCGGGCCAGACGTGCGCCTGCCGGTGCGGACTCGGCTCGAGCACGCGGACCGTCTCGGCGCGCCAGAAGGTCGGCTTCGCGTCATCCGTGATCCGCGCGACGACCTTCTCGCCGGGAAGGGTGTCGGCGATGAAGACGACACGGCCGTCCAGGCGCGACACCGAGATGCCGCCGTGCGCGATCTTGGTAGCCTCGAGTTCGACCTCGCGGCCCTGCATCTCACCCATGACGAACGAGCTTAGGAGGACGGGTGCGCCTCTACCTCGCCTCGACCTCGCCGGCCCGCCTCGCCACCTTGCGTGCCGTCGGCATCGAGCCGATCGCCATTCCGTCGAAGGTCGACGAGGAGGCGGCCGTCGCCGCGGCAGGACCGCTGAGCGCTGCCGACATGGTTCAGCTGCTGGCGCGGCTCAAGGCCGAAGCGGTGGTCGACCCGGCATTCGGTGCCCCTGAGCCGTTCGACGGCCTCGTGCTGGGGGGCGACTCGGCCTTCGAGATCGACGGCGAGGTGCACGGCAAGCCGCACCTGCCCGAGGTGGCCCGGCAGCGCTGGTACGCCCAGCGCGGCCGCTCAGGGCTGCTGCACTCCGGCCACTGGCTCATCGACGCCCGCGGGGGCGTGATCGGCCAGGCGATCGGCGGTGTCGCCGAGGCGCGCGTGCACTTCGCCGACGACATCACGGATGCCGAGATCGATGCGTACGTCGCCACCGGCGAGCCGCTCGAGGTCGCAGGCTCGTTCACGATCGACTCGAAGGGCGCGGGATTCATCGAACGCATCGAGGGCGACCCGCACGCCGTCGTCGGCCTGAGCGTCCCCCTGCTGCGCAAGCTGGTCCGCCAGCTCGGCGTCGAGTGGACCGACCTCTGGAACAACTGAATGGGCGGTCTTCTGTGGAGGTCCGACAAAGTCGGCACCCCGTCCAGCCCATAGGCTGAGGAACTATGGCCAGCCCGCACCCCCGTCGCATCACGAAGGTTCTGATCGCGAATCGGGGTGAGATCGCGGTCCGCGTCATCCGGGCGGCGAAGGATTCGGGCATCGCTTCGGTCGCGGTCTACGCCGACCAGGACCGCGACGCCCGGCATGTGAAATTAGCCGACGAGGCCTACGCTCTCGACGGCACGACGAGCGCCGACACCTACCTCGTGATCGACAAGATCATGTCGGTGGCGCGCCGCTCGGGGGCCGACGCCGTGCACCCCGGCTACGGATTCCTGGCCGAGAACGCCGACTTCGCCCGCGCCGTCATCGCCGCCGGCTTGATCTGGATCGGACCCGGTCCCGACGCCATCGAGCGGCTCGGTGACAAGGTGAGCGCGCGGCACGTCGCCGAGAAGGTCGGCGCGCCTCTCGCGCCCGGAACGCTCGAGCCGGTGACGAACGCCGACGAGATCCTCGAGTTCGTCGACCAGGTCGGACTCCCGGTCGCCATCAAGGCGGCGTTCGGCGGCGGCGGCCGCGGGCTCAAGGTCGCGCGCACCCGCGAAGAGATCCCCGAGCTGTTCGAGTCGGCCACCCGCGAGGCGATCGCCGCCTTCGGCCGCGGCGAGTGCTTCGTCGAGAAGTACCTCGACGAGCCGCGGCACGTCGAGACCCAGTGCCTGGCGGATGCCGCGGGCAACGTCGTCGTGATCTCCACCCGCGACTGCTCACTCCAGCGCCGCCACCAGAAGCTGGTCGAGGAGGCGCCTGCGCCGTTCCTCACCGCGGAGCAGACCGAGCTGCTGTACCGCTCCTCCAAGGCCATCCTCAAGGAGGTCGGCTACCTGGGCGCCGGCACCTGCGAGTTCCTGATCGGCAAGGACGGCACGGTCTCGTTCCTCGAGGTCAACACGCGGCTGCAGGTCGAGCACCCGGTCTCGGAAGAGGTCACCGGCATCGACCTGGTGCGCGAGCAGTTCCGCATCGCCGAGGGCGGCTCGCTCGACTACGACGATCCGCCGGCGGTGGGCCACAGCTTCGAGTTCCGCATCAACGGCGAGGACCCGGGCCGCAACTTCCTGCCGACGCCCGGTCCGGTGCAGGTGCTGCGCTTCCCGGGCGGCCCCGGCGTGCGCGTGGACTCGGGCGTCACCACCGGCGACGTCATCTCCGGTGCGTTCGACTCCCTTCTCGCCAAGCTGGTCGTCACCGGCGCGACCCGCGAGGACGCCCTCGAGCGCTCCCGCCGGGCCCTCGACGAGTTCGAGGTCGCCGGCCTGCCGACGGTGCTGCCGTTCCACCGCGAGGTGGTGCGCGATCCGGCCTTCACCGCGGCGAACGGGCATTTCGGCGTCTACACGCGCTGGATCGAGACGGAGTGGGTCAACGACCTCGAGCCGTGGGGCGGGATCCTCGCCGATGCGGCCGAACCCGAGAAGCGCCACAGCGTCGTCGTCGAGGTCGGCGGCAAGCGCGTCTCCGTCTCGCTGCCGAGCAAGCTCCTGCCGAGCAAGCTCCTGCCGAGCAGCGGAGGCGTCTCCAACGCTCCGGCTCCCAAGCGCCGCGCGGGCAACGGCGGCGGCTTCGCCGCCAGCGGCACCGCGGTGAAGGCGCCGATGCAGGCGACCATCGTCAAGCTCGCCGTCAAGGAGGGCGACAAGGTCGTCAAGGGCGACCTGGTCGTGGTGCTCGAAGCCATGAAGATGGAGCAGCCGTTGATGGCCCACAAGGACGGCACGATCGCGAAGATCGACGCGACCGTGGGCTCAACGGTGTCGTCGGGGCATCAGCTGCTCGCGATCGAGGACTGAGCCTCCCGGGGCCTGGCCGCCTCGCCTTGACCTCCACCTGCCCTGCCCCCGTCCGTTTTCAGGATGGATGTGGGGCACGCCGCACTCGTTCGATCACCGCCTCGGCGAGGCGAGCGGGTCATCCTGAAATGCGTCGTGACGCACGATGCTCACCGGCGTCGATCACAGCGAGGATCGCGGCCTCGCTCGACGGCCAGTCCGTGATCACCTGCCGATAGCTGAGGCGGATGACGCGGAATCCGAGCGCCGCCGAAGTCAGGTCCCGCTCTCGGTCGTGAGCGAAATCGTCGGTCGAACTGTGAAAGCCGCGACCGTCGACCTCGAGCACGAGGCGATCCCCGATGAGGAGGTCAACGCGTCCGACGCCAGGGATCTCGATCTGTGGCAGCGATGTGATCCCCCTCTGCTGAAGCCGCACTCGGACAAGCGACTCGATCCCCGATTCGGCTCGTGAGTCGATCATCGGGCCGATGGCGCGCACGCGCTGCGGTGCCTTCTGCAAGATCTTTCCCACCATCGCCCCTGAGATGAGCCGATGGTGCAGGGCCGAATCCAGCATGGCCACCGCTTCGTCGGGGGCGAGCACCCGTATGCTCTGAGCGATCGCCGTCCCCACATCGACGCGCCACGCCGGCCTCGCGGGATGAATCTGAGGACGATCAGAAGCCCAGTCGAGGATGATTGGCCGACCAGATACGGGCGAGGCGCGTAGCCGCGAGGAGTTGCGCGAGAGCGAGATGTGGATCGCCGCCGACTCCGGCACCCACAGCCCGAAGGTCGCGCACGCCGTCATCCCGCCAAGGCGACCGCCGATGCGGACGGCAGCCATCTGCTCGTCCGACGCGGTGGCGGTCGCGAACCAGCCACGCCGAACGCGGACGATCGCCCCGCGTCGTATCGCGGCAGAGATCTCCCTCGGCCGGACTCCGCGGGCGATCAACTGGCTACGCTCCGCCACTTCTCCCAGGGCGGACACGATCGAAACAACGAGCACGCCGCATGATGACGGTCGGGGAACAGCTCGCCGCGCAGACGGAGTGCCCCGGGTAATCCGCTGACGATCGCCCCTCCTGTGTAGGGCCGGTCGCCACGAACGTTTTTCAGGATGGATGGCGTTGATCGCCGACGGCGGACGCCGGCTACCGGGATGTCGCCGCATCCATCCTGAAAACGAAAAGCGGAAGCGAAAAACGGAAGCGGAAGCGGAAGCGGAAGCGGCGCTAGCCGACGATGTGCATGGCGCGCGCGGCATCCGTCACGCTCGCCGACAGTGACGGATAGACGCTGAAGGCGCGTGCCAGCTGGTCGACCGTGAGGCGATGCTCCACCGCGAGCGCGATCGGCAGGATGAGGTCGCTCGCCTTGGGCGCAACCACGACACCGCCGATCACGGTGCCCGATCCGGTGCGGGCGAAGATCTTGACGAAGCCGTCCTTAATCCCCATCATCTTGGCGCGGGGGTTGGACGCGAGCGGCAGCTTGTAGATGTCGCCCTGCGCGATCCCCTCCTCGATCTGCTTCTGCGACCACCCCACCGTCGCGACCTCGGGCTGGGTGAAGATGTTCGAGCTCACGTTGCGCAGCTCGGTCGGCGCCACCGCATCCCCCATCGCGTGGTAGACCGCGGTGCGGCCCTGCATCGAGGCGACGGAGGCCAGCGGCAGGAAGTCGCTGCAGTCGCCTGCGGCGTAGATGCTCGGCATCGAGGTGCGGGCGACGCGGTTGACCCGGATGTGTCCGCTCTCGGTCAGCTGCACCCCGGCCTCCTCGAGCCCGATGCCGGCCGTGTTGGGGACCGAGCCGACCGCCATCAGGGCGTGGGATCCCTCGACGGTGCGGCCGTCGCTCAGCGTCACGAGCACGCCGTCCGCGGTGCGCTCGACCTTGGACGCCCGGCTCTTGCTGATCACGTCCATGCCGTTGCGGGTGAAGACGTTCTCGATCACGCGGGCCGCATCGGCGTCCTCACCGGGGAGCACCTGCTCACGGCTCGACACCAGCGAGACCTTCGACCCGAGGGCGAGGTAGGCCGAGGCGAACTCCGCGCCGGTGACGCCGGAGCCGACCACGATCATGTGCTCGGGGACCTCCTCGAGCGAGTACAGCTGCGTCCAGGTGAAGATGCGCTCGCCATCCGGTTTCGCGGTGGGCAGTTCGCGCGGACTCGCGCCGACAGCGACCACCAGGGTGTCGGCGTCGATCTCGTCGAAGTCGGTGCGGCTCTTGCCCTTGCCGGTCGAGACGACCAGGCGGTTCGTCCCGTCGAGCCGGCCGTCGCCGGCGACGATGCGCACGCCGGCCTTGATCAGCTGCGACTTCATGTCTTCGGACTGCTGGCGGGCCAGCAGCAGCAGCCGCTGGTTGACCGCGCCCAGGTTGACCGCGACCTCGGGACGGACGGCGCGTCCGTCGCTGTTGCGGGTGAAGAACTGCACGCCCAGATCGGCGGCCTCGCCCGCCGCGTTCGCGGCCTCGGCCGTCGCGATCAGCGTCTTCGAGGGGACCACGTCGGTGAGCACCGCCGAGCCGCCGACGCCGACGCGCTCGACGAGGGTGACATCCGCGCCGAGCTGGGCTCCGGCGAGGGCGGCCTCGTAGCCGCCGGGACCACCCCCGAGGACGGCGATGCGTTGGGTCCGCTCGAACTCGTAGGGCATGCCTCCATTCTCGTGCACGAGGGACGGATGCCGCTGCCGTTCTAGGCTGGGCGACATGTCTCCCGCCTTGCAGAGTTCAGACTCCGGACATCCGCTCGACGACCCGGCGGCCGATCCGTTCGCGATCGCCGAGCAGGCCGCCGCCCAGCTGGCCGAGGCGACCGGCGTCGAGAGGCACGACATCGCCCTCACCCTCGGCAGCGGCTGGGCCAAGGCTGCCGATCTGATCGGTGAGACGACGGCTACCATCCCGGCCACCGACATCATCGGGTTCAGCAAGCCGGCTCTCAGCGGTCACGTCGGCACCCTGCGCAGCATCCTTCTCCCCAACGGCAAACGCGCTCTGGTGATCGGGGCCCGCACGCACTTCTACGAGGGGCACGGCGTCCGGCGGGTGGTGCACTCCGTGCGCACGGCCGCCGCGGCCGGGGCGACGACGATGATCCTGACGAACGGGGCGGGCGGCATCCGGGAGACCTGGAAGCCCGGGACGCCGGTGCTGATCAGCGATCACATCAACCTGACCGCGGCATCCCCGCTCGAAGGCGCGACCTTCATCGACTTGACCGATCTGTACGCGAAGCGACTGCGCGACCTGGCGCGCACCGTCGCCCCCGAACTGGATGAGGGCGTCTACACGCAGTTCCGCGGACCGCACTACGAGACCCCGGCCGAGGTGCAGATGGCGAAGACCATCGGCGGGCACATCGTCGGGATGTCCACGGCGCTCGAGGCGATCGCGGCCCGTCAGGCCGGCATGGAGATCCTCGGCATGTCGCTCATCACCAACCTCGCGGCCGGCATCTCGCCGAAGCCGCTCAGCCACGCCGAGGTGCTGCAGGCCGGACAGGATGCCGAGCCCGTGATCAGCGCGATGCTCGCCCGAATCGTGGCCCAGCTCTAGGAGGAACCCATGGTCGACGACGACCTTCTCACGCCGCAGCTCCTGGCGTCGGCGCGCGCCTGGATCGCGCAGGACCCCGACCCGGTCACCCGGGCGGAACTCGACGCCCTCGTGGCCTCGGCCGAGGCCGGCGACCAGCCGTCGGCCCACGATCTGGCCGAGCGCTTCGCGGGGCGCCTCGAGTTCGGCACCGCGGGGCTCCGCGGCGAGCTGGGGGCCGGCCCGATGCGGATGAACCGGGTGCTGGTCGCGCAGGCGGCCGCGGGTCTCGCGGCCTACCTGCTCGGCCGCGGTGGGCACGACCGGATGGCACCGCCGACGGTCGTCATCGGCTACGACGGACGCCACAACTCGAGCGTCTTCGCCCGCGACACGGCCGAGCTCATGCAGGCTGCCGGCGTGCAGGCGACGCTGCTCCCGCGCGCGCTGCCGACGCCGGTGCTCGCCTTCGCGGTGCGCCACCTGGGTGCGAGCGCCGGAGTCATGGTCACGGCCAGCCACAACCCCGCGCGCGACAACGGGTACAAGGTCTACCTCGGCGACCTCGACGGCGGCTCGCAGATCGTGCCGCCCGCCGACGGTGAGATCGCCGCCGAGATCGCCCGGGTGGCATCCGGATCGATCGCGGCGCTGCCGCGCTCGACGAGCTACGGCACCGCACCGGAGAGCGTCGTCGGCGAGTACGTGCGGAAGACCGCACGGCTGGCCCCGGCGCCCTCCGCCCTGAAGACCGTCTACACGGCGATGCACGGGGTCGGATGGGAGACCGCGTCGGCCGTGTTCGCGGCAGCAGGTTTCGCGGCGCCGGTCACCGTCGACGCGCAGTTGACGCCGGATCCCGACTTTCCCACCGTCGCTTTCCCGAATCCGGAGGAGCCGGGAGCGCTCGATCTCGCCTTCGAGACGGCACGAGCATCCGGCGCCGCGTTGATCATCGCGAACGACCCGGATGCCGACCGGCTCGCGGTCGGGGTGCCCGACACCGCCGAACCCGGCGGCTGGCGGCGGCTCAGCGGCAACGAGCTCGGCTGGCTGCTCGGCTGGCAGGCCGCCCGCCGGGTGAATGCTGCGGCCGACGGCGCCGGGGACGCCGCCACCACGCTGGCCTGCTCGCTGGTCAGCTCCCCCGCGCTCGGAGCGATCGCGCGTCACTATCGCCTGGACTTCGTCGAGACCCTCACCGGCTTCAAATGGATCTCCCGCGTCGGCGGGCTCGCCTTCGGCTACGAGGAGGCGCTCGGGTACCTGGTGGATCCCGACAAGGTCCGCGACAAAGACGGCATCTCGGCCGCGGTGGAGGCCATCGGCCTGTTCACCGAGCTCGCCGCCTCGGGGACGACGCTCGCGCAGCACCTCGTCGAGTTCGCCGAGACCTTCGGGGGATACGCCTCCGCGCAGATCTCGATCCGCGTGTCGGACCTGGCGGAGATCCCGCGGACGATGGCGAGGCTGCGCGCCGACCTCCCCTCGCACATCGAAGGGATCCGCGTCGAGAGCGTCGACGACTTCGCCGACGGTTTCGACGCCTTCCCGCCGAGTGACCTGCTCCGCTTCCACCTCGAGGGCGGCGGCCGGGTGATCGTGCGGCCCAGCGGCACCGAGCCGAAGCTCAAGTGCTACCTGGACGCGGTGTCAGAGAACGGAAGCGGCGACGAGCGGCTCGCAGCCGCCGCGGCGACGGTCGCGAAGCTCGACGCCGGGATGCGGGCGCTGCTGGAGGAGTAGACGGCCGGCGTTGAGCGGCCCCGACTAAGCGCTCGCGCCCAGGATCGCGCGCACCTCGTCGGCTGTGGTCGCCGCGGCGAGCCGCTCGACGACGTCCTCGTCGTTGAACAGGTTGGCGAGCTCGGCGACCAGGGGCAGGTGATGCTCGGGTGAGTGCGCCGCGAGGGCCAGCACGACCCGCACCGGGTCGTTGTGGGGATGCCCGAAGGCGACGGGAGTGGTCAGCGTGACGACCGCCAGTCCATCGCGCAGCACCTCGCGGCCGGGCCTCGCGTGGGCGAGCGCCAGCCCCGGGGCGATGACGACGTACGGACCGTGCTCATCGATCATCCGGATCATCTCATCGGCGTAGCCCGGTTCGGTCGCACCCGATCGGGCGAGGCAGGCACCCGCCAAGCCGACCGCGTCCTGCCATCCTGCCGCCGTCGCGCCGAGTCGGATCGCGGCATCCGGGAGCGCGGGAAAGGGCAGCGTCGGCAGAGCCATCAGCCCTGAGCGGCGGCGGTGGCGAAACCGGCGCCGATGCGTTCGATGAGCTCCTCGCGGTCCTCGAGGGGCAGGAAGGCGACCTCGGCCGCATTCAGCTGGAACGCCTCGAGGTCGTCCAAATCGTAGCCGAAGGCGTCAGCCAGGAGCCCGAGTTCGCGGGTCAGCGTGGTGGCGCTCATCAGCCGGTTGTCGGTGTTGACCGTCACCCGGAATCCGAGCTGGTAGAGCAGATCGAAGGGATGGTCGGCCATCGTGCTGCCCCAGGCGGCGATCGCGCCGGTCTGCAGGTTGGAGCTGGGGCTGGTCTCCAGGGCGATGCCCCGATCCTTCACCCACTGCGCGACCCGGCCGAGGGTGACGAAGGTGCTCTCGTCGTCCGTGCGCTCGACGGTGATGTCCTCGGCGATCCGCACACCGTGACCGAGACGCAGGGCGTGACCGTCGACCAGGGCGCTGCGGATGCTCTCCACGCCATCCGCCTCGCCGGCGTGCACGGTGGCCGGGAAGCACGCGCGCGCGAGCACGTCGAACGCCTCGGAGAGGCGAGACGGCGGAAAGCCCGCCTCGGGCCCCGCGATGTCGAAGCCGACGACGCCCTCGTCACGGTGGCGGAGGGCCAGCTCGGCGATCTCGGTGCCGTTGTCGAGGTGGCGCATCGCGCTCACCAGCTGACCGGCGCGGATCCAGCCTCCGTCGGCCCGGACCTTGTCGACCGCCGCGTCGATGCCGCGCTGCACGGCCTCCACCGTCTCGTCCAGCGTCAGCCCGCGCTGCAGATGCTGCTCGGGCGCCCAGCGCAGTTCGCCGTAGATGACGCCGTCTGCAGCGAGATCCTCGACGAACTCACGGGCGACGCGGGTGAGCCCCTCGGCCGTCTGCATGACGGAGATCGTGACGTCGAAGGTCTTCAGGTACTCGACGAGCGAGCCGGAGTCCGACTTCTCGGCGAACCATGCCGCGAGCTCCGGTGCCGTGCTCGCCGGCAGCGAGATGCCAAGCGGTTCGGCCAGCTCGATGATCGTCTGCGGCCGGAGCCCACCGTCCAGGTGGTCGTGCAGCGAGATCTTGGGAAGGGCTCGGAGGCCGATCCGCGAGTCGGGGAGGGTGACGTCGTCAGCGGCGCTCATCCCTCGAATCTACCGGGCCGGAGCTCGGCGTTGCCTCCCCCTAGGCTCGGAGGATGCCGACGAAGATCATCCTCGACTGCGATCCAGGCCACGACGACGCCGTCGCCATCCTGCTCGCCTGGGGCAGCCCCGAGATCGAGCTGGTCGGCGTCACGACCGTCGTCGGCAACCAGACGATCGACAAAGTGACGCGCAACGCGCTGTCAGTGGCGCGGGTGGCCGGTATCACCGGAGTGCCGTTCGCGCGGGGCTCCGCTCGACCGCTGCTCCGCGAGATCGAGACCGCCGGCGAGATCCACGGTGAGAGCGGCCTCGATGGCCCCGTTCTGCCGGAGCCCACGATCCAGCTCGACCCGCGGCCCGCCGCCCAGTTCATCGTCGACACCGTGATGGCGGCGGCACCGGGCGAGATCACGCTCGTGCCCACCGGAGGGCTGACCAACATCGCGCTCGCGGCTCGGCTCGAGCCCCGCATCATCCCCCGGGTCAAAGAGGTCGTGCTCATGGGCGGCGGGGTGCACGAGGGCAACTGGAGCGCCGTCGCCGAGTTCAACATCGTCATCGACCCCGAGGCGGCGGCGATCGTGTTCGGAGCGGGCTGGGCCGTCACGATGATCGGGCTGGATGTCACCCACCAGGCGGTCGCAACCCCCGAGGTCCGAGCCGCCATCGCCGGGGTCGGCACGAGGCCCGCCGCCTTCGTCGGCGAGCTGATGGACTTCTTCGAGACGGCCTACCGGGACGCCCAGGGCTTCCCGCATCCGCCCGTGCACGACCCGGTCGCGGTCGCCTACGTGATCGACCCGACACTGGTGCGCACCGTCGCGGCACCGATCGTGATCGAGACGCGCGGCGAGCACACGCTCGGCATGACCGTGGTGGATCTGCGCGGCCCCGCGGCCGCCGACTGCGTCACACGGGTCGCCTTCGACCTCGACGCGACGCGGTTCTGGGCGCTCGTGGTCGACGCGCTCGAGCGGATCGGCGAGCCGTCGCTCTGACGGCCCTCCCCCGTTTCCCGGCCCCGCGAAAGTACGCAGTTTCGCGTGCTCTCGGAGTTGAGGCTCTCATCGACCCGTACTTTCACGGGATGAAACAGCACACCGTCGCTCCCTATCGAGGTCTCCGCACGCGAGCCGATCCTGGGAGCGACATGGCGTTGCGCGCGGCCATCTTTCTTCCGCGGATGCCGGACCGCGCCTTCTATTTCGGGCGCACCGCGGCAGCGATCCACGAATATCCGCTCCCCCCGAGGTTCTCCGATGAGACCAATCTGCACGTCGGCGTCCCGGCGGGACTCCGACGGATCGACGCCGTGGGAATCGTCGCCCACCACGTGAGGGTCACGGCGACCGACATCGAAATTCGCCGGGGCCTGCCGGTATCGTCGGCCCCTCGAACATGGTGCGACCTCGCCGCTTCCGGACTATCGCTCGGCGAGCTTGTCGCCGCCGGCGATCGCGCGATCTGGCGCCGCAACCCGCTGACCACGCGGCGCGATCTGCTCCGCTGCATCGGTCGCTACGAAAGCAGACGCGGCTCAAGGCTGATGCGGGTGGCGATCGAGCTTCTGGATCCTGCCGCCGACTCGGCGCCGGAGTCAGAGATCCGGGTTGCGATCCTCGAGGCGGGCTTGCCACGGCCTGCCGTCAATCTCAAGATTCCGATCCCGGGTTTCGGAGACATTCATCCCGATCTCAGTTGGCCGCGAGCTCGAGTCGCGATCGAGTACGAAGGAGATCATCACCGAGTCGGCCGCGAGCAGTGGCAGCATGACATCCGCCGATATGCCGCGTTGCAGGATGCCGGCTGGTGGATCTACCGCGCCACGGTCGTCGACTACCGGGATCCGCATCAACTCCTGCTGTGGCTGGCACGACACCTGCCCACCGACGAGATGAAAGTACGTAGCTGACGTCTTTCCAACGCTGAAAGTACGTGAAACCCCGTACTTTCGCGGGCGCGGGCGCAGGCGGGGGAAGGGTCAGCCGATGCGGCCCGCGATCAGCGGGCCTCCGTCCAGCACCGGCTCGCCGGCATCGCCGATCCGGTACGCGCCCTCGAGCGCCTCCAGGGCGCGGGCGAAACGCTCCGGCTCGTCGGTGCCCAGGGTGAAGAGCGGCTGGCCCTCGACGACGGCATCCCCGGGCTTCGCGTGCAGGTCGATGCCGGCACCGTGCTGCACCGGGTCCTGCTGGCGGGCGCGTCCGGCCCCCAGCCGCCAGGCGGCGATGCCGAACGGCAGCGCCTGCTGCTCGACGAGAACGCCCGACCGCTCAGCGCGCACCGTGTGGGTCTCGTTCGGCTGCGGGAGCAGCGCATCCGGATCCCCGCCCTGCGCCGCGATCATCGCGCGCCACGAGTCCATGGCCTGGCCGTTCTGCAGGGCGCCCTCGACGTCGGCATCCTGGATGCCGGCCAGCTCGAGCATCTCGCGAGCGAGCGCGACGGTGAGCGCGACCACGTCGGACGGACCACCTCCCGCCAGCACATCCACCGACTCGCGCACCTCGTTGGCGTTGCCGATCGCGAGCCCGAGCGGCACGTTCATGTTGGTGAGCAGCGCGCGCGTGGCCACGCCGGCGTCGTTGCCGAGCCGCACCATGGTCTCGGCCAGCTCGCGTCCGCGGGCCGGGTCCTGCAGGAAGGCGCCCGAGCCGAATTTCACGTCGAGCACGAGCGCGGCCGTGCCCTCGGCGATCTTCTTGCTCATGATCGAGCTCGCGATCAGCGGGATGGCCTCGACGGTGCCGGTGATGTCGCGTAGCGCGTAGAGCTTTCCGTCCGCGGGAGCCAGTCCCGCCCCGGCGGCGCACACCACCGCGCCGACATCCTCCAGCTGCGCCATGAACTCCGCGTTCGACAGCGACGCGCGCCAACCCGGGATGCTCTCCAGCTTGTCGAGCGTGCCGCCCGTGTGACCCAGCCCGCGCCCCGAGAGCTGCGGCACCGCGACGCCGAACGAGGCCACGAGCGGAGCGAGCGGCAGCGTGATCTTGTCGCCAACTCCCCCGGTGGAGTGCTTGTCGGTGGTCTTCTTCGAGAGCCCCGAGAAATCAAGCCGCTCGCCGCTGGCCACCATCGCGAGGGTCAGGTCACGGATCTCGTCGCGGCCCATGCCGTTGAGGAAGATCGCCATGGTCATGGCCGACATCTGCTCGTCGGCGACGTATCCGCGCGTGTAGGCGTCGATCAGCCAGTTCAGCTGCGCGGTGCTGAGGGCACCGCCGTTCCGCTTGGTGCGGATCAGATCGACGGCGTCGAAGGGTTCGACGGCCATGGTCAGGCCTTCTGGGAGGGCACTGCGCCCTCCGACTCGGAGTACTCGACCAGGGTGCGGGGCCCGAAGGCGTCGGGGAGCACCTCGTCGATCGTCTTGACGCCCGAGACGGTGGCCAGCAGCATCCCCTCTGCGGAGTGCTCGTAGAGCAACTGGCGGCAGCGTCCGCACGGCATCAGCGCGTTGCCGTGACCGTCGACGCAGGCGAACGCGACAAGCTTGCCGCCGCCGGTCATGTGCAGGCTCGACACCAGCGCGCATTCGGCGCACAGGGTGAGGCCGTAGGAGGCGTTCTCGACATTTGCGCCGGTGATGACCCGGCCGTCGTCGACGATCGCAGCCACTCCCACGGGGAACTTCGAGTACGGCACATAGGCGTGGGTCAGGGCGTCGGCGGCCAGAGCGCGCAGGGCGTCCCAGTCGATGGCGTCGGCGGAGGGCATGACGGTGGTCATGACTTGATGTACGGCGTGCCGTCGGCGGCCGGGGCTCTCGACTGCCCGACCAGTCCCGCGACGGCGACGATCGTGATGATGTACGGCAGCGTCAGCAGGAACTCACTCGGTACCGGCGACCCGATCGTCGCGAACGTCGACTGCAGGTTGGTGGCGAAACCGAACAGCAGGCCGGCCATGGCGGCCCGGATCGGATGCCATCGCCCGAAGATGACGGCGGCGAGCGCGATGAACCCGGCTCCGTTCGTCATCTCCTTGCCGAACGCCGAGAGCGCGTCGAGCGTGTAGTACGCACCGCCGATGCCAGCGATCGCCCCCGCGATCGACACCGTCCAGAAGCGCGTCCGATTCACGTTGATGCCCACCGTGTCTGCGGCCTGGGGGTGCTCGCCGACGGAGCGCACCCTGAGTCCCCAGCGGGTCTTGTACAGGGCGTACCAGACCGCGAAGACCGCGATGTACATGATGTAGACGATGATCGTGTGGTCGAACAGCACCGGCCCGATCACCGGGATCTGGGAGAGCCCGGGGATCGGGAGCGACGGGAACTTGGTCGTCTGATTCAACGACGGGTTCGGCGCGAAGATCTTCGTGTAGAAGAAGTTCGTCAGGCCCGTGACCAGCACGTTCAGCACGACACCGACGATCACCTGGTCGACCCAGTAGCGCAGGGCGAACACCGCGAGCACCCACGCGACGAGCACACCGGCGACGATCGCCGCGATCAGGCCGACGACCGCCGAATGGGTCGCCGAGCCCACGAGCGCCGCCGAGAACGCGCCGAACAGCAGCTGTCCGTCGATGGCGACGTTGACGACGCCCGCTCGCTCCCCGAGCACGCCGCCGAGCGAGCCGAAGATCAGTGGCGTCGCGAGCGCCAGGCTGCCGATGAGCAGACCGGGCACCGGGATGTCGCGCAGGCCGGCCGCGGCCCAGGTGAGGAAGGCGAACAGGAAGAGCAGGGCGAACACCGCGGCGACCCAGAGCGGGAGACGATCCCTGGCGGTGCGCAGCGCCGGCAGGTGAGCCAGGATCGCGAGCACGCCGAGCAGGATCGCGACCACGATCGTTGTCGGCACGGCGGCGACCGTGATCGCCGGGATCTGGAAGAAATCCGTCGACGTGGACAGGGTGAAG
Source organism: Pseudolysinimonas sp. (assembly GCA_036499485.1). Lineage (GTDB taxonomy): Bacteria > Actinomycetota > Actinomycetes > Actinomycetales > Microbacteriaceae > Lysinimonas. Next base: position 11,546 of record DASYDQ010000062.1, on the reverse strand, counting down.
GTGCTGTCGCCCACGCGGGGAAGCTGGAAGATCACCAGGACCGCCACGGCCGCGAAGACATCGAGCACCCCAAGGGAGCCCCTGCCGCGCGTCAGAGCACCGATGGCAAGAGGGGCGCTCAGCACGACGAGTCCGATCAGGATGCCGGGCACCGAGGGCCCGGCGGATCCCGCAGCCAGGCAGATCACCGTGAGGTAGGCGAGGTCGGCGAACACGATGACGTACCAGCTCGGGACCCGCTGGTCGCTCCGGGTGACGCACAGCACGAAGCCGCCGACGGCCGCGATCACGAGCACGATCGAGAGCACGAGGGCCGGCACCGATCCACCGAATCCGGTGTGGTGGGCGACCGCGACCGCGGCCACGATGAGGGCCACCAGGGCGGCCCCTGCCATCACGGTCGGGGCGGTCCACCGGGATCCGGCCCGCGCGAGAACGCTGCGCAGCCCTGGCAGCAGAGTGGGGGCGTCAGCGGTGGTCGCGGTCGTGGCGCTCACTTGGCACTCCCTTCCACGATGCGGCCGGGTCGGCGCACCTTCGTCCTGGGCGTCGATCCCGGCTTGGGCAGGCGGAACACCGTCCGCACGAGCGGGGGCGCCGCGATGAACAGCACGATCACCGACTGGATCACGAGCACGATGTCGATCGGGATCTGCTGCGAGGCCTGCATCGTGTAGCCGCCGGCCTGCAGGGCTCCGAACAGCAGCCCGCTGAAGAACACGCCCCACGGTTTGGAGCGGCCGAGCAGGGCGACCGTGATGGCATCGAAGCCGATGCCGGCATCCACCCCGGAGGAGAAGCCGGTGGTCGTGGTGCCGAGCACCTGATCCGCGCCGGCGAGGCCGACCAGGCCTCCGGCCATGATCATGGCGAGGATGTAGACCCACTTCACGTTGATGCCCGCGGTGCGCGCGGCGCTCGGGTTCTCGCCGACGGCGCGGAAGCGGAATCCGGTGCTTGACCTTGAGAACAGGAACCAGACGAAGATCGTCGCCAGGATCGCGATGATGAACCCGACGTTGACGCGGAACGAGGTGATCGGGCCGCCGAGCGCGGTGATCAGATCGGTCAGGCTCGGGTAGATCGCGTTCTGCAGTGCACCGGGCGAGCGCGGGTTGTTCGAGCCAGGAGCCTGCAGCAAGCCCTGGGTGCGCAGGCCGTAGGAGACCAGGTAGAACGCCACGTAGTTGAGCATGATCGTCACGATCACCTCGTGCGCGCCGGTCCGAGCCTTGAGGAGGCCGACCAGTCCGCCCCAGATCGCGCCGCCAACGATCGCGCCGATCGTGGCGACCAGGAAGGCGATGACCGGAGGCATCGGGAACGACCAGCTGATCCACGCCGCGACGGCCGCGGCCACGATGATCTGGCCGCGACCACCGATGTTGAAGAGGCCGACCCGGAACGCCAGGGCGACGCCGAGCCCCGCCACGATGAGGGGGGTGGCGAAGGTGAGGGTCTCGGTCAGCGGCTTGATCTGGTTGATGAAGCCGGGGCGGGCGAAGTTCCAGATCGAGCCCTGGAACAGCGAGACGTACGCGCCGCTCACCGAGTTCCAGATCGCCTGGAAGGTGTCACCGGGCCGGGCGAAGAAGTAGCCGGCTGCGGCCTGCACGCCGCTGTCGGTCGCCGCGATCAGCACGGCGGCGACGACCAGCGCGAGCACGATCGCCAGGATGGTGAGCACGGCGCTGCCCGACATGATCTCGCGGATGATGCGGTTCGCCTCGGGCTCCGGCGGCTCCGGCGACGCGACGACGTTCGGCGCCTGACCCGGCTCCTCGGTCTCGAGGTCGGGGGTCTCAGAATGGAGCGGCGCTGCTCCGGTGGGCAGCGACCCGTCGTTCAGGCTCACGCGGCGGTCTCCTCGGGCTTCTCGCCGGCCATCATGAGGCCGAGCGTGTCGCGGGGGGTGTCGCCTGGGACGATGCCCACGATCCCTCCGCGGTACATGACGGCGATGCGGTCGGCGAGCGTGACGACTTCGTCGAGCTCGGTGGAGACCACGATCACCGGGATGCCGGAGTCGCGGGCCGCGACGATCCGGGTGTGCACGAACTCGATCGAGCCGACGTCGAGACCCCGGGTGGGCTGCGACGCCACCAGGATCCTCAACTCGCGGCTCAGCTCGCGGGCCAGCACGACCTTCTGCTGGTTGCCGCCCGAGAGGCGGCCGACGTGCGTGCCGACTCCCTGAGCCCGGATGTCGAACTCCGAGATCTTCTCCTCGGCGAACGATTCGAGGTCGTTGAGCTGCAGGGCGCCGCCCCGCACGAACGGCGCTCCCCCGGAGCGGTCGAGCATGAGGTTCTCGGCGATCGTGAACTCGGCGACCAGGCCATCCTCGGTGCGGTCCTCGGGGACGAATCCGACGCCGGCCTCGAGCACACCGCCGACGCTCTTGCCGACGAGCTCCTGCCCATCGAGCGTGATCGAGCCGCTCATCCGCTCCTGCAGACCGAGGATCGCCTCGACGAGCTCCGTCTGCCCGTTGCCCTGAACGCCCGCGATGGCGAGCACCTCGCCGGCACGGACGCTGAAACTCACGTTGGAGACCATGTACTGGTCTGCCGCGTCGATGACGCTCAGGCCCTTGACCACGAAGGCCTCGGCGCCCAGCTTCGGCGGATTCTTGCTGATCGACAGCTCGACCGAGCGGCCGACCATCATCGACGCCAGCTCGGTGTTGCTCGCGGTGGGCTTCGCCTCGCCGACGACCTTGCCGAGACGGATGACCGTGATCACATCGGCCACCTCGCGCACCTCGCGCAGCTTGTGGCTGATGAAGACGATCGCGGTGCCGGCCTCCTTGAGCTGACGCATGATCACGATCAGCTCGTCGGTCTCCTGCGGGGTCAGCACGGCCGTCGGCTCGTCGAACACGAGCACCTTCGCGTCGCGCGAGAGGGCCTTGATGATCTCGACGCGCTGCTGCACGCCCACGGGGAGGTCCTCCACGAGCGCATCGGGGTCGACGGCGAACCCGAACTGCGAGGAGATCTCGCGCACTTTGGCGCGCGCGGCGGCCAGGTCCAGCCGTCCGCCGAACGTGGTGGGCTCGTGCCCGAGCATGACGTTCTCGGCCACGGTGAAGACGGGCACGAGCATGAAGTGCTGGTGCACCATCCCGATGCCGGCCTTCATGGCATCGCCGGGGCCCGAGAAGTGCTGGACGACGTCGTCGAGCAGGATCTCGCCCTCGTCGGCCTGGTAGAGACCGTAGAGCACGTTCATCAGCGTCGACTTGCCCGCGCCGTTCTCGCCGAGAAGGGCGTGGATCTCACCGGATTCCACCGTCAGATCGATGTGGTCGTTCGCGGTCAGAGCGCCGAACCGCTTCGTGATTCCGCGGAGCTGGAGCTTCATGGTGCCAATCTATGCCGGGCCGATGGTGCAGCGGAACGGTGGCGGGGAGGCCGGACGCGCCGACCTCCCCGCCAGGTACTACTGACTGCGTGCTACTTCGCGGCGGGCTCCGCTGCGGAGGTCACCTTGATGTCGCCCGAGATGATCTTCGCCTGGATGTCCTTGATCTCACCGGCGAGGCCGGAGTCGACCTTGCTGGCGAAGTCGTGGAACGGGGCAAGGCCGACGCCGCCGTTCTTCAGGTTGCCGACGAAGGCGGTGTTGTTGAAGTCGCCACCCGCGGCGTCCTCGACGACCGACTTCACACCGGCGCCGACGCCCTTCATCACCGAGGTGAGGAGGAGGTCCTTGACGGTCGGGTCGCTGTTGTAGACGTCGGCGTCAACGCCGATCAGCGCGGTGCCGGTGTTCTGATCCTTGATCGCCTCAGCGGCGCTCTGGTAGATCGGACCGCCGACGGGCATGATGACGTCCGCCTTCTGGTCGAGCAGGCCCTGAGCAGCCGTCTTGGCCTCGACCCCGGCCGCGAAGCCGCCGGTGAAGACACCGGTCTGGCTGGCGACATCCCAGCCGACGACCTTGACGTCCTTGCTCTTGACCTTGTTGAAGTAGGCGACGCCCTCGGCGAAGCCGTCCATGAAGATCGTCACCGGCGGGATCTGGATGCCGCCGAAGGTGCCGACGACGCCGGTCTTCGAGTAGCTGGCCGCCGCGTAGCCGGCGAGGAACGCCGCCTGGTCCGTGTCGAAGAGGATCGGCTTGCCGTTGGTGACGTCGACCTTGCCGTCACCCGTGGGCTTGCCGTCGGTGCCGGTGGCGCCCTCGTTGTCGAGCGGGTCGTCGACGATCGCGAAGTTCACGTCGGGGTTGGCCTTCGCTGCGGCGTCGGTCGCAGCCGACAGCAGGAACCCGACCGTGACGATCAGGTTGCAGCCGGAGCTCAGCAGGCTCTCGATGTTCGGGGCGTAGTCGTCGTCGCTGTCCGACTGGACGTGCTTCTCCTTGACGCCGAGGTCCTTCGCAGCCTCCTGCAGGCCCTCGAGGCCGATCTGGTTGAAGGAGTGGTCGTCGAATCCGCCGGAGTCGGAAACCATGCAGGGCAGGAAGTTGGATGCCGCCTTGGTCGTGGTGCTCGAGGTCGGCGCCGCAGAACACCCGGCGAGCACGAGAGCGCTCACGCCGAGGGCTGCGAGACCGGCCAACGCGCTCTTACGCGAAGTCAATGTCACTGTGTCCTCCAAGATCACGCCGAGCACGATGCCGGGCGAATTGGCTCAACGTTACTCAGAATGACGGCCGGTTCCGAGCGTCCTGTTTGCGGCGCGACCTAAGCGTTACAAAGCCGCGACGACTCCGTAATGATTCGGAAATGATCGCGCTTCAGGTGGCATCCGTTTGAGGAACGGGACCTAGAGGACTTCGGAGCGGCCGCTGAGCTTCAGCGCGTCGACGACGCTCTTGACCCGCTGCGCGTTCTGGCTCGTGGTGACCAGCAGAGCGTCGGGGGTGTCGACGACGACGATGTCCCGCACGCCGATCAGCGAGATGATGCGGTCGGTCTGGCTGACCACGATGCCGCTCGAGGCATCTGCCAGTACGCGCGCGTTCTCTCCCAGGATGGCCAGGTCGGAGCTGCGGCCGCCGGAATGCAGTTTCGCGATCGACGCGAAGTCGCCGACGTCGTCCCAGTCGAAGGTGCCGGGGACGACCGCGAGCTTGCCGTCTTTCGCCGCCGGTTCGGCGACGGAGTAGTCGATCGCGATCTTGGTCAGGCCGGGCCAGACCCGGTCGACGACCGGACCGCGGGTTGCCGGGTCATCCCATGCCTCGGCCAGTTTCTCGAGCCCGGCAAGCAGTTCCGGGTCGGACTCGCCGATCCTGGCCAGCAGCACATCGGCGCGGGCGAAGAACATGCTTGCGTTCCACAGGTGCTTCTCGTCCGCGAGGTACTTCTTCGCGGTTGGCAGGTCCGGCTTCTCGACGAACTGCTCGACCATCAGGGCGTCCGGCGCACCGGCGACGTCCAGGGGCTTCCCGCACCGGATGTAGCCGAAGCCGATCGCCGGCTCGGTCGGCGTGATGCCGATGGCCGCGATCCAGCCGGCATCGGCGACGGCGACCGCCTGCTCGACCGCACGCCGGAACGCGCGGACGTCGGTGATCACGTGGTCGGCTGCGAAGGACCCGACGATCACGTCGGGTTCCCGGCGGTGCAGGATCGCGGCGGCCAGCCCGATCGCGGCCGTCGAGTCCTTGGGCTCGCTCTCGAGCACGATGTTCCGGTCGGCGAGCTCGGGGATCTGCGTCTCCACGGCGGCGCGGTGCGCCCGGCCGGTGACCACCATGACCCGGTCCGGACCGGAGATCGGGGCCAACCGCTCCCAGGTCGCGCGCAGCAGTGAGCTGCCCGAGCCGGTGAGATCGTGGAGGAACTTGGGGGCATCGGCACGAGACAGCGGCCACAGCCTCGAACCGATCCCGCCCGCGGGGATGATGCTGTAGAACCGATCCATCCCTGCGCCGCTCTGAGCCATGCGCCCAGCCTAGTTTCGGGCCGGGGCCGGGCCCCCTTGGCGGCCCCTCGAGCAGGATGACGGATCCCGAAACTCTCTCGATATCGAGCTAGTGAGGTCAGCCTTGCCTGCGACCGCCTGAGCGCGGGCCTAGACTTGCGCTGTCCGATTGAGGAGCGAACGGCGTGCCACCCGTCGCCGCAACGTGGCACAAGGAGGAGTCCCGTGTCGAGCCAGGCCGCCGGATCCGGAGCAGCCGCCGTCACCAAGATCCACGCACCCAAGCGCAGCTCAGGTCGTCCCGCAGGGACTCTGTACCGAGGCCGCGAGGGCATGTGGTCGTGGGTCCTGCATCGCATCACCGGAGTCGCGATCTTCTTCTTCCTCCTGGTCCACGTGCTCGACACCTCGCTGGTGCGCATCAGTCCCGAGGCCTACAACTCGGTCATCAACGAGTACAAGACTCCGATCCTCGGGCTCGGCGAACTCGCGCTCGTGGCCGCGATCGGGTTCCACGCGCTGAACGGGCTCCGCATCATCCTGATCGACTTCTGGAGCTGGGGCACGCGCCATCAGCGCCTGATGTTCTGGATCGTCATCGCCCTCTGGATCGTGCTGCTGGCCGGCTTCGCACCGCGCCAGATCACCAACATCATCGCGGAGATGTCATGACCACCATCGATGCTCCCCGCACCCCGCACACCGCGCCCGAGGTGGCCAAGCGCCGCCGGGTGAACTGGGACAAGTGGGGCTGGCTCTACATGCGCTTGTCGGGCGTGGTGCTCGTCGTGCTGATCTTCGGCCACCTCTTCGTCAACCTGTTCTTGGGTCAGGGCGTGCGCGCCATCGACTTCGCATTCGTCGCCGGCAAGTGGGCGAGCCCGTTCTGGCAGGTCTGGGACGTGCTGATGCTCTGGCTCGCCCTCATCCATGGCGGCAACGGCATGCGCACGGTCATCAACGACTACGCGCGCGGGCGCGGCCGGGTCGTGCTGCTGGCCCTCGTCGCCATCGCGGTCGTCGTGCTCATCGCCCTCGGCACCCTGGTGCTCACCACCTTCGACCCCTGCCCCGCAGGGGCGCCCGCCAACCTCGTGCCGGACTTCTGCTCGGCGATCTCGAAGTGAGCCTGAACGCGTGACCGACTCCTCCCGCACCATCACCCCTGCAACACAGTTCGAGGACGGAGACGTCATCGACGGTGTGCACTACCACCGGCACGACGTGGTGATCGTCGGCGCAGGCGGCGCCGGCATGCGCGCCGCGATCGAGGCAGGGCCGAAGGCGAACACCGCCGTCATCACCAAGCTCTACCCGACCCGGTCGCACACCGGCGCGGCGCAGGGCGGAATGGCCGCCGCGCTCGCCAACGTCGAAGAGGACAACTGGGAGTGGCACACCTTCGACACGGTCAAGGGCGGTGACTACCTGGTCGATCAGGATGCCGCGGAGATCCTGGCGAAGGAGGCCATCGACGCGGTCCTCGACCTCGAGAACATGGGCCTCCCCTTCAACCGCACGCCGGAGGGCAAGATCGACCAGCGCCGCTTCGGCGGCCACACCCGCGATCACGGCAAGGCGCCGGTACGACGCGCCTGCTACGCCGCGGACCGTACCGGCCACATGATCCTGCAGACCCTCTTCCAGAACTGCGTGAAGCTCGGGGTCAACTTCTTCAACGAGTACTACGCGCTCGACATCGTCATGACGAAAGTCAAGGGCAAGGATCGCCCATCGGCCGTCATCGCCTACGAGCTGGCGACCGGTGAGATCCACGTATTCCAGGCCAAGGCGATCATCTTCGCGACCGGTGGCTTCGGCAAGATCTACAAGACGACCTCGAACGCCCACACCCTGACCGGCGACGGCGTCGGGATCATCTGGCGCAAGGGACTGCCGCTCGAGGACATGGAGTTCTTCCAGTTCCACCCCACCGGCCTGGCCGGGCTGGGCATCCTCCTCACCGAGGGCGCGCGAGGGGAGGGCGCCATCCTGCGCAACGCCAGTGGCGAGCGCTTCATGGAGCGCTACGCCCCGACCATCAAAGACCTGGCGCCGCGCGACATCGTCTCGCGCTGCATGGTGCAGGAGGTCGCGGAGGGCCGAGGCGCGGGCCCCCACAAGGACTACGTGCTGCTGGACTGCACCCACCTGGGTGCCGAGGTGCTCGAGACCAAGCTCCCCGACATCACCGAGTTCGCCCGCACCTACCTCGGCGTCGACCCGGTCACGACGCCGGTGCCCGTGATGCCGACCGCGCACTACGCGATGGGCGGCATCCCGACCAACGTCAAGGCCGAGGTGCTCAGCGACAATGACACGGTCGTTCCCGGCCTCTACGCGGCCGGCGAGTGCGCCTGCGTCTCGGTGCACGGCTCGAACCGGCTGGGCACCAACTCGCTGCTCGACATCAACGTCTTCGGCAAGCGCGCCGGCAACAACGCCGTCGAGTACGCGAGGACGGCCGACTGGGTGCCACTTCCGAAGAACCCGGCCGCGTTCGTGCAGGGGCTCGTCGAGGAGCTGCGTGACTCGAACGGCACCGAGCGGATCGCCGTGCTCCGCAAGGAGCTGCAGGACGAGATGGACAAGAACGCGCAGGTGTTCCGCACCGACGAGTCGCTGGCCAAGGTGACCGAGACGATCCACGAGTTGCGCGGCCGCTACAAGAACGTCTCCATCCAAGACAAGGGCCGCCGCTTCAACACCGACCTGCTCGAGGCCATCGAGCTCGGCTTCCTGCTCGATCTCGCCGAGGTCGTCGTCTACTCGGCCCGCAACCGCAAGGAGAGCCGCGGCGGCCACATGCGCGACGATTTCCCGAAACGGGATGACGCCGGGTACATGAAGCACACCATGGCCTACCTGACCGGCGACCCGCACTCCGCGGATGCCGCCGACCACATCTCACTCGACTGGAAACCGGTCGTCGTCACGAACTATCAACCGATGGAACGGAAGTACTGATGTCGGATGCCGAAACCGTCCAAGCCTCGGTGGCCGAAGGCGCCGTCTCCGCCGGGGTCGCCGAGGCGCCCATCGAGGCCTTCACGGTCACGCTGATCATCCGGCGCTTCGATCCGGACGTCGACTCCGAGCCGCACTGGCAGGACTTCGACGTGCAGATGTACCCGACCGACCGCGTGCTCGACGCGCTGCACCAGATCAAGTGGGAGCAGGACGGCTCGCTGACCTTCCGCCGCAGCTGCGCCCACGGGATCTGCGGATCCGACGCGATGCGCATCAACGGGCGCAACCGGCTCGCCTGCAAGACCTTGATCAAGGATCTCGACATCAGCAAGCCGATCTACGTCGAGGCGATCAAAGGCCTGCCGCTCGAAAAGGACCTCATCGTCGACATGGAGCCGTTCTTCGAGTCGTACCGTGCGATCCAGCCGTTCCTGATGGCCAGCGACAAGCCGGAGAAGGAGCGCATCCAGTCGGTCGCGCAGCGCGCCGTCTTCGACGACACGACCAAGTGCATCCTGTGCGCCGCGTGCACGTCGAGCTGCCCGGTGTTCTGGACGGACGGCCAGTACTTCGGCCCGGCCGCCATCGTCAACGCCCACCGCTTCATCTTCGACAGCCGCGACGAGGGCGCTCAGGTGCGCCTCGACATCCTGAACGACAAGGAAGGCGTGTGGCGCTGCCGCACCACCTTCAACTGCTCGGAGGCCTGCCCCCGCGGCATCGAGGTCACCAAGGCGATCTCGGAGGTCAAGGCGGCGATCCTGCGCGGCGCACCCGACCTGCCGAACGGGTCCGATCTGGTGCTGACGCCCGTCTCGGCGGCGCCCGCCGCCTAGCCCGTTAACGGATGAAAGGCCGCCTCGGTTTCCCGACGAGGCGGCCTTCCCTTTTTCCCGAAACCGTCGCATCCCGAGCGCAAACGGTGCGACATGTCAATCACGTTGGATAAGGTCGGTGCCCGCTTCGGCTGGGATCTCGGCGGGCACCGACCGTGTCCGCTCTCGCTGGGACGTCGGAGAGCGGAGCCTATGAAGTTGTCTTCACAGGAAGAGACGGCGAAGCGCCCGGACTATGACGCGAAAGTCCGAAGAAAATTAGTTGAACAGGCTGATGTGCAGGCCGAGCGTGTTGACGTTCAACTTGAGCGGCGACAGCAGCGAGCCGAGCAGGCCGTTGAGCAGGCCCGCCTTCTGGGTGATCGTCGCATCCGCGCCCGTCACGGTCTGCGGCAGACCGTTGACGGTGATCGACCATCCACCGTTCGACGCGACCACCGTGGTGTAGACCGCGCCGGCCACCTGCGCTGACACGGTGGCTCCTGGCGTGCCCGTGCCGGTCAGATGCAAGTCGACCGTCGCATTGACGGCGGGCGCGCCTCCGGTGATGGGATCGAGGATCGGGGCCGTCACCCCGTTCACGACGCCGGTGACACCACCGACCACGCCGTTGACCGCGTCGCCCGCATCATCCACCGTCTGCCCGACGCCGTTCACGACGCCGCCGACAGCGCCGGTGACCCCGTCGCCGAGCCCGCCCAGGTTGGCGGGATCGGTCGGAGCGGTCGCCACCGGATCGGATGAGGGAGTGGGAACCGGCGCGACAGCGGATGCGCTGTCGGCCCCCGCCGCGGACGCCTGCTGCGAGGTCGCGGGCTTGGCCAGCGGTGAGCCCGGCGTCGCGACACCGAGCGCCACGCCGCCGCCGAGCGCCGCGATGATGGCGAGACTGCCGACCAGCGCACCCGCGCCGGTCGCAGCACCCATCGAGAGTCCGCCGAGAACGGGTGCGGCCAGGACGCCGCCGGTCGCGACCGCGTGCACCGCAGCCGGCAGGGCCGGGATGACCTCGGCGGCCATCGCGGCCGTCGGGTGCGCGAGCGAGGCGAGCAGGGCGCCGCCGGCGACACCGCCGAGCAGCAGCGGCACCATGACGAAGGCCAGGTGCGAGCCAACCTCCTCGACCTCTTCCGAGATCACGGCGCACTTGGCGCAGTCGAGCAGGTGCAGCTCGACGCGCTCCTTCTCACGGGTGGTGAGGCTGTTGCGGGCGCGGTCACCGAGCCGGGCCATCGTCCACTGGCAGTCGGTCGAGGTGCCGGCGTTCGAGATGTGCGCCTGCAGCCAGGCGGTGCGGAGTCCTTCGCGGGCGCGGTACGAGAGAGCGGCGACCCCGTTGGCGGTCAGGCCCATGAGCGGCGCGACCTCGTGCGGGTCCATCCCCTCGACCTCGGTGTACCAGAGCACCGTCTGCCAGCGGTCCGGCAGGGAGCGGAACGCCTTCGCGGTCAGCGTGCGGTCGAGTGCCCACGCGGCCGGGTCATCCGGGATGCGCTCGTCTTCGAACTCCTCGATCACGTCGACCTGCACGTCGCGGGACGCAGCGCCCCAGCTGCTCGCCAGATTGCGGATGGTCGTATAGAGGTAGGGACGGAAGGCGCCAGTGGGTCCGCCGCCCGCCAGAACACGTTGGAAGATCCGTGCGTAGGCCTCGCTGACGAGGTCATCGGCATCGATCGACGACGTGAACTGGCGGGCGACGCGAGCAGCGGAGCGGTAGTGGCGTCGCCACAACTCGGCGAAAGCGCTCGTATCCCCCGATCGAGCGCTTTCGATCAACTCCGTGTCCGAAGTGGTGAGCTTCGAATCCTGACTGCTCATCCCCCTGATCCATTTCCGGGCCTCTCATGTCCCAATGGTG
>DASYDQ010000061.1:0-28309 GCA_036499485.1 Pseudolysinimonas sp. | reverse complement strand
CATCCAGAAGTTCAAGAACAAGACCGGGTACAAGAAGCGCCAGGGTTTCCGCGCCGACCTGACCCGCGTCAAGATCACCGGCATCAAGTAGAGGCATAGGCAATGGCACACAAGAAGGGCGCGTCCTCGACCCGCAACGGTCGCGACTCGAACGCGCAGTACCTCGGCGTCAAGCGCTTCGGCGGTCAGGTCGTCAAGGCCGGCGAGATCATCGTCCGCCAGCGCGGCACCCACTTCCACCCGGGCGACAACGTCGGCCGTGGCGGCGACGACACCCTGTTCGCCCTCGCGGCGGGTGCGGTGCAGTTCGGCGCCAAGGGCGGCCGCAAGGTCGTCAACATCGTCGAGGCCTAAGCATCGACCGGCTCGTCACGAGCCAGAGCGTGAGCGAGCTTCGGCTCGCTCATCGCATTTAACCCAGCAGGAGGAAGATCCATGGCGACATTCGTCGACCAGGTGACTCTCCACCTGCGCGCCGGTCACGGCGGCAACGGCTGCGTCTCGGTCAAGCGCGAGAAATTCAAGCCGCTCGCCGGTCCGGATGGCGGCAACGGCGGTCACGGCGGCGACATCATCCTGGTGGCCGATCCGCAGGTGACCACCCTGCTCGGCTACCACCGCGCCCCGCACCGGGCGAGCGGGAACGGCGGCCCGGGCATGGGCGACCACCGCAGCGGCTATTCGGGCGAGACGATGGTGCTTCCGGTGCCGGTCGGCACGGTCGTGTCCTCGGCCGACGGCGAGGTGCTCATCGACTTCGACCAGCCCGGCCTCGAGTTCGTCGTCGCCCCCGGCGGGCAGGGCGGCCTCGGCAACGCGGCACTCGCGACCACGAAGCGCAAGGCGCCCGGCTTCGCCCTGCTCGGCACCGAGGGCTGGGACGGCGACATCCGGCTCGAGCTGAAGACGGTGGCGGATGTCGCGCTCGTCGGGTATCCCAGTGCCGGCAAGTCCAGCCTGGTGGCGGCCATGAGCGCGGCGAAGCCCAAGATCGCGGACTACCCGTTCACGACCCTGCACCCCAACCTCGGAGTCGTGGAGTCAGGTTCCACCCGCTACACGATCGCCGACGTCCCCGGCCTGATCGAGGGCGCGAGCGAGGGCAAGGGCCTCGGGCTCGAGTTCCTGCGCCACGTGGAGCGCTGCAGCGCCCTGCTGCACGTGCTCGACTGCGGCACGCTGGACCCGGGCCGCGATCCGATCAGCGACCTCGACGTGATCCTGGCCGAGCTGGCCGCCTACCCGGTCCCGGATGGTCAGACGCCGCTGCTCGATCGCCCGCAGCTCATCGCGCTCAACAAGATCGATGTGCCAGACGCCCGCGAGCTCGCCGAGTTCGTGAAGCCGACGCTCGAGGCGCGCGGCTACCGGGTGTTCGAGATCTCCGCGGTGAGCCGCGAGGGGCTGCGCGAGCTGTCGTTCGCGCTGGCCGAGCTGGTGGAGGCCGACCGCGCCATCAAGGCGGCCATCCCGGTCCAGCAGCGGATCGTGATCCGTCCCAAGGCCGTGAACGAGCCCGAGTTCGTCGTCAAGATCGAGGGCGGGACCGAGCCGCTGTACCGGATCATCGGCGCCAAGCCGGAGCGCTGGCTGCAGCAGACCGACTTCACCAACGACGAGGCCGTCGGCTTCTTCGCCGACCGGCTGGCCAAGCTGGGCGTCGAGGACGAACTGTTCAAGGCGGGCGCCGTTCCCGGCTCCACGGTGATGATCGGTGCGGGCGCCGGCGTGGTCTTCGACTGGGAGCCGACGCTCACCTCGGCCGCCGAGCTCATCACCAGTCCGCGTGGCACCGACGCGCGCTTCGACGACAACCGGCGCGCGACCCGCGGTCAGCGCCGCGAGGAGTACTTCGAGCGGATGGACGCCAAGGCGGCGGCCCGCGCCGAACTGGCCGCCGAGCGCGAGGCCGGCATCTGGAACGAGGATGCGGGCACCTGGGACCGCGATGAGGAGGGCGAGTGAGCGACGCGCATTCCGCGGAGCGCCGGGCCGCCGTGATCGGCGCCAAGCGCATCGTGGTCAAGGTCGGGTCGTCATCGATCAGCGGCGCCAACGTCGGCCAGATCGAACCTCTCGTGGACGCCCTTGCGGCGACCCATGCACGCGGCACCGAGGTCGTCCTGGTCTCATCGGGTGCCATCGCCACCGGGATGCCGTACCTGCAGCTGGACGCGCGGCCCTCCGACCTCGCCACCCAGCAGGCGGCGGCAGCGGTCGGCCAGAACGTCTTGATCTACCGCTACCAGGACAGCCTGGATCGCTTCAAGATCGTGGCGGGTCAGGTGTTGCTCACCGCGGGCGACCTCGAGCACCCCACGCCCCGCAGCAATGCGCAACGCGCCATGGAGCGGTTGCTCGGGCTGCGCATCCTGCCGATCGTGAACGAGAACGACACGGTCGCCACCCACGAGATCCGCTTCGGTGACAACGACCGGCTGGCGGCGATGGTGAGCGAGCTGATCAGCGCCGACCTGCTCGTGCTGCTCAGCGACGTCGACGCGCTCTACACCCGGCCGCCGCAGGAGCCAGGTGCTCGACCGATCGCGCGTGTGCCGTTCAGCGACGACCTCGCGGGCGTCGAGCTCGGCGACATCGGCGCGGCCGGCGTCGGCACCGGGGGAGCGGGCACCAAGATCGCGGCCGCGAAGCTCGCGGCGGCGGCCGGAACGCCTGTCCTGTTGGCGTCGACCGGCAACGTGGCGGCCGCCCTGTCGGGCGAGGTCACCGGAACCTGGTTCGAGGCATCCGCTCAGGCCGTCTGAGACGACAACTCGGCCTCGCGGTCGAGCTCGCGCTGCGCCGACGGCACCAGGGGCACCGCGATGGCCGGCGCGAGGGCGACCAGCGCGAACGCCAGCGGGTATCCCACCAGCCCGATGAGCGCACCGACCGCGGGCGCCACGATCGCCGCGCCGAGGAACTGCCCGGTGTTCTGGCCCCCGAGTGCACGCCCCGACCAGTGCGGGCCGGCGAACTCGGCGACCGCGGTGAATGACAGGCCGTTGTCGGCGACGCTGATGCAGCTCGCCAGCACGTAGGCGACCGCGGCGGCGGCGCTCCAGTGCAGCGCGCCGGCTCCGGCGGTGAGCAGCAGGAACAGGATGCCCACGATGGCGACCCAGCGCAGCGGGCGCAGGCGGCTGCCCACCCGGTCGCTCAGCACGCCGACGGCGATCCGTCCTCCCGCACCCAGGAACTGGGCGACCGCGACCACGATCCCGGCCGCGAGGGTCGACCATCCGAGATCGGCCACGAACCAGATCAGCCCGAAGGTCGAGAGCGCGAACTGCGGGACGACGAGCAGGACCGACACCAGGTGGATGCGAAGCAGCGTCGAGTCGCGCCGGTACGGATTGTCGCTCGTGCCGTCGACCCGCACCCGGGCCGGACGCACCGGATCGACGATGACCACGAAGCAGGCGACGGCGCTCACGCCGACCAGGACGGCGCCGAAGATCAGCGCCGGCGCGATGAGACCGGGCGCGACGAGCGGAGGGATCACCAGCGCGGCAACGGCGACGCCGAGCGGCTGGCAGCTCTGCCGGATGCCCATGGCAAGTCCGCGCTTCTCTTTCGAGAACCAGCCGACCACGACCCGCCCGCTCGCGGCGTTCGTCGAGGCGGCGCCGATCCCGGCCACGACGAGGATCGCGCCGAGCGCCGCGTATCCGCTCACGAAACTCGCGGCCACGACGGCCACGGTGGTCACGACCAGCCCGATCACCAGCATCCGGCGCTCGCCCCAGCGGTCGGTGGCCGCGCCCCAGAGGACCAGCGACAGAACGAGCCCGAGACTCGGCGCGGCGGCCAGGAGTCCCGCCTGGGCGAGCGTGAGGCCGCGCTGGGTGTGCAGCAGGGGGATCAGGAACGCCGGCGTCGAGATCACCACCGTCGTAGACGCCTGCGCGAACACGGCCACCGCGAGCATGGCCCACGGTCGCGGCGCACGCAGCCCCCGAGGCGCGGGAGCGAGCGAGGTGGACACCTCCACCAGCCTAGGCGCGCGGCTCGGCCGTAGAATCTGGCCATGGCCGAGACACTCGTCGCACCGTCCTCCATCGACGACGAGCTGGATGCCGCTCGTCGCGCGTCGATCGTGCTGGCCACGCTGGCATCCGGCGCCAAAGATGCGGCGATCGAGGCGATCGCCGTCGCGGTCGAGACGGGCGCCGAGCGTATTCTGCCCGCCAACGACCTCGACCTGGCGAACGGCCGCGAGAACGGCCTGAGCGAGGGGCTGCAGGATCGCCTGAGGCTCGATCAGGATCGTCTCGATGGCCTCGCGGCGGCCGTGCGCGAGATCGTCGCCCTGCCGGATCCGGTCGGCGTCGTCGTCCGCGGCTCGACCCTGCCGAACGGCCTGCTGCTCAGCCAGGTCCGGGTGCCGTTCGGTGTCGTCGGCGCGATCTACGAGGCCCGGCCGAATGTGACCATCGACATCGCCGCACTGGCGCTGAAAAGCGGCAACGCGGTCGTGCTGCGTGGCGGCCGTGCCGCCCAGAACACCAACCGGGTGCTGGTCGAGCTGATCCAGGACGCGCTGGCCTCCGAAGGGCTGCCGGCGGAATCGGTGCAGACCGTCGACGAGTTCGGCCGCGAGGGCGGCACCATGCTCATGCACGCCCGCGGCAAGGTCGACGTGCTGATCCCGCGCGGCAGCGCTGAGCTGATCGACTCCGTGGTCCGCGAATCGAAGGTGCCCGTCATCGAGACCGGGGCCGGCGTCGTCCACCTGTATCTCGACGAGAGCGCCGACGAGGCGATGGCGGTCGACATCGCCGTGAACTCCAAGGTGCAGCGGCCGAGCGTGTGCAATGCGCTCGAGACGCTGCTGGTCGATGCCCGAGCCGCCGAGCGGCTGCTGCCGCCGGTCCTGACCGCGCTGCGCGCCCAGGGTGTCACGTTGCACGCCGACGAGCGGGCCCGCGCGATCTTCCCGGACTCGGTGCCCGCGGTCGACGATGACTGGGCGACCGAGCACATGAGCCTCGACCTGTCGGTCGGGGTCGTCGATGACCTGGATGCCGCGCTCGAGCACATCCGGCGATTCTCGACGCACCACACCGAGTCGATCATCACCAACGACCTGGGCCGAGCCGAGCGCTTCCTGGCCGAGGTGGACTCCGCGGTCGTCATGGTCAACGCCTCGACCCGCTTCACCGATGGCGGCGAGTTCGGCTTCGGCGCCGAGGTGGGGATCTCCACGCAGAAGCTGCACGCGCGCGGTCCGATGGGCCTCCCCGAGCTCACCAGCACGAAATGGATCGTGCGCGGTTCCGGCCAGGTGCGCGGCTGAGCTCGAACCGGCGCGGCCGCGACTAGGCTGAAGGTCATGTCGCACCTCTACGTGGTCATCGCCGAAGCGGCCCCCGCGCAGCTCGTTCTGCCGAACTGGGCCTTCCCGGCCATTGCCGCGGCGGTCTTCATCACCCTGGGCTTCGTCAGCTGGAGCTGGCGCGACGTCGCGAACCGCCACAGTGACAAGACCGGTGGCGCCGCGGATCACTCCGACGCCGGACACGGCCACCACTAGATCGCGCTGCGCGTGAGCGAAGCCGCCGGCACCGCTGTCGTTACCGGCACAGCCGGGCGTCGACGCCGAGTCGGCGTCATGGGTGGCACCTTCGACCCCATCCACCACGGCCACCTCGTGGCCGCGAGCGAGGTGCAGCAGAGCTTCGACCTCGACGAGGTCGTCTTCGTGCCCACCGGCCAGCCGTGGATGAAGGAGGGCGTCAGCCTCGCGGAGCACCGCTATCTCATGACCGTGATCGCCACCGCGTCGAATCCGAGGTTCACCACGAGCCGCGTGGACATCGAGCGGGGAGGTCCCACGTACACGATCGACACCCTGCGCGACCTGCGCAAGCAGCATCCGGATGCCGACCTCTTCTTCATCACGGGAGCCGACGCCGTCGCCCAGATCGTCGAGTGGAAAGACGTCGACGAGCTCTGGGAATTGGCCCATTTCGTGGCCGTCTCACGCCCGGGACACCCGCTGAGCATTCGCGGATTGCCAGAGCAAGGCGTAAGCTCCCTTGAGGTACCCGCCCTTGCGATCTCGTCAACGGATTGCCGACGGCGAGTCGACCGGGGTTTCCCGGTGTGGTACTTGGTCCCCGACGGTGTTGTTCAGTACATCTCCAAGCATCACCTTTACCGGAGTAGGACATGACGACATTCCAGGAACCGCCGTTGCAATCGCGACGCGCCGCACGACAGGGTGAGCGCGCAGACGCCCCGCCCGGCATCCCCGCAGACCAGGCAGCCCCGAATCCGAACGGCGCGGCGACGACCACCCCCGCATCGTCGGCCCCCCTGTCCAGCGCTGCTCCGCTCGCACCGGAGCCCTTGAACTACGCGACGACCAACCGTCCGCCGCTTCCGCAGTACGACGGGCAGAGCCTTCGCCCCCGCCGCAGCGCGGAAACGCCCGGACACGCCGATCTGCCGCCCACCGAGGCGCTCCCGTCGCAGGACGCGCCGTCGTACCGCCCCAAGGACTTCAGCCCCGAGGGCCGTCGTTCCGCCGCGCCGCAGTGGGCTCCGCCCTACGAAGGATCGGCGAGTGCCGTCTCGCCGCCACCGGTGGCCGACGCGGCTGTCGTCGCCGAGGGCACCATGACCCGGCGTGAGCTTCGTGCGCTCCGCGAGTCCAACGGGATCACCGCAGCGCCCACCGACCAGACGCCCGTTGTGGCGCCCGCGGCTTTCGAGTCCGCGCCCGTGGACACCTCTCCGGTTGCCGCACCCGTTCAGGCAGCCCCTCCGGTCGCCGCACCCATCGAGCGGCCTGCGGCTGTCGTCGTTCCGCCTGCTCCTGTCGAGCCGCCCGCTCTCGTCGTTCCGCCCGCGACGCCTCCCGCACCTCAGCCGTCGACTCGGCTCGACTCGGCGCTCGCCGAGTTCGACGCCCTGGCCTCCGGGCGCACGGTCTCTGTTCCTGCTCCGGATGCCCCGGCGCCGCTGCCCGGTCGGCGTGCCGCCCAGCAGGCCGCGCCGGTCCCGCAGGCGGCCCCCACTGACGCTCCGGCACCCGACGGCCTGTCCGCCTTCGACGCGCTCTTCAACGCCTCGTCGGATGAGCTTCCCGAGCTGGTCATCGAGGCCGAGCCCGAGGCGCCGGGAGCGCAGACTCCGCCGCCGTCCGCTGCGGCTCAGCTGCTCGCCCCTCCGAGCGTCGCTGCGGCTGCGGCTCCGGCGCCGCCCGTGGTCGACGCCTTGCTGTCCGCCCCTGCTCCGCAGGGGATGCCGGCCATGGTCCCGCCGCCGGTCATCCCGGCGCCCGCGGGCCAGACGCCGCTCGCGCCGACCGGTGGCTCGCCGGAGACGGTGCAGCCGGCATCCGGACCCTCGTCGGTCGGCCACTGGTCGACACAGGCCGACATCGATGACGCCGAGCAGGTCAATGAGAGCACGATCTCGCGCAGCGTCGGCGTCGGCAACGGAGCGATCACCACGAGCGCCCTCGTGTTGCCGTCCGTGCCCGAGCACACCATCGGCGGCCCGATGAGCGGCAGTGGAGAAATCCTGCTGACCGGCTCCATCTCGCTGCCGCAGAGCCTGTCGATGACCGGTGCGCATCCGTCCCAGCTCGACGAGTCGGACCTCGACCATCTTCTCGACCCGGGCGACCAGCAGATCTCCAACACGGATTCCACGCCGGTCCGCGCCGCACGGGCCGTCAGCACCCACACCGCGACGGGCGGCATCATCGCCCCCCAGAAGCCCAAGGGAACCCGCGGGTTCACCATCCTGATCATCGCCGCATCGGCCATGGCCGTCGTGGTCGTCGGCCTGCTGGTCGCCGGACTCGTCTCCGGCACGCTGTGAGCGCGTGACGAAGACCTCCGAAGGACACCGTGACCGCATCTGATCACGCGCGCGAACTCGTGCGCATCGCGGCTTTCGCCGCCGACGACAAGCAGGCCGAAGACCTCGTTGCGCTCGACGTCTCGGAACCCCTGCCGCTGACCGACATCTTCCTGCTCGCCAGCGGGCGCAATGAGCGCAACGTGCTCGCGATCGCCGCCGAGGTCGAGGACAAGCTCAACGAGGCCGGCGTCAAGACGCTGCGTCGCGAGGGCCGCGCCGAAGGGCGCTGGGTGCTGCTCGATTTCGGCGACCTGGTGGTGCACGTCTTCCACGAGGAGGACCGGATGTACTACTCGCTCGAGCGACTGTGGAAGGACTGCCCGGTCGTTCCGCTCGACCTGCCTAGCGCCGCCGACCCTGCAGCCACGGCCGCAGAGCGCGCGTGACGAGCGGCAGCGCCAGGTAGGTCATGATCGGCGTCACGGTGAGAACCGAGACGAACACGCGCAGCCACAGCGGCCAGCCCGCGAGCACGGTGCCCCAGAGCGCGTTCGCGCCCAGGCTCAACGGGTAGAACACGAGGAAGATCGCCACCATCTGCTTCCAGCGGGGCGGAACCACCGGTCCCTCCGGCGCGATCACCTCGATGCTCGACGGCTCGTCGAACCAGCCCTCGATCCCGGTGCGGCGCTCCATGTGGGAGTCCTCGACGAGGCCCTGCGCGGATGCCACCCACCAGGCGCGCTCCGGCGAGCGTTCCCAGGCGGCGAGGCTGGCAGCATCCGCGAACCGGAACAGCATGTGCCACTCGGGACTGCTCGGATCGGGCCGGATCCACCCGGACCCGAGGTAGCCGGGGCTCGCGCTCAGCAGGTCCTGGCCGGCGCGCGCCCAGGCGGCGACCTCCTTCGCGCGCTCGGGATCGACGGTGCGCGTGATCGAGATGGTGATGGGTTCGCCGGTCATCGCCCCAGTCTCCCGGGTGGGAGCACCGCGCAGGGATGTAGTAACCTGTTCCAGTTGCCCGCAAGGGTTCCGGGTCTGTGGCGCAGTTGGTAGCGCACCTGCATGGCATGCAGGGGGTCAGGGGTTCGAATCCCCTCAGATCCACCCACTGCTCGAGTTGAGCGGCTCTCCTCCGGTTGACGCGAGACGCGTCGCGTCTCGGGGTTCGAATCCCCTCAGATCCACCCACTGCTCGACTTGAGCGGCTCTCCTCGGGTTGACGCGAGGCGCGTCGCGTCTCGGGTTCGAATCCTTTGGGATCGACCATTCCCCGCGCCGGACGGCGTGCTCTCTGCTGATGCGTCGGCGTTCACGCCGTCCTCGTTCGTCTCGTTTTCGCCGGCATGCGAGTGACTCCTCAGAAAAGCCTGAACGTCATACTATTTATCCACTACTTCCTCGTATCATGATGGGTGTGAGACGACGATGACCACGTACACCCCGACCCTCGAGCAGACCGACCTGGTGGCCGCAGTCCGCGACTTCGCGGAGCACGAACTCGCCCCGCACGCCGTCGAGTGGGACCAGACGAAGCACTTCCCTGTCGACGTTCTGCGGATGGCGGGCGAGATGGGGCTCGGCGGCATCTACGCGGGCGAAGACGTCGGCGGCTCGGGTTTGACACGCGCCGACGCGGCACTGATCTTCGAGGAGCTCGGCAAGGGCGACACGACCATCGCCGCCTACATCTCGATCCACAACATGGTGGTCTGGATGATCGACACCTTCGGTGATCGGCGCCAGCGCCAGGAGTGGCTCCCCGCCCTCACGACGATGGAGCAGCTCGGCAGCTACTGCCTCACCGAGCCCGGCGTCGGCTCGGACGCGGCGGCCCTGGTCACCACGGCGCGCCGCGATGGCGATGAGTACGTGCTCAACGGGGTTAAGCAGTTCATCTCGGGTGCGGGCACCTCGTCGATCTACGTCGTGATGGCGCGCACGGGAGGCTCGGGCTCCGACGGGATCACGGCGATCGTCGTGCCGAGCGGTACCGCGGGACTGAGGTTCGGCGCTCAGGAGAAGAAGATGGGCTGGAACGCGCAGCCCACGGCTCAGGTCATCCTCGACGACGTGCGCGTTCCGGTCACCAACGCCCTCGGCGCCGAAGGCACCGGCTTCGCGATCGCGATGGGCGGTCTCGACGGGGGCCGGCTCAATGTCGCTGCAGTGTCGCTCGGGGGCGCCCAATGGGCGCTCGATCGTGCCGTCGAGCACCTGCGCAGCCGGGAGGCGTTCGGGGAGCCGCTCATCGAGAACGCTGCGCTGCAGTTCCGGCTGGCCGACATGGAGATCGAGCTGCAGGCGTCGCGGAGCCTGCTGGCGCGCGCGGCGGAGGCCGTCGACACCGACGACCCGCAGAAGGTCATGCTGTGCGCGGCGGCGAAGAAGTTCGTCACCGACGCCGGCTTCCAGGTCGCGAACGACGCCCTCCAGCTGCACGGCGGCTACGGGTATCTGGCCGACTACGGGATCGAGAAAGTCGTGCGGGATCTGCGCGTGCACCAGATCCTCGAAGGCACGAACGAGATCATGAGCCTCATCGTCGGGCGTTCGCTCGCCCATGACGCGTGACGACCGGCAAGGAGACGCCATGAGCACCATCGGCTTCATCGGACTCGGCAACATGGGGCGGCCGATGGCGGTCAACCTCATCGCCGCCGGACACACCGTGAGCGGCTTCGACGTGTTCGAGGGGGCGCGGGATGCGGCATCCGAGGCCGGCGTGTCGATCGCCGAGAGCGCGGCCGAGGTCGCGCGCGAGGCGGATGTCGTCATCACGATGCTGCAGAACGGCTCCCAGGTGCACGAGGTGTACCGAGGTGCCGACGGCACGGACGGCGTACTCGCCGCTGCCCGGCCCGGCACGCTGTTCATCGACAGCTCGACGATCGCGGTCGAGGATGCCATCGAGGCGCACCGGTTCGCGGTCGCGGCCGGGCATCGCAACGTGGATGCGCCGGTTTCCGGGGGAGTGGTCGGCGCCACAGCGGGCACCCTCGCGCTCATGGTCGGCGGCTCGGCCCAGGACTTCGCCTCAGCGGAGCCGGTGCTCGCGGCGGTGGGCAAACGCATCGTGCATTGCGGCGCCCCGGGTGCGGGCCAGGCGGCGAAGGTCTGCAACAACATGATCCTGGCGATCTCGATGATCGGCGTGAGCGAGGCGTTCGTGCTCGGCGAGAAGCTGGGGCTCACGGATCAGGCTCTGTTCGATGTGGCATCCCAGGCGTCCGGTCAGTGCTGGGCGCTCACCACCAACTGCCCGGTGCCGGGCCCGGTGCCCGCAAGCCCGGCGAATCGCGACTACCAGCCGGGTTTTGCGACGGCGCTGATGGTGAAGGACCTCGGGTTGGCGGCCGAGGCGCTCGAGTCGACGGGCGTGCAGGCCGAGCTGGGCACCTTGGCGCGCTCGCTCTACCAGAGGTTCGCCGAGAGCGGCGGAGCGGGCTTGGACTTCTCGGCGATCATCAACGACATCCGCGCCAGAAGCGCTGCCTGACGCGGAGCGCGGTCTGACCGGGGACGGGGCCGACTGACTCAGAGCGGATCGGGCGGCGTCGGCGGATCGGCGAAGTCGCCGGCCTGACGACGCATGCGCGCGAGGATGCTGACCAGCTCGGTGACATCCCGATCGTCAAGACCCGGATCGGAGAACACCGCTGCGTTGAGCGCGGTGGACGCCCGGGCGGCGAGGTCACGACCTGCGTCGGTGAGGCGGAGGAGGGTTGCGCGCCCATCCGTCGGGTGCGCCGCGCGCTCGACCAGGCCGGCCTGCTCGAGGCGGCCGACGATGTTCGTGACGCTCGTGGGATGCACCTGGAGCCGGGCGGTCGCGCTCGCCATCGGCATCGCGCCCTCCCGCGTGAAACTCAGCAGGGTCAGCATCTCGAAGCGGGCGAATGACAGCCCGAACGGCTTGAGCACGCTCTCCACCCGAGCCAGCATCAGCTGCTGCGCGCGCATGATCGAGGTCACGGCAGCCATGCCGTTCGCCGCGTGGTCCCAGCCGTGCTGGAGCCACTGGCGTTTGGCCTCGGCGATCGGATCGTGCGGAAGGGGCGTCGCGCTCGGCACCGAATGCTGTCCTCTCGTCTCGGTTGTCACACGGTAACAGGGGCGGCCTCGTTCCCAGCTAAGGCTTGGCGTCCCGGCCTACGCTCACGAATGTGCTCACCCTTGCGCTGATCGGGTTCGTCGGCGGCCTCATCACCGGGATCTCGCCGTGCGTGCTGCCGGTGCTCCCCGTCATCTTCTTCTCGGGCGGCAGCGCGAGCGCGCGGGATGAGGTGAAGGCGAAGAGTCCCTTCACCGGGAGCCGGCCCTACCTCGTCATCCTCGGGCTCGTGATCAGCTTCAGCGTCTTCACCCTGGTGGGGTCGCTGCTGCTCAGCCTGCTGCACCTGCCGCAGGACGTCATCCGATGGGTCGGCCTGGCGGTGCTGGTGCTGCTCGGGATCGGGCTCATCGTGCCGGCGTTCGAGCGCATCCTCGAGAAGCCGTTCCAGTGGATCCCGCAGCGCGCCGTCTCGAACGACCGCGGCGGCTTCGTGCTCGGTCTCGCGCTGGGTGCGGTGTACGTCCCGTGCGCCGGTCCGGTGCTGGCTGCGATCACGGTGGCCGGAGCGACCGGAAAGATCGGTGCAGGCACCATCCTGCTGACCGCGGCCTTCGCGATCGGCACCGGCCTTCCGCTCCTGATCTTCGCGCTCGCGGGCCGAGGCGTGGCGGAGCGGGTCAAGGCGTTCCGGTCTCATCAGCGCGGCATCCGGATCACGGCGGGCGTCGTGATGATCGCGCTCGCGGTCGCGCTCACCTTCGACCTGCCGGACGTGCTGCAGCGGCTCATCCCGGATTACACGAGCACCCTGCAGCAGGCGGCCGGCGGCACCGACGTGCTCGGCGGGGCGCCACTCGCGGCCGGAGAATCCGGCACCTCGAACGGATCGGGAGCGGCCCCGACCAAGGCCGCGACGAAGCCCGGGAGCGACCCCTTCGCCTCCGACCCCTCGTGCGCGGCCGAGGTCAGCACGCTGGTGGACTGCGGCGAGGCGCCGGCCATCGCGGGTATCACGGCCTGGCTGAACACGCCGAACGGGTCCGCTCTCAAGCTCAGCGCCCTGCGCGGCAAGGTCGTTCTGATCGACTTCTGGGCCTACTCCTGCATCAACTGCCAGCGCGCGGCGCCCCATGTGAACGCCTGGTACGCCTCCTACAAAGATGATGGGCTCGAGGTGATCGGCCTGCACGCGCCCGAGTACGCCTTCGAACATGACGAGAGCAACGTCGTCGCCGGTGCCGCGCGATTGGGCATCAAGTATCCGATCGCCCTCGACAACAACTTCACCACGTGGACCGCGTACAGCAACCAGTACTGGCCGGCCGAGTACCTCATCGACTCGAGCGGCATCGTGCGGCACGTCAGCTTCGGCGAGGGCGGCTACTCGACCACCGAGAAGCTCATCCGACAGCTGCTGCAGGCCGCAGACCCGGGCGTCAGACTGCCCAAGGCCACGGACGTCGCCGATACGACCCCCACGAACGCGAACCAGAGTCCCGAGACCTACCTGGGCTCCGAGAAGGTCGCCACGACGAGCTTCGCCGGCGGGGGCACCTATGCCGACGGCGAGAGCACCTTCACGGTGCCGAAGAGCCTGCCGAGCAACACCTTCGCCCTCGGCGGCACCTGGAAGATCGGCGAGGAGAGCCTGTCGCCCGTCGGGGTCGGCACCCTCGCACTCGACTACAACGCCGCGCACGTGTACCTCGATATCGGCGGAACCGGAACTCTGAAGGTCACGGATGCCGCGGGCACCCGAACGATCAACGTCTCGGGTGCCCCGAACATCTACGACCTGGCCGCGCCGGGCCGGAAGGCGGGTCATGGCACCATGTCGATCGATCTGAGCTCGGGGCTCGAGGCCTACTCCTTCACGTTCGGCTGAGATCTCCGACTCGATTGACAGCATGCGTAAGTGGTTACTAACGTTAGTGAAAACTAACGCAAGGAGGTCACCGTGGGTCAGCCCGTGGCGATGTTCGAAGTCGTGAGCTCGGATGTCGAGCGTGCGCAGCAGTTCTATTCGCACCTCTTCGAATGGAATGTCCAGGTCGACCCGTCCATGGGCGGCTATGGCCTGGTCGATACCGGGGTCGAGGGCGCCGTGATGGGCGGGATCGGTCCGTCGAGGTCGGCGGGCGACACCGGCGTCAAGGTGTACGTGCGCGTCGACGACCTCGCCGCGTACCTCGACCGTGCCGAGGAGCTCGGCGCGCAGCGACTCGTCGAGCCGACGCCGTTGCCGGGCGGCTACGGCTCGTTCGCCGTATTCGCCGATCCGGACGGGAATCCGGTCGGCTTGTGGGCCTGAGCGCGCTGTCGGCGGATGGCGTCGACCCGGTGCTGCGCGCACTGGCCGAGCCGCGTCGGCGCGCGATCCTGCGCCTGGTCTCCGAGCATGAGCGGTCGGCAGGCGAGATCGCGGCGGAATTCGACATCACGCGCCCGGCGATCAGTCAGCACCTCACCGTCCTCAAGGACGCGGCGCTGGTGACCGAGCGGCGCGACGGCACCCGGCGCCTCTACCTCGCGCGGCGCGAGGGACTGCGGGCGCTCCGCACTCTGCTCGACGAGCTGTGGAGCGCGGGACTTGCGCGCGCGGCGTCGCTCGCCGAGGCTGAGGACGCACCGAAGGAGAAACCGTGAGCGAGCCGAGCACGACCGTCATCCCGCTGGCACGGCCGCCGATCCGGCAGTCGATCGTGGTGCGGCAACTCCGTGAGGCCACCTTCGCCACCTTCGTGCGCCGAATCGGCGACTGGTGGCCGCTGACTCCGTTCTCGTCCGGGACCGACCGGGTCGTGCGCGTCGAGTTCGAAGAGCACGTCGGCGGCAGGATCTACGAGATCTGGGACGACGGAACCGAACGCGACTGGGGGCAGGTGCTGGAATGGCGGCCACCCGAGCGCTTCGTGATGACCTGGAATATCACGGGCGAGCCGACGGATGTCGAACTCCGTTTCACCGACCTCGATGACGGATCGACCCGGGTCGACCTCGAGCACCGCGGGTGGGAACGTCTGACCGAGGCGCAGCTCGGCGAGGACTGTGCTCTTCCTGGCGGGTATCTCGGCGGCTCGTTCACCCGCGGCTGGGCGACCATTCTCCGCCGTTTCGTGGCGGCCACCGAAGGAGAGCTCTGATGCCCCTCGCCGTCTGCCGGTACGAGAAGCTCGGCGCCGGCGGTATGGAGCAGGCGATGGCTGTCTACCCGCGTCACACCGCCTACGTTCGGGAGTTCAGCGCGAGCGGCGAGTTGCTTCTGATCGGGACCTTCGCCGACCCCGTCGCGGATGGCTCGATGGCCGTGTTCCTGAACCGCGAGGCGGCACAGCGTTTCATCGAGAAGGACCCCTTCGTCACGGAGGGCGTCGTCGTCGAATGGACGATCCTGGACTGGAACGCCCAGGCGTACCGTGCGGAACTCACCGACCTGGTCTAGCCGGCCTCTGGCAGTCCGACCCGGTCGGGCACGGCGCGGGTCAGTCCGCGCAGCCACGGCTCCGGCGCGGGCCACGGTCGTCCGGTCGGCAGGCGGCGGAGCAGGCGAACGAGCGAGGCCTCGGAATCCGACCAGGGGATGACCCGGGTCGGCGCGGCCTGTGGCATCACACCCAGCCACCAGTGCTTCCACGTCGGCGCCATGGTCTCGGGCGCGAGCACGACGTAGTAGTCCGGCATCGACACCGCGTCGTGACCGAGCGCGACGAGCACGCGCTCGATCTCCAGCTCGAGACTGCCGAGCGTGGCGATGTCGTCGAAGAACTCGACCCAGGCCGCCGCGACATGCTCGAGCGGGTCGCGGTCGTGCACGAGGTACGGGGTCTGCGCGCTCGACGTCCAGCGGGCGGCGTCGGTGTCATCCACCGACCGCAGGTGAGCGGTGCGGACGTTGGCCAGTCCGTCGAGGGTGTCGTCGCCGACGATCACCAAGGTGGTGCTGCTTGGGCTCCCCATTTTCGGAGTTTACGCCGGGGATTCCCGATTCAGCAGAGCATCGAGCGCCGCGAGTTGGCCGCTGACGAGCAAGGTGCGCGCCTGGGTGACCGGCACCCAGCGCGCCATGTCGAGCTCGGGGAATCGCTGCATGCGGCCCGAGCGCGGTGGCCACTCGAGTTCGAACTCGTTGCTGACGATCTCGGCGACCTCGAACTCGGGCGCCTCGGCGACGAACACCGTGACGGTCTTGCCGCTCGAGTACCGGAAGGTGCCCAGTTCTTGGTACCCGAGCTCGGGCGCCGGCACCCCCACCTCTTCGGCGAACTCGCGCCGCGCGACAGCGAGATCGCTCTCGCCCGGGTCGGCTTCTCCCTTCGGGATCGACCATGCCCGCTCCTGCTTGCGCGCCCAGAACGGACCGCCCATGTGACCGAGCCAGACCTCGAGCCCGGATGCCGTCATCCGGTGCAGCAGGATCCCCGCGCTGTGCGCCACCACGGTCAGCCCTTCCGCAGGGTCGGCCCGGGGTGCGGAGCAGCCCCGCGCCGCCCGCCCAGCACGTACACCACCGCCGCGATCAGATACTCGATCGCACTCGACAGCGCCGCACTGACGATCAGCGGCGAGTACAGCGCGCCCAGGTAGCTCCCCGCGATCACGACCGGGGCGTCGCGTGCCCAGGCGACGCAGAGCACGGCGGGCGCGAGGTCGATCAGCAGCCAGAGCGGATGCCCGACCGCCGCCAGCACGACGCCGGCGATGATCGCCAGTGCGCCGAGCACGACCTGCGCGATCATCAGTCCGCCGCGCGCCGGACGGAAGCGCACCCAGCGCTGCATCGACACCTCCGCCCACATCGTGGTCGACCGCAGCGTCGTGACGCCGGCCTCGCGCAGGGCGACGCGGAACGCGTCATCCGCCGCTCGCCGCATGTCGAACTGCTCGGCCGACCCGGCCTCGTCGGCACGGGCGGAGAGCGCGTCGTGCAGGATCGCGGGCAGCGTCTGGTGGCCGTAGCTCGCGACCAGCCCCCACAGGAACGCCGGCACCGAGGCGAGGTCGGTGGCGTTGTGGGGATCGGTCGGCGGGCGCCCGGTGTCGTGCGCAGGAATATCGGTGCGCGAGCCATCGCGCGGGTCGATCCACGCGAAGCCATGCTCGAGTTGGAAGAGGCGCACATCGGGCCTCGGCCGATAGAGCAGGTGGACGCCGTCGAGCGGCGATCCTGCGGCGTCGATGAACGGCATGGGCACCCCCGGCGCCAGTATTCCAGGAATACTCGGGATGAGCAGTGCGGTTGTCATGGATACAAACGCATGGAAGTGAGGAGCGTCATGGCGAAGAAGGCGGAAGTGGCGGCGCACGAGCAGGCGGCCGCGGAGCCGAAGCCGGTCGAGCTCGGCCTCGACACCTTCGGCGACGTCGAGGTGGATGCCGCGGGGGAGCGCTTGCCGTACCCGCAGGTGATCCGCAACGTGGTCGAGCAGGCCGTGCTGGCCGACTCGGTGGGCGTCGACTTCTTCGGGATCGGCGAGCACCACCGCGACGACTTCGCGATCAGCTCGCCCGAGGTCGTGCTGGGCGCGATCGCGAGCCGCACCCAGCGGATGCACCTCGGCACGGCGGTCACGGTGCTCAGCTCCGACGACCCGGTGCGGGTCTACGAGAAGTTCGCGACCCTGGATGCGGTGAGCGGCGGGCGGGCGGAGGTGATCCTGGGGCGCGGCTCGTTCACCGAGTCGTTCCCGCTCTTCGGGTTCAACCTGCAGGACTACGAGCTGCTGTTCGAGGAGAAGCTCGATCTCTTCGTGAAGCTGCTCGACGAGGGACCGGTGACCTGGTCGGGCACCATCCGGCCGCCGCTCACCGATCAGCAGGTGTATCCGAAGACGGCGAACCGGCTCAAGGCCTGGGTCGGCGTTGGAGGCAGCCCGGAGTCCGTCGTGCGCGCCGCACGCCACGGCCTGCCGCTCGTTCTGGCGATCATCGGCGGTCAGCCCGCTCGTTTCGCGCCTTACGTCGACCTGTATCACCGCGCGCTCGCGCAGCTCGGCCAGCCCGCGCTGCCGGTGGCGGTGCACTCCCCGGGCTTCATCGCGGCCACCGACGAGGAGGCCGCCGACATCCTGTGGCCGCACCAGGAGGTCATGATGAACCGGATCGGCAAGGAGCGCGGCTGGCCGCCCACCAACCGCGAGCGCTTCGAGAACGAGATCCACGAAGGTGCGCTGCACGTCGGCTCGCCCGAGACGGTGGCGCAGAAGATCGCGGACACCGTGCGCACCCTCGGCATCCAGCGTTTCGACCTCAAGTACACGAGCGGCACCGTTCCCCACGAGAGGCTGATGGAGTCCATCGAGCTCTACGGCACGCAGGTGATCCCGCGGGTGCGTGAACTGCTGGCGCAGGATCCGGCCGAGGCGCTCGGGCTGCCGGGCTAGGACGCGTCGGGCCAGGCCCGACATAGGCTCGGCTCCATGGTCGGTCTGCGCACGGTTCTCGCTCGCGGCAGCTACGGCGCGGCCGACGAGGACTCGTTCCGGGAGCGGTACTGGAACGGAGCGGCGTTCTACACCAGCCGGCAGCAGCACGATGATCTGGCACTGGTCGTGAAGCGCTTTCCCGGCCGGCCCGAGATCGACCCGAAGGCCGAGCCCCGAACCTTCGTGCTCGTTCCCGGCCTCGGGGTCTCGAGCCGGTACTTCCAGCCCTTGGCCGCCGAGCTCGCGCGCCGCGGGCGCGTCTTCCTCGTCGACATGCCGGGCTACGGCGCGGCGGCGAACCCGAGGCGCGACGTGACGCTCGCGGACCACGCGGACGTGCTCGCCGCGTTCCTGCGCGAGTCGAGGATCGAGAACCCCGTTCTGGTCGGGCATTCGATGGGAAGCGAGATCGTGGCCATCGCCGCGCAGCGGGATCCGGAGGTGTCCGACCGCATCGTGCTGATGTCGCCGACCCTCGAGCCCACGTCGCGCACGGCGGGGGTCGCGATCCGCAACCTGCTGCACGACGCGCTGCGCGAGCCGCCCGCCGTGTTCGGGATCGCCTTCACCGACTACATCATCCGGTGCGGGCCGCCCTATCTCTTGGCGCAGCTGAAGCACATGCTGGCCGACCGGATCGAGGACCGGATGCCTTCGCTCACGGCGCGCGTCCTGGTCGTCGCGGGAGATCGCGACACCATCGTGAGCGTCGATTGGGCCGCATCGCTGGCCGCCCTGGTGCGCCACGCGGAGTTCCACGTCGTGCACGGGCCGCATGTGATCATGCACACCGATCCGGCCATGATCGCGAAGCATGTGGTGGATTTCGTCGACGAGTCCGCGACGGAGCCGGCGTGAGCGCCGTCTCCCGCCGTCGGCATGCCGCCCGGCTGATCGCCGACTATCCGAACGCGCTGCGCTTCCGGGTGCGTGCGGCGCGGGATTGGGCGGTGCCCGCGTCCTTCGCGCACGGAGCTCTGCGGCCGGTCGTCATCCTCCCTGGCATCTACGAGAGCTGGCACTATCTGCGTCCGATCGCCGAGCGGCTCAACACGGACGGCCACCCGGTGCACGTCATCCCGACCCTCGGGCTGAATCGGGCCCCCATCCCGGCGACGGCCGCCCACGTGCACGCGCAGCTCGTGGAACGTGGCCTGACAGGCGTCGCCCTGGTCGCGCACAGCAAGGGCGGCATCGTGGGCAAGCACGTGATGGCCCTGGACGACCTCGAGGGCCGCGTCGACCGGCTGGTCGCGATCGCCTCGCCTTTCAACGGCTCGGCGATGGCCCGGCTCGCGCCGAATCCCGCCCTTCGCGCCTTCCTGCCCGAGGATCCGGTGATCACCGCGCTCGCGGCCGAGCGTGCGATCAATGCCCGGATCACGTCGATCTACCCGAGCTTCGACCCGCACATCCCCGATGGCTGCGTGCTCGATGGAGCCCGCAACATCGAGCTGCCGGTGATCGGGCACTTCCGGATCCTGCTGCAGCCCGCCGTGATCGAAGCCGTGCGAGAGGCGGTCGACAGGGATACCGTGGCGAGGTGAGCACAGCCCCCTCGATGAGCACCGCGCAGCGCCTCGTCCTCGCCATCGCGATCCTGGCCTCGTTGGTCTCGTTCCTCGACGGCACGATCATCAACGTGGCGCTCCCGGCGATCCGTCGTGAACTCGGCGGCGGCCTCGAGGCGCAGCAGTGGATCGTCGACGCCTACCTGATCACCCTCGGGTCCCTGATCCTGGTCGCCGGGTCGGTCAGCGATGTCTACGGCCGGATCACGGTCATCCGGATCGGGCTGGTCGCCTTCGGCGTCGCATCCTTGGCGATCGCCCTCTCGCCGAACGTGGAGTTCCTGATCATCGCCCGCGCCGTGCAGGGGATCGCCGGGGCGCTGCTCGTCCCGAGTTCGCTCGCGCTCATCACCTCCAATTTCCGCGGTGCCGCTCAGGCCAGAGCCATCGGCTTCTGGACCGGGATGACCGGCATCGCGATGATCGCCGGCCCCGTGATCGGCGGGCTCTTCGTCGACTTCGCGTCATGGCGCTACGCCTTCGTCATCAACGTTCTGCCGATCGGCGTCACGCTCGCGCTGCTGAAGATGCTCGGCCAGAAGGATGTGCGCGAGGAGGGCGTCAAGATCGACTACCTCGGCGCGGTCCTCTGCAGCCTCGGTCTCGGCGGCGTCGTCTTCGCGCTCATCGAACAGGACACGCTGGGCTGGAGCAGCCCCGCGATCTACCTGCCCCTGGCGGGCGGCATCCTGGCCTTCGCCGGATTCCTGATCCGGCAGCGCCTGCACACCAACCCGATGCTGCCGCTGAGCCTGTTCAAGGTGCGCAACTTCTGGAGCGGCAACATCGCGACGGCTCTGATCTATGGGGCGCTGTCGCTGAACGGATTCGCACTCGGGGTCTACCTGCAGCAGGGAGCCAAGCTGCCGGCCACGCTCGCGGGCGCGGCATCCATCCCGGTGACGCTCATCATGATCATCTTCAGCTCGCGGGTGGGCGGGCTGTCGGGCAAATACGGGCCGCGGCTGTTCATGACCATCGGCCCGATCATCGCCGGCATCGGTGCGCTCATGATGCTGCTGATCGGCGACCCCTTCGTCTACTGGTGGCAGGTGCTTCCGGGCATCCTGGTCTTCGGAGTCGGCCTGACGCTCACCGTGTCACCCCTCACCTCGGCGATCCTGGGATCGATCGAGCCCACGCGTTCGGGCATCGCCTCTGCGGTCAACAACGCCGTGTCGAGGGTGGCCGGCCTCATCGTGATCGCGATGCTCGCGCTGATCGTCGGCGGCACCCTCGACCTCACCGGCGTGCACCGCGCGATGATCGTGACGGCCGTGCTGCTGATCCTGGGCGGGATCGTCTCGTTCCTCGGCATCCGGAATCCGGTGCACGAGTCCGACGCGCCGGGAGCCTCGACCGCGGCGGCGCCGACGACCACCACGGTGCCGACGACCACCACGGTGCCGAAGAAGACGTCGCCGAGGAAGGCCGGCTAGCTCGAGGTCTTCAGGTTCGAGCTGAGCAGCACGCTGCCGTCGTCGACCGACCGCACCTGCACCTGGGCGATCTGGGAGACCGGCACCGCCGTCCCCGCACTGAGCTTCACCGTGCTGTCGCTCTTCGCGGACCAGCTGGAGAGCTCGCTCTGAGTGCCATCCTTCTGAACGACCCAGAGCGCGTAGTCCCAACTCGCGTCGGCCGACGAGCCCGCCCCCGAGTCGCCGTAGCGGCAGTCCATGTCGACTTTCGTGCCCCAGCCCACGCTGGTCAGGGTGACGTCGGCAGACAGCGGGCTGTCGACGACCTGCGAGAGCGCGGTGGTCAGCGTCGGATGATGCGGCGCGACGGCGATCGACACCGGCGCCACGATGGCGCCCGCTACGACCGCGGCGGCGGAGATGCCGACGATGAGCCGGATCCGACGCGTGCGACGCACGGCTTGGCGCGACTCGATGCGCGCCACCAGGTCCGCGGGCGGCGGCGGGGCGGGCGCGTCGAGCGCGGCATCCACGGCCGGCTCGTCGAGCAGTTCGAAGGCGCGGGCCGGCTCGAGGCGGCCGAGCAGGCCAGGCAGACCGGTGAGCTCCGCCACGGCGGCGCGGCAGCGGGCGCAGTGCTCGAGGTGGGTCTCGTATTCGCGGCGCTCGGCCGGCGACAGCGCGCCAAGCACATAGGCGGCATCCCACTCGGAGTACAGCGGATGATCCTCGGTCATCGCGTCACCCCCTTCTCCTGCAGCGCGAGCCGGAGCGCGCGCAATCCGTAATGCAGCCGCGACTTCACGGTGCCCTCGGGGATCCCGAGCACCTGGGCGACCTCGGCGATGCTGCGTCCGCCGTAGTAGGCGTGAACGATCACGGCGCGGTGGTCGATGCCGATGGCGCCGAGCGCCTCCTCGACCAGGAGCGTCTCGAACAAGGCGTCCGTCCGGTCCTTCACGGCCCGTTCCGGCAGCTCGTCGGTCGTGAACTCGTGGCGCTTGCGAGCGCTCCGCACCTCATCGATCACCAGATGGCGGGCCACCGTGAACATCCATGCGCGCGTGCTCTCCGGAGGCTGGGAGAGGATCGCGGGGGAGCGCCAGGCGCGCAGGAGCGTCTCCTGCACGATGTCGTCGGCGCCCGCGTGGTCCCCGGTGAGGTGCACCACGTAGCGCCAGAGCGCGGCCGAGTGCGCGTCGGCGAGGGCGCGCAACGCTGCGGCCTCGTCCGCCTTGGCGTTATCGGCTGTCATCGCGCACCTCCTTCACTCCCAACAACGGGATCGAGCCCCAAGAGGTTCATTCTGCCGCGCGGTCAGGCGAGCATCCGGGTGCCCGCGAGCACCAGCATCGCGACGTCGACAAGAGCCGCCGCGATCACCAGCCGGAACAGCCAGCGCCCGACTCCGCGGCGCACGGCGGTCACCAGCCCGGTTACGGCGATGATGAGCGAGATCAGCAGGCCGAGCACGGTGAATGCGGGCACACCGGCCCCCCGCGAGCCGAGCGCGACCCCGACCGTGATGGCCACGGCTCCCAGCAGCAGGGCCGCCCAGGTGACCACGATCGACGGGCGGAGGCCGAGGCGATGGGGCAGGCCCCGGATGCCCGTCCGCCGGTCGTCGTCGAGATCCGGCAGCACGTTCGCGAAGTGGGCCGCGACCCCGAGCAGCGCGCCGGCCGCGAACACCCACCACGCGGGGAGTGCGGGCACCGGTCGCGCCAGGCTCGCGATCGCGGGCAGCAGCCCGAAGCTGACGGCGTAGGGCAGCACCGAGACCGGCGAGTTCTTGAGCGCGGCGTTGTACGTCCACGCGGAGGCGAGGGCGACGAGGTGCGCGACAGTGGCCGCGAGTCCGAGCGGGAGGGTGAGCAGGATCGCGATCGCCGCAGTGATCCAGGCGGCGGCCCGCACGGCTCCGACGCCGATCTCGCCCCGAGCCACCGGCTTGTCCGTGCGGCCGACCGCGCGGTCGCGGTCAGCGTCGATCCAATCGTTCGAGAGACCGACCGACGCCTGGTCGAAGAGCAGGGCGAAGCCGAGCACCGCGACCCGCCACGGCTCGAGACCGACGGCGATGCCGAGCAGCACGGCGACGACCGTGACCGCGGCGCCTGGTCCGGGATGCGTCGATCGCACGAGAGCACCGGCGCGGCTGAGCATGGGGACAGCGTAGGGCGCGGCCCGTTCTACGATGCCGGGATGAGCGTGTTACCGCCCGACGTGCCCGCCTTGTCGTCGATCTTCCGCCCTTCGACCACCGCGCGCGTCCAGGGTGCTGTGGTCATCGTGCTCGTGACCGCCGCGATCGCCCTGGCTGTCGGCTCGGTGACGCTTCTCATCTCGCGCAACGGCATCGCGACCGACATTGCGGACGCGATCGCCATCGTGCCCACGGTGGTCGTCGCGGTGCTCGGGACGATATTCCTCGTCGGGAGGCTGTCGACGCGCTGGGTCGTCGACCGAGCAGCGGGCGAATTGAGGCTCGAGGCGTTCGGCGGCGTCAGACGGCGCTGGCCTGTGGCCGGCACGCTCTTCACGGGGAGTTCGCGCATCCGCCGATCCGACGGGATGGAAGCCGGGACCATACGGCAGCTTCACATCGTCGTGGCTAGTCGCCGCGAGCAGATCGTCACGCTGTGGCGCTTCGATCTTCGCGAACTCTCGGAGCTCTCCTTGGTGCTGCACGATGCCGCATCGCCGCCGCCTCCTCTGCCCTGAGCCCAGAAATATCCGTTCTTGCAAGTTCTTGCGTGATTTTGCGTAAGATCCTCACATGTCGAGACGCCTTGCGGAAGTCGCCAAGCAGGTCGGAGTCAGCGAAGCCACGGTCAGCCGCGTGCTCAACGAGAAGCCCGGTGTGAGCGAGGCCACGCGTCAGGCGGTGCTGACCGCTCTTGACGTGCTCGGCTACGAGCGCCCGAGCAAGCTGCGCGGCGAGCGGGCGCGGCTCGTCGGGCTTTTCCTTCCCGAGTTGCAGAACCCCATCTTCCCCGCATTCGGCGAGGTCGTGGGTGGTGCGCTCGCCCAGAACGGCTACACCCCGGTGCTCTGCACCATGACCGTCGGCGGCATCAGCGAGGCCGATAACGTCGAGCTGCTGCTGCAGCAGCACGTCTCGGGCGTGGTCTTCGTCGGGGGCCAGTACAGCCAGCAGGACGCCCCGCACGACCACTACGACCGGCTGGCCGCCCTGCGCCTGCCCACCGTGCTCGTCAACGCGCCCGTCGGCGAGCTCTCGTTCAACACCGTGTCGACGGATGACGCCGTCGCCATCGAACTGGCCTGGAATCACCTGGTGCAGCTCGGGCACCGCCGCATCGGCATCGTGCTCGGGCCGGTCGACCACATGCCGTCCCGCCGCAAGCTGGCGGCGGCCGAGCGGATCGCGCAGGCGACAGGCATCCCGCTGCCGCCCGAGCAGGTCGTGCACTCCCACTACAGCCTCGAGGCGGGGCAGGCGGCGACCGCGCGCCTGCTGGCCGTCGGCGTGACCGCGGTGATCTGCGCCTCCGATCCGCTCGCGCTGGGTGCGATCCGGGCGGTGCGCCGGGCCGGCAAGAACGTCCCCGAGGACGTGTCGATCGTGGGTTATGACGACTCGGCGCTCATGAATTCGATCGACCCGCCGCTCACGACCGTCCGCCAGCCGATCGAGCCGATGGGTCGTATGGTCATCGAGCTGCTGGTCGGGCAGCTCTCCGGCACCTCGGCCCCGCCCGAGGAGTACCTGTTCGAGCCCGAACTCGTGGTGCGGGGGAGCACCGCGCCCGTGCCGGTCTAGCCCGCTGGCGCCGCAAGGCGCCGCAAGGCAACGCAAGTTTGTGACTTGTTGTTTAGTTCTTGCATCATTCTGTCGACAAAGCTACATTTCGATCAGTCGACGGAGACCCTGCCGTCTCCTGCATCCAGAACAAGAACGACAGGAACCCCCGTTGTCCTCAGATGTCCTCACCACCCCCGATGCGGTCGTGCATCCGCCCACCGGCGACCCGCTGTGGTGGCGCAGCGCCGTGATCTACCAGATCTACGTGCGCAGCTTCGCGGACGGCAACGGCGACGGCACCGGCGATCTGGCCGGCGTGCGGGCGCGCCTGGGGTACCTGCACGATCTCGGGATCGACGCCATCTGGTTCACCCCGTGGTATCCCTCGCCCCTCGCCGACGGCGGCTATGACGTGGCCGACTACCGCGACATCCATCCGGACTTCGGCACCCTGGCCGAGGCCGAGCTCCTCGTGAAGGAAGCCCTCGAGCTCGGCATCCGGACGATCATCGACATCGTCCCGAATCATGTCTCGGACCAGCACGCCTGGTTCCGTGCGGCGCTCGCCGCCGCGCCCGGCTCTCCCGAACGGGAGCGCTTCTGGTTCCGCGACGGCACAGGTCCGAACGGCGACGGGATGCCCAACCACTGGATCTCGCCCTTCGCCGGCGAGACCTGGACGCGCACCACGAACGCCGACGGCACCCCGGGCCAGTGGTACCTGCACCTCTTCACGCCGGAGCAGCCCGACCTCAACTGGAACCACCCGGATGTGCGGCGCGAGCACGAGGACATCCTGAAGTTCTGGTTCGACCGCGGGGTCGCCGGCGTCCGCATCGACTCGGCCGCCCTCCTGGTGAAGGACCCGCAGCTCGCCGAGGTCCCCGAGAACCCGGTCCCTGGCGAGCATCCGAACACCGACCGCGACGAGCTGCACGACATCTACCGCGGCTGGCGAGCCGTCGCCGACTCCTACCCCGGCACGCGCGTGCTGGTCGGCGAGATCTGGCTGCCCGAGATCGACCGCTTCGTGAAGTACCTGCGGCCCGACGAGATGCACACGGCCTTCAACTTCGACTTCCTGGCCCGTCCCTGGGATGCGGCGCAGCTCAAGCAATCCATCGACATGACGCTCGGGGCCCACGCGCCGGTGCACGCGCCATCCACCTGGGTGCTCAGCAACCACGACGTCACGCGCCCGGTCACCCGATACGGACGTGACGACTCGAGTTTCGCGTTCCTGGCCAAGCGAGCGGGTGTTCCCACCGACCTCGAGCTGGGGATGCGCCGCGCGCGGGCCGCAGCGCTGCTGACGGCGGCGCTGCCGGGGTCCTTGTACATCTACCAGGGCGACGAGCTCGGCCTGCCCGAGGTGGAGGACATCCCCGAGGGGCTCCTGCAGGATCCGATGCACTTCCGCTCGGGCGGGGTCGACCCGGGTCGCGACGGCTGCCGCGTGCCGCTGCCCTGGAGCGGGAGGCGTTCGCCCTACGGCTTCAGCCCCGAGCAGTCGGCGACCGTGCCGTGGCTGCCGCAGCCCGCATCCTGGGCCGGATACACGGTCGAGGCCGAGGAGGCCGACCCGCGCTCGATGCTCTCGCTGTACCGATCGGCGCTGGCGATCCGCCGGCAGGACGACGAGCTCGGCGACGGT
Source organism: Pseudolysinimonas sp. (assembly GCA_036499485.1). GTDB lineage: Bacteria > Actinomycetota > Actinomycetes > Actinomycetales > Microbacteriaceae > Lysinimonas. The sequence goes on along the minus strand of DASYDQ010000061.1, from coordinate 1,594 downwards.
CCTTTCGAGTGGATCGACGCCGGACCGGAATCCCTCGCCTTCCGGCGCGGACCCCGTTTCATCTCCATCACGAACTTCGCCGACCAGGCTCTCGCGCTCCCGGAGGGCGCAGAGTTGATCCTGGGAAGCGAGGAGCTTGTCGACGGCAAGCTTCCCCCGGACTCCACGGCGTGGCTACGACCACAGCACTAGGCCACGGAGAATCCCAACCCATGAGAAAGGCAAAGACAATGAAGTCACCACGCAAGGTCGCTGCGGTCCTCGCAGTGACCGCGGTCGCGGGTGTCGGAATGCTCACCGGATGCTCGGCGAGCGGCGATTCCGGCAACTCGGACGGTACCGTCGCGATCACCATCGCCAGCCTCGTTCCCGGCAGTTCGGACGACGCCTTCAAGGCGTTCAACCAGCGGGTCAAGGAGTTCGAGAAGGCGAACCCGAACATCATCGTGAAGCCGGTGGAGTACCAGTGGACGGGCCCGACCTTCTCGGCGCAGCTCGCCGCGGGCACCCTGCCCACCGTGTTCAACGTGCCGTTCACCGACAGCCAGTCGCTCGCCAACGCCGGCCAGCTCGCCGACGTCACCAGCGACGTCAAGAAGCTGCCGTACGCCGACAAGTTCAACAAGAGCCTGCTGCAGGTGGCGGAGAACTCGAAGGGCGACATCTTCGGCATCCCCTACGGCCCCTACGCCTACGGACTGTCGTACAACCGCGCCCTGTTCACCAAGGCCGGGCTCGACCCCGACAAGCCGCCGACCACGTGGGACGAGGTCCGCACCGACGCCAAGCAGATCTCCGACAAGCTCGGGATCGCCGGCTTCATGGTCTTCACCTCCGGCAACACCGGCGGCTGGGCCCTGACGGAGCAGACCTACTCGCGCGGCGGACGCATGGAGGTCGCCGACGGTGACAAGACCAAGGTGACGGCCGACAACGACCAGACGGTGGCGGCGCTGAAGTTCCTGCAGGAGATGCGCTGGACCGACAACTCGCTCGGCAGCAACTTCAACCTGGACTGGAGCGGGATGAACCAGTACTTCGGATCCGGCCAGACGGCGATGTACCCGTCCGGCTCCGACGTGCTGACCAGCCTGGTGCAGCAGAACGGCGTCGACCCCAAGGACTACGGTCTGGCGCTCATCCCGACCCAGGGTTCTGACTCCGGCGTGCTCAGCGGTGGCAACGTGGCCGTGGTGGCCGCCAACGCCACCGCCGCCGAGAAGGCTGCGGGCGTGAAGTGGATCGACTTCTACTACATGCAGAAGCTGCTCGACAAGAGCGCCGCCGTCGCCGACGCCAAGTCGCTGATCGCCAACAAGCAGCCCGTCGGGGTGCCCCAGCTGCCGATCTTCGACAAGGCGCAGCTCGACACCTCGCTCGGCTGGATCGACTCCTACATCAACGTCCCCAAGGCGAATGTGGCGCCGTTCCAGGATGGGATCTTCGATCAGACGATCATCGCCGAGCCGAACAAGCACACGCAGGAGCTGTACGCCGCGCTCGACTCGGTCGTCCAGGCCGTGCTGACCGACAAGAACGCCGACATCGACGCACTGCTGAAGGGTGTCAACACCCAGATCCAGGCGCTGATCGA
>DASYDQ010000060.1:0-15429 GCA_036499485.1 Pseudolysinimonas sp. | reverse complement strand
AAGTCGGTGTCGCCTGGCGCGTAGTGGGCGCCGAGGTTCTTCAGAGCCTGCACGGGATTCGGTGCCTCCGCGGCATCCGTGATCCGTCGCTGAGCGATCTTGCCCAGCGGCGAGGTGCTCGGTTCTGCCGGGCCGTGGCTGGGCCACCAGACCACGACGGGGGCATCCGGAAGCAGGAGGCTCGTGACGAGCCCCTCCTCATCGGAGGCCGTCGGTCCGTAGGCGCGCAGCACGATGACCTCGCTGGCCCCGGCATCCCCGCCGACGCGGATCTGCGCATCGAGCCGCGGGTCTTCCTTAGCCTTCGGGTCGGGGTTCTTCGAGAGCACGATGACGCGCATCGGGTGCTCGCGCGAGGCGTCGTTGGCGGCCTCGATGGCCTCCTCCTCCTCGCCGAGCGGCGTGGCGATCACCAGGGTCAGGACCCGGCCGAGGGCGACGGCGCCGCCCTCTTCACGGATCTTCACGAGGGCCTTGGACACCGAGCTGGTGGTGGTGTCGGGCAGATCGACGATCACGGGCGTCTCCAAACACGGCCGTCGCGCTCCAGGAGCTCGTCGGCGGACTTCGGGCCCCAGGTGCCCGGCTTGTACTGCTCGGGCTGCCCCAGGGTCGCCCAGTGCTCCTCGACCGGGTCGAGGATCTTCCAGCTGAGCTCCACCTCCTGGTGGCGGGGGAACAGCGGCGGGTCCCCGAGAAGCACGTCGAGGATGAGGCGCTCGTAGGCCTCGGGGCTCGCCTCGGTGAAGGCGTGGCCGTAGCCGAAGTCCATCGTGACGTCGCGCACCTGCATCCCGGCGCCCGGCACCTTGGAGCCGAAGCGGATGGTGACGCCCTCGTCGGGCTGCACCCGGATGACGAGCGCGTTCTGGCCGAGCGGAGACGTCTGCGAGGCCGCGAAGAGGTACTGCGGCGCACGCTTGAAGACGACGGCGATCTCGGTGACCCGGCGACCGAGCCGTTTGCCTGCCCGCAGGTAGAACGGGACGCCGGCCCACCGCCGGGTGTTGATCTCGAGCTTGAGCGCGGCGTAGGTCTCGGTTGTGGAGGTCGGGCTCATGCCGTCCTCCTGCAGGAAGCCGAGCACCTTCTCGCCGCCCTGCCAGCCGGCCGAGTACTGCCCGCGCGCGGTGTCGCGCTTCACGTCGGGCACGTGCGCCGCTGACAGCACTTTCTCTTTCTCGGCGCGCAGATCGGATGCCTCGAACGACACCGGCGGCTCCATCGCGGTCAGGGCGAGCAGCTGCAGCAGGTGGTTCTGGATGACGTCGCGCGCGGCGCCGATGCCGTCGTAGTAGCCCGCGCGGCCCCCGACGCCGATGTCCTCCGCCATCGTGATCTGCACATGATCGACGTAATGGGCGTTCCAGATCGGCTCGTAGAGCTCGTTGGCGAAGCGCAGGGCCAGGATGTTCTGAACTGTCTCCTTGCCCAGGTAGTGGTCGATCCGGAACACGGCGTCCGCCGGGAACACCGACTCGACCACGTCGTTCAGCTCGCGCGCGGTCTTCAGGTCGGAGCCGAACGGCTTCTCGATCACGACGCGGCGCCACTGACCCGGCTGGGGGTCCGCGAGACCCGAGCGCTTCAGCTGCTCGGTCACCAGGGGGAACGACTTCGGCGGGATCGACAGGTAGAAGGCGTGATTGCCCATCGTGCCGCGCACATCGTCGAGCTCGTGGAGGGTCGCCTTCAGCCGGTCGAAGGCGTCGGCGTCGTCGAACTCGCCCTGGACGAAGCGGATGCCCTCCTTGAGCTGGTTCCACACGTCATCGTCGAAGGGCGTACGGGCGTGCGCCTTGACGGACTCGTACACCTCCTTCTCGAAGTCCTGGTCCTCCCAGTCGCGCCGGGCGAAGCCGACCAGGGCGAACCCCGGCGGCAGCAGACCGCGGTTGGCCAGGTCGTAGATCGCCGGCATCAGCTTCTTGCGCGAGAGATCGCCGGTGACGCCGAAGATGACGATGGCGCTCGGGCCGGCGATCCGGTTCAGCCGACGATCGGACGGCGACCGCAGCGGGTTGACGTCCTTGGTGATGTGGACGGGCATGGTGCTCCTCGATCCGCTCGAGTCCGGGGGACGGCCGGCTAGCCGATGGCGGCGGTGATCGCCGCTGCGCCAGCCGCCACGTCGCGCAGCGTGAGCGTCAGCACGGGCCGCCCGCGGGCCGCAAGCACGCTGGCGTCGCCGGCCGCCTGGGCCTGGATGAACTGGCCGAAGGTGAACGGACGGTCCGGGATGGCGAGGTCATGGGCCTCGTCGTACTCGGCCGTGATCTGCAGGAACACGCCGATCGCTGGTCCGCCCTTGTGGAACTGCCCGGTGGAGTGCAGGAAGCGGGGTCCCCAGCCGAAGGTGACGGGTCGCTTGGCCTTCGCCGCGACCACGTCACGAAGGGCCGCGAACTCGGGATGATGCACCCGGTCCAGGTAGGCCTGCAGCGCGACGTAGCCGACCGGACCGAGTTCGGCCAGCAGGGCGTCGATGGCGCCCGACAGCGTGTGCTCGGCGATCTTCAGGCCGCCGCTCGCGCGGACCTCGATGCCGTCGTCCGTGACGAACAGCGGCGCAACCGGCGCCGGCCGGTTGTCGAGCAGCGCTCGCGAGGCGACCTTGGCGGCCTCGACGTCGGGCTGATCGAAGGGGTTGATGCCGAGCAGGCGTCCGGCGACCGCGATCGCGTACTCCCAGACCAGCATCTGGCCGCCGAGGCTGCCCGAGATCTCGATCTCGCCGTCGCGCACCTCCCGCGTCTCGTCCTCGTCCTCGACGAGGCGCACGATCTGCAGATCGGCGAGGTTCTCGCTCAGCTCAGGGGACGTCACGTCGAGCACCACCGGCAGCAGGCCCTTGCCGAGCTTGCCGGTGGATTCGGCGACGAGCTGCTCGGCCCAGTCGGCGAAGCCCACGATGTAGGTGCCGTCCGAGACGATGCCGAGCTTGTCTTTCAGAGGGGACGTGCCGGCGATGGCGGCACCCAGGATGAGCCCCGGGTTGTCTGGCTTGTCAAAGACGAGGGCGAAGGTCTCGGCCTGAGCCTCCTCCAGCAGGTTCTGGATGTCCACACCGGCGAGTCCGCTCGGTACCAGCCCGAAGGCGGTCAGTGCCGAATAGCGACCGCCGACGTTGGGGTCGGCGTTGAAGACCTGGTAGCCGTCGGCGCGGCCCGACACGTCAAGGGGCGAACCCGGATCGGTGACGATGACGATGCGCTCCGTCGGATCGATGCCGGCGTTGCGGAAGTACTCCTCGTAGATCCGCTTCTGGCTGTCGGTCTCGAGCGTCGACCCCGACTTGGAGGAGATGATCACGGCCGTCTCGGTGAGCCGGTCGTTCAGCGCTGCCTCGACCTGCCCGGGATCGGTCGAGTCGAGCACGGTCAGCTCAACGCCGTAGGTGCGGGTGATGACCTCGGGGGCGAGAGACGAACCGCCCATTCCTCCCAGCACGAAGTGCGTCACGCCGGCGGCGCGCAGCTTGTCGCGCAGGGCGATGATCGGAGCGACCAGGTCCTGCGAGATCGCGACGGCCTCGACCCAGCCGAGCCGGATCGTTGCCTCGGATTCGGCGTCCGCGCCCCACAGGGACGGATCCTGGGTGGTGATGCCGCTGGCCACGCCATCGGCGACCAGCTGGGGAACCCACTTGGCGACGGCCTCTCCGGCCGCGCCGGTGGCGTGCACCTGCAGGGTCACTTGGCTGCCTCCAGCGCCGCGGTCACGGTATCGAGCAGCTCGCCCCAGGAGACGATGAACTTCTCGACGCCCTCCTTCTCGAGGGTCGCGGTCACGTCGCCGTAGTCGACACCGACCTTCGCGAGCTGGTCGAGCACGGACTGGGCGTCCGCGTAGGAACCCGTGACGGCATCCCCGTGCAGCGGTGCGTGGTCGTAGGTGGCGTCGAGCGTCTTCTCGGGCATGGTGTTGACCACGTCCGCCACGGCGAGCTCGGTCACGTACAGGGTGTCGGGCAGCGACGGGTCCTTGACGCCGGTCGACGCCCAGAGCGGGCGCTGCTTGTTGGCGCCCGCGGCGAGCAGGGCCTGAGCGCGGTCGGTCGCGAAGGCCTTCTCGAAGACCTGGTACGCCAACTGGGCGTTCGCGACGCCTGCGCGACTCTTGAGGGCGAGCGCCTCGTCGGTGCCGATGGCCGTGAGCCGCTTGTCGACCTCGGTGTCCACCCGCGACACGAAGAACGACGCGACCGATTCGATGGTCGAGAGGTCGATTCCGGCCGCCTTGGCCCGCTCGAGGCCGGTCAGGTAGGCGTCGATGACGCCCTGGTGGCGCTCCAGGCTGAAGATGAGCGTCACGTTCACGCTGATGCCGACCGCGGTCGCCTCGGTGATGGCCTCGAGACCCTCGACGGTCGCGGGGATCTTGATCATCACGTTCGGCTTGTTCACCTTCTTCCACAACGACTTGGCGGCCGTGATGGTGCCCGCCGCGTCGTGCGCCAGTCCGGGCTCGACCTCGATCGAGACGCGGCCATCGACGTGGCCGCTCTTCTCGTACGTCGGCGCGAAGATGTCGCAGGCGTCACTGACGTCACCGGTGGTGATCTCGAAGACCGCATCGGTCACGTTGGTGTTGTTCGCGGCGAGCTCGGCGATCTTGGTGTCGTAGGCGTTGCCCTTGGCCAGGGCCGTGGCGAAGATCGTGGGGTTCGTGGTCACCCCGACGACATTGCGGGTGTCGATGAGGTTCTGGAGCCCCCCGGACGAGATGCGCTCGCGCGAGAGGTCGTCGAGCCAGATGCTGACGCCGAGGGCGGAGAGTTCTTCTGTCTTGCTTGCCATGGTCCTGGTTCCTGGTTCTGTGGTGGTGGGTCAGGCCGTCGCGGCCGCGATCGATTCCTTGGCGGCGGCGACGGCGTGCTCCGTCGTGAAGCCGAACTTCTCGTAGAGGGTCTTGTAGTCGGCCGATGCGCCGTAGTGCTCGATCGAGACGCTGCGGCCGGCGAGGCCGAGGTACGGGGCCCACGTCAGGGCGATCCCCGCCTCGATCGAGACGCGCGCCTGGATCGACGCCGGCAGGACGGACTCGCGGTACTCCGCGGTCTGCTCGGCGAACCATTCCTGGCATGGCACCGATACCACGCGAGCGTGAATGCCCTCTTTCTTGAGCTGCTCGCGCGCGTCAAGGGCGATCTGCACCTCGGAGCCCGTCGACATGAAGATCACGTCGGGCGTGCCGTTGTCGGCCTCGGCCAGGATGTAGGCGCCCTTGGCGACGTTCTTCGCCGAGGCGAGGGTGTCACCGGATGCATCTCCATCACCGCGCTCGAAGACCGGCAGGTTCTGCCTGCTCAGCGCGATCCCCGCCGGTCCTTCGCGGCGCGACAGGATGTTCAGCCATGCGTACGCCGTCTCGTTGGCGTCGGCCGGGCGTACGACATCCAGTCCAGGAATCGCGCGAAGCGCGGTCAGGTGCTCGATCGGCTGGTGGGTGGGGCCGTCTTCTCCGAGCGCGATCGAGTCGTGGGTCCAGACGTAGATGGCCGGCGCCTTCATCAGCGCGGCAAGCCGGACGGCTCCGCGCATGTAGTCGCTGAAGGTGAGGAAGGTTCCGCCGAAAGCGCGGGTGTTGCCGTGCAGCACGATCCCGCTGAGGATCGCGCCCATGGCGTGCTCGCGGATGCCGAAGTGCAGCACGCGTCCGTACTTGTCGCCCGGCCACTCGTGGGTCGAGCGCCCCTCGGGGATGAACGACGCCGCGCCCTCGATCGTGGTCAGGTTGGATTCGGCGAGGTCGGCGGAACCGCCCCAGAGCTCGGGCATGATCGGCGCGATCGCGTTGATGACCTTGCCGCTCGCGGCGCGGGTCGACAGGTCGGTGCCGGCCGGGAAGCTCGGAAGCGCGGCCTCGACGCCGTCCGGCAGGTCGCCGCTCAGCACGCGGTCGAGGAGCTTCTTGCGCTCCGGGTTCGCCGCGGCCCAGGCGTCGAAGCCCTCCTGCCACTCGGCGTGCTCCTCGGCTCCACGGTCGACCGCGGTGCGCGTGCGCTCGAGGACCTCGGGCGAGACGACGAAGCTCTTCTCGGGATCGAAGCCGAGCACCTCCTTGAGGCCGCGCAGCTCATCGGTGCCGAGCGCGGAGCCGTGGATCTTGCCGGAGTTCTGCTTCTTGGGGCTCGGCCATCCGATGATCGTCTTCACGATGATCAGGGAGGGCTTGTCGGTGACGGCCTTGGCGGCCTCGATCGCGTCGAACAGGCCCTGCGGGTCCTCGACGTACTGACCGGTCTTCTTGAAGTCGACCACCTGCACGTGCCAGCCGTAGGCCTCGTAACGGGCCTTCACGTCCTCGTCGAGAGCGATGTTGGTGTCGTCCTCGATCGAGATCTGGTTGCTGTCGTAGAAGGCGATGAGGTTGCCGAGCTCCTGCACGCCGGCGAGGGAGCTCGCCTCGCTGGAGATGCCCTCCTCGATGTCGCCGTCACCCGCGATCGTGTAGATGAAGTGGTCGAAGGGGCTGGTGCCTGCGGCGGCATCCGGGTCGAAGAGTCCGCGCTCGTAGCGCGAGGCATAGGCGAATCCCACCGCGGAGGAGATGCCCTGGCCGAGCGGTCCGGTGGTGATCTCGACGCCATCGGTGTGCCCGTACTCGGGGTGGCCGGGGGTCTTGGAGCCCCAGGTGCGCAGCTTCTCGAGGTCGTCGAGCTCGAGCCCGTAGCCGCCGTAGTAGAGCTGGATGTACAGGGTCAGCGAGCTGTGGCCGGCCGACAGGATGAAGCGGTCGCGGCCGATCCACTCGTTGTCGTGCGGATCGCGGCGCATCACCTTCTGGAACAGGAGGTACCCGAGAGGAGCCAGGCTCATCGCGGTGCCGGGATGCCCGTTACCTGCCTTCTCGACCGCGTCAGCCGCGAGAACTCGGACCGTGTCAACGGCCTTGTCGTCCAGGTCATCCCAGGAGAGTGTTGCCACGTGCGTGTCGCCCTTTCGATGCTCGGCGGGGCGAGAAAAGCCCCGGCAGGAAGCCACTCGCCGATTCGACGTCATCGGCTTCGCGCGGGCAGCCCGATGATCGGCAAGGGAGCGATCGAGGGGGTGGCGGCCGCGGTCGGCGAGCGCTCCCAGCATAGCGACGACGGTCTCCGGCTTGCTCATCCGGTCTCGCCTCTGCCAGGCGACGTCCAGTCGCGCGCTGGAGCTGGAAGGCAGCCCGCGGGGCCGCCCGCGACGCCAGCGTGGTGAGCGGGGTTACTCCTGTGGGAGGAACGTGGGGTCGTGGAGCGTCACGTAGACTTTCTCCGTACCCCGAACGATCCGAGGAGCTATGCAGGGAGCCGTCGAGACCCCCGCCGGAACTGTCGTTCCGCGGAATCCGGGCTTCGGCACCCGCGTGCTGCGCAAGGCCGTCGCCTATGTCGCGCTGACCAAGCCGCGTGTGATCGAGCTGTTGCTGGTCACCACCGCGCCGGTCATGGTGCTCGCGGCGCACGGCATCCCGAACCTGTGGCTGGTGCTCGCCACTCTGGTGGGCGGCACCCTCAGTGCCGGCTCGGCCAACGCCTTCAACTGCTACATCGATCGCGACATCGACCGTGTGATGAAGCGCACCCAGAAGCGCCCGCTCGTGACCGGTGCGCTCAAGGACGGCGAGGCGCTCGCGTTCGCCTGGATCACCGGTGCGATCTCGATCGCCTGGCTGTGGTTCTTCACGACGCCCCTCGCCGCGATCCTGTCGGCGGCCGCGATCGCCTTCTACGTGCTGATCTACACGCTGGTTCTCAAGCGCCGTACCCCGCAGAACATCGTCTGGGGCGGCGCCGCCGGATGCATGCCGGTCCTGATCGGCTGGGCCGCGGTGACCGGGTCGCTGAGCTGGGCTCCAGTCATCCTGTTCGGCATCGTCTTCCTCTGGACCCCGCCGCACTACTGGCCGCTGTCCATGCGGTACAAGGAGGACTACGCCTCGGTGAACGTGCCGATGCTGGCCGTGGTCCGCGGCCGTCGGGCAGTAGGTCTCCAGGTCGTGCTGTACGCCTGGGCGACCGTGGCCTGCTCCCTGCTGTTGATCCCGGTGGCCTCGATGGGCGTGCTGTACGCGGTCGTCGCGGTGCTGTCGGGCGCATGGTTCCTGCTCGAGTCGCACCGGCTCTACTCCTCGGCGATCCGCGAGGGCGAGATCAAGCCGATGCGGGTGTTCCACGCGAGCATCACGTACTTGACCCTCGTCTTCATCGCGGTCGGGATCGATCCGCTGCTGCACCTCCCGATCCCGTTCTGAACGTGACCACACCCTTCGGCTGGCTGGCTCAGCGCGTCACGCTCTCTCCCCGCGCCCTCCGCTGGGGCACCACCGCCGCCCTGGTGGTCAGCATCCTGATCGTGCTCGGCGGGGGAGTGGTGCGCGTCACCGGCTCCGGCCTTGGCTGCCCGACCTGGCCGAACTGCGACGCGACCTCGTTCACGCCCATTCCCGCGCTCGGCTTCCACGCGATCATCGAGTTCACCAACCGTGCGCTCACCGGCGTGCTCGTGGTGGCCGTCGGCTGGGCGATCGTCGCCGCGCGCCTGCAGAAGCACCGCGATCGCATGCTCACCCGCCTCGCCTGGTCGATGTTCTGGCTGGTGGTGCTCAACGCGGTCGCCGGCGGGATCACCGTGCTGGTGCAGTTGAACCCGTGGGTGGTCGCCCTGCACTTCCTCCTCGCGATGGGTCTGCTCGCGACCGCCACGCTGACCTGGCACCGCGCGAGATGGCGCGGGACGCCGGGCGAACGAGCGGCGCGCAGCCCGAGCATCCTGGCCAGGACGCTCCTGATCGTCACCGCAGCTCTCGTCGTCGTCGGCACGATCGTCTCGGGCGCCGGTCCGCACTCGGGCGACACCGTCGCCGTGCCACGCATCGCGCTCGACTGGACCGACGTCGTGCTCGTGCACGCCGCACTGGCCGTGGTCGTGATCGTGCTCACGATCGTGCTCTACGTCGTTCTGCGGACGACCCCGGATGCCGCGATCGCGCGCCGCACGACGCTCGTCTTTCTCGTGATCCTGCTGGCGCAGGGCGTCATCGGCGGCGTGCAGTCCCTCATCGGGATCCCCGCGGTGCTGGTCGTCTTGCATCTGCTGGGCGCCGCGCTGGTGTGGGTAGGCGCCATCCGGGTGCTGCTGGACGTGGAGCCGGGCCTGTTCGCCCTGCACCCGCTGCCCGCCGACGAAGCGGTCGGTTCCGAATCCTCGGCGACCGCCGACCCTCGCCTGTAGACTCGAAGACAGATTTCACGCGACGGCGCGTGCCACGAATGCCGGTCCGAGCGGAATGGTTCGCAGCGGCAGAGAGAAGGTAGCCCATGTCCGACGTGCTCATCGACCGCCCGGAGCTCTCCGGGCTCGGGCAGTACGAGTTCGGCTGGTCCGACTCCGACGCCGCGGGCGCATCCGCTCGCCGCGGAGTCTCGGACGAGGTCGTCACCGATATCTCCAAGCTCAAGAGCGAGCCCGAGTGGATGCTCAAGAACCGCCTCAAGGCGCTGAAGGTCTTCGGCATGAAGCCGATGCCCACCTGGGGCGCCGACCTGAGCGGCATCGACTTCGACAACATCAAGTACTTCGTGCGCTCCACCGAGAAGCAGGCGGCCACCTGGGATGACCTCCCGGATGACATCAAAGAGACCTACGAGAAGCTCGGCATCCCCGAGGCCGAGCGCCAGCGCCTCGTCGGCGGCGTCGCCGCCCAGTACGAGTCCGAGGTGGTGTACCACCAGATCCGCGAGGACCTCGAGGCCCAAGGCGTCATCTTCATGGACACCGACACGGCCCTGCGCGAGCATCCCGAGATCTTCAAGGAGTACTTCGGCACGGTCATCCCGGCCGGCGACAACAAGTTCGCCGCGCTGAACACCGCGGTCTGGTCCGGCGGGTCGTTCGTCTACGTGCCGAAGGGCGTGCACGTCGAGATCCCGCTGCAGGCCTACTTCCGGATCAACACCGAGAACATGGGTCAGTTCGAGCGCACCCTGATCATCGCCGACGAAGACAGCTACGTGCACTACATCGAGGGCTGCACCGCGCCGATCTACAAGTCGGACTCGCTGCACTCGGCGGTGGTCGAGATCATCGTGAAGAAGAACGCGCGCGTTCGCTACACGACGATCCAGAACTGGTCGAACAACGTCTACAACCTGGTCACCAAGCGCGCCATCGCGCACGAGGGCGCGACCATGGAGTGGATCGACGGCGACATCGGCGCCTAGGTGACGATGAAGTACCCGTCGATCTACCTGGTCGGCGAGCACGCCAAGGGGGAGACCCTGTCTGTGGCTTTCGCCGGTCCCGGTCAGCATCAGGATGCCGGCGCCAAGATGATCCACATGGCGCCGTACACGACCTCGTCCATCGTCTCCAAGTCGATCGCTCGCGGAGGCGGACGCGCCGGATACCGCGGCGAGGTCCGCGTCGCCGAGGGCGCGCATCACGCGGCCAACACGGTGCGCTGCGACGCGCTGCTGGTCGACACGATCTCGCGCTCGGACACCTACCCGGCCATCGACATCCGGGTGGACGACGTGCAGCTGGGCCATGAGGCCACCGTCTCGCGCGTCAGCGAGGAACAGCTCTTCTACCTGATGTCGCGCGGCATGCCCGAGGACGAAGCGATGGCCATGATCGTGCGCGGCTTCATCGAGCCGATCGCCCGCGAGCTCCCGATGGAGTACGCGCTCGAGCTCAACAAGCTCATCGAGATGAGCATGGAAGGCTCGGTCGGCTAGTGGCCATGGCATCAACAGACGCCGCAGAGCGTCTGGGAATCAGCGCGCACAGCGATGGACCCGTCGTTCCTGTCCAGACCCGCTCCGAACGCTTCAAGTCGGTCGTTCACGATGACTTCCCCGAGGTCACGGGCCTCGAGTCCGAGTGGAAGCTCACCCCTGTCGACCGCATCCGCTCGCTCATCGACGGTGAGGTCGATGGATCGCCGTACGCGATCCTGTATCCCGAGGTCGAGGGAACTCTGGTCGAGTGGATCCCGCGCACCGACCGCCGGGTCGGCTCCGCCGGCACCCCCGAGGAGCGTGCCTCGGCGAACGCCTGGACGCATTTCGAGAACGCCCTGCTGATCGACATCCAGCAGGAGGTCGGCACCGCGCTGACCGTCACGCGCAGCACACTCGGGGACGCTCCGCGCGCAGCGCACACGATCATCACCGCGCAGCCCAACAGCAGCGGCCTCGTCGTGCTCGACAGTCGCGGCGACGCCACCCTGACCGAGAACCTCGAGATCGTGGTCGGAGAGGGTGCGCACCTCACGGTCGTCAGCCTGCAGGAGTGGGACGCACAGGCCCTGCACCTCGCCAGCCACTTCGCCCGCGTCGGCCGGAACGCGCGGCTCAAGCATTTCGTCGTCTCGCTCGGCGGCAGCGTCGTGCGCGTGAATCCCTCGGCTCATCTGGCCGAGGAGGGTGCCGACGCTGAGCTCTTCGGCGTCTACTTCGCGGATGCCGGTCAGCACCTGGAGCAGCGGGTCTACGTGCACCACGACGCGCCGCATTCGCGCAGCCGGGTCACCTACAAGGGCGCGCTCAACGGGGACGGCGCTCGCACGGTCTGGGTCGGCGACGTGCTGATCGCGCCGTCCGCGCCCGGCACCGACACCTACGAGCAGAACCGCAACCTCGTGCTCAGCGAGGGAACCCGGGCCGACAGCATCCCGAACCTCGAGATCGAGACCGGCGACATCGTCGGCGCCGGTCACGCCAGCGCGACCGGGCGGTTCGACGACGAGCACCTGTTCTACCTGCAGTCGCGCGGGATCACCGAGGAGGAGGCGCGGCGCCTCGTGGTGCTCGGCTTCCTCAGCGAGATCGTGCAGAAGATCGGCGAGCCGACTCTGGAAGCCCGCCTGCTGAGCGCGCTCGAGGACGAGCTGGGCGCGGTCGCACACGGAGGAGCGCAGTGAGCGGCGAGAAGGTGTTCCCGCTCGAGGAGCTCGAACCCGGCTCGGCCCGCAAGGTGGTGCTCGACGGGATCGCGATCGCGGTGGTCCGTGATTCGGCCGGCGATGTGCACGCTCTCGGCGACACCTGCACCCATGGAGACATCTCGCTGAGCGAGGGCTTCGTCGAGGACGACTCCATCGAGTGCTGGGCCCACGGCTCCGCCTTCGGGCTGGCCGACGGCCTGCCCCGCAACCTGCCGGCGTACGAGCCGGTGCCCGTCTTCGCGGTCGAGATCATCGACGGCGACATCTACGTCGACCCGGCAGCCCGCCTGCAGGTCTGAGCTATTTCGTCGAACAAGAGGTAACAGTTCATGAGCACACTGAAGATCACCGACCTCAAGGTCAGCATCGAGACCGATCAGGGGACCAAGCACATCCTCAAGGGCGTCGACCTGACCATCAACGAGGGCGAGGTGCACGCGGTCATGGGGCCGAACGGCTCCGGCAAGTCCACGCTGGCGTACACGATCGCCGGGCATCCGCGCTACAAGGTCGAGGGCGGATCGATCACGCTCGACGGCGAGGACGTGCTCGCCATGAGCGTCGACGCCCGAGCGCGCGCCGGCCTGTTCCTGGCGATGCAGTATCCGGTCGAGATCCCGGGGGTGACCGTGTCGAACTTCCTGCGCACCGCCAAGACCGCCATCGACGGCGCGGCGCCGGCGATCCGCGGCTGGACCACCACGGTGCGCGACTCGATGAAGAACCTCCGCATGGACGCCGAGTTCGCGGCGCGCAACGTCAACGAGGGCTTCTCGGGCGGCGAGAAGAAGCGCCACGAGATCCTGCAGCTCGAGCTGCTCAAGCCGAAGTTCGCCGTGCTCGATGAGACCGACTCCGGCCTGGATGTCGATGCGCTCAAGATCGTCTCGGAAGGCGTCAACCGCGCTCACGACACGACCGGGCTCGGCATCCTGCTGATCACCCACTACACGCGGATCCTGCGCTACATCAAGCCGGACTTCGTGCACGTCTTCGTCGACGGCCGCGTCGCCGAGGAAGGTGGCCCCGAGCTGGCCGACCGCCTCGAGAACGAGGGCTACGACCGCTTCCTGGTCGACGGCGTGACGGACCTGCCGGACCCGGCCGACGCGCCTGTCAAGGCGTAGCCTGAGACCATGCCCGTCGCTCTCGAACCGAAGCTCTTCGACCAGGTCGAGGAGTCGCTCAAGGACGTCATCGACCCCGAACTCGGCGTCAACGTCGTCGACCTCGGGCTGATCTACGACCTGGCCTGGGACGACGAGAACGACGCGCTGATCATCTCGATGACGCTCACCAGCGCCGGCTGCCCGCTCACCGATGTCATAGAGGAGCAGACCGGTCAGGCCCTCGACGGGGTCGTTGACCGCTTCCGCTTCAACTGGGTCTGGATGCCGCCGTGGGGTCCGGAGCGGATCACCGACGACGGCCGGGACATGATGCGAGCGATCGGCTTCTCGATCTAGCCGACCGCCCCGAGAGTACGTGGTTTCACGTACTCTCGGCACCGAAAATCCTGCGAACCCGTACTTTCGGGGGGATAGGCGAGCTACTTGGCGCGGTCGGCGCGATTCACCAGCCGCCAGGTGCCCGGCAGCAGCACCCCGGCTAGCGCCGCCTTCAGCGCATCGCCGATGAGGAAGGGCAGCAGGCCGGTGCCGATGGTCGCGGCGATCAACGTGTCGTACCCGAGTGCGCCATGCCAGATCGACGACCCAAGGTTCTGCAGCGAGATGTAGAGCCAGGGGAGTCCGATCGCATACATCACGACCGTGCCCGCCAGGAACGAGACGATCGTGCCGATCACCTTGCGGTCCCATTGGCGAGAGGCGAGCCATCCGACCAAGAACGCCGACACGATGAACGCGACGATGAATCCGCCAGAGGGGATGGCGAAGAGGCTTCCCGACTTTCCGTCCGAGAAGACCGGCAGGCCGATGACACCCAGCACCAGGTACAGGGCGAGCGAGGATGCTCCACGCCACGGGCCGAGCACTGTCCCGACGAGCAAGACCCCGAAGGTCTGCATGGTGATCGGGACGGGCCACATGGGGATGGCGATCTGGGCGAGCACGGTAACCAGGGCGGCGCCGGCGACGACGAGCACGGCATCCATCGCCAGGGTGCGCGGGAATACACGGTCAGCGAGGACCGAACGGCGGGCGGTCGGGGCGAGAGTGGTCATAAACTCAGACTATCGGGCTGGCCCACTCGGGCCGTTTGTCGCCACCCTCCACAATCCTTCGCCAACCTCTGGCGCAGTCATTCCCTCGAAAGGGGCCGTTCGCCGTGCTCGCCGTGCATGATCTCGAGATCCGGGTCGGCGCGCGCCTGCTGATGGAGGACGTGAGCTTCCGCGTCGACAAGGGCGACAAGATCGGGCTGGTCGGCCGCAACGGCGCGGGCAAGACGACGCTCACCAAGACCCTGGCCGGCGAACTCGCGCCGAACGCCGGCCGAATCGACCGCACGGGCGAGATCGGCTATCTGCCGCAGGATCCGCGCTCCGGCAATCCGGAGGACACGGCCCGTACCCGCATCCTCGACGCGCGCGGCCTCGGCCAGCTCGTCAACGGCATCCGCCAGGCGACCCTCGACATGGCCAGCACGGATGCCGCCACCAGCGAGGCGGCGATGGCGACCTACTCGCGGCTCGAAGACCGGTTCCTCGCGCTGGGCGGCTACGCCGCGGAGGCCGAAGCCGCCTCCATCGCGTCCAACCTCTCGCTGCCAGACCGGATCCTCGACCAGGAGCTCAAGACGCTCTCGGGCGGCCAGCGCCGGCGCATCGAGCTGGCGCGCATCCTGTTCTCGGGGGCCGACACGATGATCCTCGACGAGCCGACCAACCACCTGGATGCCGACTCCGTCGTCTGGCTGCGCGAGTTCCTCAAGGGCTACGCCGGAGGAGTCATCGTCATCAGCCACGATGTCGAACTCGTCGAGGAGACCGTCAACAAGGTCTTCTACCTCGACGCCAACCGCCAGGTCATCGATATCTACAACATGGGCTGGAAGCACTACCTCCGCCAGCGCGAGGCCGACGAGGACCGCCGCAAGAAGGAGCGGGTCAACGTCGAGAAGAAGGCAAGCACGCTCCAGCTGCAGGCCGCGCGCTTCGGCGCCAAGGCCAGCAAGGCCGCGGCGGCGCACCAGATGGTGGCACGAGCCGAGAAGATGCTCTCCGGGCTGGACGAGGTGCGCGTCGCCGACCGCGTGGCCAAGCTGCGCTTTCCGGACCCGGTGGCCTGCGGGCGCACGCCGCTCGCGGCATCCGGACTCAGCAAGAGCTACGGCTCGCTCGAGATCTTCACGGCCGTCGACCTGGCGATCGACCGCGGCTCGAAGGTGGTCGTGCTCGGCCTGAACGGCGCGGGCAAGACGACGCTGCTGCGCATCCTCGCCGGAGTCGACAAGCCGGACACCGGTCAGATCGAGCCCGGTCACGGACTGCGGGTCGGCTACTACGCGCAGGAGCACGAGACGATCGACGTCAAG
>DASYDQ010000059.1:0-18730 GCA_036499485.1 Pseudolysinimonas sp. | reverse complement strand
CGCGCTCGGCGAATCGGTGGTCTCGATCGGGGTCGGGGTGGCAACCCGGCCGCTGGTCTGGCAGGTGGTGGTGGGCGCTGTGCTCGCGATCGTGGGAGCGATCACCCTGTGGTGGTTGTACTTCCACCGGGTTTCGGGTGGTGCCGAGCAGGCATTGGCCGCCCGCACCGGCTCAGATCGGGTGGATGCCGCGACCGTCGGCTACACCTATCTGCACTATCTGATCGTGACCGGAATCATCATCACCGCGACCGGGATCGAGGTCACGATGCACGCGATCGCGTCACCCGAGCCGCTCGGCTGGTTCGGTGGCGCGACACTGGCGGGCGGTGTGTCGCTGTATCAGCTCGCGACCGTGTTCTTCTGGTTGCGCCTGACCGGGCAGTGGCTCATGGTGCGGCTGATCGTGGCGGCGGCGCTGGTACCGGGGGTCGTGCTGGCGGCGATGATCCCCCCGATGGCCTCACTGGTGATCGCCGTTGTGCTGGGCATCGTGCTCAACATCGTCGAGGCGCGGATGGTGAAGGCGCCCGCACCGGCGCCAGTGCCTGTGCCGTAGTCCGGCGCAGTAACTGAGCTCCCGACTCCCGCGCGGCGCGCAGTCAGCGCCAAGGAACGGTGGGGGAGGATGGATGCCGTGCCCACAGCCCCCGCCCGCCGCGTCGCGCTCGCCGCTACCGCCGCACTCATCACCCTGACGTTCGCCCTGACCGGATGCAGCGGCTCGAGTTCCGGCAAGCCATCGGCTTCGTCAACGGCTACCTCGATTCCGACGGTCAGTGCCGCCTGCGTCGACAGCGGATCGGTGTCCGATTCTGTGCAGGTCAGCGGTGACTTCGACACGACACCGAATGTCTCCATCAAGGCCCCGCTCAAGCTCTCGTCGACCCAGCGCAGCGTCGTGATCGAGGGCGCAGGCGCCAAAGCCGCGCCGGGCAGCATCGTGAACGTGAGCTTCACCCTCTACAACGGCACCACCGGTGACACCGTGACCTCCACCGGCTACGGGGCAGGACGCACCAGTCCGATCACCGTGGATGCCGGTCAGGTCATCACCGGACTGGCCAAGACCCTGAACTGCTCGCAGGCGGGCACCCGGGTCGTCGGTGTGGTGCCGGCATCCGAGGGATTCGGCAGCGATGGCTCAGCTCAGCTCGGCGTCGCGGCGAACCAGGTCATCGTGTTCGTCGTCGACGTGATCAGCATCGTTCCGACGAAGGCCTCCGGTGACGCGGTCGCGCCACCGGCAGGGCTGCCCACCGTGACCGATGCGGCCGATGGGACGCCGACTCTCACGATCCCCAGCGGATACAAGCCGCCGACCACGACCCAGATCGCGACTCTCATCAAAGGCACCGGCGCGGTCGTCGGGCCGACCGACACCGTGGTCATTCAGTACCAGGGCACGAACCTGAAAGACGGAAAGGTCTTCCAGCAGACCTGGGGCGGCAGCCCGTACACCGGCGCGGCCAATGGCTTCGTCACCGGGTTCACGAACGCTCTGGTCGGACAGACCGTGGGGTCGCAGGTGCTGGCCGTGATCGTTCCTGCCGACGGCTACGGCTCCGCCGGCCAGTCCAGCGCCGGAATCGGGCCGACCGACACGATCGTCTTCGTCATCGACATCCTCGCGGCCGAGGCG
Source organism: Pseudolysinimonas sp. (assembly GCA_036499485.1). Classification (GTDB taxonomy): domain Bacteria; phylum Actinomycetota; class Actinomycetes; order Actinomycetales; family Microbacteriaceae; genus Lysinimonas. The sequence goes on along the minus strand of DASYDQ010000059.1, from coordinate 17,088 downwards.
GCTGCCGCGGGCTGAGTAGCCTGGAGCCATGCGGCGCGTCATCGTTCTCGGCTCGACCGGGTCGATCGGCGTGCAGGCGCTCGAGGTCATCGCGGCGAACCCCGACCGCTTCGAGCTGGTCGGGCTGGCGGCGGGGAGCAACCGCACGCTGCTCGACGAACAAGCCGCGGCGACCGGCGTGAGCGCGACCGCGCTCGGTGTCGATGAGGCGGTCGCTTTGGTGCGGGGCGTCGAGGCGGATGTCGTACTCAACGGCATCACCGGCTCGGTCGGCCTGGCACCCACCCTCGCCGTGCTCGAAACCGGAGCAACCCTCGCGCTCGCGAACAAGGAGTCGCTCATCGTCGGCGGCGAGCTGGTGACGGCGGCCGCGCGGCCCGGGCAGCTCGTTCCGGTCGACTCCGAGCACTCGGCCATCGCGCAGGCCCTGCGTTCGGGCGAGCACGCAGTTGACGGGTACAGCGAGGTGCGACGACTCGTGCTCACCGCATCCGGAGGCCCGTTTCGAGGCCGCACCCGCGACCAGCTCGCCGATGTCACGCCCGAGCAGGCCCTCGCGCACCCGACCTGGAACATGGGGCTCGTCATCACCACCAACTCGGCGACCCTGGTCAACAAGGGGCTGGAGATCATCGAGGCGCACCACCTCTTCGACGTCCCGTACGACCGCATCGAGGTGGTGGTGCATCCGCAGTCGATCGTGCACTCGATGGTCGAGTTCACGGACGGCTCGACCATCGCCCAGGCCTCGCCGCCCGATATGCGGCTGCCGATCTCGCTCGGGCTCGACTGGCCGCGCCGGGTGCCGGGCGTCGGGGTGCCGCTCGACTGGACCCGCGCCCAGAGCTGGACCTTCGAACCGCTGGATGACGACGCGTTCCCCGCCGTCGCGCTGGCGAAGAGGGTCGGCGCTGCCGGAGGCACCTACCCGGCCGTGTTCAACGCGGCCAACGAGCAGGCCGTCGAGGCCTTCCATGCCAGGCGGATCCCGTACCTGAGCATCCTCGCGGTGGTCGAGCGGGTCGTCGACCAGCATGAACCGCACCCGCTCACGCTCGAGGGCGTGCTCGAAGCCGAGCGCTGGGCGCGCGACGCCGCCGACCGGCTGCTGGCCGGCTCGGTCGCGGAATAGGCCGGGCTCACGGCGCGTCCCCCGTTCGCGGTCGGGGCCTTCCAAGACTTCCTGACGTAACCTGTCGCCGTGGAAACCGTCCTGCTCTACATCCTCGGCGTCGTCATCATCGTCGTCGGGATCGCGCTCTCGATCGGTCTTCACGAGATCGGCCACCTCATCCCGGCGAAGGCCTTCGGCGTCAAGGTGGGCCAGTGGATGGTCGGATTCGGCCCGACGCTCTGGTCGCGCAGGTTCGGCGAGACCGAGTACGGCGTGAAGGCCATCCCGCTCGGCGGCTACATCTCGATGGCCGGGATGTTCCCCCCCGGCAAGGTGAAGAAGGGCGCGGTCGCGCGGGCCGGCCATCTGCGCGACGAGCTGGAGCTGGACTTCGTCGAGGGCGATCTGCACGACGCCGACGAGGATGCCGCCCTCCAGAGCACGATCCACGCCGCGGGTCGGCCGTCCGCGACGTCGCGGCCGAAGATGGACTCGACCGGCTTCTTCAACGTGCTGGTGCAGGACGCCCGCGACTCGTCCGCCGAGACCATCGCTCCCGGTGACGAGGACCGCGTCTTCTACAAGCTCGCCTTCTGGAAGCGCATCATCATCATGCTCGGCGGCCCGGCGGTGAACCTGATCCTGGCGGTCGTCTTCTACGCGATCGTGATCTGCCTCGTCGGAACGCCCGGCTACTCGACCACGGTCAGCGAGGTCAGCCAATGCATGGTGCAGACCACGAGCGCGAGCGCGGCGAACAAGACCTGCGCCACCTCGGATCCCGCGACCCCCGCCGCGGAAGGCGGTCTGCAGGCCGGCGACACCGTGCTCAGCATCGACGGGACCGCGATCTCCAGCTACACGCAGGAGACGCAGATCATCCGTGACAACGCCGGCACCACCCTGACCTTCGTGGTCGACCGTGACGGCGCGCAGAAGACCCTCTCGATCACCCCGGTCAAGAACACGACGACGGATGCCTCGGGCAACCGCGTCGACGCGGGCTTCATCGGGATCACGACCCAGCAGCAGTTGGTGACGCTGCCGGTCACGGCCGTGCTGCCGGCGGTGGGAGCCAACATCTCCCACGTCGCCGGGATCATCGTCGATCTGCCGCATCGCCTGGTGCAGGTGGGGCAGGCCGCGTTCGGCGGGCAGAAACGCGACCCGAACGGACCGATCAGCGTGGTCGGCGTCGGGCGGATCGCGGGGGCCATCGCGAGTTCGCCGGCCCCGGTCGCCGACCGGGTGAGCTCGATGCTGTCGATCATCGGTTCCCTGAACGTCGCGTTGCTGGTGTTCAACCTCATCCCGCTGCTGCCGCTCGACGGCGGCCACGTCATCGGGGCGCTCTGGGAGGCCATCCGGCGCCGGTTCGCGAAGTGGTTCAAGCGACCCGATCCCGGCCCGGTCGACATGGCCAAGCTGATTCCGCTCACCCTCGCGGTTTCGGGCATCCTCGGCCTGATGTCGGTGCTGCTGATCTACGCCGACATCGTCAATCCGGTCGTCTCCTGACCCGAGCCGCGTCACCCTCTCCGGCCGGCGAGCTGCTCGCGCACCTCGTGCAGCCGCGCCCGGAGCGCATCGACGTAGGCGGTGATCACCGGCTGGCGGAACGCCTCGGGCCGGCCGACCAGCCAGTACGGCAGCGTGCGCCCGACCTGGTCGGGGAGCACGCGCACGAGTTCCGGATGCCGATCGGCAAGGAAGCAGGGCAGCAGGCCGAATCCCGCGCCTGCCCGCGTCGCCTCGACGTGCACGTAGACGTTCGTGCTGGTCACCGCGTCGAACATCTCGGGGATGGTCTGCCGCGCGTCGTCGAGGGCGTCGACCTGCAGCATCGATTCGATGAAGTACACGAGCGGGGCGCCGGCGAGTTCGGCGCGTGACCTCGGGGTGCCGTTCGCCGCGAGGAGGTCCCGGCTCGCGTAGAGACCCAGGACGTAGTCCGCGAGCTTCAGAGCCTCGGCCTGGCGAACCTGCGGGCGCCCGACGATGACCTCGAGATCGGCACCCGCTCGCTGCTGGGAGGCCTGGCGCGTGACGGCCACGATCTCGAGCGCCACGCCCGGATGCTCGCGGCGCAGGGCCGCCATGGCCGGGGCCGCGACGAAACCGCTGAACCCGTCGGTGGCGGAGAGACGGATGACGCCGGTGAGCGGGGATCCGGCGGGGGAGTCGCCCGCGGCCGCCACGGCGCGTTCGACCTCTTCGCCGGCTCCCGCCGCCCGCCGGCCGAGGGGGGTCAGCGTCCAGCCGGCGGACGTGCGCTCGAGCACGCGACCGCCCATGGATGCCTCGAGCGCCGAGATCCGCCGCGCGACGGTGGTGTGGTTCATCCCGAGGGCGGCGCCCGCCGTGGTGAAACGACCGGCACGGGCGACGGCCAGGAGGACGAGCAGGTCGTCGGCGCTCGGAGTCCCGGCACGAAACGGAGCACTCACCTGTGCATGATTGCACAGCCGATCCCCATGACGCCGCAAGAGCTCTGCAGTAACGTGCAGTGAAGGCGGCGAGGAGGCGGCGGTGGCACAGCAGGCGGGCGATCAGCTGGCGGGCAGGCGCGCCGTCGTCACCGGAGCGGGCAGCGGCATCGGGGCCGCGTGCGCGCGTGCGCTGGCCGGGCGCGGGGCCCGGGTCGTGCTGGCAGACCGGAATGCGGCGGCCGCGCAGGCCGTGGCCGAGGAGATCGGCGGCGAGGTCTGGGCGGTCGACCTGGGCGAACTCGACGAACTCGCGGGCGTCGACGTCTCGGCGGACATCCTGGTGAACAACGCCGGCATTCAGACCGTGAGCCCGATCGAGGAGTTCGATCCGGCGCGCTTCCGGCAGATGATCGACCTGATGCTCGTCGCTCCGTTCCTGCTGGCGCGCGCGGTGCTGCCGGGGATGTACGAGCGCGGGTGGGGCCGGATCGTCAACATCAGCTCGGTGCACGGTCTGCGGGCGAGCGCCTACAAGTCGGCGTACGTCAGTGCCAAGCACGGACTCGAGGGACTGTCGAAGACCATCGCGCTGGAGGGCGCCGAGCACGGGGTCACCAGCAATTGCGTGAATCCGGGCTATGTGCGCACGCCCCTGGTCGAGAAGCAGATCGCCGACCAGGCGCGGCTCCACGGCATCCCGGAATCAGAGGTGGTGGAGAAGGTCATGCTGACGGAGAGCGCCGTCAAGCGCCTGCTCGAACCCGACGAGGTCGCCGAGCTGGTGGCGTTCCTGTGCGGGCCCAGCTCGGGCATGATCACCGGGGCCTCGTACCTGATGGACGGCGGATGGAGCGCACGATGATCGGGATCGCCGAGCTGGAACAGAGCCTGATCCGCGTCCCGGTGGAGGGCGGCCGCCTGGCGGTCGGGCTCTTCGGACCGACGGATGCGGCGGCGCCCACCGTCATCGCGGCACACGGCATCACGGCCAGCCACCGGTCATGGGTGGCGCTCGCCGAACGGCTTCCGGGGGTGCGGATCGTCGCGCCCGACCTGCGCGGCCGCGGCCGCAGCAACGCCCTGCCCGGCCCGTTCGGGATGCGCAGGCACGCCGACGACCTGGCGCGCGTGCTCGACCACCTGGGCGTCGATCGTGCCCTGGGCGCCGGGCATTCGATGGGCGCCTTCGCGATCGCGACCCTCGCGGCTCGCGCGCCCGACCGGGTCCCGTCGCTCGTGCTCGTGGATGGCGGCCTGCCGCTCGAGGCACCGGAGGGGGTCGACCCGGAGGGGGTGCTCCCGGCGAGCCTGCTCGGCCCGGCCGCCGCGCGCCTCACGATGACCTTCCACAGCCGCGACGCCTACCGCGACTTCTGGGCGCAGCATCCCGCGTTCCCGGCGGTGCTCACGCCCGAACTGCTCGACTACATCGACTACGACCTCGACGGCGAGCCACCGGCCAGCCCTTCTGCTTCGGTGCAAGCCGTCGCGGCCGATCAGCCCGAGGTGTTCGGACCTGGCTGGTACCGGGAGGCCCTGCGATCGCTCCGAGTGCCGGTCACCGTGCTGCGCGCCCCGCTCGGCCTGTTCGCCGAGCCGCCAGGGCTCTACCCGCCCGGCGCGCTCGAGCAGGCAAGGGAGCTCGTGCCGCAGCTGCGCGTCGTCGAGGTGGGCGGCGTCAACCACTACACGATCGTGATGGGGCAGCACGGAGCGGAGACGGTCGCGGCCGAGATCCAGGCGGCGCTCGCCGGCCTGGAACCGGCCGCACCGGAACGGCGGGGAGGGGCCCGATGATCGATAAGACCTTCGGCACGGCGGCGGAGGCGGTCGCCGACATCCCGAGCGGCGCCTCCATCGCCGTGGGCGGATTCGGACTCAGCGGGGCGCCGATGGCCCTCATCGAGGCGTTGCTCGCCGGCGGCGCCGACCGGCTCGACATCGTCAGCAACAACTGCGGCGTTGACGACTGGGGCCTCGGGCTCCTCCTCGGAGCCGGGAGGATCCGGCGGATGACCTCGTCGTACGTTGGCGAGAACAAGGAGTTCGAACGCCAATTCCTGACCGGCGAGCTCGAGGTGGTGCTCACGCCGCAGGGCACCCTGGCCGAGAAGCTGCGCGCCGGGGGCTCCGGGGTCGCGGCGTTCTTCACGCAGACCGGTGTCGGCACGCAGGTGGCCGAAGGCGGGCTCCCGCAGCGCTACGCCGCCGACGGCACGGTCGCGCTCGAATCCACGCCCAAGGAGGTGCGTCCCTTCGCGACCCGCGCGGGAGAACGCGACTTCGTGCTCGAGGAGGCCATCACGACCGACTTCGCCCTCATCCATGCCTGGAAGGGGGACCGGCACGGCAATCTCGTCTTCCGCAAGGCGACCCGCAACTTCTCCCCGCTCGCTGCCATGGCCGGGCGGGTCTGCATCGCGCAGGTCGAAGAGCTCGTGGAGCCCGGGCAGATCGACCCGGACGCCGTGCACCTGCCAGGGGTGTACGTGCACCGGGTGATCCAGGTCGGCGCGGGCATCGAGAAGCGGATCGAGAAGCGCACGGTCACCTCCCCGGCCGTCTCCGAGTCCGGGGAGGCGCGCTGATGGCCCTCGACCGTGCCGGAATGGCCGCCCGCGCCGCCCAGGAACTGGAGGACGGCGCGACCGTGAACCTCGGGATCGGCCTCCCGACGCTCGTGCCGAACCACCTGCCCCCTGGCCGGACCGTCGTGCTCCAGTCGGAGAACGGCATCCTCGGCGTCGGACCGTATCCCGCGGCCGATCAGGTCGATCCGGATCTCATCAACGCCGGCAAGGAGACCGTGACGGTGCTGCCGGGCGCCTCGTTCTTCGACTCCGCGCTCAGTTTCGGGATGATCCGGGCGGGCAAGATCGACGCCGCGATCCTCGGGGCCATGCAGGTCTCCGAGAACGGCGACCTCGCGAACTGGATGATCCCCGGCAAGATGGTGAAGGGTCCTGGGGGCGCGATGGATCTCGTGCACGGGGTCGGCCGGCTCATCGTGCTCATGGAGCACGTCGCTCGCGACGGCAGCCCCAAGATCGTGCGGGCATGCTCGCTGCCGCTCACCGGCCGGGCCGTGGTGCACCGCATCATCACCGACCTCGCCGTGATCGACGTCGAGCCGCGCGGCCTGGTGCTCCGCGAGCTCGCGCCCGGCGTCACCGTCGATGAGGTCGTCGCCGCGACCGAGCCCGAGCTCATCGTCGAGCTCTCCTGACCACTGACCCACCGCCCCACCGCCATCCGCCACCAGACGAAGGAGTCCCCATGTCCAGCCCCCTCTTCGACGGGATCGTCGCGCACCGCGTGACGACCCCGCGTCTCACCGCCAACGTGCTCGAGCGACCGGCAGCCGACGGCTCACCGGCCGCCGGTCTCGTGGCGACCAGTCCCGTGGTGTTCATCCACGGCAACGTGTCGTCGTCGCTGTTCTACCAGCCCTCGATGCGTGCCCTCCCGGCAGGCGTCCGCGCCCTGGCCATCGACCTGCGCGGATTCGGCGACAGCGAGACCTTGCCCGTCGACGCCACCCGTGGCGTTCGCGACTTCTCGGATGACGTCGCCTCCGTGCTCGCCGAGCTCGGCGTGGATCGCGCTCATCTCGTGGGCTGGAGCATGGGCGGCGGGATCGTCATGCAGCTGATGCTCGATCACCCTGAGCTGATCGAGACCGTCACCCTGGAGTCGCCGGTCTCGCCCTACGGCTTCGGCGGCACGACCGGCGCCGACGGTCGCCGGCTCGACGACGCCGGGGCGGGCACGGGCGGCGGCGGGGCCAACCCCGACTTCGTCGCCGGGCTGCAGGCGCAGGATGCGGCATCCGACGGTCCGACCTCGGCCCGCGGTGTCTATCGCAGCGCCTACGTGAAGGAGCCGCGCGACGACCACGAAGAGGTCTGGGTCGAGTCCATGCTGACCACGAAGACGGGCGTCGACAACTACCCGGGCGACTCGGTGCCCACGGACGCCTGGCCGGGCTTCGGCGCCGGAACGCGCGGCGTGCTCAACACCATGACGCCGAACCACTTCGACACCAGCGGCATCGTCGACCTCGCGTCGAAGCCGCCGGTGCTCTGGATCCACGGCGTCGACGACGCGATCGTGAGCGACGGCTCGTTCTTCGATCTCAACATGCTCGGCAAGGTCGGCGTCATCCCCGGCTGGCCGGGCGACGAGATCGCGCCGCCCCAGCCCATGGTGACGCAGACGCGGGCCGTCCTGACGCGGTACCGGGATGCCGGGGGCGCGTTCACCGAGCTGGCTCTCGACGACAGCGGGCACGGTCCCCACCTCGACCAGGCGGCAGCGTTCGACGCGGCGCTGGCGAAGCACATCGGAGCAGCCTGACACCGGGCCGAGAGCGGCGATGATCCCCGGCATGGGGAGAACCCTCCGCGTAGGCTGAGCACCATGCCTGCCCTGAACATCGGGATGCCGAAGCCTCCGCCCGAGGTGCTGGCCCCGCGCCGAAAGTCCCGTCAGATCAAGGTGGGCAAGGTGCTGGTCGGCGGCGACGCCCCGATCAGCGTGCAGTCGATGTGCACGACGCCGACCACGAACATCAACGCGACCCTTCAGCAGATCGCCGAGTTGACGGCATCGGGATGCGACATCGTGCGCGTCGCCGTTCCGAGCCAGGACGACGCGGATGTGCTGCACATCATCGCCGCCAAGAGCCAGATCCCGGTGATCGCCGACATCCACTTCCAGCCCAAGTACGTGTTCCAGGCGATCGATGCCGGATGCGCCGCCGTCCGGGTGAACCCGGGCAACATCCGCAAGTTCGACGACCAGGTTGGCGCCATCGCGAAGGCCGCGAAGGACGCCGGCGTGAGCATCCGGATCGGGGTCAATGCGGGGTCTCTGGAGCCCAGCATCCTGCAGAAGTACGGCAAGGCGACCCCGGAGGCGCTCGTCGAGAGCGCCGTCTGGGAGGCCAGCCTGTTCGAGGAGCACGACTTCCACGACTTCAAGATCTCGGTCAAGCACAACGACCCGATCATCATGGTGAAGGCCTACCGCCAGCTCGCCGAGCGCGGGGATTGGCCGCTGCACCTCGGCGTCACCGAGGCCGGCCCGGAGTTCCAGGGCACCATCAAGAGCGCGACGGCTTTCGGCATCCTGCTCAGCGAGGGGATCGGCGACACCATCCGTGTCTCGCTGAGCGCGCCGCCGGCCCAGGAGGTCAAGGTCGGCCTGCAGATCCTGCAATCGCTCAACCTGCGCGAGCGCAAGCTCGAGATCGTGAGCTGCCCGTCGTGCGGGCGCGCCCAGGTGGATGTGTACACCCTCGCCAACGACGTCACCGCCGGCCTCGAGGGCATGACCGTTCCGCTCCGCGTCGCCGTGATGGGCTGTGTCGTGAACGGACCGGGGGAGGCCCGCGAGGCCGACCTGGGCGTGGCATCCGGCAACGGCAAGGGGCAGATCTTCGTCAAGGGCGAGGTCATCAAGACCGTGCCCGAGAGTGAGATCGTCGCCACCCTGATCGAGGAGGCGAACCGCCTCGCGGCCGAGATGCCGTCGAGCGAGGTCGGCTCGCCGCAGGTCGTCACGGCCTGATTTCCGGGGGTTCTCGGGTGTTCGTGGCCCTCGAAACGGGGTAGACCCCCCCCGCGTGCTGGGGGGATCACCCGGTAGTCACCCGGGTCTACTCTCGACCCAACGGCAGGGACGCCGTGCTCCGCGCCAACCGCCCGGGGGAGTGGATCGGGCCTTCACCAGCCCGGCCTGAATGTTGGGGATCAGGATCATGGGACGAATTTCTGCACTCCGCCGTGCCGCACGGCGGAACAAGATCATGGCGGTCGCAGCCGCCGGCACGGTTCTCGCCGCGGGGGTCGGCATCACCTCGCTCGCCGCCTGGACCGACAACGAGTGGGTGAACGGCGGATTCAACGGCACCGCGGGCGTCGGCACGTCGACGTTCGAGGTCGAGCAGAACGTCGGAACCGGGACCACCTGGACCAACGACGCCGCATCGCCCGGCGGCGTCGTCGACTTCAGCGCACTGGCGCAGAAGCTCACGCCCGGTGACGTCGTCTACGGTTTCGTGCGGCTGCGCGCGCAGACCAGCTCCGTGGCGGGCACCGAGAGCCTCGTGACGGATACCGCGACGCTGACCGGCCTTGCCCAGTACCTGAAGTACGGGGCGGTCGTGCTGGATCCGACGGACACCACCACCTGCAACGCGACGACCTTCGCGCGCGGCACGGCGACGGTGCTGACCGCGGCGGGCTCGGCACTCACCACGAACGGATCGCAGACCTTCGTGATGGCCGCGGGTACCTCGACGCTTCCCGGAGTGGAGCGCGTGATCTGCTTCCAGATCGCGATGAACTCCAGCGGAGTGCCGGACACGGCCATGGGTCAGACCTTCGACCCGATCTGGCATTTCTCGGCGACCTCCAACTAGGCGCCCGAGATGACCGGAACACTGGTTTCCGACGCCGGGATCCGATCCGACGCGCGGCCGCGGAACCGCGCCGACGGGTCGGGAGCGCGGAAAACGGCCCGCGGACGGATCAGGCCCTCCCTGATCGCGTCCGTGGGCCTCCTCGGCCTCCTCATCGCGCTCCTGGCGGCCCTGCCGCTCGTGGGCTGGGGCGTGGTGCGGCTCGCCAGCGGATCGATGTCGCCGGGTCTTCCGACCGACTCGATGCTGCTGGTCCGCCAGGTGGACGCGAGCAGCGTCCATGTCGGGGACATCGTGACCGTGCAGCGGCCCGGCGAGCTGCCGATCACCCATCGGGTGATCTCGGTCGATCCGGGGATCGCGCAAGGGGAGCCTGCGACGATCCAGCTGAAGGGCGACGCCAACGACACCCCCGACCCGGCGCCGTACACCGTGTCGACCGTCGACCTCGTGGTCGTCGGGGTGCCGTGGGGCGGGCAGATCGTCACCACCGTCCGCTCGCCGTTCGTGCTCGCCGGGATCACGGTCGCGGTGACCCTCCTCGTGCTGTGGGCATGGTGGCCGCGGCGCCGCGACGAGGACGAGCTCGCCGGGTTCCCGCAGGCGACCGCTGACATCGGTCGCGGTGGCGGGCCGGCGCACCGCGCGCAGGACTGACGACGGAGCCGGAGTGGGGCATCCGATGACGAGGATCGTGAGGTGGTGGGAGGCGGCCGGTCTGGTGACCGCCGCCGCCCTCCTCACGGCGGGCGGTCTCGCCGTCGCCGGCAGCGCGAGTGCCGCGCCCGTGCCGCAGACCGGCAACGGCCACCTCGTGCTCACGGCAGATCCGTTCCCGCTCGGGACGCACGACATGGCGCCCGGTGGTGCGGTGCGCTGGCAGATCACCGCCGAGATGGATGAGGTGGGCACCGCCGACCTCTTCCTGGCCATCTCGGGTCACGGCGTGATGGCTCAGGACCCCGCCGGGATGACGCTCGACGTCGAGTGGTGCCCCACCGCCTGGAGCGTGCCGTCCGACCTGACCGTTCCCGCGAGCTGCCCGGGCGGCGGATCAACGACCGTGCTCGCCACGGCCGCGATCGGGTCGATCCCCGGCGGCAACCTGCGACTCGGAACGCTGACGCGCGGAGTGCCGAGCCACCTGCTGGTCACCGCCGCTCTCCCGCTCGCCGCCGGCTCCCGCTTCGTGAACGACAGCGGCGACGTCACGCTCAGCTTCCAGGCCGCCGGTGACACCGAGTCGGTGTCGATCGGGTCCGGGCACCTGGCATCCACCGGTTCGGTCATCGCCGGGCCGGCGCTGCTGGCCGCGGGGCTGCTGCTGTCGGGGACGCTGCTCGCCCGCATCCGCGGCCGCCGCCGCGTGGCGCCCGCCGAGGTGCCGGCATGATCTCGCGCGCACGGTTCCGCCGTCGGATCGCCACCGGCGTCGCCCTGCTCGCGACCGCGGCCGTCGTCGCCACCGGCACCACGACCAGCCTCGCCAGCTGGACCGACACCGAGTACGTCAACGGCCCGGTGCAGTCCATGCTCTGCACGGATGCCGGCAGCGGCGCCAGCACGGGATCCGCCCGCCTCATCGGCGGCCAGCTCGGTGCCCTCAACGTCGACGCCATCGCATCGATCGCGGGTGAGACGGTCAGCAACCCCGGCACCGGATCCACGGCGACGCCGTCGGGCTCGACCTCCCTCGGCGGAGATGCCTACGCGAACCCACTGACCGTGAGTGCGCTCTCGACGATCAACGCGAACCTCGGCGGCGCCATGGTGCTCCCGGCAGACGTGGACGCGAGCGCCCTCAATCAATGGGCGCGGGCCGGATCCGACACGACCTCGGGCGGTGCGGCAGGCGCCGTGCTCAACTCGGGTGCGATCTCGCTCAGCACCCCGGCGAACGGAGCGGCGCTGCCGCGCTTCGCCACCCTCGAGCTCGGCACCGTGCTGCAGGCGGTGCTCGGATCGTCGGTGTCCTCGCTCGTCACCAACCTCACCGACATCGACCTGGGGATCGGCGCCGTCGCGAGCGATGCGACCCTCGATGCCTGCCACGCCCGCTGGAACGGCATCTACACCGCCCTCGTGCGCCAATACGCCCTTGCCGGCTTCGAAGCGGTGCTGACCAGTCCGACGGTCTCCGCGCTGGCGACCGACACGAACGGCACGCTGAGCTCGCTGTCGAGCGCGATCACGACGATCGCGGGCAGCGCGGGGCTTGCGAACTCGCTGAGCAGCGGCATCCTGGGCACCCTCGGGACTGTTCTGAGCGCGGTCGGGGTGGGCACACCAACGGTGAGCGTGAGCATCACGCCGGACTTCAGCGCGGTGACCACGTTGCTCGGCACCGCCATCTCCGATCCCGGCGGTCTGGCCAGCATCCGCCCCGCGGCCGGCACGGTCACCCTCGATCTCGACGCCCTGCTCGGGCCGGCGTACCTGAGTTCGCCGCAGATCAACGGCCTCGCGCCCAACAGCCGGCTGCTCGTCAACTCGACCGCGGTCGACGCGCTCAAGACGGCACTCACCACGGCCATCGGCTCCTGGGTGTCGAGCGTGATCGCCGCCGTCAACGCCGCGCTGTCGGTGGTCACGGTGCACGTGCGGGTCACCGCCCCGCTGAGCGCGCTGTCCGTCGGCATCGGCACCTTGGTCGTGGACACCACCGCCAGCCTCGCCTCCCTGCTCGCCGGTACCGCGGTCATCGACGTCCACGTCGACCAGACCAGCGGGGTGTGCACGATCATCATCGTCGGCCCGACGCTGTGCGGGATTCTCAACGGCCTGACCAGTGGGCTGACCGGGGCGGTGAAGACGGCTCTCGGGCCCGTCATCGGCGGGGTCATCCGCACCGCTCTCGCGGGGCTCTCTACGACGGTGACCGCGCTGTCCACGACGCTCGGCGCCGACAGCTCGGGACTGGTGACATTTCTCGGCACCTCGACGGGCACGCTGTTCGGGTCGAGCGGGCTGGTCTCGCTGACCGCCAATGCCCAGAACCTGCCTGACCCGTCGATCCCCAACGAGGGAACGCCGCCGAGCTGGGCGGCCACCTTGCCCGGCGCGACGGCCAACCCCTACGGCACCGGGCGATTCGACGTGGCCGCGCTGCGGCTGGTCGTGGCGGGCGCCCTGCCGACCGTCGCGCTCGGCCTCGACCTCGCGCGCTCATCGGTCGGCTCGAACACCGCGGTGGGCTAGCCGCCGTTCCGGCAGCGCTCGGGGGCGTCGGTAGCATGGACGCCGTGCCCACTCGCCTCAGCCAGCTCTTCGTCCGAACGCTGCGCGACGATCCGGCCGACGCCGAACTGACCAGCCATCGGCTGCTGGTTCGCGCCGGCTACATCCGTCGCCAGGCACCCGGGATCTTCGCATGGCTCCCGCTGGGTCTGCGGGTCCGCCGCCAGGTCGAGCGCGTCGTGCGCGAGGAGATGGACTCGATCGGCGCGCAGGAGGTGCACTTCCCGGCGCTCCTGCCGCGTGAGCCCTACGAGATCACCGGCCGCTGGGAGGAGTACGGCGACGGCATCTTCCGCCTGCAGGACCGCAAGGGCGCCGACTACCTGCTCGCGCCGACGCACGAGGAGGTCTTCACGCTGCTCGTGAAGGACCTCTACAACTCCTACAAAGATCTGCCGCTCGCGATCTACCAGATCCAGGACAAGTACCGCGACGAGGCGCGCCCTCGCGCCGGCCTGCTGCGCGGTCGCGAGTTCTCGATGAAGGACGCCTACACCTTCGACATCGACGACGCCGGGCTGGATGTCTCGTACGAGGCCATGCGCGGCGCCTACGAGCGCATCTTCACGCGACTGGGGCTCGACTACGTCATCGTGCAGGCGGATGCCGGCGCGATGGGCGGATCGCGCTCGGAGGAGTTCCTGCACCCGACCCCGATCGGCGAAGACACCTTCGTCCGCTCCGCCGGCGGATACGCGGCCAACGTGGAGGCGTTCACCACCGAGGCGCCGCCCAGCCGCGGCTACGAGAAACTCACCCCGGCCGAGGTGCTCGACACCCCCGGGACGCCCACGATCGCGACCTTGGTCGACGTCGCGAACGAGAAGCACCCGCGCCCGGACGGGCGCGCCTGGACCGCGGCCGACACCCTCAAGAACGTGGTGCTCGCGCTGACCCACCTCGACGGAACCCGCGAGATCGTGGTCGTCGGCCTGCCAGGCGATCGCGAGGTCGACCTGAAACGCGCGGAGGTGGCGTTCGCCCCCGCGGAGGTGGAACCCGCAGAGGCGTCCGACTTCGAGAAGAACCCCCTGCTGGTCAAGGGCTACATCGGCCCGTGGTCGCCGACCGGGGAGGTGCTCGGAGAGGATTCGGCCACCGGCATCCGGTACCTGGTCGACCCCCGCGTTGTCGACGGCTCGGGCTGGATCACCGGCTCCAACCTCGAGGGCAAGCACGTCTTCGGATTGGTCGCCGGCCGCGACTTCGGCAACGACGGCGGCGTCGAGGTCGCCGAGGTCAAGCCGGGCGACCCCGCTCCCGACGGTTCCGGACCGGTCGAGCTCGCGCGCGGCATGGAGATCGGGCACGTGTTCCAGCTCGGCCGCAAGTACGCCGACGCGCTGGGGCTGCAGGTGCTCGACGCGAACGGCAAGCTCGTCACCGTCACGATGGGCAGCTACGGCATCGGCGTCACGCGCCTGGTCGCGGCCATCGCCGAGAACTACGCGGACGACAAGGGGCTGATCTGGCCGGCCGAGGTCGCGCCCTTCGACATCCACCTGATCGCGACGGGCAGGGATGAGGTGGTGTACGAGCTCGCCGAGAAGGTCGCCAGCGAGCTCGAGGCCGCGCGATTCGACGTGCTGTACGACGATCGGCCCAAGGTTTCGCCCGGCGTGAAGTTCGGCGATGCCGAGCTGCTGGGGGTCCCGACGATCGTGATCGTGGGTCGGGGCGCCGGAGACGGTATCCTAGAGCTTTGGGACCGGCGCTCGGGGGAGCGCACCGAGGTTCCCGCAGCAGAATTGATCGCGCGCCTCCGCTGAGCGCGGCGCGGTCTCATCACCCCCAGCGCTGGCGACCAGCGGCGCTTGCACAACAGCAGAGAGCAGGACGCAACGTGGAGTTGTCCGTCGGCAAGACCCTCGTATACCCGCACCACGGTGCAGTCACCATCACGGCGCTGAGCAAGCGCACGGTCGCCGGCGTCGAGAAGGAATTCATGACGCTCAACGTGCACACCAGCGAGCTGACGATCATGCTGCCGACTGACAACGTCGAGCTGGTGGGTGTTCGCGATGTCATCGACGGCGACGGCGTCAAGGCCGTGCACCAGGTGCTGCGCGATCCCTTCGTCGAGGAGCCCGGCAACTGGAGCCGTCGCTACAAGGCGAATCAGGAGAAGATGGCAAGCGGCAGCGTCTACCGCGTCAGCGAGGTCGTCCGCGACCTGTGGCGCCGCGACCAGGACCACGGCGTCTCGGCCGGCGAGAAGCGGATGCTGGCCAAGGCGCGCCAGATCCTGATCAGCGAACTCGCGCTGGCGCAGGAGCTCAGCGAAGAGGACGCCTCGGCGGCCCTCGACGTGGTGCTCGCGAGCGCCGTGACCCCCGAGGGTTCCGCCGCCTGAGCTCGCACTGCGAACACCCGGTCAGCGGACTAGGCTGAGCGGATGCCCGGCCACGCCCGGACACACAATCTCAATATCTCAATATCGGAGGCCTGACGTGGACATCGACCTCACCATGCTGCGGCTCATGGAGCGCGAGCGCGAGATCCCGTTCGAGGAGCTCGTCGGCATCATCGAGCAGGCGATCCTGACCGCGTATCTGAAGCACACCGACAAGGAGCCGGAATCCGGCGCGCGCGTCGAGCTCGATCGCAAGACCGGGCACGTGACCGTGTTCGTCCCCGAACGGGATGACGATGGCGAGGTCATCGGTGAGGCCGTCGACAGCCCCGACGACTTCGGACGCATCTCCGCATTCGCGGCGAAGCAGGTCATCAACCAGCGGCTGCGTGACATCGGTGACGACAAGGTGCTCGGCGAGTTCCGCGGGCGCGAGGGCGACATCGTCGCGGGCGTCATCCAGCAGGGCCCGAATCCGCGGATGATCCACATCGACCTCGGCAGCGTCGAGGCGATCCTGCCGCCCGAGGAGCAGGTGCCGGGGGAGGACTACTCGCACGGGACCCGCATCCGGGTCTATGTCACCAGCGTGTCGAAGGGTCTGAAGGGACCGTCGATCACGGTGAGCCGCACGCATCCGGGGCTCGTGCGCAAGCTGTTCGCGCTCGAGGTGCCCGAGATCGCCAGCGGCCTGGTCGAGATAGCCTCACTGGCCCGCGAGGCCGGCCACCGCACCAAGATCGCCGTGCGCGCGACGCAGCCGGGAATCAACGCCAAGGGCGCATGCATCGGCGAGCTCGGTCAGCGCGTGCGCGCGGTCACCACCGAGCTGCACGACGAGAAGATCGACATCGTCGACTGGTCGGCCGATCTTCCGACCTTCGTGGCGTCGGCGCTGTCGCCGGCCAAGGTGACGAGCGCCTTCGTGGTCGATGAGAACCTCAAGGCCGTGCGCGCTCTCGTTCCCGATTACCAGCTCTCGCTGGCGATCGGCAAGGAGGGGCAGAATGCGCGACTGGCTGCAAAACTCACGGGCGCAAGAATCGACATCCAGCCTGACTCGGTCATGGAGGAGTAGTCGATTCCTGCGGGTCACACCTGCCACACACCGAGGGGGTACCATGGAACCCGTCAGAACCTGCCTGGGTTGCCGGCAGCGTGCCCCCCGCTCCTCACTCGTGAGGGTGGTCGCGCGCGATGGACGTGTCGTGGTGGATGCCGCGGCTCGACTTCCGGGCAGAGGCGCCTGGGTGCATCCCGCACGTGCGTGTCTCGAGACGGCGGTGTCGCGCAAGGCCTTCGGCCGGGCGCTTCGCGCCTCGATCACGGATCTGACATCCGTACCAGAACTGACAACCCTCGAAGAACGGGCTGAAAGACCAATGGACAGCTAATGAGCAACTCGAAATGAGTTCCCTCACCCTTTAGCGTCCGCTCCTGCATCTGGGGCGGACCCCAGACAGGAGAAATGTGGCCAACCCACGTGTTCACGAAGTCGCTGCCGAACTCGGCATCGACAGCAAGATCGCCC
>DASYDQ010000058.1:0-122211 GCA_036499485.1 Pseudolysinimonas sp. | reverse complement strand
CTCGTCGAAGAAGAACACCAGCTTCGGCTTGTCGAGGTCGCCCACCTCGGGCAGATCATTGTAGAGGTCGGCGAGCAGCCACATCAGGAAGGTGGAGAAGAGCGCCGGCTTGTCCTGCACGCCGGGTACCTCGAGCAGGCTGACGATGCCGCGGCCGTCGGGCGCGAGGCGCAGGAAGTCGGCGATCCCGACAAGCCGAAGCTGGTGTTCTTCTTCGATGAGGCGCATCTGCTCTTCGACGGCGCGTCGAAGGATTTCTTGCAGGTGATCACGCAGACGGTGCGCCTCATCCGGTCGAAGGGCGTTGGCATCTTCTTCGTGACCCAGACGCCGAAGGACGTGCCCGGCGACGTGCTCGCGCAACTCGGCAGCCGAGTGCAGCATCAGTTGCGGGCCCACACCCCGGATGACGCCCGGGCCCTGAAGGCGACCGTCTCCACCTATCCGAGCTCGGGATACGACCTTGCGCAGGTGCTGCAGAACCTGGCGATCGGGGAGGCGATCATCACGGTCATGAACGAGCATGGCGCGCCATCGCCGGTTGCCTGGACGCGGCTGCGGGTGCCGCAGAGCTCGATGTCGCCGACTCCGCCCGAGGAGCGCGCCGCGGCGGTTGCCGCGTCGCCACTGCTTGCGCGGTACGGCGCTCCCGCGGACACGACGTCGGCCCGCGACATCCTGCAGCAGAAGGCGGTGATGGCGGCGGACGCCCGCGCCGCCGCCGAAGCCCAACAGCTCCTCGCCGCCCAGACCCGGGCGGCCGAGTCGGAGCTGACCGGCCTTGGCGCCATCAACGCTCGTCTCGGCCAGGCCGAAACGGATGCCGCGGCTCAGCTCACGGGTCAGGCCCGCGCCCAGGACATCGCCGACAAACGCGCTGCGCGTCGGCAGCAGCGCCAGAACGACCGGCTTCGGAAGGACACGGCGAACGCCGGCGTTCGGCTCGCCCGCCTGGTCGTCGGAAAGCTGTTCGGATCGACGCGCCGCTGACGCGGCCCGTGCTCGCCGTCGCGGCTCAGGCCGGCAGCAGCGCGACCGGCATCCCGAGGATCGTCATGACCCAGGCGGCGATCGCCACGGCGAGGCCCACCATCAGGACGCCGACGGCGATCCAGAGCATGGGCTTGTTCTCGAACCAGTACGCGCTGCCGGGATAGGTGGTGAAGAAGGTCCTGAAGCTGATCGGCTCCCGAAGGATCACCGGCTCGCCCGGCAGCGAGTCGGCAACCGCGACGAGCGCGCCGGGAGGCCAGAAGCTGCCGCGCATCCGGAACAGGCGCCTGCCCGAGGCGTCGCGCACCAGCAGTTGCTGCTCGGCGTCGAGCGACTGACCGACGTAGGTCGAGACGATCACCACGCTCGCGATCCGCTCGAGCGGCACGCGCTCGAGCGGGCTGAAGATGCCGCGCCCGACGAGCTCGGACGCGGTCACGGCGGTGTAAACGGTGAGCTGACGCAGAAGCACGGCGATCGCCGCTGCCGACACCGCCAGGTGGACCACGAAGACCAGGTGCCAGCTGCCGTGCTGCGCCGCGAACCAGTAGAGCACTCCGAATACCGGGATCATCGCGAGAACGATCGACACGAACGCCGTTCGCATGAGTGATCGACGCGGAACGACCCGCAAGGTGCTCGCGGTAACGGTGATCGCTGTTCTCCTGAGCTCGGTGACAGGGTGGCGGGGCGAGGGCGGTGCGCGGGTTCTGCGGTACTGATCCGGGGGATGAGCGGAGGATGGGGGATTCGAACCCCCGAGGGCTTTCACCCAACACGCTTTCCAAGCGTGCGCCATAGGCCACTAGGCGAATCCTCCTGGACCGCTCGGGAGCGGTGGCCATCGGAAATCATACCCGTCGCGCTTGCGCCGTCACGTCGCACTTACGGGGGACGCGGCGGGTGCCGCTGCCTCGCGATAGAATCACTGCGGCTCCCCGCGTGGCGCCATCCAGGCCAACTCCCCCAGGGCGGAAACGCAGCAAGGGTAACCGGGCTCTGGCGGGTGCGCGGGGGGTCGTATTCAATTCTGGCTGCACCGCCGCTCCTGCGGCGCAGCGCGCTCCGCGCGACGTACACGCCGCCGCGACTCCGCGCATCGCGGCTCCCGCGTCAGGTCGCCGCGACGACTCGGAGGTCGGCGAGCAGGCTGCGTGCGATGTCGGCGTAGCTGCGGGTGTTGGCGGGCGCGATCCAGGCGGCGAAGGCCACGTGGAAGACGCCGATCCCGGTCTGCGCCGCGAGGGATGCCGCGGGCTCCGCGACGCCGCGCGCTCGCAGGGCCTGCGCGATGGCGGTCGCGAGCCGGTCGCGCTTGATCAGCTCACGCTCCTGCAGCGAGTCGTCGGAGTCGATGATCACCTGGCGGGTGCGCGAGTGATCGAGGTCGACGAAGACCTCGCCGACCGCGTCGAGGGCCACGCCGACCGCATCCAGAGGCGTTGCAGATGCCGGGGCGCCGGTCACGGCGTCCGTCATCAGCTGCTGCAGGCGCGCCGCGCCGTCGAAGAGCATCTCGCGCTTGTCGGCGAAATAGCGGAAGAAGGTGCGCTCGGTGACGCCCGCCCGCTCGGCGATCTGCGCGACCGTGGTCTGGCCGAAACCGCGCTCGAGATAGAGCTCCGTTGCCGCCTGCACGAGGCGGCCACGCGCGTCGGGCTGCCAGCGGGTCATCCCGCCATGGTACTTGATGACAGTCGCTGACATCGGTGCTACTGTTGTCATGTCAGTAACTGACATCACTGTGGCATCACTCGAAAGGTCTCCCCATGAAGTACTTCGTCACCGGCGCGTCCGGATGGATCGGCTCCCACGTCACCGCCGAACTCATCGCGCACGGCCATCAGGTGGTCGGTCTCGCGCGCACCGACGACTCGGCTGCCAAGATCCAGGCGGCGGGCGCCGAGGTGTTCCGCGGCTCGATCGACGAGCCGGACGCACTCCGCGCACCGGCCGAGGCGTCGGATGGCGTCATCCACCTCGCCTTCAACCACGACTTCTCGGCGCACCTCGCCGCGGTCGAGACCGATCGCGCCGCCGTCACGGCCCTGCTCGACACCCTGGTCGGCTCCGACCGCCCGTTCGTGTTCGCCTCCGGCGTGCTCGGCCGGGCCGCCGCGGGCGTGCTCGCCACGGAGGACATGGCACCGGACCCCGCGACGGTCTCCTCCCCGCGGCTGCTGACGGAGCTCCTCGCCCTCGACTACGCCGACAAGGGGGTGCGGCCGATCTCGGTCGCCTTCGCGCCGACCGTGCACGGCGAGGGCGACCACGGCTTCATGTCGGCGTACGTGGGCATGGACCGTCTGACGGGTGCCGCGGGGTATGTCGGCGACGGCGCCAACACCTGGCCGGCTGTGAACATCGCGGATGCCGCGGCCCTGGTCGCGCTCGGCGTCGAGAACGCGCCGGCGAGGTCGGTGCTGCACGCGGTCGGAGAGCAGGGCGTGACCCACCGGGATATCGCCTCCGCGATCGGCCGCCAGACCGGTCTGCCGGTGCGTGCCTTCGCCGAGGGAGAGGTCGCCGAGAAGGCGCCGCAGTTCGTGTGGCTCGAGCGTTTCCTCGGGGTCAGCGCTCTTGCCTCCAGTGCGAAGACGCAGGCCATGCTCGGCTGGGCGCCGACGCATCCGACCCTGATCGAGGACCTCGACGCGGGCTACTACACCCGCTGAGCCAGCCCTGATCGGACCAGCCGCGGTCGGGGGCAGTGACTACTCTTGGGGAGTGGTCACCGCCCTCTACCGCCGCTACCGGCCGGAGACATTCGCCGAACTGATCGGCCAGTCGCAGGTGACCGACCCGCTCCGCACGGCGCTGCGCACCGACCGGGTCAACCACGCTTACCTGTTCAGCGGCCCGCGCGGCTGCGGCAAGACCACCAGCGCGCGCATCCTGGCCCGTTGCCTGAACTGCGCCGAGGGTCCGACCGACACCCCGTGCGGCGTCTGTGCTTCTTGTCTCGAGCTCGCTCGAGACGGGAGCGGTTCGTTGGACGTGGTCGAAATCGATGCCGCATCTCACAACGGCGTGGATGACGCCCGCGACCTGCGCGAGCGCGCGGCCTTCGCGCCGGCCCGCGACCGCTACAAGATCTTCATCCTCGACGAGGCGCACATGGTGACGCCGCAGGGCTTCAACGCGCTGCTCAAGCTGGTCGAAGAGCCGCCGGACCACGTCAAGTTCATCTTCGCGACCACCGAGCCCGAGAAGGTCATCGGCACGATCCGCAGCCGCACCCACCACTACCCGTTCCGGCTCGTTCCCCCGGCGCAGATGCTCGACTATGTGCAGCAGCTGTCCGAGGCCGAGAAGGTGTCGGTGCAGCCGGGCGTGCTGCCCCTGGTCGTGCGCGCGGGCGGCGGATCGGTGCGCGATACGCTGTCGCTGCTCGACCAGCTGATCGGCGGCTCCGAAGGATCGACCGACTCCTCCGGCGGCACCATCGAATACGAGCGCGCCGTCGCCCTGCTCGGCTACACCCACGCGGCCCTGCTCGACGAGGTCGTCGACGCACTCGGCGCGATGGACGCCGGCGCGGCCTTCTCGGCGGTTGACCGCGTAATCCAGACCGGCCAGGATCCGCGGCGGTTCGTCGAGGACCTGCTCGAGCGCCTGCGCGACCTCATCGTCGTGGCCGCCACCCGTGACGGCGCGGCGGCGGTGCTGCGCGGCACTCCGCAAGACGAGTTGGACCGGATGTCGCAGCAGGCGGTCGCCTTCGGCGCCGCCGAGCTCTCGCGGGCCGCCGATGTCGTCAACACGGCCCTGACCGAGATGACGGGCGCCACCTCGCCGCGGCTGCACCTGGAGCTGATGGTGGCTCGGCTGCTCGTCCCGGCCGCCGACGACACCGACCGGGGAGCACTGGCGCGAGTCGAGCGGCTCGAGCGGCGGGTCGGCATCGACGACGCGCCTTCGGCGCGGCCGCAGGCGACCGAGGCCGCCGCGGCGACGCGCGCACCCGATCCGGAACCGCGCACCCGCCCGACACCGGAGCCGATCGCGAAGGCGGAGCCCGTCGTCGAGCCGGCTGCCGAAACCGGAACCGAGCCCGTCTCCGAAGCCGGCGAACCGTCGGCGCCGGCGGCCGCGGTCACCTTGCCGCAACTGCGCGACGCCTGGCCCGAGATCCTCGAGGTCGTGCAGAAGGCGAAGCGCACCGCCTGGATGGTCGTCTACACGGCCACGCCGCGGGTGCTCGACGGCGACGTGCTGACCCTGTCCTTCCCCAGCGAGGCCGACGTCTCCAGCTTCAAGGAGCGGCCGACAGCGGGGGAGAGCGTCAGCGAGATCCTGCGGTCCGCGATCAGCACGGTGCTGGGAATCCGCGTGAAGTACGTGGCGCGGGTAGATGCCACTGCTGCGCCTGCCGCCGCGCCGGCACCGGTCGACAGCGCGCCGATCGCGCCGGCGACCTCGGGGTGGAACGTCACCCCGATCCCCGGCAGCGAGGACGCTCCGCCGCCCGTGGACGAGCTGGAGCCGGAGCCGACGCCGGAGCCCGAGCCGGAGCCCGATCGCGAGATCGAGGCGCCGGCTCAACCCGACCCGACTCCCGAGACGGGCGCCGGCGCCGTCGGCGAAGTCAGAAACGGCCGCGCCCCCCAGGCGGGGCGCGCGCAGCGCTACGGCGAGGCCGTCGTGCGCGAACTGCTCGGTGCCAGCTTCATCGAGGAGCAGGACCTCGCGCCGCGCGACCGCCCGGTCACGCTCGAGCCCAGCGCCGAGCCCGCGAAGCCTGCGGGCGACTAGCCGTGTACGAGGGAATCGTCCAGGAGCTGATCGACGAGCTCGGCCGCCTGCCCGGCATCGGGCCGAAGTCGGCGCAGCGGATCGCGTTCCACATCCTGCAGACCCAGAGCTTCGACACCACGAAGCTCGCACAGATCCTCATGGACGTGCGCGAGAAGGTGCGGTTCTGCTCCATCTGCGGCAACGTCAGCGAGCAGGACACCTGCTCGATCTGCCGCGACCCGCGCCGCAACCAGGCCATCATCTGCGTGGTCGAAGAGGCGAAGGATGTCGCGGCGATCGAACGCACGCGCGAGTTCCGCGGTCTCTACCATGTGCTCGGCGGGGCCCTCAGCCCGATCGACGGGATCGGACCGAACGAGCTCCGCTTCACCCAGCTCGTCCAGCGGCTCGCCGACAACACGGTGACCGAGGTCATCATCGCCACCGACCCCAACCTGGAGGGCGAAGCGACGGCGACCTACCTGTCGCGCCTGCTCGTCCAGCCCGGCCTGCGCGTCACCCGCCTGGCTTCCGGCCTGCCGGTCGGCGGCGACCTCGAGTACGCCGACGAGGTCACGCTCGGCCGTGCCTTCGAGGGCCGGCGGGTCGTCGAGGGTTAGGCGCCGACGGGCTCCATCACGAGCAGCGAGCTCGTCGCCGTCGCGACCAGGTTGCCCGCGGCATCCACCCCTTCGGCGGTCGCGAACATCACCCGGCGCCCGCGCTTGATCACGCGGCCGGTGAAGGTGACCACCCCGGTGTCGAGCGTCACGCCGCGCAGGTAGCTGACGTTGAGATCGATGGACGTGTAACCCCAGCCCGCATCGAGGGTGGAGTGCACCGCGCATCCCGCGACGGTGTCGAGCGCGGTCGAGAGCGCGCCGCCGTGCACGACGCCGAGCGGGTTGTACTGGCTGGCGTGGGGAGGCAGCGTGAACACCACCTCGCCGTCGCGCACCTGCGTGATGTCCATGCCGAGCAGCATCGCGATGGGCGGCGGGGGGATCTCGCCGTCCTTGATGCCGTTCAGATAGTCGCGGCCGCTCATGCTGCGCAGCAGCGCGAGGGCGGGGATCGGGTCGTGCCAGGTGACCTCAAGGGTCGACTGCTCACCCCATCCAGGTCGTTCATCGCTCATGACGTCACGCTATTGCGCCGGATGCCGCGGCGCTTGCTCGCTGTACGAACCCCACGCACGCCCGAGTGCCGTGACCCGAACGGGTCGGTGAAACCTCCAAATCGCTCTGTCACACTGTGCGGATGAGCACGCCTCCGCTGCTGGTCGCCTTCGACCTCGACGACACCCTCGCGCCCTCCAAATCGCCGATCGATCCGCGGATGGCTCAGCTGCTGGTGCACCTGCTCGACCGGGTCGAGGTCTGCATCATCTCGGGCGGCCAGTTCGCCCAGTTCACGGCCCAGGTCATCGACGGACTGCCGCTGAACGATCTCGAGGCCCTCGGCCGGCTGCATCTGATGCCGACCTGCGGCACGCAGTACTACCGCTACGTCGGTGACAACCCGCGCGAGGCGTTCTGGCACCAGCAATACGCCGAGAACCTCACCGCCGAGGAGAAGCACGACGCCCTCCGCGCGGTCGAGTCCGAGGCGAAGCGGCTCGGGTTCTGGGAGCAGACGACCTGGGGCGACATCCTCGAGGACCGCGGGTCGCAGATCACCTTCTCGGCCCTCGGCCAGCACGCCCCGGTCGACGCGAAGAAGGCCTGGGACCCGACCGGCGCGAAGAAGGCCGCGCTCCGGGAGGCCGTGCAGAAGCTGCTCCCGAACCTCGAGGTGCGCTCGGGCGGCTCGACGAGCATCGACATCACGCGCATGGGGATCGACAAGGCCTACGGGATGACGAAGCTCGCGCAGCTCACCGGCATCCCGATCGACGACATGCTGTTCGTCGGCGACCGACTGGACCCCGAGGGCAACGACTACCCGGTGAAGGCGCTCGGCGTGCCGACGCATTCGGTCGCCGGCTGGGAGGAGACGGCCCAGTTCATCGAGGGCTTCCTGGCCGATCGGGCGGAGTCCGACGCCTAGTCGTACGGACGTCCCCGCGCCCGTACCGCGGCCCTGCCGCCGGTAAACTCTGGGCCGTGAGTCTCATCGTCCAGAAATACGGCGGCTCGTCGGTCGCGGACGCCGAGAGCATCAAGCGCGTGGCGAAGCGCATCGTCGAGACCCGCAAGGCGGGCAACGAGGTCGTCGTCGCCGTCAGCGCGATGGGCGACACCACCGACGAACTGCTCGACCTGGCGCACGAGGTCACGCCGCTGCCGGATCCCCGCGAGCTCGACATGCTGCTCACCACCGGCGAGCGCATCTCGATGGCGCTCCTTGCGATGGCGATCAAGAGCATGGGTGTCGAGGCCCGCAGCTACACCGGCAGCCAGGCCGGCATGATCACGGATGCCCGCCACGGCTCCGCGCGGATCGTCGACGTCACCCCGGTGCGGCTCCGCGAGGCCCTCGACGAGGGCGCGATCGCGATCGTCGCCGGATTCCAGGGCTTCAACCGCGACTCCAAAGACATCACGACGCTCGGCCGCGGCGGATCCGACACCACCGCCGTGGCGCTGGCCGCCGCCCTGGGCGCCGACGTCTGCGAGATCTACACGGATGTCGACGGCGTGTACACCGCGGATCCGCGGGTCGTGCCGCGCGCTCACAAGATCGACACCATCACCAGCGAGGAGATGCTCGAACTCGCCGCCGCCGGGGCGAAGGTGCTCTACATCCGCGCCGTGGAGTACGCACGCCGGCACGGGGTCGTGCTGCACGTGCGCTCCTCGTTCAACAACAACGAAGGCACCTGGGTCACGCCCGATTCGGACCCGATCATCCAGGAAGGCACTCCCATGGAAGAGCCCATCATCACCGGCGTCGCGGGCGACCTCAACGAGGCGAAGATCACCGTCGTCGGTGTGCCCGACGTTCCCGGCAAGGCCGCGGACATCTTCGACATCGTCGCGAAGACCGGGGCGAACATCGACATGATCGTGCAGAACGTGTCGGCCGCCATCTCCGGCCTGACCGACATCTCCTTCACCCTGCCCAAGGGCGAGGGGGAGAAGGTGCTGACGGCATTGCGCGTCTCGCAGCCCGAGGTCGGATTCGACTCGCTCCAGTACGACGACCAGATCGGCAAGCTGTCGGTGGTCGGTGCCGGCATGCGCACGAGTGCGGGCGTCTCGGCCCAGTTGTTCCGCGCGCTCTCGGATGCCGGCATCAACATCGAGATGATCTCCACGAGCGAGATCCGCATCTCGGTGGTCACCCGGGCCGACACCCTGCACGAGGCCATGCGGGTGGTGCACACCGCGTTCGGGCTGGATTCCGAGCAGGCGGCCGTCGTTCACGCAGGCACCGGTCGCTGAGGCTGAGGACGCGGCCCTCTGGCGGCTGCCTCTGTCGGTCGCCATGCCTAGTGTCGTCAGCGTGAACGACGAGCTCGCAGGTTCCCCATCCGCCGCCGACTTCGATTTCGTCTTCGGCGATTGGACGGTCCGTCATCGCCGGCTGGCGCAGCGCCTCGTCGGGTCTCAGCACTGGATCGAGTTCGATGGGACGATGTCGACCGGCCCGGTTCTTGGCGGGTTCGGGAACGTCGAAGACAACGTCCTGGACCTGCCCGGCGACCCGTATCGCGCTGTCGCGCTGCGGTCCTTCGACGCGGCGAGCGGCACCTGGGCCATCTGGTGGTTGGACGGCCGCGCGCCGCATGAGCTCGACGTGCCCGTCGTCGGCGGATTCGCCGACGGCGTGGGGACGTTCGTCGCCGACGGCGCCCTCGGCGACCGTGCGATCCGGGTCCGCTTCCTCTGGACGCGCCAGAGCAGTGACCACCTCCGCTGGGAGCAGGCCTTCTCGGCCGACGGCGGGGCGTCCTGGGAGGTGAACTGGGAGATGGCGTTCACCCGGGCGGTCGCCGGGGGCGGGCAGCCGCCGGGGTCGCGCGGCTAAGCTTTTCGGCTATGAGCACTTCGGGCATCCGGCCGGGCATCCGCTTGGGCGTCGTCGGCGCCACCGGTCAGGTGGGCGCGGTCGTGCGCGCCCTTCTCGACGAGCGGGATGTGCCGATCAGCGAGATCCGCTTCTTCGCCAGCGCCCGCAGCGCCGGCACGACCCTGCCGTTCCGAGGCCATGACATCGTGGTCGAAGATGCCGAGACGGCCGACCCGACCGGGCTCGACATCGCGATCTTCTCCGCCGGGGCCACGATGTCCAAGGTGCAGGCGCCGCGCTTCGTCGCAGCGGGCGTCACCGTCGTCGACAACTCGAGCGCGTGGCGCATGGATCCGGACGTGCCGCTGGTCGTCAGCGAGGTCAACCCGCACGCGATCGACGAGGCGACCGGGCCGTCAGGCAAGGGCATCATCGCCAACCCGAACTGCACCACGATGGCCGCGATGCCCGTGTTGAAGGTCCTCGACGCAGAGGCCGGGCTCCGGCGCCTCATCGTCAGCACCTATCAGGCCGTGTCGGGCGCGGGGCTCGCCGGAGGCGAGGAGCTGCTCGAGCAGGCGGCATCCGCGGTGTCGCAGAACGCCATCGGCCTCGTGCACGACGGTCACGCCGTCACCATGCCGGCGCCGCACACGTTCGCCAAGAACGTCGCCTTCAACGTGTTACCGCTTGCCGGCACGATCGTCGAAGACGGGCTGAACGAGACCGACGAAGAGAAGAAGCTCCGCAACGAGAGCCGCAAGATCCTCGAGCTGCCCGAACTGCTGGTCAGCGGCACCTGCGTGCGCGTGCCGGTGTTCACCGGCCACTCGCTGTCGATCAACGTCGAGTTCGCCTCGGCGCTCACGCCCGAGCGCGCGACCGAACTGCTGGCGGATGCCGCGGGCGTGCAGCTGATGGACGTGCCGACGCCGCTGGACGCGGCCGGCATCGACCCGAGCCTGGTGGGGCGCATCCGGCAGGACGAGGGCGTTCCCGGCAATCGCGGACTCGCGCTCTTCATCTCCAACGACAACCTGCGCAAGGGTGCCGCCTTGAACGCGGTGCAGATCGCGGAGCTGGTGGCCGCGAAGCTGCCGGCCTCTCAGCTGTCGGCGGCGCAGCCGGTCGCGTAATCGCGTCATTTCCGCAGCGCGCACACTTCCGTTCACCTCTCCTCACCACACTGCGGCCATGACCCTGTTCTCCCGTGCGACCACGGATGTCTTCCGTCCCGGCCGCGACGCCGTCGCCACGCGGATCCCGGCGATCCTGCGCGCCGATGACGGCGCCCTCCTGGCGTTCGCCGAGCTTCGGTCGAGCCGCGCCGACATCGGTCGGATGAGCATCGGGATGCGCCGCTCGAGCGATGGCGGCGCGAGCTGGGGGCCGGTGATCCGACTGACCGACGACACGGCGTGCTCGCGCAACCCGACGCCTGTTGTCGGTGCGGACGGCCGCATCCTGCTGCTCAGCTGCCTCGACCCCGCCGAGGCGGGCTCGAACGGGCGACCCCGCGGCGAGGTGCCGACCCGCGTCCGCGTGCAGCACTCGGACGACCACGGCCGCACCTGGAGCGAGCCCCGCGACATCAGCGAGCAGGCGCGCAAGCCGACCTGGCGCTGGTACGCGACCGGACCGGGAGCTGTGACCCGACTGGCGAGCGGGCGGCTGCTGATCCCGGCCAACCACGCCGGCCGCGATCGCGTGCACCGGGCGCACACCCTGCACTCCGACGACGGGGGCGACACCTGGGCGATCGGCGGGCGGGTCGACTCGCCGGGTAGCAACGAGGGCCAGCTGGCGCAGCGCCCGGACGGACGTGTGCTGCTCTACCTGCGCAACCGCATCCCGGGCGGCAAGGAGTTCGCCATCAGCGACGACGAGGGGGAGAGCTGGCGTCCCGGTCCCGCGGCGCCCGAGCTGGCCGGCCCGGTCTGCCAGTGCGACATCGTCGCGGTCGGCGAGGAGCTGTTCGCGACGACGCACCGTCGCGGCACGCGGCGGGTGGGCCTGACCGTGCGGCGCTCGCGCGACGGGGGCGAGACCTGGCCGGATGCCGCCCGCGTCACGTGCGGGGCGTCCGCCTACAGCGATCTGACCGCTCTGCCCGATGGCCGCATCGGCGTGCTGTACGAGCGCGGCCGCCGCATCGCGTTCCGGGTGCTCCAGTCGCGGGACTTCCGCTAGCGCGAAGAAGCGGGTTTCTTGCCAGCCGGGTGGCGCCTCGTCCCCGGCGACCCGAGAGGCCGCCGCCTAGAATGGAGCCGTGCCTGAACCCGTCGACGTCGCCCTGATCGGCGGCGGCATCATGAGCGCGACGCTGGGGGCTCTGCTCCGCCAGCTCGAGCCGACCTGGACCATCACCATCCTCGAGCGGCTCGGCGACGTCGCGCTTGAGAGCTCGAATCCCTGGAACAACGCCGGCACCGGCCACTCGGCCCTCTGCGAGTTGAACTACACGCCCGAGAAGCCCGACGGCACGATCGACATCACGCAAGCGGTGAAGGTCAACGAGCAGTTCCAGGTGACGCGGCAGTTCTGGTCCTTCCTCGTGAGCGAGGGGATGCTGCCCGAGCCCGAGCGCTTCATCAACCCCGTGCCGCACATGAGCTTCGTCTGGGGCCAGGACAACGTCGACTACCTCCGCCGTCGGCACGAGGCGCTCAAAAACCACCCGCTCTTCCAGGGCATGGAGTTCAGCGACGACCCGACGGTCATCCGCGGATGGGCACCGATGCTGATCCCCGGCCGCCGCAAGGACGAGCCGATCGCCGCCACCCGGATCACCGCTGGCAGCGACGTCGACTTCGGCTCGCTGACGCATCTGCTGCTGAACGGCCTGGTGAAGTCCGGTGCGAAGCTCAAGCTCGAGCAGCGCGTCACCAGCCTGCGCAAGAAGCGCGACGGTCTCTGGCACATCGGCATCCGTCACGACATCGGGGGCACCCCACTCGAGCTGACGGCACGCTTCGTGTTCGTCGGCGCCGGCGGCGCGGCCCTGCACCTCTTGCAGAAGTCGGGCATCAAGGAGATCCGCGGCTACGGCGGATTTCCGATCAGCGGGCAGTTCCTGCGCACCGACGATCCCGCTGTGGTCGCGCAGCACCAGGCGAAGGTCTACGGCAAGGCCGCCGTGGGATCGCCGCCGATGTCGGTGCCGCACCTCGACACCCGCGTCGTGGATGGCAAAGCCAGCCTGCTGTTCGGCCCCTACGCCGGATTCTCGCCCAAGTTCATGAAGTCCGGCTCGGTGTTCGACCTCTTCGCCTCGATCCGGCCGCACAACCTCGGCACGCTGATCGGTGCCGGTCTGACCAATCTGTCGCTGGTCGGGTACCTGGTCGGTGAACTGCTCGCGACTCCGGGCAAGAAGCACCGGGCCCTCCAGCAGTTCGCGCCGAAGGCCAAGAAGGGCGACTGGCACCTGATCACCGCCGGCCAGCGCGTGCAGGTGATGAAGCGGGATGCCACCGGCAAGCCGGTGATCCAGTTCGGTACCGAGGTGGTGGCGTCGGCCGACGGTTCGATCGCCGGTCTGCTCGGCGCCTCGCCGGGAGCGTCGACAGCCGTGCCCATCATGCTCGATGTGCTCGCCAAGTGCTTCCCTGCCAAGATCGAGGGCTGGAAGCCGCAGCTCGAGAAGATGATCCCGAGCTATGGCACGCAGTTGTCGAGCAATGCGGCGACCGCGAAGAAGACCCTGGCCGAGACGGCCAAGGAGCTTGACCTGGCCGTGTAGCCGCTTGACGGCGCCCCGGTCGTCGCCTATCGTCGTCACTCGTGCTGTCCTAGGTCCTGACCTCCCCCGTCCGCGGCATCGCCCGGCGGGGTTCTCTCTTCGAGAACCAGGACACGTCTCTCTTGTCATCTTCCATCTCGCCGTCCGTGCTGCGCGCGGACGGCCTCTCCCACTCGTACGGCGACCGCCCCGTGCTCACCGACCTGTCCCTCGTGGCGAGCGGCGGCCAGCGCCTCGGTCTGCTCGGCGAGAACGGGGCAGGCAAGTCCACGCTGCTGAGGCTGCTCGCTGGCGTCGAGCAGCCGGACCGCGGCGTGATCGCCCGGCCCGAGCGGACGTCGCTGCTCACTCAGGAGGTGAACGTCGATCCCGCCCTCCCGCTCCAGTCGATCCTGGAGCAGGCCACGGCGCCGGTGCGCGCCCTCGAGCACGAGTTGCTGAGGGCGGCCGAGGGGTTCGCCGGCCCCGACCCCGATGCCGAGCAGCGGTATGCGGATGCCCTGGCCGCAGCCGAGGCCGCCGAACTCTGGACTCTGGAGCAACGACGTGACGAACTGCTGCGGGGGCTCGGGGTGGCTGAGCTCCCGCTGGAACGCTCGGTTGGCTCGGTCTCGGGTGGTCAACGCAGCCGCGTGGCGCTCGCCGCGCTGTTGCTCGCGCGCCCCGACGCGGTGCTGCTGGATGAGCCGACGAACCATCTCGACGACGCGGCGGTCGACTACCTGAGCACCGTGCTGCGCGGGTGGGCGGGGGTCGTCGTGTTCGCCAGCCACGACCGCGCCTTCCTCGACGAGGTCGCCACCGGCCTGCTGGACATCGATCCGGGCAGGAGCGGCGCCACCCGTTACGGCGGCGGCTACTCGGACTACCTGGCCGCGAAGGCGGCGGAGCGCGCCCGGTGGGAGGCGCAGTTCGCCGCCGAGGAGCTCGAACTGGCCCGTCTGCGCGACACCGTCGCCGTCGGTGCGCGGTCGATCGATCGCGGCAGCGGACCGCGCGACAACGACCGGATGTCCGCGGGCGTCAAGAAGGAGAGCCTGCAGCACCAGGTGGCGCGTTGCGTCCGGAACGCGCAGGGGCGCCTCGACGAGCTGAAGGGCAGCCGCATCGACGAACCACCGGCCGCGATGGCCTTCGCCGGCATCCCCCACGGATCTCATGTGCTCGAGGGGGACGACCCCCTGCTGGTCGCCGAGAGTGTGCGCGTGGGCGATCGGCTCGACCTCGATCGTCTCGCGATCGCCCCGGAGGCCCGGGTGCTCGTCACCGGCCCCAACGGCTCGGGCAAGTCGACACTCCTCGCCGTGCTGGCCCGGCAACTCGCACCGGACGCGGGGCGCGTCCGTCGCCGGCCCGCGCTTCGCGTCGCGCTGCTCGACCAGGACGTGCGCTGGCCCGAGCCCGGCCTGTCGGCGCGGACCCTCTACGAGCGGGCCGTGGGCGAACAGCGGGCGGAATCGCTGCCGCTCACGTCACTCGGCCTTCTGGCGGACCGGGACGTTGATCGACCGGTCGGCTCCCTGTCGATCGGCCAGCAGCGTCGCACCGCCCTGGCGTTGATCATCGCGCGGCCGCCGCACGTGTTCCTGCTCGACGAGCCCACCAATCACCTCTCCCTGCTGCTGGCCACCGAACTCGAAGAGGCCCTTGGCGCGTATCCGGGCGCTGTGGTCATCGCCAGTCACGACCGTTGGCTGCGCCGTCGCTGGCGCGGCAGGATGCTGCGTCTCGAGCACGGCCGCGTGGTCCGGCGCACCGGCCTCGAGCCCGCGCGGGACCCGGTCGCCTAGCGGCTCCGCTGCGGATAGATCGTCTCGCCGCGCCCCAGCATCCCGACGAATTTCTCGATGTTGCGATCGCGGGCGGCCTCCGTCTTCAGGTTGCCGAGGCGGAACAGGATGGCGAAGCGGTTCTGGCTGCTCAGGGTCTCGAAGAAGGCTGCGGCGGCCGGCTCGGCGTCGAGGGCGACGCGCAGTTCGGCGGGCACCTCGATCGTCTTGGAGCCCGCGTACGCGGCATCCCACCGTCCGTCACCCTTCGCCCGCTCGACCTCGGCCATGCCCGACGGCTGCATGCGCCCGGAGTCGATCAGGGCCATGGCCTTCTCGCGGTTGATGACCGACCAGATGCTGCGCGATCGCCGCGGCCCGAAGGCCTGGAGGAAGTGGTGCTCGTCGAGCGACCATTTCTGCCCGTCGATCCAGCCGACGCAGAGCGCCTCGTCGATGGCCTCGGCGTAGCTGACGCTCGAATGGTCGCCGCCCTTCTTGGCGATGGCGAGCCGGATGCCGTCACTCGACCCCGCGTTCGCCGCAAGCCAGCGCTGCCACTCGGCGGCGTCCGCGCAGTACACGATCGGCTTCTCGGCGTTGGATCCCACGCCCCGACGATACTCAGGGCCGCCGACGCGCTTGACGGACATTCGAACATGTGTTCTATTAACCAGATGAGATGGAGCGGGCAGGAGATCCAGATCGAGCAGGGCGATGCCCTGCCGGGCCTGGTCAAACTGAGCTCGCTGGTGCGCTCGGTGCAGACGCCGGAGTTCGCCGGGATCACCTTCCACGAGGTGCTCGCGAAGAGTGCGCTGAACCATGTGCCCGCGGCAGCGGCGCTGCCCTTCGGCTGGACGATCAACCCGTACCGGGGATGCAGCCATGCCTGCGCCTATTGCTTCGCGCGCAACACCCACACCTATCTCGACCTCGACGCGGGCAAGGACTTCGACTCGCAGATCATCGTGAAGGTGAACGTGGCCGAGGTGCTCGAGAAGGAGCTGGCGAAGCCCGGCTGGGGGCATCATCCCGTCGCGCTCGGCACCAACACCGACCCGTACCAGCGGGCGGAGGGGCGCTACCGGTTGATGCCCGGGATCATCGCGGCGCTCGCGGCATCCGGTACCCCGCTGAGCATCCTGACCAAGGGCAGCCTGCTCCGACGGGACCTCCCGCTCTTGCAGGAGGCGGCCGAGCACGTGCCCGTCGACGTCTCGATGTCGATCGCGATCTACGACGAGCAACTGCAGCAATCCGTCGAGCCTGGCACGCCGACCACGGCCGCACGACTGGCCACGGTGAAGGCGGTGCGCGAGGCCGGGATGTCGTGCGCTGTGTTCCTGATGCCGGTGCTGCCCTTCCTCACCGATTCGATCGCACACCTGGATCGCGCGTTCGGGATGATCGCCGACGCCGGTGCCAGCACCGTCGCCTATACGGCCCTGCACCTGCGGCCCGGCGCCCGGGAATGGTACCTGGCGTGGATCGCGCGCGAGCATCCCGACCTCGCGGCGCGGTATGCCGAGATGTACCGCAGCGGCTCCTACGCCCCGAAGGAGTACCGGGCCTGGCTGGCCGCGCGAGTGCAACCGCTGCTGCGCAAACACGGGCTGGACCGTCCGGCCCGGCTCGATCCGGCGACAGGCGTGCTCCGAGCCCGGGCAGCGGGCGCCATCATCGATGCGACCGGCGAGGTGCGATCCGGCGCGCGCGGCTTGATCGCCGCCGAACTCAGTCCGGCCGCTGCGGCATCCATCCAGCCGACCCTGTTCTGACCGCGTGTTGCGGCGTGGCGGCTCCCGGCCGTTTGTACCCCATTCACCTAGGCTGGGCGCATGAGTGTCACCGATCACGCCACGACCTCGACGTCGTGGGCCCCCGGCGTGGATCACGACCAGAAACTCGGTCCGACCCCGCCGTCCCGCGTGCGTCTCGCCCTTCTCGACGACCACGAGGTCCTTCTCGACAGCCTCAGCAGCTGGATCGGGCAGCACGCCCTCGACTTCGACGTCGTGCTCTCCGCCGCCACCTGGCTGCAACTCGTGCACAGCCCGGCGTTCCCCACCGAGCTGGTCTTCATCGACTTCCAGCTGAAGGAGGCCGTGTCGATCGAGGCGCGGGTGCGCACCTGTCGCGCCGCGGGTGCCAAGGTGATCGTGCTCTCGAGCGTCGACACCGATGAGGCGCGCGAGCGCGCCCTGGCTGCCGGCGCCGCGATGTTCCTCTCGAAGTCCCTGCCGATGTCGCAGGTGATGGATGCCGCCCGTCAGGTCATGGGCATGGAGAGCGACGGCGGGCATCCGCATCCCTGGCGTCCGTTGCCGGCCGGAGCCGCTCCCCAGGTGCGCCCCAAGCTCAGCCCCGGCGAGCAGGAGGCGTTCAAGCTCTATGTGACCGGCCTGAGCACCACCGAGGTGGCAGCCAGGATGAACGTGCAGTACGAGACCGCGAAGACCTACCTGCGGCGCGTCCGCGAGAAGTACGCGCGCATCGGCCGCCCGGCGAGCAAGAAATCGGACTTGATGCGTCGCGCCGCCGAAGACGGGTTCTTGGAATAGTGGCGAAGCTCTACTTCCGCTACGGCGCCATGAACAGCGGCAAGAGCACCGCGCTGCTCCAGGCCGCCTACAACTACGAGGAGCGCAACCAGCGCGTCCTGCTGGCGAAGCCGGCGATCGACTCGCGCGGTGACAATGCGATCGTGTCGCGGCTCGGCGCCTCGCGTCCGGTGGATTTCACCGTGGGACCCGACGAGGACATCCTCACCGCCTTCATGCGGGAGCGGGCCGAGGTGATCCGGAGCACCCAGCAGGATGTGAGCTGCTTCCTCGTCGACGAGGCGCAGTTCCTCAGCGAGACGCAGGTCGACGACCTGCTGCGGATCGCGATCGAGGAGGACGTGCCGGTGCTGGCGTACGGGATCCGCACCGACTTCCAGACGGTGGCATTCCCCGGCAGCCGCCGGCTGCTCGAGATCGCGCACTCGCTCGAGGAGCTCAAGACGATCTGCCGCTGCGGGCGCAAGGCGATGTTCAACGCCCGCAAGGTCGATGGAGTCTTCGTCTTCGACGGCGACCAGGTCGCGATCGACGGCGCCCGCGAGGTCAGCTACGAGCCGCTCTGCGGAGCCTGCTACCTCGAGGAGAGCGGCGGCGTGCTGAACCGCGGTCGCCGCCCGCGTCTCGACTTCAGCTACGGCTCGGCGCCGGACGCCGACTTCAGCTGACGGAATCGCCTGGCGCGTCCTCAGCCGATGCTCGGCTCGCGTTTGTGACGATGGACGGATGAGCCGCGACCGACTGCCCACCGTCGCGCGGCACGGGCGCCTCCGACGGTCGCGACCCGCACTCGTGGTGCTCAGGACCGTCGCGATCGCGATCGCCGTCGTGCTGGTCAGCACAGTATCCGTGGCGGCGATCGCAGTCTTCCGGCTCAGCACGTCGATCACGGCCTCGACCGTGCACCTGCAGCACGAGTCTGGGGCGACGGCACCGCCCGGGATCGACGCGATCACGGGGGGAGTCAACCTTCTGCTGGTCGGGACCGACACCCGCACCGGGCAGGGCGGCCAGTTCGCCAACAAGGCCGATCTCGCGGCGAGCTCCGGTGCCGGCAACAACGACGTGACGATCCTGCTGCACATCGCCCAGGATCATCGCAGTGCCATGGTGGTCAGTTTTCCGCGAGACCTCATCCTGAACCTTCCGGCGTGCCCATCGCCGAAGGGCGGCTCGTACTCGTCGGTGACGAATGCGATGCTCAACTCCTCGCTGTCGCGCGGCGGCCTTGCCTGCCCGGTGCTCACCATCGAGAAGCTGACAGGCACGACAATCCCCTATGCGGCGTCGATCAGCTTCGATGGTGTCGCCGCCATGTCGGATGCCGTCGGCGGCGTGACGGTCTGCGTCGCGAACTCGATCCTCGATCCCTATGTCGGGCTCACCCTGTCCGCCGGCCTGCACACGCTCCAGGGCGCCCAAGCCCTGGCGTTCGTGCGAAGCCGCCACGGCGTGGGCGACGGCAGCGATCTCGGCCGCATCAGCAGCCAGCAGGTGTTCCTTTCCGCTCTCGCGCGCAAGATCGAGAGCGAGGGCGTGCTCAAGAATCCGTTGCAGCTCTACGGCTTGGCCAACGCGGCATCCCAGAACATGCAGCTCTCCGACACCTTGGCCCACGTCGACACCATGGTCAGCATCGCCTTGGCGCTGAAGAGCATCCCGCTCGAGAACATCGTGATGATCCAGTACCCGACGGCGACGAGTCCGGCTTTTCCGAACCGGGTCGTTCCGGTGCCGTCGACGGATGCCGCGGTCAACAATGCCCTGGTCAACGACCTCGCCGTGTCGCTGACCGGCACGACAGGTCGTGGCTCGGTCGTGAGCACGGATCCCACGGCCAGCGCGACTCCGACGCCCACTCCCGCTCCGACCGGCAAGAACGGCAAGCCGCTCCCGGCCAAGGAGAAGGGCAGCTTGCCTCCGAAGGTGACCGCGACGCCGACACCGGCGACGACGACCGCGCTTCCGACTTCGGTGACCGGGCAGACCGCAGCCGAGCAGACCTGCGCGAAGGGCTCAGGCAAGTAGAACGGGCCGGGTTCGACCCCATGTGGTCGGGGTAACAGGATTTGAAATGGAATCTGAGGGCGTACCCTCAGATTCGCAATCACTGCGAAAAGCCTGATCAGAGGCGGATTCCGAGATGGAAACAAGGTGCAACTAGAGGCATCTGAGTTGAATTGATACGGCCGCGTAGAGGGCACGCCGGAAGGGAGCACGTGGGATCACGAGTCGCGCCGCGACGGGAACCGTCCGCAAGCTCAAGTCCGGTCGCTTCCAGGCTCGATTCACCTTCCCGAACGGTGGCCGACGCCCTGCCCCTACGACCTTCACGACCAAGCGCGATCCGAACGCCTGGATCAGCCAGCAGGAGGCCGACGTCAGCCGTGGGCTCTGGACGTCGGGAGCGCTACGAGCGACGACGACGATCAGTCGCGGCGACTACGCGGTCCGCTGGCTCGAGCACCGCCCGGTGAGGGGCCGCGACCTCGGCCCTCGAACGAAGGCCCTCTACGCCGACATTCTGACGCTTCATCCTCCCGACCTTCAAGAGTCGCCCGGTGCATCTGATCGAGCGCGATGACGTGGACGACTGGCACCGGCATGCCGCGAAGAACCGGCCCACGCCGCCCAAAAGACGGCAGCAGCCGCGTAGTCGGCTCCCTGGGTCGGCTCTCACGACCCGAGGAGTACCTGGTGACCGACGCCAACACCCCAGACCGATATGACGAGGCCGCACCCGAGTGGATGCTGACCGCTGCGCGCGAGTACCTCGCGACCGCGCCGTGGAAGACCTCGAAGAATGGCTCCCACTCCTACATGATGACGCCGCGCGCGCATGCGCTCGGGATCGGTCGAGCGCACGCTCTGACTCTGGTCCTGATCTGCGACCACGGCATCGACCGCACGTGGTACGGGCACGGCCCTTATCGAGGTATCGACCTCGACGGATGGTCGCTCTGGAAGATGGGCGACATGATGATCATCAACCGGAAGCCCGATCGAATCGGCTGGCTGGGACGCTGAACACCTGGCTCTATAGCGTGCAAACCTCGTGCGGGCTGGCTCCCAGGAATCGAGCCTTGCTCGTGCCAATATTCGTTCCGTGCCGACCGCAACCGTGCGATATAGAGACAACCCCGTGTGGGCGTCCGCTGAGCAATGTGCTCAGGCGGCGCGCGCGAAGAGCGCTCGGGAAGAGGGCGACTCAGATCGACTGAAGAGGGTGCTTGCTCTGTGCTCGCTAATCAGGACGTATCGATCCTCTAACCCGCTAGTTCTCTCCTCAAGCTGGGAGGCGACTTGCGATGCCATCACCGTCCAACTCGACGAAATCGCTCGACAGCTGAACGGATGGAATGACGAGGCAGCGATGCCGGTTTCGACGGTCAGCCAGCTCGACGCCAGTGGGGACGCGGCCCTCACCTACCTCCGCGAGTGGCCTCCAGCTATCTTCGTGACGACTCGCGCCCGCCAGATCGCCGACGTGGCCGCGGAGTACGAGACTGCCGCGGACGCCTCACTGCGGGATCTTCAGGCCTCCGTTGATCGAATCATCAAGAACGTCGATCAATACGACGATGCTGCGATCACGTTCAAGCGGCAGGTCGAGACCCTAACTGCTGATTCGGTGACCCTTGTGACCGGCACTCAAACGAGTCTTGATCAAGCGATTGCCGATGGCAAAGCAAAGTTCGACGTCAAGGTGGAGGAGCTCGAGGACTCGACGGAGGCGACAGTCAAAGAACTGGAGGCACGCGCGACCCGCGCCAAAGAGCTACTGGCCATGATCGGCGGCGAGGGGATCGGTGATGGCTACAACAAGTACGCCGATGCGCAACAGAGGTCTGCCTTCATCTGGAGCGTTCTCGCCGTCATCCTCGGAGTTGGCGCAGTGGCCTGGATCGGAGCCGTGCTCTGGGAGGTGAAGGATGACTCGCACCCGGATCCGGCCACCCTGATTCTCAAGGCCGCAGTGACCGTAACGGCGATCACGGTGGCTGGGTACATGACTCGTCTTGCGGCGCATCACCGCTCACAGGCCGTGCGAGCTAAGTTCAGAGCACTCGACATGCTCGCGCTTGGACCCTTCAGCGAGAACCTCAGCGACACCGACAAGCAGACCCTGATGATGGAGGTCGGACGCAGCTCCTTCGGACCCCAGCAGGAGAAGGACCCGCCCGCGATTATGGATCAGATTCGAGGAATCGGCGGCAAGAGCTAGGGACGCGTCCAGGTGCCGCGAGCGTCAGGCTCCTACGAGGGAGCGTCGCCGTCGAAATGCCAGCGGCCCTGCCGCCAGTCCCGGCGCTCCGGGTCGAAGGCCGGAGCCTGGTCGCCGCGGTACTCGCCTCGTCCGGTGACCCCGAACGAGCCCGTGCTGTCGAGGAAAACCCGGAGGTTCACCGCCTTGCGGTCCTGGTGCACGCTCACCCTCCAAACGTCTGCCCCTCGGTCGGCGCATTGCCTCGACATCGGGCGGTCCTGCCAGGCGGCGCTTCGTGGGAGATCTGATCGGCGTTGGCATGCGTCAGCATGTAGCGGACTTAGCGACCGAGCAGGGACCCTCGCGAGTCGCTTCCTCTAAGGTCTGCATAGAGAAATCCTAGGCACGGCGAGGTGTCCTCAGAAGATCAACGAGATGCGCCCGTTGGCGACCGTGAGCACGTTCTTCTTCTCCAGCGCGGTCAGCACGCCATCAAGGTCGAGCGTGGCATCCGCATAAGAGGTACGGAGGCTGGCCTCGGAGATTCCGACACCGTACGCGTTGCGCGGCTCGGTGCGGAGGATGAAGTCGGTCACGTCCCGCTCATCCGGGCCGAGGAAGCGGATGCGCTCCGTCGCGACCACGGCCGCGCCCCAAAGACTCTCCATGCCGAGATCGCCCCGGCTGATCAGCCACAGCGCGAGCGCCCCAACCACCTCTCGCGTGAGCGGTCGAAAGCTGCCGAGTTGGACGTTCAGGGGAGTGCCTGGGACTCGCGCGCGGTACTCGACCTCGGGAGGTCGCCCGTCCTCGAAGGCGTGCTTGCGCCCGATGCGCATGAGCACGATTCTTTCGAGCTGCTCCGGTGTCGGACTCTCCACGCGTGGAGCGTATCGACTGCCGATGGACCTCTGTCCGTGGAACCGCCGAAAGATGGTGTGCGCGGCTGCTTGCTCTGCGGAGTTGGCTCGGTGACCGAACTAAGGAGTCGCCCAAGCAGCGCGCGGTCTCGCTGGTCCGCCGTGGCGCACACGATGGGCGGTCAACCTCGCCCCGAACCGACCTTCGGATATCTCTGCCCAACTTGCCGGAAGGCTGCGGACGCAGTTAGGTCGCTCGGCCCTACAGCGGCGGAAGAGGCGCTCATGCTTCATCTTCGTGTCCACATGAGGATCGGGGGCGTCCAGCTGCCTCCGTTTCGAGCTTGGGTCGCGTTGCCGAAAGGGACATCGCCGAACGCGATTCCATGGGCACACTTGAAGTGCCTGGATCAGCTGCGCGCCCGACTTGAGTTGGCAAACCGAGGTCCGTACCGCGATTGATCAAAGGTCGAGCGCCTTCGCTTTCGCCTTGTCGTAGTCGTCCTGAGTGATCAGGCCTTGGTCGAGCGCGGACTTCAGCTTGGCCAGTCGCTCGAAAGGGTCTTCGGCCGAGGCGTTAGGTGCGGTGGCCGGAACAGACTGCTGCACTCCGGTACCGCCGAAGCCTCCTGCGGCCATTCCAACGCCGAGGATGCCAGCGCCGCCGCCAGTTTCGCCCGCTGACTGAAGGCCGGCTGCGAGCGAGGCCTGCAAGTTCGAGTTGCCGCGCGCGCCTGAGAGCGCGTCGGCTTGCTGCACCTTCTGGAGCAGGACTTTTGTTGTCTCGTCATACTCGACTGCCACGATCGCGGTCTGGACAATCTCCAGACCGCGATTCGCCACCCATCCGTAGTTCTGCTCGACGACCTGAGCGAGGCTGTGCGCAAAGCCGACGGAATCGGACTGCAGCTTGGTGATGCGGGCTTTAGCCGGATCATTTGTGTAGAGCGAGAACGCCTGGGCCAGGGAAGCAATCACCTCGTTAAAAAGTTGCGTGGCTGCCGGGTTGTTCACATCGGAGAAGTCGAAGACGACACCGTTCTGCAGATAGGTCGCCGGGACGAAGTTCTTCGCGAACAGGATCGGGTCCACGATCTTCAAGGTGTAGGCGCCTCGCGTCAGTGCGCCTGCCTGAGCGTTGAGGTAGGCGTCGTCCCAATAGATCTCTGATTGGGTGCCGAAGCGGTTACCGATGATCTCCTTCAACGAAACAAAAAGAGCTTGCTGCTGGGAGCCAGGGCGACCTCCGAACTTGAACCGTTCCCAAGACTGCGTGACTACTTGCGCAAAGCCGTCACCAGCGAAAACCGACTGGGAGTTCAGGTCGTCTGAACTCCAGGTATACGCGCCAGCCTGCGCGGCCAGCCCA
This sequence comes from Pseudolysinimonas sp., assembly GCA_036499485.1. GTDB lineage: Bacteria > Actinomycetota > Actinomycetes > Actinomycetales > Microbacteriaceae > Lysinimonas. Next base: position 98,016 of record DASYDQ010000058.1, on the reverse strand, counting down.
GTGATCTCGCCATTCTCAAAGGTCAGCAGTGCGTAGCCTTCCGGAACGATGATTTGCGAGCCGTTCGAGATGATGCCCTGCGAGCGTGCCGTGGTGGAGCCGCGGCCGCCACTCTGATCTTCCCGAACCGCGGGAAAGAACGCTGCGGAAGGGCTGATCCCCGCTGGAACTGTGAAGAAGCCCTTCCACTGATCGGCAAGTGCACCACCAAGGGCGCCCGAAGCAGCTTGAATGAAACCCATTTCACGTGCCCTTCATCGATGGGGAATGCTCGGTCAGATTACACGCGCGGATTCAGCGTCGAGAAAATGTCGATGATCGTATGGGCCTGCCGCTAGGCTCCGCACGTGGCGAAGGTCTGGTCAAGCGGGTGGTACTCGGTCGAAGGCGATCCGACCCAGGAGCGATTCTGGGACGGGACACGGTGGACGGGTGAGGTGCGTCCGCTCAAAACCTTCCTGGGGATGAGCACGTCCAACAACAGCCCCAAGCGAATCGCTGCGGCGGTCGAGTCGTATCAGCGGAACATCCAGGCGCTGCAGACCGCGGCCGCGGCGAAGCGACGGGGCGAAAGCCTCGTCGCCTGGCGGCAAGCTGCTCTTGACGCTGACGAGGCGTTCGGGCCCGATGGTGTGCCGAAAATGCAAACCGCTTTGGCCGCGATGGACTTCGACCGTTCGTTGGCTACCTCAACTGCCATCACGTTCCTTCGCACGACCCCAATCTTTGAGGTGTTCAACGACTTCATCGTCTACGGCAATCAAGCGTTCGACTCCGTCCCGCAGTCAAAGCTCGAGGTGTTCGTCGATGGCCAGATCCAGGTCACGATGGTGAATGTCGTCAAGCACGGCAAGGTGAAAGCCGTTAAGCAGACACACGACATGCGTACGGCGACCATTCAATACACGAGCCCGACCGGCTCGTTGAGGGTGGCCTTCGCTCCGAACCTCGCTGATGACGTTCGTCGGTTTGCCGCTCAGTACAACTCGCATGTCGAGACGCTGAAGCCGGCCGCGGTGTCGGGCGCAGACATCAAATCAATGCTTGACGCGATCATGAATACGAGCAACCAGTCGGCGGGCGAAAGGATCCAGGAGCTCGACAAGCTTCGATATCAGCGACTGCTCAGCGACGAGGAGTTCAAGCAGGCAAGCGCGAAAATCCTCGGCCTCACCTGACCCGTGGCTCGAGCGGGCCAAAGCCCAATCGCCGGCGATCTGGGCACTGACGTATGGGCGCCAGAACCCCGAAAATGAGGCGGAATCGAGCGCCAAAAGGGCACATAGCGGGCACGGTATCCCAGTGCCACACGGAATCTGGCCTCTGAACAGGCATTTATGTGGTCGGGGTAACAGGATTTGAACCTGCGGCCTCGTCGTCCCGAACGACGCGCGCTACCAAACTGCGCCATACCCCGTGGTCGCCGGACCGGTCCGGCGGCAACCTGTCCATGGTAGCCCACCGGAGCGGGCGTGCCATCCAGAAGCCGAGGTCACCGGCGACGGAAGCTACGCCTCGGCGGCCACCAGTGTGAGCACGACCGCCTCGGGCGGGCAGGCGAACCGCACCGGCGCGTAGATCGAGGTGCCGAGCCCGGCCGAGACCTCGAGGAAGGCGCTGGAGTGCGCCGTGCGCCAGACGCTCAGTCCCTGCGCCTGATCGCGAGGGATGTCGCAGTTGGTCACCAGCGCGGGCAGCCCGGGGATGCGCACCTGCCCGCCGTGGGTGTGCCCGGCGAAGACGACATCCGCTCCCTGGTTCACGAAGCTGTTGAGCACCCGCTGGTACGGAGCGTGCGTGACGCCGATCCCGAGCACCTGCTCGTCGGTCCCGGGCGTCCACTCGACGTTCTCCCGCAGCTCGTCGATGGCGCCGGGCAGGGCGGCGAGCTGGTCCCAGCCGCGGTGCGCGTCGCCGGTACCCATGAACTCGATGCGCGTGCCGCGGATCTCCATCGCACGGGCGCGGTTGTTCAGATCCAGCCAGCCCAGCTCGTCCTCGAAGAACAGCTCGAGCGCCGTCGTGTCGAGGTCGTCGGCGGTGCGGTGGTGACCCGACGGGCCGCCGAAGTATGCGAGCGGGTTCTTGAAAACCGGACCCTTGTAGTCGTTCGAGCCGTGCACGAAGACGCCGGCGACACCTTCGAAGGGCTCCAGCGCCTCCTTGACCCCGATCAGCCCGTCGGCGTGACCGAGATTGTCACCGGTGTCGACGATCAGGTCCGGCTCGTACCGGACCAGCGAGCGGATGAAGGCCTGCTTCTCCTCCTGCCAGGGCGCCATGTGCAGATCGCTCAGGTGCAGGATCGTGATCGGCCGGGCTCCGCGTGGCAGTACCGGAAGCACCTCGTGGCGCACCGTGAACCGCGTGCGCTCGACGAGGACGCCCCAGGCCAGTGCGCCCAGCCCCGCGACCGCGACACCGGCCAGGACGGCACCGGCGGCGCGGTTCGAGGGGGTCACGGGAGTGTCACCGTCAACACGCGCCGGGGAATTTCTTGTACGTCAGCGTCACCGCGGTCGTCGGATTGACCACGGCGCCCGCGGCCGGCACCTGGCTGACGACCTTGCCGTTGTCGGGGTCGGTAGGACCGCCGGCCACACATGTCTCACTGACGTTCATGAAGCCCTTCGAATGAAGGTCGGAGGTCGCCGAAGCTGGATCCTGCCCCACCTCGTTCGGAACCTCCTTGGCCGAACCGTTGCTGGTGTAGACCGTGACAGTCGTGCCGCGTGGCACGGTCGCCCCCTCGCCCGGGTTCAGAGACGCGACCGCTCCCACAGGAAGGTCGGAGTCGATCGGGCCGCCGTCGGCGTAGGTCAGCTCGGCGAGGGTGATGGCGGACTGGGCGGCCTCGACGGTCCCGCCGATCAGCCCGGTGGGAACCGTCGCCGGGCTGCCCGTGAGGAACTGCGCGCCGGGCGCCGGGAATCCGGCACCGCCGCCGAAGCTGCCGTAGGCGTCGATCGCCTGTGCCAGCGGCTTGAAGATCGAGTGACGGAGGACGGCCGCCTGGATCCCGTTGACCCTCACGCTGCGCAGGGCCTGTTTGCCCGAGATGTTGCCGACCCAGACGGCCGTGGAGGTCTGGTGCGAGGAGCCGACCATCCAGGTGTGCACCGAGTTGTCGGTGGTTCCGGTCTTGCCGATGTACGCCGTGCCGTCGTGCGGGTTCGACGCGGCGGCCGTTCCGCCGTTGACGACACCGGCCATGGCGTAGGCCGCTGCCCCGGCGACATCGGGCGAGACCTCCGCGGACTGCCCGCAGTTCGCGTTCTCGCCGGCGATGGTGTTCCCCTGCGGGTCGACCAGGCTGTCGATCAGCGTCGGGTGGCAGTAGTAGCCGCCGTCGGCGATGCCGGCGAACGCCGCCGCCTGGGTCAGCGGGGCGATCGTGTTGTCGCAGCCGCCGATCACGCAGGAGGGATCGGTGCGCAGGTCGGATCCGTCCTGCGCACCGTAGGCGTTGTGCACGCCGAGGGAGACCGCGATCGCCTTGGTGTCGCACTGATCGACCTTGGTCCCCATCTGGAGGAAGACCGAGTTGACCGATCCGGCTGTACCCCGCATGACGGTGTACGGGCCGTGCTCGCCCTCATCGTTGCGGTACTTGTAGATGCCGCCCCAGCCGCCGTTGGCGTCCGGGCAGGTGTCGGCGAAGGAGGCCTGGTTGAGCTGCAGGATGCCCGCGTCGAAGGTCTCATTGAGCCCGTGGCCCGACTTCAGGAAGTTCAGCAGCGTGTACGGCTTGTACGTCGATCCCGGCTGGAATCCGACCGAACCGCCGTAGACCTTGTCGTCGGCGAAGTTCACCGAGGTGACGGTCGGGTCAGGGTTGTTGGGCAGGTTGTTGTAGTTCTTGTTCTGCGCCATGTCGAGGATCTTGCCGGTGCCCACCTGTGTCGTCACGGCCGTGGCTCCCAGGGCGAAGGTGGTGTAGCTGGGCGGCGCGTACTTCTTCACGATGCTGTTCGCGGCATCCTGCAATGCCGGGACGATCGACACGTAGACCTTGTAGCCACCCGCCTTCCAGTTCGCCACCTGCTCGGCCTTGCTGGACCCGAGTCCGGCGATGTTGCCGTTCAGGATGCGGTTCACCGCGTCGTCGCAGACGAACTGGTATCCGGCCGCAGCGTTGAGGCACCCCTGGGTCGGCGCGGAGACGTGGACGAACTTGGCGTCGACCTTGGTCGCCAGCGCCTCCTTGTACTGGGCGTCGGTGATGTAGTGCTCCGTGTACATGAAGCCGAGGATGACGTCGCGGCGCTTCTGATTCGCCGCGTAGTTCTTGGGCGAGAACAGGCCGTTCTTGGTCGGGTTCTGCACGATCGCGATCAGGCTGGCGGCCTGCGCGATGGTGACCTTGTCGGCGGTGGTGCCGAAGTACTCCTGCGCCGCAGCCTGCACGCCGTAGGTGTTCTGGCCCATGCCGACGATGTTGAGGTAGGCGGCCAGGATGGTCTGCTTGCTGTACACCTTCTCGAGGCCGATCGCGTACTTCATCTCTTGCAGCTTGCGGCCGAGGTCGGGGTAGGTCGCGGCGGCGATGTCCTTGGCGCGCTGCTTGTCGTCGACGCCCGGCTCGTTGAACGCCTCCTGCACCCGGATGTTGCGCACCAGCTGCATCGTGATGGTCGACGCACCGCTGGAGGATGTGCCAGCGGCCTGGCCGACCGCTGCACGCACGACGGACGGCACATCGATGCCTCCGTGGTCGTAGTAGCGGCGGTCCTCGCCGGCGATGGCGGCGTTCTTGAGGTTGTCGCTCATCTCGTCGAGCGACACCTCCTCGCGGTTCTGGTCGTAGACCGTGGCGATGTGGAAGTCACTACCGTCGGCGTTCTTGGCGAGGATCTCGTTCTGCTGGTGCTGGTTGTCGATCGTCATGTACTCGGGCAGCGACTCGAAGATGCCGATGGTGTTGTTGGCGGTCATGCCGGTCACCGCGAGAGCGGGCGCGATCATGACGGTCACGAGAAGCCCGGCGAGGGCGCTGAAACCGAGGGTGCCGAGCACGGCTGCGAACAGACTGCTGGCCGTCTTTTTCTGGGCGGGCATAGGCTACAGGGTACGTTATCCGCCCCCGAAGCAACCTGAACGGATGCCCACGATGCCCACCTGGGAGTACCTGACGACTCCACTGATGATCCACAACACCGCGGCGATCCTGAACAACTGGGGCGCCCAGGGCTGGGAACTGGTGCAAGTCGTCACCGGTCCCGAAGGCGGCCTCGTGGCCTACCTGAAGCGCGAGAAGGCAGCCGAATGAGCGCCGTCTCCGATCGTCTCGCCGAACTCGGGCTCGTGCTGCCGCCGGTCGCGAAGCCGGTCGCGGCCTACGTCCCGGCGGTCGTCACCGGCAACCTGGTCTACACGGCGGGGCAGTTGCCGTTCGTCGACGGCGCGCTCCCCACCACCGGCAAGTTCGGAGCCGGACTGGATGCCGCCGACGGCCCCGCGCTGGCCCGCATCTGCGCGCTGAACGCGCTCGCCGCCGCCGAGAGCGTCATCGGCTCGCTCGACCGCGTGACCCGGGTCGTGAAGGTGGTCGCCTTCATCGCCTCGGATCCGGGCTTCACCGGCCAGCCCGCGATCGCCAACGGCGCATCTGAACTGCTCGGCCAGGTCTTCGGCGACGCCGGGCTGCACGCCAGGAGCGCGGTCGGCGTGCCGGTGCTCCCCTTGGACGCGCCGGTCGAGGTGGAGCTGATTCTCGAGTTCGCCTAGCCGGATCCCTCAGGCTGCCGCGGGAGCCGAGATGTTGACGAGCCAGACGGTTCCGAACTTGTCGGCCAGCATCCCGAAGCTGTCACCCCACGGCGCCTTCGTGAGTGGCTGCAGCACGGTGGCGCCCTCGCTCAGTTTCTGCCAGTAGCCGGTGAGCTGAGCCTCGTCGTCGCCGCTGAGCGAGACCGAACCGTCGTTCACGCCGCGCGTGTAGTCCATGTGCGAGGGGACGTCGGCTCCCATCAGCAGGAATCCCGCGGGCGTGCTCAACTGGGAGTGCATGACGAGGTCCTCTTCGTCGGCCGCGACCTCCGCCCCGAAGTCCTTGAAGCTGCTCACGGTCAGCTCGCCGCCGAGCGCCGCCTGGTAGAACGCCATGGCGTCGCGCGCCGCGCCGCGGAAGTTGAGGTAGGGGTTCATGATCGTGGTCATCGGGGCCGCCTTCCTGTGTCGTTGCCGCCCATGGTCCCACCGACGCGAGCCGAGGGGAAGGGCCGATCAGGCGGGCTTCTCCGCGGCGCGGTAGGCGCTGATGAGCGCCCCCGGGCCCGCGGTCCACGGCGCGCCGTGCCCGGGGATGATCCAGTCGACCTCGAGGCCGGCCAGTTTGTCGAGGGAGGCGGAGGATCCGGCTTGGTCGTCCGTGAACGGTGCCGGCTGAGGCCCTTCGACGCCGGTCAGCACGTTGCGCGTAGTCAACTCGTCGCCGACGAACACGGCCTGCACCGCGGGGACGTGGATGGCGACGCTGCCCGGGGAGTGGCCCGGCATCCCGATGATGACCGGCGAGCCCGGCAGGGGCAGCACGTCGCCGTCCGTCACCCGCTCGACCTCGGTGATCGCCGGCATCCGAAGTCCGCCCTTGCGCAGGGCGAAGGCGAAGAACCCGAGCATGGGGCCGAGTCGCCTGCTGTCTTTCGAGGAGGGCGCCGGTGGCTTCTCGCCCATCGCGCGCGCCGCGTCGCCGGCACCCACGTAGACCGGGATGCCGAGTTCACTGCGCAGCCGCTCGGCGAAACCGGTGTGGTCGGTGTCGCCGTGCGTGAGCACGATGCCGCGGATGTCGGAGAGCGGCCGTCCGATCGCCGCCAGTTCCTTGATCAGGTCGGCATACTGGCCGGACAGCCCGGCATCGATGAGGGTGATCCCCTCGTCGGTGACGATGAGGTGGACGGCGACGATGTCGTTGCCGATGCGGCGGAGTCCGGGTGCGAGTTCCATGATGGCTATGGTAGTTAGCTATCGGCAAGGCCGCAAGAGTGAAGAGAGGAGTCGCCGTGCCCACCCCCGAGAAGACCACGCGCGACGCGATCGTGGCCGCCGGCCGCGAATTGATCGAGCAGCTCGGGATCGACGGGCTCACCATGCAGGCCGTCGCCGGGAAGGTCGGAGTGCGGGCCCCCTCCCTCTACAAGAGGGTGCGCGACCGGAACGAGCTGCTCGCCCTCATCGTGGCCGCGAGCGTCGACGACCTGACGGCGCGGCTGTCTGCCCCGCAGCAACCCGACCCGCGCCGGCGACTCGTCGCGCTCGCCGATGCGCTCCGCGAGTTCGCCCACGAGCGACCGATCGGATACGCCCTCGTGTTCGGCGCCCACGGAGCGCCATGGCCCGAGTCGGCAGGGGTGCAGCGCAGCATCGGTCCGGTGCTCGACGCGGTCGCCGCGCTCACCGGCCCGGAGCACGCGCTCGACGGCGCTCGCCTCCTGACTGCCTGGGCGAGCGGCTACCTCAACATGGAACTGGGCAACCGGCTCCAGCTGGGCGGCGACATCGACCGGGCGTGGCGATGGGGCCTCGAACGCATCGTGGCCGCCCTCGAGCAGTAGCGGCTCAGTCCTCCGTCTTGGGCGTGTTCGCGAGCTTGTCGCTGATGAGCCGCATCACGTCGCCGTCGGCCAGGGTCGTGGTGTCGCCGATGGCCCGGCCCTCCGCGACATCCCGAAGCAGGCGCCGCATGATCTTGCCCGAGCGGGTCTTCGGCAGTTCGGCCACGATGAAGATCTGCCGCGGCCGGGCGATGGCACCGATCGCGGTGGCGACATGGGCGCGCAGGGTGGTGCTCGCCTGCTCCGGCGTCTGCTGCTCCGCGTGGTCGGCGCGCAGGATGACGAAGGCGACCACGGCCTGACCGGTGGTCTCATCGTCGGCGCCGACGACCGCCGCCTCGGCGACCATCGGATGCGACACCAGCGCGGACTCGATCTCGGCCGTCGACAGCCGGTGCCCCGATACGTTCATGACGTCGTCGACGCGGCCGAGCAGCCAGAGGTCGCCGTCCTCGTCGAGCCGGGCGCCGTCGCCCGCGAAGTAGAAGCCCTGCTCGGCGAACTTGCTCCAGTAGGTCTCGACGAAGCGATCGTCATCCCCCCAGATGCCCCTGGCCATGGACGGCCAGGGGTCGGTGATGACCAGCAGGCCGCCCGAGCCCTTCTCGACCGGCGTGCCGTCGTCGTTGACCACCGAGATCTCGATGCCCGGGATCGGCGTCTGCGCGCTGCCCGGTTTGAGCGAGGTGATACCCGGAAGCGGGCTGACCATGATCGCGCCCGTCTCGGTCTGCCACCAGGTGTCGACGATCGGGGCGTGGCCGCCGCCGATCACGTCGCGGTACCAGATCCAGGCTTCGGGGTTGATGGGCTCGCCGACGCTGCCGAGCACCCGAATGCTCGACAGGTCGAAGCCGTCGGGGATCTCGCGGCCGAGCTTCATGAAGGAGCGGATCGCCGTGGGCGCCGTGTAGAAGATCGACACCTTGTACTTGTCGATCAGCTCCCACCACCGGCCCGGGTGCGGGGTGTCGGGCGTGCCCTCGTAGAGCAGCTGCGTGGCGCCGTTGGCGAGCGGGCCGTAGACGACGTAGCTGTGGCCGGTGATCCAGCCGACATCCGCCGAGCACCAGTAGACGTCCGTCTCCGGGTGCAGGTCGAACACGTTCTTGTGCGTGAACGCCACCTGCGTCAGGTAGCCCCCGCTGGTGTGCAGGATGCCCTTCGGCTTGCCGGTCGTGCCGCTGGTGTAGAGGATGAACAGCGGGTTCTCGGCGTCGAAGGCCTCGGCCTCGTGTTCGGCGTCGGCGACCTCGACGGTGTCGTGCCACCAGACGTCGCGGCCCTCGGCCCACTCGACATCGTTGCCGCCGCGCTTCACCACCAGCACGTGCTCGACGCTCGTCCCCTCGACGGCGGCATCGACCGTGTCTTTCAGCGGGAACACCTTGCCCTTGCGCCAGCCGCCGTCGGCCGTGATGACGAGCTTGGCCTGCGCGTCGTCGATGCGGGCGCGCAGCGAGTCGGCGCTGAATCCGCCGAAGACCACGGAGTGGATGGCGCCAAGCCGGGCGATGGCGAGCATCGCGATGACCGCCTCGGGGATGACGGGGAGGTAGACCGCGATCCGGTCGCCCTTGGTCACGCCGAGGGCGGCGAGGGCGTTGGCCGCCTTCTTCACCTCGGTCGTCAGCTCGGCGTAGGAGAGGGAGCGGCTGTCGCCCGGCTCGCCCTCCCAATGGATCGCGATCCTGTCGCCGTTGCCGGCCAGCACATGCCGGTCGAGGCAGTTGTACGCGACGTTGAGCTGCCCATCGGCGAACCACGTTGCGAACGGCGCGTTCGACCAGTCGAGGGTCTGCGTGAACGGGGTGTGCCAGTGCAGCAGCTCGCGCGACTGGTCGCCCCAGAAGGCCAGGCGGTCGGATGCCGCGGCCTGCCCGAGAGCGGGGGTCGCGACCGCGTTCGTCACGAACTCCGGGCTCGGCGGGAAGCGGCGGTCTTCGTGGAGCAGGCTGTCAATCGAGGTCATGGACGTCGTCATCCTCTGTCGATCCGCGACCGTGCCTGGAGGTCGCGCGGGGTTTTTCGGTGGACTCGGGCATCCTATCCCGGCCTCGGGATGACGCCCGAAACGGAGCCGCGACCTCTCCGTCATCGGCCGTCACACGGGTGAATCCGCGCCCGATTCCGCGGCGAATTGTGAGCCGTGTGACTCGTGTTGAATACCGAGGAGACTCGCCGAATTTCCTCAGTTGCGGTGTCCTCCTTTAGGAGTACACTCGAAAAATCCGAGCGCAATCTCGGCTTGCAACGCCCGCGATTCCCCCCAATCCAGCGTTGCTGTGGCGGCGCCCGTTCCCCCCAATGGGCGCCGCCCCTCTTCCTTTAATCTCGTCCTTTCGTGGCGCGGGTGCCATGTCGTCGCGGGATTCGGCAGCGGGGCTGCCGTCCGCATGGGGACGGGGATCCGTCGCGTGGGGGATCCATTCCTCCACTGGCCTTCTGCGGTGCAACGGGCCGCTCGTGCTCCCTCTTCTCCGCCCCCGTCGTTGGCGTTGGTGCGAGGTTGGGCGGGTGGGTTCTGGGGTGGGGTTCGTTGCTCGGAGCTCCGGCTTCGCCGATCGCAGCGGCCTGACGGGTGCCGAGGGTTCCGCGGGCGGTGGCGCTCTCGAGAGGGGCGCCGAGTTCGGGGTGCTCGGGAGGTTCGTGTCCGAGGCGGGGGTGAGCGACGTGTTCGTCAACCCCGACGGAGCGGTGTGGTGGGACCGCGGTCGCGGCGCCGAGCGGGCTGACGAGATCCGGATCCCGGCAGGGGAGGCACGTGAACTGGCGGTGCGCCTGATCGCCCGGGGCGGGCGGCACGTCGACGAAGCCACGCCGTGCGTGGATGTGCGGCTCGGCGACGGCGTGCGCGTGCACGTCGTGCTGCCGCCGGTCGCGACGGGCGGGGCCGCGATCTCGATCCGCCTGCAGCGCCCGCGGGTGCTCGGGGTCGCCGAACTCGCGGCCGAGGGATTCTTCGAGCTCGTGCCCATGGCCGAGGTCGGCGCCCTCGTCGCACGCCGGGCGAACCTGCTGATCACGGGGGCAGGCGGCAGCGGCAAGACGACTCTTCTCGGTGCGCTGCTGGCGACGGCTCCCGCCTCGGAGCGCATCGTGGTGCTGGAGGATGTCGCAGAGCTCCGGGTCGCGCATCCCCATGTCGTCGCGCTCGAAGCCCGGCAGCCGAACCTGGAAGGCGCCGGTGCTGTCGGGTTGGACCGGCTGGTGCGGGAGGCGCTCCGGATGCGGCCCGACCGCCTCGTCGTCGGCGAGTGCCGCGGAGCGGAGGTGCGCGAACTGATGGCCGCCCTCAACACCGGCCACGACGGCGGGGCAGGGACGCTGCACGCGAACTCCCTGGCCGATGTGCCGGCACGGCTGGAGGCGCTCGGGTCACTCGCCGGATTGCCGGCCGAGGCGCTCGGACGCCAGGCGGTCAGTGCGTTCGGAGCGGTGCTCCACGTGGAGCGCGTCGGCACCCGGCGCAGGCTGGCCGCGCTCGGCCAGCTCGAGCTGGATGGGCGCGGACGACTCACGGTGGCCGTGTGACGGGCGCGGCTGCCGCAGTCGAGCCGGTTGCGACGATCGTGCACCGGCTGGCCGTGCTGCTGGACGCGGGGGTCGCGCCCGGTTCGGCATGGCGGCATGCGGCGCGTGGCGTCGGCTCGGCTGTCGGCGACGCGGTCCTGCGCGAGATCGAGGCGGGCGGCGCCGTCGGCGCGGAGCTCACCGACGCGATCCTGGTCGCGCGAGGCCTCGCCTCGATCGAGGAGCGCGCCACCTGGTCGGCCCTGGCCTGCGCGTGGTCGGTCGCCACCGAGTCCGGTGCGCCGCTCGCACCATCCCTGCGACGATTCGCCGAGGTGCTGCGCGATCTCTCGCAAAGCCGCCGCGAGGTGGAGGTCGCGCTGGCCGGCCCGGTGGCCACCGCGCGGATCGTGCTCGCCCTGCCCGCGATCGGCATCCTGTTCGGGGTGCTCCTCGGCTTCGACGCGCTGCGAGTGCTGGCGACGACCGCACCGGGCTGGGCCTGCGCGGCGGTCGGCGGGCTGCTGACGGCGGGCGGCATCCGCTGGAACCGGCGGTTGATCGGTCGGGCTCGCACCGTCGATCCCACGCCCGGGCTCGGGCTCGAGCTGCTCGCGATCGCCGTGTCGGGAGGCTCATCCCTCGACCGTGCCCGGGGCATGGTCGACGCCCAACTCGACCGGGCGGACCTTGCGCCGTTGGGGGACGAGGCGGATGACGTGCTCGACTTCGCGCGGGCCGCCGGCGTACCGGTCGCGGCCCTGCTGCGGGCCGAGTCCGAGGAGAGGCGGCGGATCGCGCGGTCAGACGGTCAGCGACGCGCCGGGGAACTCGGCACCCGGTTGCTCCTGCCGCTCGGCGTCTGCATCCTTCCGGCCTTCCTCGCCCTCGGCGTCGCGCCGATGCTGCTGGCCATCATCTCGGGCACGGCGGCAGGATTGGCCGGAACCTGATGTTCCCTTGACGCCTGCTGAGCGATACCGTGTGCCCCATGCGCCCCCGTCGCTGGACGATCCCGCTCGTGGCGCTGATCTGCGCCGCTCTTCTGGCGGGGTGCGTCGGCTCGAACGGCGGTGCACCTGGTGATCCGCGGTCGGGCGACGGCCTGAAGTACGGCCTCGCGCCGAAGCCCGACAAGGGCGTGACCTTCCAGAAGGATGTCGTGCTGGTGCAAGGCGGGGCATCCTCGGTCCGTTCGGTCACCTCCGACGGGTTGACCTGGACGCTCTCGCCGTCGGCGGGCGGGATCGGCGATCTCTCCGTCGGCCGGGTGATGTTCCTCACCGACCGTGCCGTTGGCCGGGTCGTCGCCATCCAGAACACCTCAGCCGGCGTCGAGGTCACGATGGCCCCGGTGGACATCACCGATGTGATCTCCGACGGCGACTTCAGCAAGAACGACGTGGCTATCTCGAATCCGGTCGCGATTTCGGGGCACGGGGCGTTCTGGGCCGATCCCGACGTGCAACAGCAAGCCGGCGTCGGGCAGTCGAACGGCGCAGACCTCCCTGCCCTCGCGCGCTCCGGCGGGGTCGACGCCGCCCCGTTCGCCCTCCCTCGCCCTCCCGCCCCGCCGGCCATCGTGAGCGAGGTGGTGTCGGGTCAGACCGGCGCCTTCGGCGTGAAGGAGACCTGCTGCACCTCGGGCCCCGGCGCGAAGATCGCCTACGACAAGAACGGCCTCAAGCTGAGCGGAAGCCTCGGGCTGTCGATGGCCAAGCCGACCGCCAACTTCCAGCTCAAGATCTCGGGCGGCAGCATCGACAGCACCGGGCTGACCGTGCGCGGGGCGGCGAAGATCGTCGCCGATCTGAAGGCGAATGCGGCGCCGAACTCGGCCATCCACGGCTTCAGCCCGCCGCTCGGGCTGGATTTCGCCTTCAGCGTCCCGATCGGCTTGTTCTTCGGCGTCCCGTTGAACATGGTCGTGTCGCAGCACTTCGGAGTCGAGGTCAACATCCCGGGAACAGCTCAGCTCCTGGCCCACGGAGAACTGAACCTGGGCTCGACCATCGGATTCTCCTACGCCGGCGGAAAATTCCGGAATACGACGACCGCGACCTTCGACCCCACCGTTTCGCTGAAGGCCACCGACTCGATCGCGGTCGGCATCAGCTACGCGGTGTTCGACTACAACGTCCGCTTCACCGTCGGCTTCGGGCTGCTGGGTTTCGTGGCCGGCGTCTACCTCGCGCTCGGGCTCCACGTGATGGCGACCGTGGGAGCCCCCTTCGGGTCGGACTACGACCCGAATCAGCCGATCGAGCACTGCCGGAGCGTACAGGCCAGCCTCTTCGCCGACTACGGGGTCGGCTACACCATCCCGAAGGTGGTCGCCGACGTGACCAACTTCTTCCTGAAGGCCTTCCATTCCGACCCGATCCCGGCATCCGGCGGCTTGTCGAACGGGTGGCAGCCGATCAAGAGCGCCTACAGCTATGCGCCGCAGGTGCCGCTCTGCAAACAGAACTGATCTCCGAGAGAGGATCCATGCCATGACCCACCGCCTACTCGGCCACACCCGCGGCTTCGCCATGCTCGGGCTCGCGGCATCCGCCCTGCTGCTCGCCGGATGCTCGGCCGGCGGCACCGGTTCGAATGCTCCGCACGACGCCGGGGACGGCGGTGCCGTGAATCCCACCGCTGCGCCGTCCAAGCCGGCCGCGATCGACATCTCGAAGCTCGACGCCTGCGAGATCCTGCCGCAAGCCGACGCCGAGAAGCTCATCGGGTCGAAGCTCACCGACCCGCTGACGGCCTCGAACTCGGATGTCGCCAGCTGCACCTACCCCGGCGACCCCAACGGCCCGACCGCGCAGGTCGAGATCTACATCGGCGACGGGGCGAAGCAGCAGCTGGACATCGACAAGGACAAGCTGAAGCACGACTTCACCCAGCCCACCGGTCTCGGCGACGAGGCATGGCAGGAGTACGACATGCTCTGGGCGCGGACCGGCACGACGTGGGTGTCGATCCGGCTGGTGTCGTTGAGCGACGGCGCGACGTTCGAGCAGCCGCTGCGCGATGCGATGTCCGGGGTGCTGGGGCGCCTCGCCTGAACCGCGACGGGGCTCCTTCCCCGGCCTGACGCCGGCAAGCCTTCCCCCGGGCGAGGGCGCCCGCCTTCGCCCGGCCCTGCCCTCGCGCAGACTGATCGCGCTCGTGCACGGAGCCCGCATCAGCGGGGGAGAAGAGGCATCCATGCACACGATTCGGCACGCCATCGCCGCCGCCGTCCGGCGCGGTCGCGACGAGGAGGGCGCGGCCACGGCGGAGTACGCGATCACGATCATGGCCGCGGTCGGCTTCGCCGGGCTGCTGGTGGCGATCCTGCGTTCGGGCGAGGTGCAGGGCATCCTCACGGATCTCGTGCACCGGGCGCTCACCGTCGCCGGATAGAGAGGTGCGAGTTCCCGGCGCGCTCGCGGCGGCGTCCGATGACCGCGGCAGCGCCGTCGCCGAGTTCGCGGTCGCTCTGCCGGCGGTGATGCTCGTCCTCGCGATGGTCCTGGGCGGGGTCCAGCTCGCGGTGCTGCAGGTCCGGTTGCAGGATGCCGCGGCCGACGCCGCGCGATCGCTCGGCCGTGGCGACTCGAGCGCGGGCGTCACGGCGCAGCTCGGGCAGCAGGTCCCCGGAGCCCGATGGAGCAGCTCGCGTTCCGGAGCCCTGGTCTGCGCGCACCTCGCGGCATCGGCCGGGGGCCCGGCCGCCCTGCTCGGACTCACCGTCTCGGCCACGAGCTGCGCGCAGGCCGAGACGTGACCAGCGCCCGCCGCGCGCACCGACCGCTCCGCGCCCGCCCCTGGCTCGACGAGCGGGGAGCGGGCACCGTGCTCGCCATCGCCCTGCTGGCTGTCGTCGTGGTGTTCGGCGTCGCCGGGGTCTCGCTCGGGGCCGCGCTGAGCGCCCGGCAGCGCGTGATCGGGGCGGCCGACCTGGCGGCGCTCGCCGCTGCGGACGCGGCATCCGGAGCGATCGGTGGGGCGCCGTGCGACGTCGCGGCGGCGGTCGCGCGAGGCAACGGCGCCGGGCTCGCCGGGTGCCGCACCGACGGTCTGGTGGTCACGGTCGAGGCCTCGGGATCCTTCGCAGGCATCCCCATCTCGGCCCGCTCGAGCGCCGGTCCGTCGCGGTGATCGGCTCGCCGGAATCGCGTTTCGGCCTCCCGAAGCCCGGATTTTCGGGCCTCCGAAGATCGAACGGCCGGAAGCGAACGCGGTGCGGCGGTCCGAGCAGACTCCGCAACGGACTGTGTATGGTGTGCCTCGGACGGAAGGGGAGAAGTGCCCGGGACCAAGAAGCTGGTGATCGTCGAGTCACCGGCGAAGGCCAAGACCATCGCGCAATTCCTCGGCGACGGCTACGAGGTGCAGGCCTCGGTCGGGCACATCCGCGACCTGATCGAGCCGAAGAATCTGCCGCCGGAGCTCAAGAAGGGCTCGATCGGCAAGTTCTCGGTCGACGTCGACAACGGCTTCGCTCCTTATTACGTGGTGAGCGACGCGAAGAAGAAGACGGTCGCCGATCTCAAGCGAGCGCTCAAGGATGCCGACGAGCTCTACCTCGCGACGGATGAGGACCGCGAGGGTGAGGCCATCGCCTGGCACCTGCTCGAGGTGCTCAAGCCGAAGGTCCCCGTGAAGCGGATGGTGTTCCACGAGATCACCAAGGAGGCGATCCAGCGGGCGCAGGAGAACTTCCGGGAGCTCGACACGGATCTCGTCGACGCGCAGGAGACCCGTCGCATCCTGGACCGCCTCTACGGCTTCGAGGTCTCGCCCGTGCTGTGGCGCAAGGTCGGGCCGGGCCTCTCGGCCGGGCGCGTGCAGTCCGCCGCGACCCGCCTGGTCGTCGACCGCGAGCGGGAGCGGCTCGCCTTCGTGTCGGCGTCCTACTGGGACCTGATCGCGACGCTGAACGCCGCATCGGGCGCGCCGAGCTCCACGACGTTCGACGCCAAGCTCGCCCGTCTCGACGGCAAGCGGGTGGCATCCGGTCGCGACTTCGACGATCGCGGCACCCTGACCGGCAGCGGCAGCGGCGGGACCGTCGCACTCGACGAGGCGGCCGCCGAGACCCTGGCCGCCGCGCTGCGCCTCGACTCCACCAGCTTCACCGTGACGAGTGTGGAGTCCAAGCCCTACACGCGCCGTCCCGCGGCGCCGTTCACCACCTCGACCCTCCAGCAAGAGGCGGCGCGCAAGCTCCGCTTCTCGGCGCGCCAGACGATGAGCGTCGCGCAGGGGCTTTACGAGAACGGCCACATCACCTACATGCGCACCGACTCGTCGACGCTTTCGCAGCAGGCGATCGACGCGGCGCGCAGCCAGGCCGCCAAGCTCTACGGCGCCGAGACGGTGCCCGACAAGCCGCGCGTCTACGCGAGCAAGTCCAAGAATGCGCAGGAGGCGCACGAGGCGGTACGGCCGGCCGGGGACGTCTTCAAGACGCCGTCAGAGCTCTCGAGCGTGCTGCGCGGTAACGACTTCAAGCTCTACGACCTGATCTGGAAGCGCACGGTCGCATCGCAGATGGCCGACGCCCGCGGCTCGACGGCCTCCGTGACGATCGCCGGCAAGACGGTGGATGCCGGCACCGCCGAGTTCACCGCATCCGGAACCGTCATCACCTTCCGCGGCTTCCTCTCCGCCTATGAGGAGGGCCACGACGAGGCGCGCAACGAGGACAAGCCCGATGACGCCGACGCCAGTCTGCCGCCGCTGACCGAAGGCCAGGTGCTCGCGCTGCAGGAGGTCGAGGCCAAGGGCCACGAGACCAGCCCGCCGCCGCGTTACACCGAGGCCAGCCTGGTCAAGTCGCTGGAGGAGCTCGGCATCGGCCGCCCGTCGACCTACGCGAGCATCATCTCCACGATCATCGACCGGGGCTACGTCACGCCGCGCGGCACCGCTCTGGTGCCGAACTGGATCGCGTTCAGCGTCGTCCGGCTGCTCGAGGAGCATTTCGGCGACCTGGTCGACTACGACTTCACCGCCGAGATGGAGGAGGACCTCGACCTCATCGCCGACGGCACCGCCGATCGCGTGGAGTGGCTGACCGGCTTCTACTTCGGCAGCGACAAGCAGCGCGGCCTGCGCAAAGTCATCGACAACCTCGGCGACATCGACGCGCGCTCGATCAACTCCATCCCGATCGCCCCCGGTATCACGCTCCGGATCGGCAAGTACGGCCCCTACCTCGAAGCGCCGGCCGCGGAGGGCGAGACCCCGCGCCGCGTCAACGTCCCCGAGGACCTGGCCCCCGACGAGCTCACCGCCGAGAAGGCGCGCGAGCTGATCGACGCGCCTGTCAACTCCGACCGTGAACTGGGCGTCAATCCGGCGAACGGCAAGACCATCGTCTTCCGTGACGGCAGGTACGGCCCGTACGTGACGGAGCTCGAGCCGGAGCCAGAGGCACCGGCGGAGGTGGCCGCGGCGATCGAGACGGTCGCCGAGACGGTGCACGCCGTCGACCCGGCCACCGGTGAGGTCGTCGAGACGACGGAGACTCCGGCCAAGCCCAAGAAGAAGGCGCCCGTCAAGAAGAAGGCGGCAGCTGCGCCCAAGCCCCGCACGGCATCCCTCTTCAAGACCATGGACCCGGCGACGATCGACCTGGCCACGGCACTCCGGCTGCTCGACCTCCCGCGGGTGGTCGGCCAGGACCCGGAGACCGGCGAAAACATCACCGCGCAGAACGGCCGATACGGCCCGTACCTGAAGAAGGGCACCGACAGCCGCTCGCTCGACACCGAGGACCAGATCTTCGACATCGAGATGCCGGCCGTGCTCGAGATCTTCGCGCAGCCCAAGTACGGCGCGCGTCGTCCGTCGAGCTCGCTCAAGGAGTTCGAGGCCGACCCGGTCAGCGGCAAGCTCATCAAGGTGCGCGACGGCCGGTTCGGCGTCTACGTCACCGATGGCGACACCAACGCGACACTCCCGCGCGGCGAAGACGTCGAGGGTCTCGACTTCGAGCGCGCCGTTCAGTTGCTCGCCGACAAGCGCGCCAAGGGTCCCGCGAAGCCGAAGGCCAAGCGCGCGCCCGCGAAGCGCGCCCCCGCCAAGAAGAGCTGAGGCCGGTGAGCGACGGCCTGTTCCTCACCTTCGAGGGCGGAGACGGCTCGGGCAAGTCGACCCAGGCGGCGCTGCTCGAGGAGTGGCTGATCGGCCAGGGGCGCACCGTGGTGCGCACCCGTGAGCCGGGTGGCACCGAGGTCGGCGACGAGATCCGCGAGATCGTGCTGCATCGACGCGGGCACATCGCGCCGCGGGCCGAGGCCTTGCTCTACGCCGCCGACCGCGCCCATCACGTGAGCACCCTGGTGCGGCCAGCGCTCGAGCGCGGCGACATCGTGCTGCAGGACCGCTACCTCGACTCCTCGGTGGCCTATCAGGGGGTCGGGCGCGAACTGCAGGCCGGCGAGATCCGTGAGCTGTCACTGTGGGCGGCCGAAGGACTGCTGCCCGACATCACGGTGCTGCTCGACCTCGACGTGAGCATCGGCCGCAGCCGGCTCGACGAGTCGCGCACGCGCTACGACCGGCTCGAGGCCGAGGCGGCCGACTTCCACTCCCGGGTGCGCGACGCCTACCTCGCGCTCGCGGCCGCCGAGCCGGAGCGCTTCCTCGTGCTCGACGCGACCCTGCCGGTCGAGGAGCTCGCGACGCGCATCCGCAGCCGCGTGTCAGCGGCCCTCGCATAGAGTCGTCGGCATGGCGTGGAGCGATCTGATCGGGCAGTCCGACGCGATCGACACGATGCGTGCGGCGGCCGCCGGCAACGGGCTCACCCACTCCTGGCTGATCACCGGGCCGCCGGGGTCGGGGCGATCCACGTTGGCGTACGCCTTCGCGGCCGCGCTGCTGGCCCGGCCTGGTGACGAAGAGCAGACCGAGGCGCAGGTGGTGGCGCGCACGCATCCGGATCTCGGCGTTCTCAGCACCGACCGGGTGCTCATCTCGATCGAGGAGGTGCGCCAGCTGGTCGCCTCGAGCCAGTACTCGCCGAGCGTCGGGCGCTACCGGGTGATGGTCATCGAAGACGCCGACCGGATGACGGAGCGCACCTCGAACGTGCTCCTCAAGGCGCTCGAAGAGCCGCCGTTGCGTACGGTGTGGATCCTCTGCGCCCCCTCCGAAGCGGACCTGATCCCCACGATCCGCTCGCGCGTTCGCAGCGTACGGCTGCGCGTGCCGGGCGTCGACGACGTCGCCGAGCTCATCTCCCGGCGCGACGGCGTGAGCCTGCCGGAGGCGCTGCGCGCGGCTCGCGAGGCGCAGTCCCACATCGGGATGGCGCACCGGCTCGCGACGAACGAACAGGCGCGCGCGCGGCGGGCTCGCACCCTGCAACTCGCGCTCGGCATCCGGAGCGTGTCGGGTGCCGTGATCGCGGCCGCCGAGCTGATCGACGTTGCCGGCGATGACGCCAAGGCGATCACCGAGGAGCGGGACGCCGAGGAGCGCGAGAGCGCCATGCGCTCGCTCGGCATCGAGGCGGGCGGCACCATCCCTCCGGCGCTCCGCGCCCAGCTCAAGACGCTGGAGGAGGACCAGAAGCGCCGCGCCACCCGGAGTCTGCGTGATGGGCTGGACCGCATCCTGGTCGACCTGCTGTCGCTGTACCGCGACATCCTGCTGCTGCAGCTCGGGGTCGAGGTCGAGCCGGTGAACCTCGCCATCTACTCGGAGCTCGCCGCCGCGGCCAGGCTCGCCACCCCGGCGCGAACCCTCGAGACGCTCGATGCGATCGCCGAAGCCCGCGTGCGCATCGAGGGGAACGTGGCTCCGGCGCTGGCCCTCGAAGCGGTACTGGTCAGCGCGGTACGCAACCCCGAGACTGTTCCTGCACCATCTCGAAAGGACCCTCAGTGATCCGCATGCCCTCCTCGCTCCGCTCCGCGCGCGGCTCATCGCGGTCCCGACGCCGACTGCTCGGGGCACTCGCCACGGTCACGGTGGCGGCACTGCTGCTCACGGGATGCGTGTCGTGGTTCCGCGCTCCGACCTCGGCCAGCTCGACCTCGAAGCCGACGGGCGAGAAGGTGGACGCCGACCTCGAGCCGTACTACTCGCAGGTGCTGAAGTGGTCGAGCTGCTCATCCGGGTTCCAATGCACCGAGGTCACGGCGCCGATGAACTGGAAGGACCCGTCGCAGGCGACCATCAAGCTCGCGCTGATCCGCAAGCCGGCGACCGGCACCCGGCTCGGCTCCCTGCTCGTGAACCCCGGCGGTCCTGGCGCCTCGGGGTACGACTTCGTGCGTGACAGCCTGAACTACGCAGTCGACGCCACGCTCCGCGCCAACTACGACATCGTGGGATTCGATCCGCGCGGGGTCGGTCATTCGACGGCGATCGACTGCGGCGGGGCGACCGTGCTCGACCATTTCAACTACGACATCATCCCGGGGACCCCCGGCTCCGACTCGTGGATCGCGGATGCCGAGCAGGAGAACGCCGAGTTCGGCCAGGACTGCCTCGACCACACGGGCGCCCTGCTGCAGTACGTGGACACCAACAGCGCCGCTCGCGACCTCGACCTCCTGCGCGCCGTGCTGGGCGACAAGAAGCTCAACTACCTCGGCTACTCCTACGGCACCCTGCTCGGCGCCACCTACGCCGAGCTCTACCCGAAGAAGACCGGCCGGCTCGTTCTCGACGGCGCACTCGACCCGGCCACGACCGACTTCACGGTGACCGACATCCAGGCCAAGGGATTCGAGAGCGCCATGCGCGCGTGGCTCAAGAGCTGCATCGGCAGCACGGACTGCCCGTTCACGGGCACGGTCGACGGAGCGATGACCCAGATCGGGCAGCTCCTCGACCAACTACAGGCCAGCCCGCTCACCAACTCGGATGGCCGCCAGCTGGGTGCGAACACGATGTTCGTGGCGATCATCCTGCCGCTCTACAACAAGGACAACTGGCCGTACCTCAACAAGCTGTTCGACGAGGTGCGCGCGGGTGAGACCACGACGGCGTTCCTCCTCGCCGACAGCTACAACGACCGCAACCAGGACGGCAGCTACGCCTCGAACTCGACCGAGGCCTTCGTCGCGATCAACTGTCTCGACTACGTGAGCGACAGCTCCATCGCGACGATGCGTTCCGAGGCCGCCCAGCTCGACAAAGATGCTCCGATCTTCGGTCCGCGCATGGCCTGGGGTGGCACCAGCTGCGCGAAATGGCCGTTCGCAGCCACCCGCGTTCGCGGCCCGATCACGGCCGCCGGGTCGAGCGACATCCTGGTGGTCGGCACCACCAACGACCCGGCGACGCCGTATGTGTGGGCGCAGAACCTGGCGAAGGAACTGCAGCACGGCCACCTCATCACCTATCACGGCGAGGGTCACACGGCCTACAACAAGTCCAACTCGTGCGTGAACAACGCGGTCGACGATTACTTCGTGAAGGGCACGGTGCCGGCGAAGGATCCGATGTGCTGAGGGTCCATCCGGAGACGTTTTGCACTCCATGCAAGAATGACCGCATGACGGATGCCGCCGAGCTGGGCCTGCGCGAGCGCAAGCGCCTGGCGACCCGTCGGGCGATCCAGCTGGCCGCCCTCCGCCTCGTGAAGGACCGTGGACTCGAGAGCGTCACGATCGACGACATCAGCCACGATGCCGACATCTCTCCCCGCACCTTCTTCAACTACTTCCCCTCGAAGGAGGCTGCTCTCGTCGGCGAGGGACCGACGCATCCCACGGCTGCCGACATCGAGGAGTTCGTCGACGGCCACGGCGGTCTGCTCGACGATCTCGGCCGCATGATGACGGCCGCCGCCAGCGAAGCGCTGCAGGATCAGGAGGTCATCGCCCTCCGTCGCTCACTGGTGAGCGACTATCCGCACCTGACCGTGATGCGGATGCAGACCTTCCAGGACTTCCAGCGCGAGCTCGTCGCGATCGTCGCCAGGCGGCTTGCCGTGCAGGATCCGGCGCTCGCCGCGGAGCCGCAGCGCCTCGAGAGCCGCGCCCAGCTCGTCACCATCGTCTCGCTGGCCGCCATGCACCACGCCTGGGCGACGTGGGCGGCCGATCCGGACGCCGTCGACACGATTGTCGACCGGATGCGCGACTCCTTCGTCGAGCTGGCCGACGTGATCGGCGAGCTCAGCCGCTGAGTCGATGCATCCGCTCGATCGGTTATGCTTTTCCCCGGCGCTGCGCCGCTCGCGAGAGTCGGCCAGCGCCCCGCCGCCTTAGCTCAGTTGGTAGAGCGATTCACTCGTAATGAATAGGTCGTCAGTTCGATTCTGACAGGTGGCTCTTTACTCCATGGTGACCTTAGTCAGATCCTGACGTCGCTGCCCATGGTCCTCGTGCGCTCAGGGGTAGCAGGAAGCGGGATCCGCGGCGTTCTGGACGATCGCCACGAAGAGCTTGTTGCGCCAGACGGCTAAGCCCTCGCGGCCCGGGATGCCCCCGTGGCGGCGACCACGCGGTCGAGGCCCGTGGCTGGGCCAGGACGCTTGAATCACTCACCGTGATCTGCTACCGCCGCCGAGAGCTCCGCGATCTCATTGTCGTCGAGTTGCAGGTCGACGGCGCCGACCGAATCGAGCATGCTCGCCGGTCGCGAGGCTCCGGGGATCGGAATCACCGTCGGTGCGAGTGCGAGCTCCCACGCCAAACAGACCTGCTGCGGTGAAACCCCATGCGCTCGCGCCACGTCGGCGAATCGGCCGCCGGCTCCTCCGAGATCGTCGGCGTTGCCGATGCCGCCCAGCGGGCTCCACGGCAGGAAAGCGATCCCGAGCTCGGCGCACAGGCGCAGTTGCGGTTCGGATTCTCGCACGGTGGGCGAGAACCGGTTCTGCACCGAGACCAGAGCGTCTCCGAGGATGCCGTGGGCGAGGGAGATCTGCGCCGTGCTCGCGTTCGAGATCCCGGCCATGCTGATGAGGCCCTCGTCCAGCAACTCGCAGAGCGCCTCGATTGACTCCTCGTAGTCGACGCGCGGATCCGGCCGGTGATGCTGGTACAGCGCGATCGTCTCGACGCCCAGCCGACGAGCCGAGGCGTGAGCCGCCCACTTGAGGTAGTCGGCGCGTCCGCAGTGAGCCCAGTCGGCACCGGGGATGCCCGGGTTCAGGCTCCCTCCTTTGGTCGCGATCACGAGCTGGGAGGTGTCCCCCTCGTACGACCGCAGTGCCGCCGCGATCAGGAGCTCGTTGAGACCGGCTGCGCCAGGAACGGAATGGTAGGCGTCGGCCGTGTCGATGAAGGTGATTCCCACATCGAGGGCGGCATGGATCGTAGCGATCCCGCCGGCCTCATCCCGGCCCGGCTTGGTCATCGGCATGGCACCGAGTCCGATCGCGCTGACCGTCCGGTCGCCGAGTCTGCGGTGCCTCATGTCATCCCTCCTCGCAGGTCGCCTGCGAAGAACTCAGCCCTCTCCGCTCATCCTCGCTCCCACCCCCGATGGACATCCCGAATACGGTCGACGGGGGAACGCGGGTGACGGTGTTGTTGTTCACGCGGCGAAGGGGGCGGAGGCCTCGTCGAGGGCGGCGATGTCGTCGGCGGTCAGCCGGAGGTCCGCGGAGCGCATCAAATCAGGGAGCTGGTCGGGCGTGCGCGCGCTGGCGATCGGCGCGACGACCCCAGGACGGCTCGTGAGCCAGGCCAGCGCGACGGTCGCGATCGCGGAGTCGTGCTCCTGCGCCACCCGCGCCAGAGCGTCGACGACGACGAGCCCGTCGTCCGAGAAGAACGGCCCGACCATGTCCGCCCTGGTGGCCGCCTCGACATCCGCGGGAACGCGGTACTTGCCCGTCAGAAAGCCGCTCGCGAGAGCGAAGTAGGGAGTCGCCACCAATCCGTCGGCGTGGAGGATCGGCGCGATCTCGCTCTCGAAGGGCTGCCGGTGCACGAGGTTGTAGTGCGGTTGAACCGCGACCGGCAGCGGCCAGCCGTTGCTCCGGGCGATCGAGATCCACTCCGAAATCCGCTCGCCCGAGTAGTTCGAGACGGCGACGTTGCGGATCTTGCCCGTCGCCCGCAGCTCCTCGAAGGCGGCCACCGTGTCGACGAGGGGAACGGTCGGGTCGTCGCGGTGCGCGAAGTACAGATCGATGTAGTCGGTCTGGAGCCGCTTCAGCGACGCATCTGCACCGGCGCGGATGGTGTCGGGAGCCAGCCCCAAGAAGTCCGGATGACGACTCACCTTCGTGCCGATGACCACCTGATCGCGGTTGCCGCGCTCGGCCATCCAGCTGCCGATGATCGTCTCGGACTCCCCACCGCTATTCCCCGGCGCCCAGGACGAGTACCCGTCTGCGCTGTCGATCGCGTTGCCGCCCTGCTCGACGAAGGCGTCGAGCACGGCCCACGAGCCCGCCTCGTCCGATGTCCAGCCGAAGGTGTTCCCGCCCAGGACGAGCGGGAAGATGTCGAGATCGGAGCGTCCAACTCGGGTCATGATGTCGTCCTTTCATCGGCGCCGGAGGCGCCGTCCATGGCATGTGCGGCCGTCTCGTTCCACGCGGCCTCCGCGTCCGAGACGCGGAGCAGCAGCGACCTGACCTGGAGCCAGGCGGCGTCGGTGGCGGCGCGGACCGCCGCGGGGCCCACGCCGGCGTGGCGCACAGCATCGGCGTAGCGTCGCGCGCTCTCCTCCGCCGATGCCGCGGCGGCGGCAAGGCGGGACATGGCGCCGGCGAAATCCTCGGCGAGAGTGCCGTCGTCGAACCGAGGGTCCTCCGCGACGCGGCCGGGCGCGGCGGATCCGTCCGGGTAGCGCGCCCCGCGCCACGCGTCATAGCGGACGGCAGTGCGCTCTCCTTCGAGGTCGTAGAAGGTGTGCGTCGGCTCGACGTGCGGCGTCACGCTCAGGTACATCGCGCAGGGGCCATCGATCGCGTGCATGGAGTGGCGAACACCCTTGTCGACGTAGATCAGCTGGCCGGGACCGCAGATGACGGATTCATCGGCGACCAGGAACTCGCACCGACCCTCGAGCACGAGGAATGCTTCGCCTGCGACGTCATGGCTGTGCTGAGGCGGTGCCGGCTGGGGCTGCAGCCAGAGGAATCGGCCTCGCAGTTCGGGCCGGACGACCACGTTGCGCGCCGCGTCGGTCCGGTAGTCGAAGACATCGATCACAGAAGCTCTCCTCACCTCGGCGTGGATCGAGGTGAGCTTACACGAGTAAGGTCCAGTGAACTCGGGAAATATTCTCACAGTTGACACCATCGCTATTGCATGTGAGGGTGTCGTCTCAACGGTGGAACGAGGCAGCATCATCCGGACACCGCGCAATCGAAGAAGCACGTGCGTCTTTTCACTTACACGTGTAAGCTTCATTTATCGCAGCACCGACAAAGGAGTCACGATGAAATCCATGCGATCGGCACGGCCGGTCATCACCCGGAAAGCCGCAGCCGCAGCCGTCATTGCGGCGGCAGCAGTTCTCTCGCTCGCGGCGTGCAGCAGCGGCGGAACCGCAGCACCCACCGCCAGCACCTCGGGAGGACCGGTCACCCCGGTCAAACTGACGCTCGCGATGGCCGCGCCCAGTGCCGGCCAGCCGTGTGTCTTCTACGCGATCGAGTCGGGTATCTACAAAGAGCTCGGCCTCGACCTCACCATCTCGCCCCAGGGTTCGAACGAGCCCGCACTGGCCGCCGCCGGCAACTTCGTCATCGGCGCGAACACGATCACCCAGGCCTATCCGGCGATGCAGGCGGGGCGGCAGATCTCCCAGGTGCTCGCCCAGACCGTCGGGAACCCATCGGACGCTGTCACCGTGAAGGTCGGCTCGCCCTACAAGACACTCATGGACCTGTCGGGCGCCACGGTCGGCGTCGTCGGGACCTCCGGCTACAGCTTCGCCGGTGGCACCCTCTACTCGCGGTACATCGTGTCGCAGGGTGGCAAGGCCTTGAACCTCGTGGTGCAGCCGGATCAGAACACACTGACCGCCAACCTGGTGAACGGCAAGATTGCAGCGGCGGTGTTTCCGCCGGTGTTCGGCCCGCAGATCTCGCAGGGCATTCTGAAGCAGATCCTGAGCGCCAAGTCGGCCCTGTCGACCAAGCTCAACGGCGGGACCAGCCAGATCAACTCCACCTTCTGGGGTCTGTCGAGCACCATCAAGCAGAACGCCACCGCGGTCACCCGCCTCGTGGCAGGATGCCGGATCGCCGACCAGCTGATGTCGAAGGAGACCTCGAAGCAGATCGCGGCCGTGCTTGCGAAGAACGCCAACTTCGCGCCGTCGGTCATCCCGACCGACCAGCTGATCACGCAGGTCGAGGAGTCGTATATCGGATTCGAGCCGCCGAACCAGGGCAAGATCACGTCGACTCAGTGGGACACCACGCTGAAGAGCTGGATCAAGATCGGCATCAACCCGGGGACCCCCTACAAGGTCGGCGCTCCCGGCTTCAGCTACAAGGAGGGCGTTGACATGTCCTACTGGAACGACGCGACCACCTCGGTGAACGCCTACCTCGCGAAGCACTCGAAGTGAACGCGCTTGCCGTAGCCGAAGAGGTGGAGCCGCTCTTCCGAGCGCGGAACCTGGGCTACTCCTACCCCTCGGGCCTTCGTGCCGTCAGCGACGTCGATCTCGACATCCGACCCGGTGAGGTCGTGTCGGTCGTCGGTCCGAGCGGTTGCGGCAAGTCCACCCTTCTGTCCCTCGTGGCAGACCTCGCCCAGCCCACCCACGGCACCATCACGTGGAACGAGGAGCTGCTGCCCGTGACCGGGCGCGGGCAGCGGCTCTCCATGGTCTTCCAGCGGGACACCGTGTTCCCCTGGCGGACGGTCTCGAAGAACCTGCAGTTCGGCATGGAGAACAGAGGCGTCCCGAAGGCCGAGCGCGAGGCGCGGGTCGACGAGCTCCTCCGACTCGGCAAGCTGGAGGGGTTCGCCAAGAGCTACCCGGGCGCATTGTCCGGTGGCATGCGCCGCCGCCTCGCGCTGCTGATCGGCCTGTCGGTCGATCCCGGGGTCCTGCTACTCGACGAACCGTTCAGCGCCCTGGACGAACCGACCCGCATCGAGTTGCTGGTCGACGTCTTGCGTCTGGTCTACGAGGCCAAGGTCTCGGTCCTGCTCGTCACGCATGACCTCGGGGAGGCGATCTCGGTTTCCGATCGGGTCATCGTGATGACAAAGCGGCCCGGATCGATCCGCAAGGTGGTCCCGATCGGCTTCGGGCACGATCGCGATCTGCGGACGATCCGCGAGACCCCCGAATACAGCGAACTCTACAGCGAGCTCTGGCACGAGCTCTGGTCGGAGATTGGATCCTGATGGCGACCCCACACATCACAGACGCGGCGCCCGAGCTCGGCTCGGCGACATCGTCGGTGGCCACAACGGCCGTCGGCCAGGTCCCCGCGACCCCGTCGGAGCAGCAGGCCGTGCGCGCCATCGCCCGGCGAAAGGCGAAGCGGACCCTGGTCGTCCGTGCCATCCAGCTCGGGATCGTGGTCATCCTCATCCTCGGGTGGCAGTTCCTGCCCGGCGTGCCCGGCATCCAGGGCCCGTTCCCGTGGCTCAACACCTTCTTCATCAGCTCTCCGACAATGGTCGCGCAGCAACTGGGCTACCTGACAACGGGTGCACAGGGGGCGACACAGATCTGGGGGCCGTTCGCTCAGACGATCCTCACCGCATTGGCTGGGACTCTGTCCGCGATGATCGTCGGGACCGTCGCTGGCATCGCTGTCAGCAACTGGCGGATGCTGGCCGACATCACCCGGCCGTTCCTGGTCGTCGTGAACGCGGTGCCGAAGGTCGCCGTCATCCCGATCATCATCCTCATCGTGCATGAGGCCGTCTTCGCGGCGATCGTGACGTCGTTCATCTCGGTGTTCTTCCTGGCGTTCTACAACGCGACGGAGGGCGCATCGTCGGTGCCTAGGGAGATGATCCAGAACGCCGAACTGCTCGGCGCGACGAAGGTCCGCGTGATGCTCCGGGTGCGTTCGCCGTACGCGATCGGCTGGACTCTGGCGGCGCTCCCCAACGCGATCGCGTTCGGCCTCACGGCAACGGTCACGGCCGAGATCATCCTCGGAGGATCGGGGCTCGGCTATCAGATGCTGCTCGCACTCAACAACTCGAACTCGAGCCTGCTGCTGGCGATCGTGCTCATCGTCGCCATCGTGGGTGTCGCGCTCGTGCTCGGTGCGACCGCGCTGCGGAGGGTCATCCTCCCGTGGTGGGAAAGCAGCCAGGCCAACTGATGCCCACGACCGACATCCACAATCACGTCATCCCCAAAGCGGTCCTCGACCTGGTGGTCAACGACTCCGCGTACGGGGTCAAAGTCACCGACGGCGTCTGGACGTCGACCAATCAGGGACCATTCCCCTTGGTCGACGCCTGGCACTCGGTCGACGCGAAGCTCCGCGAGATGGACGAGAAGGAGCTGGACCGCGCGGTGCTCTCGGTGGCTCCGAAGCCCCTGTTCTTCTACGACCTCCCGTTGGACAAGCAGCAGAAGGTCGCCGAAGTGGCCAACGCCGCCATGGCGGAGTTCTGCGCCGGCCACGAGGATCGGCTGCGCTGGATGGCGCACGTCCCGCTCGGATTCCCCGAGACGGCCGCGGAAGTTCTGACCGCGGCGGTGGATGCAGGCGCCTGCGGTGTCGAGCTGGGCACCTCGGCACGGGGCCGGATGATGGACGATCCGGCCTACGAGGTCCTCTGGGACACCATCGGCCCGCTCGATCTGCCGGTGTTCCTGCACCCCGCGTATGAGTCGTCCGAGCCGCGCACCCAAGGCCTCGGGCTCGACGGGGTGCTGGGGTTGCCCTACGAGATCACGAACGCTCTGCAGCGGCTGATCGCCGGCGGCATCCTGACGCATCACAAACGGGTCAAGATCGTGGCGGCACTCGGGGGCGGCTACTTCCCCTACATCGCCGGCCGGCTGCGTCACTACTCGTCGTTCGTCGCCGAACTGGCAGGGGCTCCGGCGGATCCGTGGGGCTTCGTCGGCCAGATCAAGTTCGACTCGCACCTCCACGATCCCGAGATCCTCCGGTTCCTCATCGAACGCGCCGGCACGGAGAACGTGCTGATCGGCTCGGACTGCTCCTTCCTGAGCGCATCCCCGCACCCGGTCGGCGAGCTCCGCGAGGCACTTCAGGGTGACCAGCAGGCTTTCGTCGCCATTTCCGACACCAATGCCGAACCGTTCTGGGGGTATGCACGATGAGCACCGATATCGAGGTCCGGGACCCGCGGTTCCACGAGCTGTTCGGGGAGGTGAGCGTCGAAGTCGTCCAGGACGGCTTCGAGTTCATCGAGGGCCCCGTATGGCGAGCGGACAGCGGCACCATGGTCTTCAGCGACATCGCGGGCGACGCGATGTACCTCCTGGATGCCGACAAGAAGATCGCTCCCTACCGCAAGCCAAGCAACATGGGCAACGGAAGCACCCTGGACCGGCAGGGGCGCCTCGTGACCTGCGAGCACGCGACCAGCCGGGTCGTGCGGCAGGAGACGGACGGAAGCCTGACCGTGCTCGCATCGCATTTCGACGGGCGCGAACTCAATGCTCCCAACGACGTGATCGTTCTGTCGGACGGGACCGTTATGTTCAGCGACCCGACCTTCGGCCGCGAGGCGTACTTCGGCGTCGAGCGGCCGGAGTCACAGGACGTCCGCGCGGTCTACGCGGTCGATCCCGATGACGGGGTCGTCCGCCGCGTCGCGGATGGATTCGAGCAGCCCAACGGGCTCTGCGTCTCGCAGGACGAGTCGATCCTCTACGTCAACGACACGGCGCGGAATCACATCAAGGCCTTCACCCTGTCCGACGGCGTCGCGAGTGACGGTCGGATCTTCGCCGAGGTGGTCGGCGAAGGCGCGGGGTCGCCCGACGGCATGAAGATCGACACGGTCGGCAACGTCTTCTGCACCGGACCGGGCGGCCTCCACGTCTTCTCCTCGGAAGGGGAGTCGCTCGGTGTCGTGAAGACGCCCCTCGGTATCGCAAATTTCACCTGGGGCGATGACGACCTGAAGACGATCTACCTCTGCGGCGCGAGCACCCT
Source organism: Pseudolysinimonas sp. (assembly GCA_036499485.1). Taxonomy (GTDB): domain Bacteria; phylum Actinomycetota; class Actinomycetes; order Actinomycetales; family Microbacteriaceae; genus Lysinimonas. Next base: position 67,911 of record DASYDQ010000058.1, on the reverse strand, counting down.
CTTCCGAGTGCGGACTCTCGTCGCGGGTCCCCACCTGTGAAGGCCGTGCGGGTTCCCGCCGACTTCGCTCAGCGGCTTCGGGCGCGTGAGCCGATGGTGGGCTACTGGGTGGTCTCCGAAAGCGCCGCCATCGCGGAACGGGTTGGCGGACTGGGGTATGACTACGTGTGCCTCGACATGCAGCACGGCCTGCTGGACTACACCTCCACGCTGCACGGGATCGTGGCAGTCGACGCCGCGGGAGGCGCCGCGGTGGTGCGCGTTCCAGGGCACGACGCGAGCGCGATCGGCCGAGCGCTGGACGCGGGCGCTCGCGGAGTGATCGTCCCCCTGGTGGATTCCGCTGAGGAGGCCGCGGCCGCGGTGGTGGCCTGTCGGTACCCTCCGATCGGCCGCCGGAGCTTCGGTCCCACGCGGTCGTCGTTACGCATCGGTCCCGATCTGCGAGAAGCGGACGCGGCTGTCGCCTGCATCGTGATGATTGAGACAGCCGATGGCCTCGCCCATGCGTCGGAGATCTGCGCGACCCCCGGGCTGGATGCCGTCTACGTGGGGCCCAACGATCTGGCGATCTCGCTGGGCATCATCCCGTCGTCGGAGCGGCGCACGAACGCCGAGTTCGATGCCGCGCTGGGGACGATTCTCGCCGCGGCGGCGGACGCGGGTGTCGCGGTCGGCATCCACACCGATTCCGGAGAGGAAGCGGCATGGGCGCTCACCCGCGGTTTCACCTACGCCTCGATCAGCTGCGATATCGACCACGTGACGGCCTTCGCCGCCGAGCAGTACAGGCGGGCGATCGCTCCCGGAGCCTCCTCATGACCGACGTCGTCGACACGGTGCTGGGTCCGGTGCAGATCGGCGCCCTGGGTGCCACCCTGATGCACGAGCACATCTTCTCGTTCCACAGCGACCTCGGGGCCGACTATCCCTGGGAGGAGGAAGAGGAGTTCATCGCGGGGGCGATCGACAAGATCAGCCGCGTCAAGCAGGCAGGGATCGACTCGATTGTCGACCTCACGGTCGTCGGCCTCGGACGCGACGTGCGCCGGGTCGCGCGGATCGCCGAGGCGACCGGGGTGAACATCATCGCTGCGACCGGGATCTACGCCAGTTGCTGCATGCCAACGTACTTCCAACGGCAGTTGCCGCTGCAGGGCCCGTCATTCGTCGAGGACTTCTTCGTTCGCGAGATCGAGGAAGGCATCGGGCGCACCGGTATCCGCGCTGCGGCGATCAAGTGCGTCACGGACAGAGAGGGCGTGACGCACGACGTCGACATCATGCTGCGTTCCGCCGCTCGGGCCCAGCTGCGCACCGACGTCCCCATCACGACGCACACGAACGCGATTCTCGAGACCGGCCTGTTGCAGCAACGGATCTTCCGCCAGGAGGGCGTCGACCTCTCGCGCGTCATCATCGGGCACTCCGGGGAGAGCACCGATCTGGACTATCTGCAGCGCTTGCTCGACGCCGGTTCGTACCTCGGCATGGACCGCTTCGCGGACTACCAGATGACGAGCTTGGAACGCCGTCTCGCGACGATCGCCGAGCTCTGCGCCCGCGGCTATGCCTCGCGCATGGTCTTGTCGCATGATCGCAATTGCGGCGGCGACATCATGCCCGAGGACTCGATGGAGACCTGGTACTTCGGTCACATCCCGACGGTGGTGCTGCCCGGGCTGCGCGAGCACGGGGTCTCGGAATCCGACATCGAGTTGATGATGACCGGGAACCCGGCCGCGATCTTCGGCGCCCGACGCGCGTGAGCGCCCCGGCCATCCCGGCGACCTGGGACCGCGAGTGCGACGTCCTCGTCGTCGGGGGCGGCAACGCGGGCCTTCCTGCCGCGATCTCGGCGCACGACGAGGGCGCCGAGACGGTGGTGATCGAGGAGAACGACTTCCTCGGCGGCCTGATGCGCGGTTCGGGCGGATCGATGTTCTTCTGCGGAACGCACGTTCAGGCCCGCGCCGGCATCGAGGACCACGTCGACTGGGGCGTCGAGGACGAGTTGCGGATGAGCGAGTTCCGGGCTGTGCCCAAAATCGTCCGCGCCTACGTCGAAGCCGGGGCGGAGACGTGCCGCTGGTTGGAGGATCTGGGGTTGACCTGGTCCGACGAGGTGCAGGACGGCAACTTCGGAACGGGCGTGAACGGTGACCGGTTCGTGCCACGCACCCACATCGCCGCGGTATCGCCCACCGGCTACTACCCGGGCGGCGTGCCGGCAGGTCAGAACGGTCACGCGCTCACGGTTGTGTTGGAGAAAGCCGTCGCGGCTCGCGACATCACCGTGCTCCTCCAGCACCGGATGCGACGGCTCTTCCGCGATGTGAGCGGCAGGGTGATCGGCCTCCAGGCCGACACACCGAACGGACCCGTGACTATCCGCGCTCACCGCGCCGTGATCCTGGCCAGTGGAGGCGGCACGACGAACGAGGCGCTGGTGAAGGCGTGGGATCCCCGTCTGGTCAACGACGCCGTCTACTCCGACGGGCTGCCCTACATGCGGGCGATGGGCGACGGGCTGATCGCCGGGCAGGCGATCGGCGCCGGTCTGAGCGACATGTCGTTCGTCTCGTTCCTCCCGATCAAATACGGGACCCACTGGTACAGCCTGTCGCTGTCCGCGATCGCCGGCGATCCCTCGATCGGACGCGCGACCGGGGTGCCCGTGCTCGCGCGGCGAGGTGCGTATCAGCGCCTCATCCTGGTCAGGGACGGGCGGCGCTTCGTCGATGAGAGTCTCGCGACACGCGTGAGCCCCGAGCTGATCCGGGATGTCGGGGGCCTTCCCCCCGCCGAGTACCCCGAGGAGCCGTTCATGCGCGCCTTCCTCAGCTTGCCGAACCCCAAGAACGTCTGGGCGCTAGCGGATGCCGAGACCGCCGCCGCGCTCGGATGGCCGGTCGACCAGATGGCCGATCCGCAGCCGATGAGCGGACGCGGCCTTCATCCGGACAGCGTCGCGGTCGCCGACACGATCGAGGACATCGCCGTGTCGATCCGGATGGATCCCACGGTTCTGCTCGAGACGATCGAGCGGTACAACGGCTCGGTCGCGCGCGAACGGGACGAGGACTTCGGCAAATCCGGCCCTTTATCGCCGATCTCCAACGCGCCGTACTTCGCCGCCAAGCTGAACCTGATCCGCCACACGCCGGCCGGAGGACTCCGCATCAACTCCCGCGGCCAAGTGCTCGACCAGGCGGCGATGTGGGACGGCGCTACGGCGCTCGGCATCGACGAGGAGCCCGTGATCGAGGGTCTGTACGCCGCAGGCGAGGTGTCCGCCTTCGTCGGATTCCGGCGTGCGCACCGCAAGACCGGGCCGATCCTGACGATGGGCCGCCTCGCCGGGCGGGCGGCCGCCCGGGAAGCCGCCATGACGGCGGCCTCTTCACGAGAGGAATAGACAACCCATGCTGCGAACCCACCCGAAGACGACGTTCACGGTCACCATCACGCCCTTTGCCGAAGACGGACGCGTCGACCTCGACGCGTATCGACGGCATCTGGGGCGCATGCGCGACGCCGACATGGGTGTCTACGTCGCGGGAAGCGGGAGTTCGGAGGCGTACTCACTCTCCGACGCCGAGGTGGACCAGATCCTCGAGGCGTCGGTCGAGGAGCTGCACGGCACCGTGCCGGTCCGCGCCGCCGGCTGGGAGTCGCACAACGCCGCCGACATGATCGGGCTCGCCCGGCGGGCCGCCCGCGCCGGGGTGGACGCGGTGCAGATCTACAGCATCGACATGGGCCACGGCGTGCTGCCGACCGACGCCGAACTCGAGAAGTTCTACCGGGATGTGTTCGACGCCGTCGACACCCGGTTCGTGATCGCGACGCACGAGTCGGCCGGCTACCGGATCCCCCTCCCGATGCTCGAACGCCTGGTGGCCGACTACCCTCAGGTGATCGGCATCAACTGCACGCATTCGGACATCTCCTATCTGACGCGGATCGTCGATGAGCTCGATCCCCGGCTGGAGGTACACATCGGAGCGACCCAGCAGGCGTTCGCCTGCATGGCGCTCGGCGGCACAGGCTACTTGACGGGGGAGGGGAACCTCGCTCCCCGTCTGTGCCGCTCCGTCACGGCGCTGTACGAGTCCGGCGATCTCACGGCCGCCGCCGACGCGTTCGCGCACGTCGTACGCTTGTATTCGGCGGGCAACGGCAGCTTCGCCAGCATCCGGGGGACCAAGGCGGCCATGGCCGCCCGTGGGCTCATCGAGAACGCGGCATGCCGTGCGCCGTTCACTCCGTTGACGGCCGAGGAGAAGCCGCTGCTCGACCGCCTGCTAGCGGTGGTCGCCGACATTCCCGACGAGCTGCTGTGACGAACGGCACGGCTTTGCTTGCGGGGCGGGAACGTACGAGACTCTTGCCATATGGCGCGTATCGCCGCGTGGAAGGGTCCCGATGACGATCAAGAGCCACGATCGTGGTGCCGGCGACGACTCCCTCCGTTCGGCGCGGAGGGTCACGAGCAGCGATGTCGCCCGGGCGGCGGGCGTGTCCCGTGCCACGGTCAGTTACGTGCTCAATGCCGTGGAGAGCGAGACGATCTCCGAGGCGACACGTCAGCGCGTTCTCAAGGCGGCGGAGGAGTTGGGGCACGTTCCGAATGCTCCCGCCCGGTCCCTTCGCCGCGGACGAAGCGACATCGTGCTGGTGCTGGTGCGCGACTTCGACCTGAGCTGGATCGCCCGCAACCTCCTCGACGCTCTGGACGTCGCGCTCGCGACGCGCGGCATGATCGTGCTGATCGATCGCTACGACTCCAAGCTCCGGTCGGTGCCGGAGCTGTGGCAGCTCGTCACGCCATCACTCGTCCTGGCGCTCGGCGGGCTGACCATTCCTGAAGAGGCCCTGATCGAGGTCTCCAGCGAGAAGTTCCTCCCGCTTCAGGGCATGGTGCCCAACGTGAAGGTCGGTGAGATTCAGGCCGACTACCTCGTCGAGCGCGGCCACACCCGCCTCGCCTACGCGCTCGCCGTCACTTCGAAGACCAACCTGGTCGCCACGGACCGGCTCACTGGCTTTCAGGCGGCCCTCCGACGGCATGGTGTGGAACCTGCCGAGGTGCTGGAGGTCGACCCGAGTGACGCGCAGACGGCCCGCCGGGCGATCGAGGAGTGCCAGGCGCGTGGGCTGACCGCCATCGCCGCCCAGGACGACGACATCGCTCTCGTGATGATGGCCTGGATGGCCGCAATGGGGATCACTCCTGGCCGCGACCTCGCGGTGATCGGCGTCGATGACGTCCCGGCGGCAGCGGCCGGCCTCACCACGGTTCGGATCGAAGTCGATGCCTGGAGCACCCAGATCGTCGCCGCAGTCGAGGCCCTGCTCGATGACCGGCCGGCGCCCGAGATCTCGCACGACATCATCCGCCTGATGCCTCGCACGAGCGCCTGACCGCTCACTCCGTGTCCAGCGCGAGCGCGGGACGCTCGCCCGGCCGGGTGGTCGCCCGCGGCACGGCGATCGAGACGCCCAGGCAGACCACCGACGCGATGAAGCCGAACAAGAGCGCGGCGTGGAAGTCGGCGGCGGAGGGCGTCGCCGCGCCTGCGCCGCCTCCTGCGGCGAGGATCGATCCGACGGCGGCCGCGGCGATGCTATTGCCCAGCGCGCGCATCACGGTGTTGACGCCGTTGGCCGCGGCTGTCTCGTCCCAGGGAACCGAGCGCATGATGATCGTGGGCATCGCCGCGTAGCCGAGACCGATCCCCACGCCGAACGCGACGTTCACGAACAGCACGGCCGCGACGGTCAAGGGGATCAGCAGCGAGGCCAGGTACGCAGCGGCGATGATCGCTGCACCCGCGACCAACAGTGCTCGGGGGCCGATCGAGCGCTCCAGACGTCCGGCGATCGGCGACATCGCCATCATGGCGACGCCGGACGGCATCAGAACCAGGCTCGCGGCGAGCAGCCCGAGGCCCGACCCCACTCCGGTCGTTGCCGGCAACTCCAGCAGCTGGGGCAACGCCACCTGGGACGCGAACAGGGAGATCCCCATCGTGAGGGAGGCGGCATCCGTCAGCAGCACGGTGGGCCTCGCCGTCACGCGGAGGTCGACGAGTGGTGAGGTCGTGCGCAACTCATGCCATGCCCAGAGCACGAGCGCGGAGGCCCCGAACACCAGCAGGCCGGTGGTCACCGGCGACGACCATCCCCATTCCACGCTCCGGGAGATCGCAACCAGGATCGGGACGAGTCCGATGGCGAGTCCGACGGCGCCCACGGCGTCGAACCGCCCCGCGCTGCGCAGGGTGCTCGGGGGGACGACCGTCACGATCAGGACGAACGCGCTCGCCGAGACCACCGCAGCGATCCAGAACAGGAGATGCCAGTCGACAGCGTAAGTAATGACGGCGCCGATCGGAAGGCCGACCGCCATTCCGACTCCCAGTGTCGCGCTCACGATGGCGATCGAGGTGCCGAGCCGGTTCGGCGGGATCACGTCGCGGAGGATCGAGATGCCGAGAGGAATGACGGCAAGACCCATCCCGTGCAGGGCCCTGCCGATAATCAGGGGCAGCACGCTCTGAGACGATGCGCAGACGATGGACCCGAACACCAGCACACCGCAGACGGCGAGCGCGACGCGCCGCTTGCCCAGCATGTCGCCGAGCCGGCCGGAGATCGGGGTGCAGACGGAGGACACCAGGAGGGTGATGGTCAGCACCCATGCGGTGTCGGACGCGGGGGCGTGAACGAGGCGGGGCAGGTCCCCCTGGATCGGGATGACGACCGTCTGTAAGAAGGAGGCCCCCATCCCGGCGAACGCCAGCACGGCGGTGATGGCGGCAGGCGAGGTCGTTCTGCGCAGCGCCGGCCGAGGGTCGTGGTCACTCATGCGTTGCGGGATGCCGGGACCGTCCGCTTGCGCCTGGGGTCCGTCCGTGCATAAACTTAGCTCCATCACTTACACGTGTAAGTGATACGATACACCACTGCTCCTCAACGAGAGAGGACCCGCGTGGACGCCCACGGCACCGCGACCCCCCACCTGCTGGATGGGGTGCGTGTCATCGAGTGGGCCGACGAACGCGCGGAGTACGTCGGGATGGTGCTCGCCGGACTCGGCGCCGAAGTCATCAAGCTCGAGCCCATCGGGGGGTCGCCGACCCGCCGCATCGGGCCCTTCCTCGAGGACCGGCCCGGGCCGGATCGTTCTCTCTACTTCTGGCAGTACAACCGGGGCAAGCGCTCGATCGCGCTCGACCCGCGCTCGAATGCAGACCGGGAGCAGCTCGAGGAACTGCTCCGCGATGCCGATGTGCTGCTGACGTCTGAGACCGCCCGCGACCTCAGCGGCGCCGGCTGGGGGGATGCCCGTCTGCGCGCTTCGTTCCCGCGTCTCGTGGTGGCGCGCGTGACGCCGTTCGGCGACGAAGGACCCTGGGCGGACTACGTAGGGTCGGATCTCATCCATCTGGCTCTCGGCGGGCAGGTCATGAACTGCGGCTACGACCCGCGTCCGGACGGAGAGTACGACCTGCCGCCCATCGCCCCGCAGATGTGGCACGCCTACCACGTCACTGGGGAGAACATGCTCATGGCGATCCTGGGGGCACTCTTCCGCCGGGAGAGGGCCGGGACCGGACAGATTCTCAGCGGAGCGATCCATGAGGCACTGAGCAAGAACACCGAGATCGACCTGATGAACTGGGTGATGCTGCGATCGCCGGTCCGGCGTCAGACCTGCCGTCACGCGGTTGACTCGGTGTCGCTGAGCCCGACCATCCAACAGACCAAGGACGGCCGGTGGTTCATGACGCATCCGACCGGCCGTACCGGCGGACCCGCTCTTCGCGGCTTCCTCGACTCGTTCGGAATGGCAAGTGATCTGGATGAGGCCGAGGAAGAGGTCGCGCATGCGGGGCGCGTCATCCCGGGGAGCTCACCGGTGGACGACGTGCTGGCGCACACGCTGGCACTCGTCGAGCGCGTCGTACGCAAGCACACCTACGCGGACTACCCGTGGCGCGATGCGCAAGATGCCGGAATCATGGTCGCGCCCCTCCGCCGCCCCGAGGAAAACATGGACGACCCGCACTGGCGGGTTCGCGGGACCTATGCGGAGGTTGCGCATCCCGAACTCGGCCGCTCCTTCACCTATGTGGCCAGCAAATGGGTCTCGAGCGAGACCTCATGGGCGACAGGCCGCCGAGCGCCTCTCGTGGACGAGGACCGTCACGCGATCCTCGCCGAGTCCGCGGCCCGTACCGCCGCGCGCGACGTTACTGCCCTGGTGGTGGCGCCGTCGCAGCCCGAACGTCGGGGACCGGCATCCCGCCACGGTCGGGCGTTCGCCCTGGACGGCGTGCGGGTGCTCGACTTCGGCTGGTTTCTGGCATCGGCGGGGGGCACCCGCTTTCTTGCGGCCCTTGGGGCCGAATGCCTGAAGGTTGAGTGGGCGGCCAATCCCGATACCCGGATCGGCGCGATGGCGCCGGTCGGGGGTCGAGCGGCGCGGCGGGCGGCGACCGGACCGCTCGAGGGGGTGCTCGATCCAGACATGGGCGGGCAGTTCAATAACAAGAACGCCGGCAAGCGCGGCATCTCGCTCAACGTCCGTCACCCCGAGGGGCTCGCGATCGCTCGTCGTCTGGTGGCCGGCAGCGACATCGTCGCCGAAGGCTTCTCGCCGGGTGTGCTCGATCGATGGGGGCTCGGTTACGACGAGCTGCGCGCGATCAAGCCGGACATCATCTATGCACAGCAGTCGGGGATGGGGGCGCTCGGCACCTACGGGCGCTTCCGGGCCATCGGGCCCATCGCTGGCTCCCTGTCCGGCCTCTCGGAGATGTCGGGGCTGCCCGAACCGGCGATGCCCGCCGGGTGGGGGTATTCCTACCTCGACTGGATCGGCGCATACAGCTTCGCGTCGGCGATGCTCGCCGCGCTCTACTACCGAGAGCGCACCGGAATGGGTCAGCGCATCGACGCCTCGCAGACGGAAACGGGACTGTTCGTCGGCGGTACCGCCGTTCTCGACCGCTCGGCCAATGGTCGTGGCTGGACGCGCTACGGGAACCGGTCGCCGTACAAGCCCGCGGCTCCGCACGGGATCTATCCCAGTTCCGGAGGGGACGCCTGGATCGCGATCGCCTGCTTCGACGAGCGGCACTGGCGTGAGTTGATCGCCGAAGCGGGGGAGCCGGAGTGGGCGCACGATCTGCGCTTCGCCACGCTCGAGCTTCGGCTGGGCGCCCAGGATGCGCTGGATGCCGCAATCGGCGGCTGGACCAACGGGCGCGATCGGTACGAGCTCATGGACGCGCTCCAGGCGCGCGGCGTGCCCGCCGGGGTGTGTCAGACAGCCGAGGACCGAGTGGAGACTGATCCGCAATTGCGGGAGCTCGCCTGGTTGACCGAGCTGCCGGGCACCCGGATCGGAACGTGGCCAGTCGCCGACTTCTCAGTGCGCATGAGCGAGACCCCGGCCGACATCGGCGGTCCGGTCGGGCGGGCGGCCCCCATCTACGGCGAGGACAACGAATACGTCTACGGCGAGCTGCTGGGGTACTCCACCGCCGACATCGCTCGTCTTGCGGAAGACGGCGTCATCTAACGCTGCCCGGAGGGCGGCACGGAAGGAACCACGTTTCATGACAGAGAACCCGGTTCGCGGTCGCGTCGCGATCGTCGGCGTCGGCCACACGGAGCAGGGGACCATCCCCGGAGCACCTCCCGAATTGCTCGCGGTGCGCGCTATCAAGAACGCCCTCGACGACGCAGGGATCGATCGCTCACAGGTCGACGGCCTGGTGACCGGCAAGTCCGTGCAAGGGCTCAATCTCGACGTGTCGGTCGGCCCCCTGCTCGGGATCAATCCGCGTTACGCCCAGACGCTCGACTACGGAACGTGCAACTTCTCGCTTCACCTCGCGTCCCAGGCGATCCTCTCAGGCATGGCGTCGACGATCGTCCTCTGCTACGGGGCGAACGCGCGCTCGGTGCAGTTCCCGTTCGGCGCGCCCGACCCCACGATGGACGGCGCGGCCGGCCTCATGCACATCGCCGGTCCGGCGGCCATGGCGCTGCAGCGGCACAAAGCGCTCTACGGAACGACCGACGAGCAGTTCGGCTGGATCGCCGTCTCCGAACGGGAGTGGGCGCAGAAGAATCCGATCGCGATCTTCAGGCAGCCGATGAGCATGGACGACTACCTCGCGATGCCCTACCTGGTCGAGCCTCTGCGGCGCCCGGATGTGACGATGCTCGCCGACGGCGGCGTGGCCCTGGTCGTGACCGCGGCGGAACGCGTCGACGAGTTCAAGAAGCCGCCGGTCTACCTCACGGGAATCGCCGAGCAGAGCAACGTCCGCGGCGAGCACACGCCGGATTACTTGATGAGGGAATGGCTGGACGGCGTCGCGGCACAGATCTGGGGAACGACCGGTCTGACTCCGGCCGACATCGACGCGCTCTACATCCAGAACCCGACCGCGGTCTGGGTGCTTCAGATGTTGGAGGCCTATGGCTTCGTGCCGCGCGGCGAAGCAGGGCCCTGGCTGGCAGAGGGGCATACCCGTCCAGGGGGCGACATGCCCCTCAACACGAACGGCGGCCAGCTCTCCGAGAGCTACATGTGGGGCTGGCTGCACATCGTCGAGGCGGTGCGACAGCTGCGGGGCGAAGCCGGAGAGCGCCAGTTGCGTAGTCCGGAGTTCGCGATGTACTGCTCGACTCAGTCCTGGTACAAGGGAGGAACGTCGATTCTATCGACGCACGCATGATGGCCACGAACGAGTACACCAAGCCGATCCCGAACCTCGACGATCCCGACATGAAGCCCTTCTGGGCCGCCACCCGGGAGCACCGATTGACCGCGCAGAGATGCACCCACTGCGGGATCCTGAGATTCCCTGCGCTGCCGATCTGCGACAGATGCCTCGATGAGGGCATGGAGTGGGTCGACGTCTCGACGCGCGGGATCGTGTGGAGCTACGTCGTCTATCACCGCGCGTTCCATCCCGGCTTCGCGGACCAGATCCCCTACGTGACGGCCATCGTCGAGAACGAGGACGGTGTTCGCTACACGGGCAGGGTGCTCACGCCGGCGGCAGCCGTCGACGTTGGCACGGAGGTCGAGGCGGTGTTCGAAGACGCGACGGCCGAGTTCACGATGGTCCACTGGGTGCCTCGCGCGAGTTAGTCCCGCGGATTCGGCTCAGCCGACAGCAGCGGTCTGAGCGAGCCTTGGCCGGATCGAGGTCGGGACCGAGATAGCCCCGCCCGCCACTAGCCTCGGACGATGGTGGTCGTCCTGGCGTTCGCGGCGAACATCCTCGTGGCGCTCGCCAAGACGGCGGCGGCCATCATCACGGGCTCGGCGTCCCTGCTTGCGGAAGCGGCACACTCCTGGGCGGATGCTGGCAACGAGGTCTTCCTCCTGGTCGCCGACCGCCGGGCATCCCGCGAACGGGACGACGCGCATCCGCTCGGGCACGGCCGAGAGGCCTACGTCTGGGCGCTGTTCGCGGCCTTCGGGGTGTTCACGGTCGGTGCCGTCGTGGCGGTTGCCAACGGGATCCAGGAGCTGATCCACCCCGAGCCGACCACCAACTACGCGGTGGCCTACATCGTGCTCGGGGTTTCCGCGGTGCTCGAAGGCGCGTCCCTGGCACAGTCGGTCGTCAAGGCCCGCCGGGCGGCGCGCGGCCTGAGGCGGGACACGATCGACTACGTGCTCAACGGCTCGAACGCGACGCTGCGCGCGGTCGTCGCGGAGGACACCGCCGCCCTCGCCGGCCTCGCCGTGGCGGCCCTCGGCGTGGGGCTGCACCAGGCCACCGGGCTCTCCGCCTTCGATGCCGCGGGCTCCATTGTGATCGGCCTCATCCTGGCCGCGGTCGCGCTTCTGCTGATCGACCGGAACAGGCGTTACCTGGTCGGCCTCGAACCGCCGGCATTCATCCGGCGGCAGGCGGGGTCGTCCCTGCTCGGCAATCCCGGGATCGAGCGCGTGACGTATCTGCACCTGGAGTTCGTCGGGCCGAGCCAGCTGTTCCTCGTCGCCGCCGTCGATCTGACGGGCGATGCACCGGAGGACGAGGTCGCACGGAGGCTGCGGCGCCTCGAGGAGGCCATCGAAGAGGATCCGCTCATCCAGACCGCTGTGCTGACCCTTTCGGTGAGCGACGAGGAGTCGCTCACCTTCTGAGGCTGAGGCTGCGGCTACCGTGAGGGGGTGAGACGCCCCCTCCTCGTCGGCCTGGTTCTGGCCTCCGTCGTCCTCCTCGCCGGCTGCGTGCCGGGCGCGCACACCAAGCCCACCGGATCACCGACGTCGACACCCACGAAGACCCCCGACCCGATCGCGGGACTGACCATGGCGCAGCGCGTCGGCCAGCTGTTCATGGTGGGCACCACGGCGTCGGCGGCGCAGCAGGTCACGCTCGACGCCGTGACGCAGCGGCACGTGGGAGGAGTGTTCCTCTCGGGACGGTCCTCGCTGGGTGTTCCGGCGACCGCGGCCGTGGTCTCGGCCTTCACCGGGCTGGTCGGCGCGGACTCGACGGGCGGGCTCCCCTTGCTCGTCGCCACCGATCAGGAGGGCGGCGAGGTTCAGGTGCTGCAGGGTGCGGGATTCTCGGCGATCCCGAGCGGGCTGCAACAGGGCGCGATGGAACCGGGCGAGCTGCAGACCGAGGCCCAGACCTGGGGTGCCCAGCTGCGCTCCGCGGGCGTGAACATGGATCTCGCACCCGTCGTCGACCTCGTGCCGGCCGCGACCGCCGCGTCCAACCCGCCGATCGGCGCCTTTCACCGTCAGTTCGGCGCGGACCCGGGGACGATCGTGTCCCACGCCGACGCGTTCCGCAACGGGATGTCGGCATCCGGCATCCAGACCGTCATCAAGCACTTCCCTGGCCTGGGTTACGTCACCGCCAACACCGACACGACGGCCGGCGTGACCGATACGGTCACGGTCGCCGCGGGCGTCAGCACCGGCATCTACCAGCAGGAGATCGCCGCCGGCGCACGCACGATCATGGTCTCGTCGGCGATCTACAGCAAGATCGACGGCTCTGCGCCGGCGATCTTCTCGCCGACCGTCGTGACCGGGGTGCTTCGGCAGCAACTCGGCTTCGACGGCGTCATCATGAGCGACGACCTCTCGGGCGCCACGCAGGTGCTGGCGTGGTCTCCTGCCGACCGCGCGATCCTCGCGATCCAGGCCGGTGACGACATCGTGCTCGTCTCGAAGGATCCGACGGTGGCGCCGCAGATGGTGGATGCCGTGCTCGCCAAGGCGCAGAGTGATCCGTCGTTCGCCAAGCTGGTCGACGCCGCGGCCCGCAGGGTCGTCGCGCTCAAGGCGGAGCTGGGCTGACCGGATCACCCTTCTCTCGGTAACATGTTGCCGAGAGAAGGGGACCAGTGACCGGTCGACTCGACGGGAAGGCCGCCATCGTCAGCGGCGCGGCATCCGGGATGGGAGCCGCCTATGCCCGCGCCATCGTCAGGGAAGGCGGCCGTGTCGTCATCGGGGATCTCGACCGCGAGGGCGGAGAGCAGCTCGCGCGAGATCTCGGGGACGCGGCCGTTTTCAGCCTGCTCGACGTGACCGATCTCGATAGCTGGCACCGCACTGTCGAGCTCGCCGAGAACGCGTTCGGGGTGCTCAACGTCCTGGTCAACAACGCCGGGATCCTCGACGGCGGCACCTTGGATGACTACACACCCGAGCAGTGGGATCGGGTGATGAACGTCAACGCCAAGGGAACGTTCCTGGGCCTGAAGTCCTCGGTGGCCGCCCTGCGCCGTGGCCGGCCGGCCTCCGTCATCAACGTCTCCTCCACTGCTGGCCTGCGAGGGGTGTCGGCTCTGCACGGCTACACGGCGAGCAAGTTCGCGATCCGCGGGCTCACCAAGTCGGCGGCGCTTGAACTCGCCGATCAGGGTGTGCGCGTCAACTCGGTGCATCCCGGTCGCGTTGCGACCCCGATGACCCACCGGCAGCGGGACGAGGGTCGGTTCCCCGGCGTCAGTGATGAATCGAGCCTGCTCGCGCGCGCGGCCGACCCGACCGAGCTCGTCGGGGTCGTCATCTATCTGGCCAGCGACGAGTCGTCGTTCGCCACCGGCGCCGAGTTCGTGGTGGACGGGGGGATGACGGCGGGAGACGGGCGGCGATGACGCTCGGTCAGGGGCGCACGGTGCGGGCGCGAAGCAGCCACCCGCCGTCGCCCCTCTCGAGTTCGTCGTCGTAGCTGCCCATCGCACGGATGGTCACACCCGCCGCGCCCGGCGCCAGGTACGCGAAGTAGGCGAGGGAACGGATGCGCCCGTCGCCGAGCGCTGACACGAGCTGATTCGCGACGAAATGCCGCGTGCCGCTGCCGGGGCCCTGTGCGCCGGCGTCCCGCCTGCTGGCCACCCAGGTCGAGACCGCGTCCCGCCCCGGGATCGTCGACTCGGTCACGCCAGCCGCCGGATTGGCGGCGAACGACATGGTCACCTCGGGATGCATGAGAGCGAGCAGTTCCTCGAGGGGACCCGTGTCCATGGCGTGCGCAATCCGAGCGACGAGATCTCTGGCCGCTGATTCGTCGGCGCTCGCCACCGTCATGCGGGCTCTCCCGAGAAGATGGCCGAGATGCGCTCCACGTCGTCGGGTTCCGGCGTCCAGGTCGCCGCATCGGCGTTCGCCCGCACCTGTTCGGGGAGGGTCGCTCCCGCGATCACGCTCGACACCGGCGGCTGCGCGAGCATCCAGCCGAAGGTGGCAGCGAGCATCGTGATGCCGCGCTCCGCGCAGAACTCGGCGTAGGCGTCCAGTGCGTCCCAGGGGGCCGACTCGAGCAACTCGGGGCGCTGGCGCGAGAGGCGGGTGTCGGCAGGTCGCAGATCGCGGCTGAACTTGCCGGTGAGCAGGCCGTTGAACAGGGGGTAGTAGGGCAGGAAGCCGAGTTCGAGATCGCGGGCCGTGGGAAGGAGTTCTCGCTCCGCGCCTCTCCTGATCAGCGAGTATTCGTCCTGCGCCGACACCCACCGGCCTCCCGCGGCCGCGCGCATCTGCGCGGCCGCGAAGTTCGAATGGCCGTAGGCGAGGATCTTGCCCTCGTCGATCAGCTCGTCCAAGGCGGCCGATGTCTCGTCGATCGGCGTTCGCGGGTCTGGGGTGTGCTGCTGGTACAGGTCGATGCGATCCGTGCCTAGTCGCGAGAGGCTGCCATCGACCGCCGCGCGGATGTAGGCCCTGCTCCCGATCGCCAGGTCGTCGGTGCCTGGTGCCCGGCGGGCCTCATGGCCGAACTTGGTGGCCAGGAGCACCTCATCGCGGCGTCCCAGGAGAGCGGCTCCGATGAGGGATTCGGACTGACCGAAGTCGACACCGTACATCTCCGCGGTGTCGATGAGCGTGATCCCGCTGTCGATGGCCGCGTCGAGCACGGCCCGCGTTCCTTCGAGCCCGGCGGTGGCGGAACCCGGCCGGCCGAAGTTGTTGCCGCCGAGTCCGACGACGCTCACCGTGGGCCCCCGTTGGCCCAGTGGACGAACTTGCATGGCGCGAGTCTAACATGTCACACTCTTCATGCCACGGTTGTCGCGGCGCTGCAAATCACAATGAAGTGAGGGAGACACATGCGTTTCAAGCTCCTCGCTGCTGGTGCCGTTCTCGGTGCCACGGCCCTCGTCCTCGCCGGCTGCAGTGGCGGAGGGGGCGGCACGCCGTCCTCCTCGTCATCCGCTGGGCCCACCAAGGAACTCCAGATCGGTTTCATCACCCCGCTCACCGGACCCTCCGCCTCCACCGGTCTCGACGCCCAAGCCGGCGCCGAAGCGGTCGTCGCCGAGTGGAACAAGGAGCACCTGCTCCCCGGCTACAGCATCAAGCTCGACATCGAGGATGACGGCGGCACGCCCGAGACGGGTGTGCTCGCCTATCAGAAGCTGCATGACCAGGGCGTCAAGATCTTCGCGGGGACGATGAACAGCTCGGTTGCCATCGCGGTGGCCAACGCCGTCAGTGCCGACCCCGACGCGCTGTACTTCATCAGCGGCGCGCAGACCCAGGTGCCGCTCGACGCGCAGTCGGGCAACATGATGTTCGCGCTGCAGACGACCAATCAGGTCTTCGCGGATGCGAACCTGAACTACATCAAGGACACGGCCAAGCCGAAGAAGGTCGCCCTCCTCGTGGAGAACAGCGACTTCGGCGTCGCGGAAAAGCAGCAGGTCGAGGCTCATTGGGCGTCCGGTTCGCCGAAGATCGTGCTCGAGGAGACCTTCGATCGATCGCTGACCGACTTCTCGTCGATCCTCGCCAAGGTGCGCGACTCCGGTGCCGACGCGGTCTACGTTGGCGCTGCCGGCGTCACCTTCCCGGCGGCGATCTTCACCCAAGCCGACTCGCTGGGCCTCAAGGTCAAGAAGTTCATGAATGCCGGGCTCATGGGTCAGGCCCTCATCGACGCGGGCGGGCAGGCGATCGACGGGATCACCAGCGCGGACAGCTACATCTCCACGGCCGACACCGCGATGAACAAGAAGTTCGTCAAGGAGTACAAGGCGGCGAACTCGGGCAAGGAGCCGGGCGGCACCGTGTCCTTCGGGTACGACTCGGTTGGTCTCATCCTTCAGGCCATCAAGCAGGTCAAGTCGGCGGATGACACGCATGCCATCGCCGATGCCCTGCGCTCCGGCACGTGGCAGATGACGACCGGCAAGGTGACCTTCGACGACACCGGACGCGTGGTCCGTGGCAACTTCATCATCTCGGTGAAGAACGGCAAGCTGACACTGGTCAAGAAGACTCCGGCCCCGACGCCGACGCCGACGCAGGCGCCGAGCCCCAGCCCGACCAACTGATCCGCCGGAACCACGTCTGACGCTGCACGGGAAGTGACATGAACGCGATCTTCGAACAACTCGTGAACGGGCTCGCGACGGGGGCGGTCTACGCCCTCGTCGCGGCCGGCCTGTCGCTGCTGTTCAAAGGACTGGACACGGTCAACTTCGCGCACGGGGAGTTCTACGTGCTCGGCGGGGTCGCGGTCTTCGTCATCACACGTCAGTTCGCGCTCAATCCGTGGTGGGGGCTGCTGCTGGCGGTCGTCGCCACCGGGGTGTTGGGCGTCGTCGTGCACTTCCTGTTGATCGGGCTGCTCAGAGAGAACCCGCTCAATGTGCTGCTGGCGACGTTCGGGGTCAGTCTCCTGATCTCGAACCTGGTCTCGTACTTCTTCGCGGGCACCCCCCAGCCGGTTCAGCCGTTCGTCCCGGGGGCACTCATCGCCGGGCCGATCGTGATCGCGTATCAGCGGCTGATCGCCGCCGCAGTCAGTCTGGTGGCCGTGGTGGGCCTCATGATCTGGCTGCGGCGGAGTCGCCAGGGCCGCTCACTTCGGGCGGTCGCCGACAACCGCGAGGGCGCCAGGATCATCGGCATCAACACGCGGAGCGTCGATCGTCTATTGTTCGTGATCGCCGGAGTGACCGCCGGACTCGCCGGCGCGCTCATGTCCCCGGTCACCCAGGTCGACCCATTCGGCGGGCTGCCGGTCATGGTGACCGCGTTCGTGGTCGTGGTGCTCGGCGGGGTCGGCTCGGTCGGAGGTGCGCTGATCGGCGGCCTCGTACTGGGAGTCGCTGAAGCGCTCACCGTGGCGCTCGCCGGCGTGCAATGGTCGCCCGCCGTCGGATACGTGCTGCTGCTGCTGGTCCTGCTCTTCCGAGGCCCGATCGAGCAGCGCATCCGCATGAACAGGAGGGTCTCCGCGTGAGGCGCCGTCAGATGATCGAGAGCATCATCACGCTGGCCGGCTTCGTGCTCGCGTGGCCGCTGCTCAGCGCCCTGAACAGCGACTACGGCAAGTCCATCGCCGTACTGGTGACGGTCTACTACCTCCTCGCCGCGAGCCTCAACATGATCATGGGGTTCAGTGACCTCATCTCCTTCGGGCAGGCTGCCTTCTTCGCCATCGGGGGTTACTCCGCCGCGCTCACCGCCGTCGACCTGGGGGCGGGCCTCATCGCCGGCGCCGTGATCGGAATCGCGGTGTCGTGCGTCTTCGCCTTCATCGTCTCGACAGTCAGCAGAGCGCTCAGCGGGGTCTACTTCGCCCTGGCCACCATGGCCGCGGCGCAGCTCGTGTACCTCGTGATCCTGAACGCGGTCGGGTTCACCCGCGGGCCGCTGGGTCTCAACCTCCCCGCGGCCGACAAGGTGCTCGTGCCGGGTGTCCCGCTGACCGGCGACTCCATGTTCCACATCACTCTCGCGGCCGGTCTGGTCGCGACCGTGGCGATCAGCTTCTTCGTGCGCTCCGGCACGGGCGTGCGGTCGATCGGCGTGCGCGAGAACGCCGACCTGAGCGCCTCCATCGGCATCGTCCCCGCCCGGCAGCGGACGATCTCGTTCCTGGTCGCCGGCGTGCTCGCCTCGATCGGGGGCTCCCTCTACGCCTTCAACTACGGGGTGCTGACGCCCTCGGTCGGATCCCTCACCTACAGCGCCCTCGCGCTGCTGATGGTCACGTTCGGCGGTCGCGGCACCATTCTCGGTCCGCTGATCGGAGCCGCGGTATTCGTCATCGTGCCGGACGCGATCGGGCTCGAGGGCGCGCTCGGCCAGGTCGTCTTCGCGATCATCCTGCTGCTGGTCGTGCTGCTGCTTCCACGTGGCGTTGTCGGGAGCATCGGGATGAGGGGCGCCGCGGTCGGCGGCATCATCGGATGGATACGCTCTCGTTCGGCCAAGCGAAAGGTTGCCCCATGAGCCTGCAAGCGACCGGCCTGATGAAGCGGTTCGGCGGCGTCAACGCCGTCAACGGCTTCGACATCGGCGTGGAGTCCGGGGAGATCGTCGGTCTGATCGGCCCCAACGGCGCGGGCAAGACCACCTCCTTCAACCTGCTGACCGGCCGAATCATCGCGGACGCCGGCCGGGTCACGGTCGACGGTCAGGATGTGACGAGAAAGCGACCGTGGTCGCGTGCCCGGATGGGATTGTCGCGCACCTTTCAGCACACCGCGCTGTTTCCCGAACTGCCGGTATCCGACAATCTCGAGGTGGCGTATGCGGCGGCCCGCCGGCCCCGCTCCACGCGTGACCGGCGCTCGGCTGAGCTCTCCGAGCTGCTCCACCTCGGCGACGTCGACCGTGACATGGCTGTTCGCAGCCTGCCCTATGGCGTTCAGCGCCGGATCTCGATCGCGCTGGCCCTCGCCGGCCAGCCCAAGTACCTGCTCCTCGATGAGCCGGCGGCCGGACTGAACCCGGATGAGAGCCGTCAGCTCAGCGACGCGGTGAAGGACATCGCGGCGACCGGCGTCGGCGTCATCCTGGTCGAGCACGATCTGGAGCTCGTCAGCCGCACGAGCGACCGTGTCGTCGTACTCTCGGCCGGCGCGACGATCTTCACCGGAACCTACGCCGACGCCATCCACGACTCGACGGTGGTCGATGCGTACCTCGGAAAGCGGTACCGCGATGCTTGATGTGACCGATCTGACGGTGCGCTATGGACCGGTCGAGGCCGTGCACGGCATCGACCTGCACCTGGAGTCCGGTGAGTTCGTCGCCGTGCTGGGAGCCAACGGCGCGGGCAAGACCAGCATGATGCGCGGCATCCTCGGCGTCGCCGACCACGCGGTGTCGTCGTATCAGCTTGCCGGCCGCGACGCCTCCCGTCTCTCGTCTCATGCACGCATCGAGGCGGGGATCTCACTGGTACCTGAGGGCCGCGAGGTGTTCCCCACGCTGACCGTGCGGGACAACATGCGGGCGGCCTGGGACGCCAAGCAAGACACGAACCGCACCTTTCCCGAAGCCCTGGAGTACGTGACGAAGCTGTTCCCGCGGCTGAACGAGCGGATCGGCCAGCTCGCCGGAACCCTGAGCGGCGGCGAGCAGCAGATGCTGGTCATCGGCCGCGCCCTCGTGCAGGAGCCCACCCTGCTGCTGCTCGACGAACCATCGCTGGGACTCGCGCCGATCATCATCGACAGCGTCATGGAGGTCCTCGCCGACCTCAACCGGGAGGGGATGACGATCCTGATGGTCGAGCAGGACACCGAGCGCGCCCTTGAGGTCGTGTCGCGTGCGCTCGTGATCCGCAACGGCCGCGAGGTGGCGAGCGGCACTCCGCAGGAGCTCGCCGATCCCGAGACCCTGCACGCCGCGATTTTCGGAGAGGAACTGTGATGCGAGGTTTCGAGGAGTATCGCGAACGCTACCGCTACGCGCACCTGAGCCGCGAGGACGGCGTGCTCGAGGTCGAGTTGCACACGGACGGCGGCTCGCTCGTCTGGGGTGACGGACCGCACAGCGAGCTCGGCTACCTGTTCGCCGACATCGGCGCGGATCCCGACAATCGCGTCGTGATCCTCACCGGGGCGGGTGAGGCCTTCTGCGAGCGGCTCGACGACAGCTGGGTGGGCGAGATGAACCCGGAGAAGTGGCAGAAGATCTTCTTCCACGGTCACCGCCTGCTGCTCAACCTGCTCGACATCGAGGTGCCGGTGATCGCCGTGGTGAACGGCCCCGCGCGCATCCATGCCGAGCTCGCCCTGCTGAGCGACATCGTCATCGGCACGCCGACGGCGATCCTTCAGGATGCCCCGCATTTCCGATTCGGAGCGGCGCCCACCGACGGCGTCCACGTGATCTGGCAGGAGCTGCTGGGGCCGAATCGCGGACGTTCCTTCCTCCTCCTTGGAGACAGGATCGCTCCCGATGATGCCGAGCGGCTCGGCCTTTACCACCATGTCGAGCCCGACGCCCTCGCTGCGATGGCATCCGCGCGCGCGATCGCGGCTGAGCTCGCGGCGAAGCCGTCGACCGTGCTGCGGTACACGCGTTTCGCTCTGACGCGACGCTTCAGGGAGCTGCTCGCGGCCGGGCTCAGCTACGGCCTCGCGATCGAGGGGCTCGGGGCATTTCAAGAGTGGCCGACCGAATGAAGGAACAAGAGCCCATGACGAACACCGAATCGCCCGTCCTCTATTCGGTGGAGGACCGCATCGCGACGATCACCCTCAACCGGCCGGACTACCGCAACGCGCAGAATCTGGCGATGCTGTACGCGCTCGATGACGCCTTCAAGGCGGCCGTCATCGACGACGAGGTGAAGGTCGTGGTGCTGACCGGTGCCGGCACGGTGTTCTCGGCGGGTCACGACATCGGTTCGCCGGGTCGTGACGTGCACGTGCAGTACGACTCGCGCGCGGCCCTCTGGCCGGAGTACACCCGCGCCGTCGGAGCCGAGGAGCGCTTCGCGCGCGAGATCGAGATCTACCTCGAGATGTGCCGTCGTTGGCGCGCCATGTCGAAGCCGACGATCGCGATGGTCAACGGTCCGGCGATCGCCGGGGGCCTCATGCTCGCCTGGAGCTGCGACCTCATCACCGCCTCCTCGACGGCCTACTTCGCCGATCCGGTGGTCGACATGGGAGTCCCGGGCGTCGAGCTCTTCGCCCACCCCTGGGAGTTCGGCACCCGGCTGGCGAAGGAGATGCTGCTCACCGGCCTTCCGGTGTCGGCCGAGCGCGCCTATCAGGTGGGGATGCTGGCCTTGGTCGCCGAACCGGACGAGCTGACCGAGCGCACCATGGCTCTCGCACGGCGCATCGCGACCAAGGAGCGGTTCGCCCTCGCCCTGGCGAAGACGGCGGTCAACCGGGCTGAGGATGCGATGGGCTACCACGTCGGCATCGACTCGGTCTTCGCGTTGCATCAGCTCGCTCATTCGCACAACGCCGAGATCTCGGGACACGGCAATCGCGGCGTCGGCGTCGAGCAGGTCCGAGCGGCCCTCCGGGACCACGAGGAAACCGAGACATGAGCCCTGAGGAATACCGACAGGCCTTGCTCGCCTGGCGTGACAACGCTCTCGAGCGGGTCGGGGACGCCGCCATCGGCCTCGACGAACAGCGTGAGAACGGTCGTTCCCTGCTCGGCAGCGGCCTGGCCGGACCGTCCTGGTCGGTCGAGTACGGCGGGGCCGGGGGAGGCCAGGAGCACGAGCGCATCTTCGAGGAGGTGCTCGGCGACCATTCGGTGCTGCTGCCCCCGCGACTGGTGACGCTCGGCATCTGCGCGCCGACCGTGCTCGAGTTCGGATCGGACGAACAGCGTCGCCGGTACCTGCCCGGCATGCTCGGCGGGTCGGAGATCTGGGCGCAACTGCTGTCCGAACCGGGAGCCGGATCGGACCTCGCCTCGGTGAGTACCCGTGCGCGTCGCGTCCCGGGTGGCTGGAGCTTGTCGGGCCAGAAGGTCTGGACCTCGCGCGCCGACGTCGCGCAGTATGCGGTGGCGCTGGTGCGGACTGGCGATCCGTCCAGCTCCTCGGAGCGCCGGCGCACGCTGACGATGATGATCGTCGACATGAGCGCAGCGGGGATCGACGTGCGGCCCCTGCGCGAGATGACCGGTGAGGCACTCTTCAATGAAGTCTTCCTCGACGATGTGCAGGTGGCGGACGACCAGGTGCTCGGCGCCGTGGACGACGGCTGGCGGGTGCTGCTCGGCATGCTGCGCCACGAGCGGGATGCCGTCGGAGCGACCGGTTCCACCAACACGATGTACGCGGCACGAGGTCCGCAGCTGGCCGCGGCACTGGCCCCGCTCGACGAGGTCGCGCGAGCCGAGTACCGGCATGAGCTGGTCGGACTGGTGGCTCGGGAGCGCGCCCACCTGGCGATGGCCGAGGCCATCGCCGCGGCTCGACGAGATCTGGCCGACCAGCGGCCCTTCGGCTCGCTGACCAAGATCTCGATGTCCATGCTGTCCGGATTCGCCGCCGAACTGTCGGCCCGCGTGGAAGGATCGCGGCTGCGGATGCAGCGTGCAGGGTCCGCCCTGGACGGGGCGGCGTACGCGCTGCTCAAGACGCCGATGTCCAGCATCGCCGGGGGGACGTCGGAGGTCCAGAAGAACACCATCGCGAAGCAGCTGCTCCACTTGAAGGGCGCTCGTCGATGACCGCCAAGGACGGCCCATTCGTGCCGGTGCCGGTGAGCGAGGAGGAGGCCAGCCTCCTCGAGACGATCGCGCGCGCCAACGAGGCGATTCCGGTCGAGGCGGACGCGCCGTTCGCCGCCCTGTGGTCGCTCTTGGTCGAGATCGGGCTTCACACGCTCGTCCTCGACCCCGACGAGGAGTTCGGCGGTGCCGTGATCCTGGCGGCGATCGCCGGCGCGCTCGGCAGGTCCCTCAACGCCGATCCGTTCATCTGGGGCGCCGTCGCGGCGCCATCGCTGCTGCGCGCTGTGAAGCCGGGGCGAGCCGTGGACGAGCTGGCCGAGCGGTTGCGCGCCGGCGCATTCGCGACGGTGGCCATGCACGGTCCCGATGCCGACCTGGAGCAGCTGGGCAGTGGCGTGGCGATCACCGGCTCCGATGCCGGCCACCGCGCAACCGGCCGCGCCCATTTCGTTCCTTTCGCGTCCGACGCCGGGGTGATGCTGGTCGTCGGCTCGCACGGCGAGGACATCGTTCTCGCCGAGGTCGTCGCCCCCGGCTCGCTCACCCGCGAGGAGGGCGAACCCTTCGACCTGCGCACCCCCCTGACGACGGTCGAGTTCCGCGACGCCGAGGTGCGGCTGCTGGGCCGACTGGGCGCCGATCCCGCCGAGCTCCTGGCCACCGCGCTGCTGTGCCAGGCGGCGGCGATCGCGGGATCGTCGGAACAGGTGCTGCTGGATTCGGTCGGCTATGCGAACATCCGCGAGCAGTTCGGGGTGCCGATCGCCGAGTTCCAGGCGATCCGCCACCGGCTGGCCGAGATGCTCGTCGAGGTGCAGCTGATGCGCAGCGCCACCCGACAGGCGGCGAACGAACGGGATGCCGCAGCCTTCCTGTGGGCCGGATACCACTGCATGGCGACCGCGCCCGGGGTCGCGCGATCCAACATCCAGATCCACGGGGGAATCGGCTACACCTGGGAGCACTCCGCGCACCGGCACTACCGCTACGCCTTCGCCGCACGAGAGGCGGTCTTCTCGATGGGCAGCCTCGAGCGGTGGCTCATGTCGCAGCTCATCCGGACCGGGGACGCCGCGTGACCGACACCCTTCCCGGCCTCCTGTCCGCGCGCGCCGAGCAGTACGGCCGCCGGGCCGCGCTGATCGCCAACGACGGCACGGGCGTCTACCGGGAGCTCGCCTTCACCGAGTTCCACGAGCTGGCTCTGGCGATCGGCGCGGGGCTGGCCGCGCGCATCGATCCCGGACGCCGTGAGATCGACCAACGACGGGTCTGCTGGATCGCGGACACCTCGAGCGGCCTGGTCCCCTTCCTGCTCTACCACGCCATCGCGGCGATCGGCGGAGTCAGTGTTCCGCTGAACCCGGGCTCCTCGGCCGACGACCTGCGCGACGTGCTGGAACGCGTGGATCCGGCGCTCGTCGTCGCCCGGTCGGAGTCGTTTGCGGGCGTGACGGTGTCGGCGCCTCTTCTGCCGGTTGCCACGGTGGACGATCTGCTCGCGCTCGTGGGCACCGGCGAACGGCCGCGCACGCCGACGCCGACCCCGGCCGACCCCGCCGTGATCCTCTTCACCTCGGGCACGACCGGGCGGTCGAAGGGCGTCGTGCACACGCATGCGAGCGCGCTCGCCGCCGGCAACGGCTGGTCGCGGGCGTTCGCGCTGGGCCCCGATGACCGCTACCAGAGCATGTACGCGCCCTACGCCGGCGCCGGGCTGCACTTCAACGGACTCGCCTGCCTGCTTGCCGGCACGACGTACATCGTCGACGAAACGCGCCCGACCTCGGCATCGCTCGCGAGGATCGAGGAGTACGGCTCGACGATCTACGCCGCGGTGCCCAGCATCTATCAGTACTGGCTGCGCGAGGAGCGCTCCGCGTACCACCTCGACACTCTGCGGCTGCTCAACTTCGGGGGCGCCGTGATGCATCGCGGGCTCATCGAGGAGCTGCGCGCCTACCTCCCGCAGGTGGATCTGCTCCAGACCTACGGGTTGACCGAGGCCGGCCCCGGCGGTCTCAACCTTCCGCCGGAGTTCCTCGACGGCAAACTCGGGTCGATCGGATCGGTCGCGATCGAAGGGCTCCGCTTCCGGGTCGACCCCACGGTCTCAGCGGATGACCCCGCCCCTGCCGGAGCGCAGATCGGGGAGCTGCAGTTCACCGGTGCGTCGATCATGTCCGGATACCTGGACGATCCCGCCGCGACTGCGGCGGTGTTCGACGGCGAATGGCTTCGCACGGGCGACCTGGTCCGTGTCGACGACGACGGTTTCGTGTTCTTCCTCGATCGGCTCAAGGATCTCATCATCCGTGGTGGATTCAACATCTCGTCGGTCGAGGTGGAGGAGGCGCTGCTGGGCTTCGAGGGCGTGCGAGAGGTGGCCGCGTTCCCGTACCCGCACGAGAGCCTGGGCGAAGTGGTCGCCGTCGCGGTGGTCCCGCACGAGGGCCGAGCCTTCGACCTGGCTGCGTTCCGCGGCTATGCGGAGCAGCACCTCTCCCGCGTGAAAGTGCCCGACTACATCGCCGTGCTCCCCGCGCTGCCCATCTCGGCGGCCGGGAAGGTGCTGAAGACGCAGCTGAGAACGCATCCGGAATTGAAGGAGTGGACGTGAGACGAGAATGACCATCGATCTGCGTGGGCACGTCGTCGTGGTGACCGGAGCGGCCCAAGGTCTGGGCTCCGGCTATGCGCGCGAGTGCGCAGCCCGCGGTGCCGCCGTGCTGATCACCGACGTGCAGGAGGGCCCCCTGCGGAGGCTCGCCGACGACATCGGACGCCAGGGCGGCATCGCCCGTGCCGTTCCGGGCGATGTGACGGATCCCGCTCTGCATGATGAGGTCGTCGACGAGTGCACCCGGCGCTGGGGGACCGTCACCGGCTGGGTCAACAACGCGGGGATCGAGCGCCTGCAGGCGATCGACGCCGCCGATCCGGCCGCCACCGAGTTGATGATCCGGGTGAACCTGCTCGGAACGGCGTACGGGACCGCCGCTGCGGCTCGGGTCATGCGCAACCAGGGCACCGGCTCGATCGTCAACGTGACGTCGGGCGCGCAGCACGGCATGCGTCACCTGGCCGTGTACGGCGCCACAAAAGGCGGGATCGCTTCGCTCACCTACGCCGCCGCGATCGACATGGCCGACACAGCGGTGCGCGTGAACGCGATCTCGCCTCTGGCCAACACCCAGATGTCGGTGGACGGCGACCGGCACTTCTCGGCGGTGGACGGCCAGCAGATCGAGGTCGCCTCCACGCTCAGTTCACCGGATGTCATCGCGCCGATCGTCAGCTTCCTGATGTCGGATGCGTCGCGGGGGATCACGGGACAGGTGATCCGGTTCGACGGCGCCCGGCTGAGCATCGTGCGTCATCCGGAGATCGACACCACGTCCACGGTGACCGCGGACGCCTGGACCGCCGACACCATCGCCGATGCCTTCGAGGCGTCGCTGAGGGAGGCGCTCTACACCACCGAGTTCGCCAGCCCCGCACGGCCGCAGGCATGAGAACCACAAGAAGAGGACGGGAATGACCGAGATCGAGGACCGCCTCGCGCGGCTGGAGGCGGAGTCGCAGATCCGTCGGCTGGAGGCGCGCTACTGCGACACCTGGGATGCGGCCCGCGCAGAGGACTGGGCAGGCGTGTTCACGGAGGACGGCGTGTTCCGCCGGGCCGACGTGCACGGGATGGCCGGCCACGTGAAGCGTGGCCGTGCCGAGCTCGCTGAGTTCTGCCGCACCCTGCAGGAGGGCTACGGCCGCTTCCACATGCTGAACACCGTCGACATCGACGTGATCGGCGACGACACCGCGACCTCGCGGATCTCGTTCCAGTGCCCCATGACGAGCCTGGGCGACTTCCCCAAGTACTCCGTGGTCACCGGCTTCTACGACACGCAGTACCGCCGCACCGCCGAGGGCTGGCGCATGGCGATCCGCCTCGAACGGCAGGTCTTCCGGGCGGAGAACGCCTTCTACGGCGTCTTCGATCCAGCCATGCCGCTCAGTGAGACAGGGAGCAGCTTCGATGACGCGCGATGACCGCACCGTTGACGTCCTCGTGATCGGAGCGGGGATCGGCGGCCTCTACGCCGTGCACCGCTTCCGCCAGGCGGGGCTCTCGGTCATCGCTCTCGAGGCGGCCGCCGACGTGGGCGGCGTCTGGTACCACAACAGCTATCCCGGAGCGCGCGTCGACCTGGAGAGCGAGACGTTCTGCTACCTGTTCGACGACGAGCTCTACCGCGAATGGAAATGGAGCGAGCGCTACGCGGCTCAACCCGAGATCCACGCCTATCTGCGCCACGTCGCCGAACGGTTCGACCTCCGCAAGGACATCCGCTTCGAGACCCGGGTGACCGGACTCCGGTGGATCGAAGAGGATGCCGCCTACCTGGTGAGCACCGAGACCGGCGACGAGTACCGTGCCCACTTCGTCGTCGCGGCATCCGGGCAGCTGTCGGCGCGCCGGAGCCCGTCGTTCGAGGGCCTCGAGGACTTCCGCGGGGACTGGTACCAGACCTCCAACTGGCCCAAGCAGCCGGTCGATCTGCGCGGCAAGCGCGTCGGCGTGATCGGCACCGGGTCGTCGGGCGTCCAGGTCATCACCGCGATCGCCGACGAGGTGGGCGAGCTGGTCGTCTTCCAGCGCACCCCGAACTACTCCGTGCCCGCGCACAACCACGCGCGCAACCGGGTCCGTCACGAGTACGTGGGCAACCGCCGGGAGATCCTGCGCGACGCGGTATTCGGCTCGCCCATGGGCTTCCTCATGCCGCCGGACGCCGGCCCCGCGACGAACTGGTCCCCGATCGAGCGGGAGCAACTGCTCGAGCAGCGCTGGGCGAACGGCGGCCAGGCTCTGCTGCGCACCTTCTCGGACCAGGGCGTCGACTGGGACAGCAATACCGTCGTCGGCGACTTCGTGCGGGAACGGATCCGCGAGCGCCTCGATGCCCGCGAGGACCTGACGGCGCTGATCCCCAACAGGTATCCCATCGGCACCCGCCGGCTGTGCGTCGACACTGGCTACTACGAGAAGTACCTGCGCGACAACGTTCAGCTGGTCGACCTCTCGAACACCTCGATCGAGCGGTTCACCGAGACGGGCATCGAGCTGGCGGACGGCCGCCGGATCGAGCTCGACGTGGCCGTCTTCGCCCTCGGATTCGAGGCCTTCACGGGTACTCTCTTCCAAATGGACATCGTTGGGCGCAATGGCGTCCGGCTCGAGGACGCCTGGGCGCAGGGACCGGAGACGATGCTGGGACTGATGGCCCACGACTTCCCGAATCTCTTCCTGCCCACCGGGCCGGGCGGCCCCTCGGTGCTGGCCAACATGTTCGCGGCCAACGTGCAGGGCATGGACCTGGTGGCGGACGTCATCAGCCAGGTCCGCAACCGCGGCAAGCAGGTCGTCTGGCCCGAGACCGAGCCGCAGCGGGCCTGGACGGAGCACGTGCAGGGCGTCGCTCGCGGGCTGATCCGCTACCAGGTGGACAACTACTTCGTCCACCACAACGCAGACGGTTCGAAGGTCTATCTGCCGTACACCGGCGGTTTCGCCACCTACGTCGACTACTGCCAGGCCGAACTGGACGCCGGTCTGCCCAGCTTTGCGATGGCATAGGCATGGACACGACACCTCTCTCGCCCCCGACGCGAGTGCTCGCCGCCGACGCAGCCGGATATCTGGAGCGCGCCGGAGGGGCGATCCGCTTTCCTGCCGAGCAGCTGCAGTCCCGTGAGGCGATCGACGCCTTCCTGGAGCGCGATCGAACCCGGCTGCGTCTGCGTCCCGGCGCCGACGCGATCGGGTCAGAGGCGCAAGCCATTCCGGTCACGGATGTCGAGCTGCCCGGCGGCGTCGCGGTGCGGGTCTATCGTCCCGCCGGTGGTGAGGCGCGCAAGCCCGCAGTCGTCTACCTGCACGGCGGAGGCTGGGTCTCAGGCAGCACCGACCAGCACGACAGCACCTGCCGTCTGCTGGCGCTCCGCGGCGACGTCGTCGTGGTCAACGTGGGCTACCGCCTGTCGCCCGAGCATCCCTACCCCGCGCCCCTCGACGACTGCGAGGCGGCCCTGCGTTGGACCATCACCGAGGGAGAGCGGCTTCACGGGGTCGACCCGGAGCGGGTGGCGGTGGCCGGCAGCAGCTCCGGCGGCAACCTCGCCGCGGCACTGGCTCTCCGCGCGTCGTCGTCGATCCGCCTGCAGGTGCTCATCTACCCTGCTCTGGACGCACGGATGTCGGGGGCGTCGCACCTGCCGAGTGTGAACGGCGCCGGCTACAACGTCTCGACGGAACAGATGCGCTGGTATTGGGAGATGTATCGCGGCGACAGCGGCGCGGATGTCGACGACCCGGACCTCTCACCCTTCGCCTCCTCCCACCTCGCCTCGGCGCCCCCCGCGATCATCGTGACCGCCGAGTTCGACCTCCTGCGCGACGACGGACTCGGTTACGCCGAGAAGCTGGCGGCGGCGGGCGTGCCCGTCGTGCAGCTGCACTTCCCGGGCCAGATCCACGGCTTCATGGGCCTCTTCGACGACCTGGAGGAGGCCAGGGATGCCGCGGGCGCCCTCGGCGCGCTGGTCGGCCAGAGTCTGCGCGCAGGTCTCCCCGACGCCGCCGGCGTCGGTGGGAGGCAGTGACCATGCAGCCGGTCCGTCGCTTCGACACTCTCTACGAGCAGGTGCTCGGCACGCTGCGCACCGCGATCGTGGAGGGCGACATCGGGCCGGGATCGGTGCTGAGCGTTCCCGAGATCGCCACCCGGCTCGGGGTCAGCCGCTCGCCCGCGCGCGAAGCGATCCTCCAGCTGCAGAACGAAGGACTGGTCAGCATCCTCCCTCGGCGGGGCGCCGTCGTCCTCGACGGGACCCTCACCGACGTCGAGCAGATCTTCCAATACCGTGAGCCTCTGGAGGGGGCCGCCGCCGCTTTGGCGGCCCGGCGGATCGACCCCGTCTCACTGGACGCGCTGCGCGCCGCGCTCGAGGCCCACACTGAGGCGGTCCGGGTCGCGGATCTCGAGCAGCACGTGGTGCTCGACGAGCAATTCCACCTCGGATTCATCGAGGCGTGCGGCAACGCCAGGATCATCGACTCGCTGCGCAGCGTCCGCGCGCAGCTGCGCGTGGTGACGCGGCGCCTCTCGGCCGAGCAGGGCGCGTTGAGCGACGACATGGTCGCCGCGCACCAGGCCATCTTCCACGCCATCGAAACCGGGGACGCCGTCAAGGCCGAGCGCGTGGCCAGGTCGCACGTCCGCGGCGTGCTGGAGTTCTACCAGCAGCACGCAAGCGCCTTCCCGGCACGCGGGTCGGGTCCCGTGGGGGTGGACCCCCTCCCCGTGTCCGAGACACCGGACAAGTCGGATGAGTGATTCCCCACTCCGCGTGAGCGCCGACGGCCCTGTCATCACTCTCATGCTCGACCGACCGGATGACGGCAACGCGCTCGATCTCGAACTGGTCGCGCGCCTGCGGACTGCCATCGACGAGGCCGAGGCCGCCGAGCACGTGCGCGCGATCGTCGTGCGCGGCGCGGGCCGGCTGTTCTGCGGCGGGGGCGACATCAACGCGATGCTCGCGGCGGATGATCCCGCCGACTACGTGCGACAGCTGGCCGACTCCCTGAGTCAACTCGCCACGGCGATGGCGGCGTCGCGCCTGCCGATGATCGCCGTGGTCGACGGGCCGGCCGCGGGCGCGGGCCTTGGCCTTGCGCTGAACGCCGACGTCGTGCTGGCCGGGCCGCGCGCGGCGTTCGTGAGCGCCTACACGCGAGTTGGCCTGGCTCCGGACTTCGGGGTGTCGGCAGCCCTGATCCGGGCGGCGGGAGCCCAGCGGGCACGTGCCCTGATCCTCTCCAATCGGACCCTCGACGGCGCGGAGGCGGTGGCGTTCGGCATCGCGGCCGGGTGCGCAGCCACCGATGACGAACTCGGGTCGCTCGTCGCGGAGCTCACCACCGAGCTGGTGGCGGCTCCGGCAGCCACCATCGCTGCGGTCAAGCGCATACTGGTCGATCCCGACCACCCTGCCGAACTCCAGGCGGAGGTGGAGGTGGCCGCGGAGCTGGCGGCACAGGAGGAGACGCTCGATCGTCTACGCGCATTCGCCTCTCGGCGCCCGCGCAGGCAGCCGGGCTAGCGGTCGCCGTGTTCCCCGGCCCGCTAGGACGGGCCGGCCGGGTCAGGGCTGGCGGCTCGCCGGGCCTCCCAGGCCGACGACACCATCTCGTCGAGGGTGTGGCGCATCGTCCAGTCGAGGTCGCGTGCTGCCCGTTCGCCGCTCGCGACGACGCGCGGCGGGTCGCCGGGGCGGCGCGGTCCGATCTCGGGCGTGAACGCGATCCCGGTGACCCTGGCGATGGCGGCCATGATCCGCCCTCACGGCCGGGACCCACCTGCTGATCGCGGACGAACGCGCCGTCAATCGCGGGAACGGGACTCGTGCGAGGTAGCGGTCGGCTACCGGGCGCCCACAGCCGGAGACATTTCGGGCGGCCGCCGCCGTGTCCGTGCGATTTCAACGGGGAGCAGAGCCAAGCCGACTGCAAGCGCGATGAGGCAAGGCCCTCCATGAAGGCCGAGAAGAGCGGGATACGTGCTGAAGTCGGGGCCGATGCTCCCACCGACCGACTGCACGGGCAGAAGCAACACCAACGCTGCACTTCCGACAATCGTCATCAGGGGTGCGAGGACCCACGTCGCCAGCCATACGGCGATGATCAGTCCGGCCACCCGCCGTCGGACGGCAGCGAGAGAGCCTGCGCGGCGAAGCGGCGGGCGCACCAAACGCAATGGCCATCCAGCTCAAGGCGACGCCGAGGATCGCGGTGAAGAGCCCGACCAGAACGCCCACAGCCGTGAAGCCAGGGGCGATCACGAAAGCGGCGACGGCTGGGAGAAGGGCTGCTCCAGCGGGCACCCAGGCCATGACTGCGCTTCTGAGGATCACAGTGTCAGATTGTTCGCGAAGTCGCAATTCCATTTGGCGCCCTCCGCGATACGACTGTCGACGTCAACATTAGCCGGATGTGCGGTGTGCAACGGTCGGCATCTCCGAGAGTCCTGGGCGGTGGAATCCATCGCCGTCACTGCTAGAGGCGCGCGCTCGTCTCGGGCTGCCTGACGGTGTCGAGCAGCTGCGCCACCGTCTCCGTCAATGCCGCGCGAGCCTGTCGCAGCCCGGGTCGCGGGTCGGATTCGGCCTCGTGCCCCATCAATCGCTGCCGCACCGCCTCGGTGTAGCTGATGTTCAGCGCGGTTCCGATGTTGACCTTGACGATCCCGTGCCGGATGGCGGCGATGATCTCGTCGTCCGAGACCCCTGATGAGCCGTGCAGCACCAGCGGCACCGGCACCGCATCCCGAAGCCGGGCGATGAGATCCTGGTTGAGCGACGTGGTGCGGGTGTGCTGGGCGTGCGTGCTGCCGACGGCGACCGCGAGGGCATCGACGGCGGTCGCGGCGACGAAGGCCTTCGCCTCGACCGGGTCCGTCCGGACACCGGGGGCGTGGGCACCCTCCTTGCCGCCGATCGCGCCGAGTTCGGCCTCGACGTAGATCCCGTGCGCGTGCGCCCACTCCGCCAGCCGGGCGGTGGCCCGCACGTTCTCGTCGAACTCCAGGTGAGCGGCGTCGAACATCACGGAGGACGCCCCGGCGTCGACAGCGGCTCGGCACAGCTCGGCCGACGTCGCGTGGTCGAGGTGCATGGCCGCCGTCGCGGAGCTCTCCTCGATCAGGGCGAGGATGCCCCGCATCAGAGGAGCCGGACGGTCGGCATGAAAGCGGATCGCGTTCTCGCTCACCTGGACGATGACCGGGGCCATCCGCGCCTCGGCCGCCGCGACGACGGCCTCCGCCTGCTCCAGGGTGATGACGTTGAAGGCGGCGATCGCCGGGCCGGACCGCCATGCCTGCGACATGAGGTCTTTCGTGGCGGCGATGGTCATCGGGGAACCTCCTCGACGATGATCCGGTCGTGGAACTGCTCGACGAGATCGACGGAGACGTGACCGGCGAGCGGATGCGCCACGGCGGCAGCCGACAGCGCAACGGCGAATGCGATGGCTGCCATGGGCGGCGTGTCTGCCGCGAGACCCAGGGCGAGGGCGGCGACCAGCGCGTCGCCGGCACCGGTGGGGTTGCCGGCCACGCGTTCGGCGGGCCGGGCGATGAGAGTCTCCTGACCTGAGCGGTACTCCACGCCGTCGGCGCCGAGCGACGTGATGACCGCTCCCGCTCCGCGCTCCAGGAGCAGGGCGGCGCCCTCCTCGACCGACGATCGACCGGTGGTCATCGCGAGCTCCTCCGCGTTGGGCTTCACCAAGTCCGCGCCCGCGCTTGCGGCCGCGAGAAGCGCGGGGCCCGCCGCATCCACGATGACGCGGCAGCCTGCGCGGTGCGCTGCGGCCGTGATCCGCGCATAGGCGTTGGTCGGCGCCGCTGGAGGGAGCGAGCCCGACGCGACCACGACATCGTGCCCTTGGAACAATTCGCCGAGGCGTGCCTCGAGCGTGGGCCAGTCGTCGATCTCGAGGCGGTCGCCCGGTTCGTTGAACGCGGTGGCTCCCGCCCCGTCGACGACGGTGATCGTGCGACGGGAGTCACCCGATACCGTCAGGAAGGCGTCGTGCAGGGGCGTTCGCGCGAGATCCTCGCCGATCTGACGGCCGGTCGGGCCGGCGAGCAGACCCGTGACGGTGACCTCGTGCCCGAGTGCGCAGAGGACCCGCGCCACATTGACGCCCTTCCCCCCGGCCTGGCTGGTGACGGTGGACACGGCGTGACTCGCCGCGACCCGGATGGCGTCCACCGTGTAGGTGACATCCAGCGCGGCGTTCAGCGTGACGGTCAGCACGGGCCCTGCGGCGTCGATCTCATCCGAGGCGCTCCCACGCCCGGATGCCCGCGCCGACGGCGCCGGCCCAGTCGGCGTGCGCCGCCGGCCGGATCGGGGTGTCTCGACCTGTCAAGCGGTGGAACTCGGCCGTCAGCGGGTCGAACAGCAGATCTCCGGCCATCGCCACGCCGCCGCCGACGACGATGACGTCGAGGTCGAGGAGTGTGTCGGCCCAGTCGAACGCGGTCGCGATGGCGGTGATCGCGTGATTCCAGACGAGGCGGGCGGTGTCGTCGCCGGCGGCGACGCGACGCGAGATCTCCGCGGCGTCGACATCCTCGCCGGTCGCCTCCCGGTAACGGCGGCGGAGTGCGCCTGCGGATGCCACGGTCTCGAGGCACCCGCTCCGGCCGCAGGTGCACGGGTCGCCCGGCGTCTCGACGACCACATGCCCGAGCTCTCCTGCGCGATGATGCGGTCCCGCCCAGACCGACCCGTCGAAGACGAGTGCGGCTCCGATGCCGGTGCCGATCGGGACGAACATCGCCGAGCGGCATCCGGCTGCGGCGCCGGAGGCGCTCTCGGCGCGGGCACCTGCCCTGAGGTCGTTGCTGATCGACGCGCGAAGACCCGTCGCCTCCTGGATCATCTCGGCGAAAGGCACCTCCGACCAGGCGAGGTTTCCCGACGAGATCGCGATGCCATGCTCCTCGTCGACGATGCCCGGGACGGCGAGCCCGATCCCGACGACCTTCGTGTCGGCGGGCGCCGTCGCGATCGCGCGTTCGACCGACTCGATCACGGCCGCGACCGTGTCGGCGGCCTCGGGGTAGCGGACGGTGGGCACCGTCTGGCGGCCATGAGGCAGTATGCCCCGACCCTGGTAGGAGATCTTGGTCCGCGTTCCGCCGACATCGAGCGCGGCCACCACTTCGTGCATGCCTGCGACGCTAGTGATCGGACAGCGTGACGGCGCGGGTGAGGTTCCGCGGGTTGTCGACATCGAGGTGCTCGTCAGCGCCGATGGCGGCGGCGAGCCGCTGCACCTGGACCAGGTCGATGAGCGGGTCGACGAGGCTCTCGACGAAGTGAGCCCCGGTGCGCGCGACATCGTCGGCGAGACCGGATGGCGTCGTGCCCAGCGACCAGACGAGCCGACCCGGCTCGGCGATGCTGATCGGACCGTGCCGGTACTCCATCGCCGGGTAGCACTCGGTCCAGAGCTGCGCGGCTTCGCGGAGCTTGAGCGCCGCCTCGGAGGCGATCCCGATTCCCCAGCCGCGCCCGACGAAGGTGATCTGGCGTGCCGCGCGGAGTTCAGGATCGATCGGCGTCTCGAGTGCCAGACGGGCGCCATCGGCGAGCCCGGAGAGGTCCTCGCCGAGGGAGGACCGCAGCGTGACGAGCGCCGAGGTGGCGAATCGCGTCTGAACCACGGACTGCTCGTCGGCCCAGTCGAGCACGATGGCGTCTTTGACGATCTCGGCGAGGGGCGATCCGGGGTCCGCGGTCATCGCGGAGAGGCGCGTGCCCGCGCCGATGGACTCGACGACATTGAGGATCTCGGTCGTGTAGCCCGATCGGCTGATGAGGAGCACGCGGTCGTACTGCCGCAACCCCAGTCCGTTCTCGCTCGCGGTGAAGGCGTCGGTCTGGCCGTGTCCGGCGTGCTCGCGGAGCCAGGCGTAGGACTGCGCCATGAACCACGAGGTGCCGCACCCGATCACGGCGACGCGCTCGCCCTTCTCGGGGAGGTCGATCGGCTGGCGTGAACGTGCGATAGCACGGACCCAGCAATCAGGTTGGCTGGCGATCTCTGCCTCGACGTGACTGATGGCCCGCTCCTTTCGTTGAGAAATCACCATGACGATGTCGCTAAATGATCCGAAAGTCAAGTTAGCGCCCATGTGTGAGCATCTGCGACGCAAGATCGCGCGCCACCCACGGTGAGGCGCATCACCTGCGTAGGCTGACGGCGATCTGAGAGGAAGACGGGATGAACCGCACCGATCGTTGGAAGACGATTCTCGAGACGGTCGGCGCGCAGGGGTCGATCGACGTCGAGCCCACTGCGAGCACGCTCGGAGTCTCGGCCGCGACGGTTCGTCGCGACCTCGATGAACTCGCCCAGCAGCAGCTCGTCGTCCGAACTCGCGGTGGTGCGGTCTCGCACTCGGTTTCGTACGACCTACCCCTGCGGTACAAGTCGTCCCGGCAGGCGCCGGAGAAGCAGCAGATCGCTCGCGCCGCGGCCGAACTCGTGCTGAACGGCAGCGTGGTGGGCCTCAACGGCGGGACGACGACCACCGAGGTGGCGCGCGTGCTGGCGTCAAGGGACGGCGAAGCGGATGCCATGGGCCGGGTGCTGACGATCGTCACGAATGCCCTGAATATCGCGAGCGAGCTGGCGGTCCGTACCAATATCAAGATCGTGGCCACGGGGGGTGTGCCGCATCCTCACTCGTACGAACTGATCGGCCCGTTCGCCGGGCACGTGCTCGAGCAGATCCATCTCGACATCGCGATCGTCGGCGTCGACGCCATCGATCCCGAGCACGGCCTGACGGGGCACAACGAGGACGAGTCGATCATCAATCGCCTGATGGTCGAGCGCGCGCGCACCGTCGTGGTCGTCGCCGATTCGACCAAACTCGGCAAGCGCGCGTTCTCGCGCATCTGCCGGCTCGACGAAGTCGACGTCCTCGTCACCGACGACCAGGCACCGAGCCAGATGATCGAGCGATTCGAATCCGCCGGGCTGCGGGTCATCCGCGCCTGAGCCGTCGCAGAAACGATGCGCCTGTCGGGCCGTCCACCCCTCGGTGTTGACACCTTGCATGTTTCTGTTTCAAGATAGCCGTCAGCAAGCACATTTGAGCATCCAGTAGTGGAACTGTGCGCAGAAGCGCACGCGCCATCGCGGCACGCTCGTCGCCGACGGCCCGGGTGAGCCAGGTTGTCGGCCTATTCGCACCAGGAGAGGAACACCGATGTTCGAAAAGGATCAGCGCCGCGTCCACCGTGGCTGGCGCGCCCTAGCCGTGACGGTAGGAGCGCTTCTTGTCGTTCCGCTCGCGGCATGCGCCAGCGGCTCCGGCTCGTCGGCCGGCGGCGACAGCAGCGGGGGAGGTGACAAGCAGGTGATCGTCTACGGCTTCGCCGGAGACTGGGACCTCTGGTTCAAGGACTGGGGCACGGAGTTCAAGAAGGAGACCGGCATCACGGTCAAGTACGTCTCGGGCCCGGACTCGACGATGCGGCAGCGGATCGTGGCGGAGAACGCCTCGCGCTCCGACGTCTTCATCAGCACCCCGTCCGACTCGAACCAGCTCGCCGAGAAGGGCCTCCTCGCCGACATCCCGTGGGATCAGGTGCCCTCGGCGAAGAGCATCGACGACAAGTTCAAGGGCGCCCAGATCGGCGTCTGGGGATACGACCTCCTGCTCCCCGCGTACAACACCGACAAGGTGAGCGCCGCGGATGCGCCGACGAGCTGGAAGGACCTCGCCGACCCGAAGTGGAAGGACAAGATCGCGCTCTTCGCCCCCACGGAGGAGGGCGCCACCCGGAGCGCGATGGTCATGGAGAAGGCGTACGGCGATAAGGATGCGCTCGACCTGATCCAGAAGCAGTACGCGAATGCGAAGCTCACCTTCACCGACGCGGGCATCGCGGAGAGCGCCCTCGCGACCGGCTCGGTCGACGTCAGCGCGCTCTCGCTCGGCTCCGCCATGGTGGCGACGCAGCAGGCCGGCGGCGCCGTCAAGACCGTCATCCCGAGCGAGGGGGCCTTCGTCATGCTGAACTCGATCAGCATGATGAAGAACGCACCAGACGGGAGCGCGGCGAAGAAGTTCGTGGCCTTCTTCCTCGACAAGTGGATGCAGAACCAGATCATGAACAAGCTCGGCATCAGCGTGGCGGTCGACAAGGACGTCAAGCTCGACAATCCGGCACTGGAGAAGGCGCTCGGCCAGCCCGTCGACAAGGTTCTCGCGACGGCCTACTTCCCCGATTGGAAGGACTGGCTGAAGAAGGACTCGTCGGGCAAGACGAAGTACGACGACCTGATCGCGCAGATCACGGCGGCGGCGCACCAGTAGTCACGTGATCCACTCGTACGGTGGCGGCGACCGGCTTCTGGCCGCGTCGTCGCCACCGCACGGAACCCCCGACACGCAGACGAATCGAGACTCATGACCGCATTGGGCACCGAACTCGGCCAGGGAGCCCTGAGCCGGACGACCACGGCGACCGGCGAACCCGGCCCTTCCGCGCGCGGACGCCAGGCGTCGCGCGCGTGGCTGCTGATGCTGCCGTTCCTGGTGCTGTACGTCGTCTTCATCGTCGTCCCGGCGGTGAGCATCGTGCTGAAGAGCTTCGCCAGCCAGTCCACTCAGGGGATCGAGATCCTCAACCCGGCGAACTGGGGCGGCATCCACTTCACCCTCGACAACTACGGCGAGCTGCTCGGCGACGACTACATCCGCGGCATGATCGGCAACACGGTGCTGATCGCCGCGATCGCGGTCGTCGCGACGACCGTCGTCGGCACGCTGATCGCCTACGAGCTCGGCCGGGGCAAAGGCCGGTTCGCCGCAGCGGTGCGCTGGATCATCTCGCTCCCCGTGTACCTGCCGTCGATCGTCATCGCCTTCTCTCTGCTGCTCTTCCTGGGGCCGAACGGCCTGCTCAACGCCGCGGTCCGCCCGATCTTCGGGACCGGAATCGACCTCATCTACAGCTCGACGGCGGTCACTCTCGGCACGATGGTCGTCCTCCTGCCGATCCACATCCGCGTCGTCGCGGCGGCGATCGAGAACATCCCCGCCAACCTGATCGAGGCCTCCGCGAGCCTCGGGGCGGGCGAGTTGCGCACCCTCGTCTCGGTCGTCATCCCGATGGCGCGGGCGAGCATCCTCGCGGCGCTCATCCTGAACTTCGCTTTCGCGGTCGGCATGGTCGAGATCGCGCTCATCGTCGGTGGCGGCGGGCTCAAGGTGCCGTACCTCCCGGTCGAGATCCTGCAGCGCACGACCAGCTTCAACCCCGATGTCTCCGAGACATCGGCGATGTCCACCATCCTCATCGTGATCGCCCTGCTCGGTCAGGCGATCTCGATGATCATCATCAAGAGGAGCAGCCGCGGTGGCGTATCGCAGTAGGTGGCTCAAGTACGTGTTGTGGGCGATCTCCATCCTGGTCGCCCTCGGGATCGTCCTGCCGCTGATCTCCATGGTGCTGTTCTCGTTCTCCAAGAAGATCGAGGCCATCCCGACGCAGTGGACCACGCAGTGGTACACCTTCAACTCGTCCGACGTCGCCGGCTCCGTCGGCGCCTCGCTCGTCGTGGCCGTGCCGGCGGTGCTGATCGGGCTGGTCGTCACGTTGCCGCTGTCGTTCGCGATGGCCCGCCGGCAGTTCCGCGGCAAGGCCTTCATCGATCAGGTGATCGTGCTGCCGATGCTCATCCCGGGCACGGTGCTGGGCTTCGCGCTCGTGGGCCTGTACAACACGGGGGCGGTGCGCGACGTCATCCCGCCGGTCGCGTTCCTCATCGCCGCGCATGTCGTGGTGGTGATCCCGGTGCTCGCTCGCCCGCTCATCGCGGCGATCCAGCAGCTCAACGTCTCCGTCGAGGAGGCGTCGATGAGCCTCGGGGCTCCGCCGCTGCTGACGGTCATCCGCATCACGCTGCCGAGCATCCTGCCGAGCCTGCTGGTCGGCGCCATCTTCGCCCTCGCGCGGAGCATGACCGACTTCGCGATCACGCTGCTCCTGGTGCCGATCGATTTCACTCCGATGGCGATCCGCATCTACAACTCGACCAGCTACAGCATCCCGCAGCTCACGAGCGCCAACTCCGTGATCCTGCTGCTGCTCTCGCTCGCCATCGTCGGCATCGCCGAGCTGGTGAGCCGGCGAGCGGCCAAATGACCCCCACGAGAAAGGTGTCCCGATGGCGGGATTGACGATCCGCGATCTGCGCAAGAGCTACGGCGAGGTGACCTCGGTCGATGGCGTGAGCCTCGACATCCAGGATGGCGAGGTCATCACGCTCCTCGGCTCGAGCGGCTGCGGCAAGACGACGACCCTCCGCATCATCGCGGGCCTCGTCACCGAGGACAGCGGCGTGGTGGAGATCGCCGGCAAGAGTATGCGCGGAATCCCGCCGTGGAAGCGCGACGTGGGGATCGTCTTCCAGAACTACGCGCTCTTCCCGCACATGACGGTGCGCGACAACATCGCCTACGGGCTCAAGCTGCGTCGCTTGCGCGGCCCCGAGGTCACCGCGCAGGTGGATCGCGTCTCCGAGATGGTGGAGATCGGCGACTATCTCAAGCGGTACCCGCGCGAGCTCTCGGGCGGGCAGCAGCAGCGCGTCGCCGTGGCCCGCGCCCTCGCGATCCGTCCCAAGGTGCTGCTCATGGACGAGCCGCTGAGCGGCCTCGACGCGAACCTCCGCACCCGGGTGCAGCAGGAACTCGTGGAGCTGCACCGGGCATCCAACACGACCACCATCTACGTCACGCACGATCAGCACGAGGCGTTCGTGCTCGCGGATCGCGTCGCGCTCATGCGGGCGGGGCGGATCGAGCAGCTCGACGAGCCGATGGAGGTCTACAACCGTCCCACGTCGCTGTTCAGCGCGACCTTCATGGGGTCGAACAACAGGTTCACGGCGCGTGTCGCGAAGATCGACGCGGGCGATGGGCGCGTCGAACTGGACTGCGGCGGAGTCGCCATGCTCGCCGCCGGCCGGGAGGGTCTCGCCGCGGGGCAGGCGGTCGACGTCGTGGTGCGGATGGGCCGGGTCAGGATCAGGCGGGATGCCGCGGCGCCTGCGCGGGCCAACGCCTTCCCCGCGCGGGTGCGCGAGGTGTCGTTCAGCGGCGGGTCGTGGCGGTTCGTGCTCGGGGTGGGAGCCGGCGACGGTCTCGAGCTCGTCGCCGAGGCGGCGGACGCCGACTACGTCGATGACGCGCCACCCACGGCCGGCGCGAGCGTCACGGTCGAGATCGACCCCGACCACGTGTGGGCGTTTCCGCGCGAGAATGCCGAGCAGGTGACTGCGTGAGCATGCTCGCGGGCCGGCTCGTCCTTCCCGACGGCCGGATCGAGCAGGGCTGGCTCGAGATCCGCGAGGGTGTGATCCAGACCCTCGAGCTGGGCTCGCCGCCGGCGTCGGCGGAGGTCGAGAGCTTCCCTGGCCATCTCATCGGCCCCGGCTTCCTCGACATCCATGTGCACGGCGGCGCCGGTGGTGACGTCATGGCGGGAACGCCGGATGCGCTCCGCGAGCTGCTCGCATTCCACGGGGGCCACGGCACGACGAGCCTCCTCGCGACGACGGTCGCCGAGAGCCGGGAGGCGATCTCCCACGCGCTGCGCGGAGTCCGCGGTCGGATGGACGAGCAGCACGACGTCGGTGCGGCACCGCTGCCCGAGGTGCTCGGGGCGCACCTGGAAGGCCCGTACCTCAGCCTGGCGCGATCCGGAGGCCAGAACGCCGCCGCGATCCGCAGCCCGTCGATCGAGGAGTTCGAGGAGTGGAGCGAGCTCGCTGACGTGAGGATGATCACGATTGCGCCTGAGATCGGCGGAGCTCTCGACTTCATCGGCTGGCTGGCCGAACACCACCCC
Organism: Pseudolysinimonas sp.; assembly: GCA_036499485.1. Lineage (GTDB taxonomy): Bacteria > Actinomycetota > Actinomycetes > Actinomycetales > Microbacteriaceae > Lysinimonas. The sequence continues at coordinate 26,435 of DASYDQ010000058.1, read as the reverse complement.
GAGGTCGTCGTGTCTGCCGGCCACACCGACAGCGGATACCGGCAGCTTCTGGCCGCCGCCGAGCAGGGGGTCACGCACCTCACCCACTTCATGTCGGGGATGAGCCCCTTCAATCACCGGGAGCCGGGCGCGGCCGGGGCGGGACTGATGAGCGACCGGCTGACGCTGGATGTGATCGCAGACCTCATCCACATGGACGGCGATGTGCTGCGATACATCGTCCGTACGAGGGGAGCCCGGAACGTCGCGCTCATCACGGATGCCGTCAACTTCGCCGGCCTGCCGGACGGCAGCTACGACAAGCGCGGCAGGGAGTACGTGGTCCGCGACGGGCTGGTGCGCCTCACGAGCAACGGCTCGCTCGCGGGCAGCACGCTGACGATGGATCGCGCGGTCGCGAACGTCGTCGGGCTCGGCATCGATATCGCCGACGCCTGGGCGATGGCGTCGGCGGTGCCGGCCGAACTCCTGGGCGTGGCCGATCGCAAGGGCCGGCTCGCCGTCGGCGCCGATGCCGACGTCGTGATCCTCGACGAGTCCTGGAGGGTCGAGCGCACGCTCGTCCGCGGCCGGACCGTCCCCCCGCTCCCCACCCCAGAAGAAGGACACGCATGAAGATCTCCGGAATCGAAATGTTCCCCGTGGCGAACCCGCGGCCCCACCTGGGCGGCCCGAACTGGCTGTTCCTGCGGCTCGACACCGATGAGGGGATCTCGGGCTACGGCGAGATCCTCATCCAGGCCGTGCCGGCCCGGCCCTGGACGATCGCGCACATCGTCGAGGAGCTCGTCGAGGACCTGCTGCTCGGCCACGAGGTCGGCGATGTCGAGCACCTGTACTGGCGGCTGTACAACATCGAGTACAGCCACATGAGCGACCCGCTGAAGAGTGCGATCACGAGCGGGCTCGAGATGGCGTGCTTCGACGCACTCGGCAAGGCCCACGGTCTGCCGGCCTATCGCTTCCTCGGCGGCAAAATGCGCGACCGCATCCGCTCCTACACCTACATCGGCCCGCCGCCGGAGATCGAGGCGGAGGGTCTCGCGAAGTTCTGGGAACGGCCCGAGGCGGTAGCCGAGCGCGCGCTCGGCTATGTCGAGGCGGGCTTCACGGGACTCAAGCTCGACCCGGTCGCCGCGCTCATGGACGACGACACTCACATGGGTCAGCGCGTGCCGGTGCAGCTCAGCCTCGACGCGCTCGACCTTGCCGAGAAGATGATGAGCACCTTGCGCGACGCCGTCGGACACCGCTGCGACATCCTCATCGGCACGCACGGGCAGATGACGCCGTCGAGCGCCATCCGGCTGGCCAAGCGGCTCGAACCCTACGAGCCGCTGTGGTTCGAGGAGCCGGTGCCGCCGGAAATGCCGGAGGCGATGGCCGAGGTCGCGCGCGGCACGACCATCCCCATCGTCGCCGGCGAGCGTCTCACCTCGAAGTGGGAGTGCGCGCGCCTTGTGAACGCGGGCGCGGTGGCGGCGCTCAACGTCGACGCATCGCAGGTCGGGGGCATGTTGGAGGTCAAGAAGATCGCGGCGATCGCTGAGGCGAACTACGTGCAAATCACTCCGCACATCTACGGCGGCCCGTTCGTGGGCGCTGCCTCCGTGCAGCTGGGCGCGAGCTTGACGAACTTCTTGATCATGGAGGCCATCGAGGGCTACCGCGGCGTGCACGCGGAGCTGCTCGACGAGCCGATCGAGTGGGACAACGGCGACCTCATCGTGTCGGATCGGCCGGGTCTTGGCCACAACCTCAACGAGGATCTGGCACGTCGCTTGGCTCCGGGCGCCGAGCACACGCGGATCGTCCGCTAGGGCGCCGCAAGATGCACAGACTCGAGGCGACCAGCGAGACCCTGACGGTCGGCTACTTCGATCCCACGGCGCCCGCGGTGCTGGAGGTCGACTCGGGCGAGGTCGTCGACATCGAGACGGTGACGCACTGGGGTGGACGCGTCACGCCGGAGTCGACCCTGGACGACCTGCTCGGGTTATGGGAGGAGTTCCCCGGCGTCGGTCCGCACAGTCTGACCGGCCCCATCGGGGTACGCGGCGCGATGCCCGGCCATGTGCTGCGAGTCGACATCGAGGAGTTGACACTCGCCGAACACGGCTTCAACGTCAGTTACTCGGGAACGCGCGGGGCGGGCCTGCTCGCCGACGACATCGCGGAGGGCGGCATCCGTCACTTCGACCTCGACCTCGAGACGATGACGACCACGCTCGGCGATACCGTCACGATCGGGCTCGAGCCCTTCCTCGGCATCATGGGCGTGGCGCCTCCCGGACGCGATCGTGTAAGCACCATCCCGCCCGGGGTCTTCGGCGGCAACATGGATCTGCGCGCTCTGGTCGCCGGCACGACCCTCTACCTGCCGGTGTGGCAACCGGGAGCGGGGTTCTCGATCGGCGACGCCCATGCCCGGCAGGGCAATGGCGAGGTCTGTCTGACCGCCATCGAGAGCGCCATCCCGTCCGCTCGGCTGCGCTTGACGGTGGTCGACGATCTGAGCCTCGAGGTCCCGATGGCGGAGACCGCAACGCACTGGATCACCATGGGGATGGATGCCGACCTGCTCGTCGCCGCACGGCAGGCCACGCTGAACATGGTGCGGTTCCTCCAGCGCCGGTTCGGCCTGCCGGAGCGGGACGCCTACGGGCTGTGCTCCATCGCCGGCGACCTCGAGGTGACGCAGGTCGTGAACAGCGTGAAGGGTGCGCACATGACGATGGCAAAATCACTATTCATCTGACGGAGGCCCTGAAGAACTCCGGCGGTCAGCCCCAGGCGCCGGCCGGCGCGGTCACGATCGCGACCGGGGTGTAGTGCCAGTGCGCGCCATTCGCATAGTGCCCGGTGGCCCAACCGGAGTACCAGATCGCGTACTCGATGGTCGCGGTCGGTGCGTTGGAGTCCATCGCCGACGCGATGCTCGAGAACATCGGCCGGCGCAGGTTGGCTGCCAGGTACTGCGCGGCGATCACCAGATTCGCGTAGCTGCCCGTTCCGCCGCCGCCGCCCGAGCCGAGGCCGTTGTTGAGCGGGTTGTTGCGGTTCCACCAGTCGTCTGCGCCGTTCTCCTGGCGCATCCAGCGCGTCATCACCGTGACGTTCGCATCGGTCATCGGGAACCCGCCGTCGAGCAGCACGAGTTTGGCCCAGTCGTAGTTCGTGCCGCCATTGACGAGGGTCTGGATGCCGGGAGTCGCCGAGTACCCGTCCCGCGCCGGCACCGCCGTGGGCTTCGTACTCGGCGACACATCGAGTTTCTGCGCGTGCACGGAGATGTAGGCCTGCAGCTGGTTCGGCTGCTTCGGGGGTGCGACTGAGAGCACCGCCGTGAGCGCGAACGCCGTGACGGCGGCGCCGATCACGACGCGAGTGGGATGAAAAGTCATAGCTAGGCCAGCGTCCAGGGTACCAAAGGCCCTGCGAACCACCTGAGACGCCCCCACTCCGGGGGCGGAATGCCCGATTTGTACCCCGAATGGTTCGACTGCGGCTTGATTCGACTCGTTCGCAGGCGTAACTTTCGAGCACGGCACCGCTCCGGGGGGAGGGGCGTCGAGCTGAGCTTGGTCCGGGGGGACTTGACCATGAAAAGAACCATCATTCTGGGCACCGTGTTCGCCACGGTGCTTGTTCTCGCCTTGCCGTTCGTCGGCGGAGGCGGCCCGTCGTTCCTGACGCCTGCGCAAGCCGCCGAGGCCTCGTTCGGCAACCTGCCGATCGCGGCGACCTCGACGGTCGCCGACGGCCAGGTCACGCACGTGGATGCCGCCGCCGCGCTCGCCGCGGTCTCCGTCCCGAGCGCCACCGCTGTATCAGTGGAGAAGCCGGCTGCGGCCCTCACCACGGACAGCGAGCATCTGGCGCAGAAGCCCGTGCCGATCCCGATCGTCGTGCCGACGACCAAGGCCGGGCAGGCCAACGCCGGATCGAGTCGCCGTGCCGTACTCGCCGCGGCCGGCCAGTCCTGCCCGCGGCAGGGCGGGGGCGGCGGCAGCGCTCCGGGTATCGCGGACTCGCAGGGCTCCGGGATGATCACGGGCACGACGACGAGCGACATCCAGTCCTTCTCCTCGACGTTCAACGCGATCCGCGCGCAGAACTGCCTCGACCCGATCCCGGCCGGCAACTTCCGCTACGACTCCTGCATGGAGCAGCGCCTGTTCTGGATGGCCGAGGACCCGAGCACGGATCCGAACAGCGCCTGGGGCCACATCGGCTCGGTCCGCAGCGACGGCGTGCCGTCCCGCGGCTGCGACGGCAACCTCGCCGGCGGTTCGGGCAACTCCGGCGCCACGGTGGCCTCGAAGTGGTGGGCCTCCATCGAGCACCGCCTCTCGCTCTACCGTCCGAGCTACGCCGGCAGCACCGCCGGCGTCTGCATCTACTTCGCCATGAGCCACGGTGGCGTACCGAACGAGCCCTCGAGCTTCACCCGCGCCGCCGCGCGCTGGGGATCCTGCTAGAGCGGTCACGAACCCCGACGGGGCGCGCGGTTCTCAGCCCGCGCGTCCCGATCGGCTAACTTGGCAGCATGACTGACCGACTGCGCTGGGGCATCCTCGGCACCGGGTGGATCGCCACCCAGATGACCTCCGACCTGATCCTGACCGGGCACGCCGTGACAGCGGTGGGGTCACGCACGCAGCAAGCGGCAGACGCCTTCGCTGCGGCGCACGGCATCCCGACGGCGCATGCGAGCTACGAAGACCTGGTCGCCGACCCGCAGGTCGACGCGATCTACGTCGGCACGCCGCATCCGTTCCACTACGAGAACACGGTGCTGGCCTTGAACGCCGGCAAGCACGTGCTGGTCGAGAAGCCTTTCACCCTGAACGCGACCGAGGCGCAGAAGATCGTCGACCTCGCGGCATCGAAGAAGCTCGTGGTGCTCGAGGCCATGTGGACCAGGTGGATGCCGCACATGATCCGCATCCGCGAGCTGCTGGCCGCCGGGGCGCTCGGTGAGTTGCGCTCGTTGATCGTGGACCACGATCAGAAGCTGCCAACTGACCCGGCCCGCCGCATCCAGAACCCGGATCTCGGGGGAGGGGCCCTGCTCGACCTCGGCATCTACCCGATCTCGTTCGCCTGGGACCTGTTCGGCGAACCCTCGTCGGTCTATGCGCTCTCGAGCCCCACGCCGGTCACCGGCGTCGATCAGAACGATGCCATCGTGCTCGGCTACCCGAGCGGTACCAAGGCGATCATCAACACGGTGCTGGATGCCGCGGGGCCGAACACGGCCGTGATCGTCGGCACCGAGGCGCGCATCGAGATCGATCCGACCTGGTACTTCCCGACCTCCTTCTCGCTGATCGCTCCCGATGGGACGGTGACCGAGCGCTTCGAGCAGGAGGTGCCGGGTCGCGGGATGCAGTTCCAGGCCGACGAACTGGAGCGCCTGGTCGCCGAGGGCGAGCTCGCGGGCACGATCCTGCCGCCATCGGAGACGGTCGCGATCATGGGGACCCTCGACGAGGTGCGCCGGCAGATCGGGCTGAAGTACCCCGGAGAGTGACCCGGAGTGGCCCGGGTACGATGACCCGGTGACCGACGAGCAGCCGACCTCGCGCAGAGAGGCCCGGGCGCGCGCTGACGAGGCGCGCGCCGCAGAGGCTCCTGCCCCGCGCCGCAGCTCTGCGGTCCCGAAGGCCGGCACCCCCGCCCGCATCCGTGGCGCCTTCGCCAAGCACCCCCTCGCCTGGCTGCTCGGAACCCTCGGTGTCGTCTTCGTGCTGCTCGGCACGGGCGCCGTGTTCGCGGGGGTGGCAGTGGCGTCGGCTCCCGTCGCGGCCCCGACGACGGCGCCGACCTCCGCCCCGCCCCGTCCGACTCCGTCGGCGTCGTCGACGGCCAGCCGGCTGCGCACCTGCTCGGTCGCCAGGCCCGCGTCCGACGCCCGGCTGAAGACGCTGACCGGCAGCGTCGTGCGCGCGGACACCGGAGAGGTGCTCTGGGACCACGGCGCCTCGACCCCGGCCAGCACCGCGAGCACCCTGAAGCTGCTGATCGCCTCCGCCGCCGTCGCCGTGCTCACCCCGGACTTCCAGATCGCCACCGACGTGGTCGACGGCAGCACACCGGGCACGATCGTGCTGGTCGGCCACGGCGACGCGACGCTCAGCGCGCTCCCCCCTGGCCAGCAGAGCGTCTACGACGGCGCCCCCAAGTTGAGCGAGCTGGCGTCGCAGGTCGTCTCGAGCTACGCGTCGATGCATCCGGGGGTGCCCATCACCCACGTGGTGCTCGACGCCAGCTATTGGGACCCGGCCGACAACTGGGACCCGAGCGTCAAGCGCTCCGAGCAGACCCAGGGGTACCAGTCCGAGACCACCGCCCTGCAGGTCGACGGTGACCGTGCCGACCCGACTCGGGAGACGAGCCCGCGGAGCACCGATCCGATCGGCCGCGCCGGCGCCGCCTTCGTCTCGGCGTTGAAGAGCGCGGATCCGGGCGGGGTCGTCGGGGGATCCGTCGCGACCAGCGACGGCGCCGCCATCTCGGGCGCGGCGAACCTGGGCGAGGTCAAGTCGCAGCCGGTGCGGACGTTGATCACGCAGATGCTGCTGCCGAGCGATAACACCCTCGGCGAGATGCTCGCGCGCATCATCTCGAAGGTCTCCGGACTCAACGGCAGCTATGCGTCGCTCCAGCAGGCCATCCCGGGCGCGCTGACCGGGTCGTTCCAGATCCCCTCAGCCGGGCTCAAGATCGTTGACGGCTCGGGTGAGAGCGCCAACAACCAGGTTCCCCCCGCCACCATGACGAGCCTGCTTCGGCAGATCCAAGCCGGAGCCAACAACCTCGATGTCGTTCGCGCCGGCTTGTCCGTCGCCGGGAAGACCGGAAGCCTCGCGTCTCGTTTCACCGGGCCGAACGCGATCGCCCGTGGCCAGGTCGCCGCCAAGACCGGATGGATCGACACCGAGTACAGCCTGGCAGGCACGGTGACCGCTGCCGATGGCACGGTGCTCGAGTTCACCTTCTACGCGATCGGCGCCGGCATCAAGGACAACGCGAAGGCCGCGCTCGACACCCTGACGACCGCCGTGTTCAGCTGCGGCGACAACCTCTCGAACAACTGAAGCCGGAGACAGACACCGCCATGACCCGGGCACTGCTCATCATCGACGTCCAGAACGACTTCACCGAGGGCGGCGCGCTCGGGGTCGAAGGTGGAGACGCCGTCGCCGCAGGCATCACGGCGTACCTGCGCGCGCATCCGGCCCGCTACGACGTGGTGATCGCCTCGCGGGACTGGCATGACGGCTCCACCTCGAACGGCGGCCACTTCGCCCTGGATGCCGCCCCCGACTTCGTCGACACCTGGCCGGTGCACTGCGTGGCAGACACGGTCGGCGCGCAATACGACCCCGGGCTCGACGTGGATCTCATCGACGTGCATATCCGCAAGGGCCAGGGCAAGCCCGCGTACTCGATCTTCGAGGGCACGACCGAGGACGGCGACGACCTGCCGACCGTGCTCGATAAGCTCGACGTGGATGACGTGGACGTCGTGGGAATCGCCACCGACTACTGCGTCCGGGCATCCGCTCTCGACGCGATCGCCTCCGGGCGGCACGTCCGCGTGATCGACGACTTGGTCGCCGGTGTCGCGCCCGAATCCAGCGTCGCGGCCCTCCGCGAGGTGAAGGCCGCGGGCGGGGACGTCGAAGCGTCCGACGGAAAGGACCTCAGCTGATGTTCGCCAGACTGCTGCTCGGACTCGCGGTGCTGATCGCCGTCATGTTCTTCGTGGGGCTGATCCTGCAGGTGTTCTTCCACACCTTCTAGTTCGCCGGTCCCGCCCGGCGAATCCGCCCCGCTGGCCTTCGGAGTTACACGAGGAGCTGGTGCTTCGCGAGCTCCTTGTATAGCGGGGTGCTCGCGACCAGCTCCGAGTGCGTGCCGGTGCCAACGACCTTGCCGTGGTCCAGCACGATGATCCGGTCCGAGTCGACAACCGTCGACAGGCGGTGCGCGATCACCAGCAGGGTGCGGTTCTCGGCGACCGCGTCGATCGCCTCGCGCAGCAGCTGCTCGTTCAGGCCGTCGAGCGAGGCGGTCGCCTCATCCAGGAGCAGGATCGGCGGCGCGGCCAGAAGGGCTCGCGCGATCGCGAGACGCTGGCGCTCGCCCCCCGAGAGCATCACCCCCGACTCGCCGACCGGAGCGTCGAGGCCGAGCTCGTTGCGGTCGAGCACCTCGTCGAGGTTCACGGCGTGCAGCACGGTGCGGCACTGTTCGTCGGTCGCATCCGGAGTGCTCAGCGTCAGGTTGTCGCGGAGCGTGCCGGCGAGCACCGGCGCGTCCTGCTCGACGTAGCCGATCTGGCCGCGCAGGGTCTCGCGGGGGATGCCGCGCACGTCGGTGCCGCCCAGACGCACGACGCCGGCGGTGGGGTCGTAGAAGCGCTCGATCAGAGCGAGGATGGTGCTCTTGCCAGCTCCGCTGGGCCCGACGAGCGCCACGCGCGACCCGCGCGGGACCTCGAACGAGACGCCGTGCAGCACTTCGAGATCTCGCGGGGGCAGCGCGTCCTCTCCGACAGCGGCCACGATCGCCTTCTCGCGCTCGGTCTTGTGGGCGGCCTCCGGGTATTCGAAGCGGACGTCGTCGAAGGTGATCGCGGCATCCGTCGTCACCGGGGCCGCGGGCTCGAGGGCGGCGTCGTTCTCGTCCTCGCTGGGGATCGCGATGATCTCCTGAATGCGGCCGAGCGCGCCCAGCGCCTGGTTCACCGAGGTCAGCGCTCCGAAGGCCTGGCCGAGGGGCATGATCATCATGAAGAGGAACAGGATGAACGCCACCAGGTTCGCGATGGTGAGGGCGCCGCTGGCCACCCGGAATCCCCCGACGCCGAGCACCACCAGCAGCGACACCTGCAGGGCGATGGCGCTGACGGGAACGATCAGGGCCGAGATCTTCGCCACCCGGATGCCGGCCTGGTAGGCGCCGACCGCATCCTCGACCACGGCATCGGTCTCGCGTCTCGTGGCGTTGGAGGCCCGAACCGTGCGGATGGCGCTGATGGCACGCTCGACGGCGGCTGCGAGGTCGCCGACCTTCTCCTGCTGCTGGCGCGACGCGGTGCGCACGCGTCCCGAGAGCAGGACGACGCCCACCACCGACACCGCGATCACCAGCACGGTCAGCCCGAGCAGAACCGGATCGATGATCAGCATCGCGATCAGGGCTCCGACGAAGAGCACGGCTCCGCCGATGGCATCGACCAGCCCCTGCGTGATGACGGCGTAGAGCAAGGTGGAGTCGGACCCGACCCGCGAGACGAGATCGCCGGTGCGCCGCTGGTCGAACTCGGCGATCGGGAGCCGCAGCATCCGCTGGACCAGCTGGCGTCGCGCCGAGAGCACGACGCTCGTGCCGGTGCGCTGCAGCAGGTAGTGCTGAATGCCGCTGAGAATGGCCGAGATCAGCACGATGGCGACGAGCGCCCAGACCAGCATGCCGAGCGCCTGCCCCTTCTGCACGAAACCGATCACCTGGCTCACGAGCAGGGGCTGCAGCAGGGACGCGCCCGCGCTGAGCAGGCTGAGGGCGACCACGACACCGAGCACGCCGCGGTGCTCCGTGAGGTAGGGGAGCAGCTGGCGGAAGCTGGCGCGCGGCCCGCTGTCGGCGGTGCGGCGGCCGAAGAGGCCGCGGCGGGCCCCTGCCTCCGGACGATCTGTGCGGGTGCTGCTGGTGCTCATGGTTTCACGCTACTTCCGGGTTGCTGGGAGCTCGTACTCCGAGGGGATGCGGCTACGCCTTGCCGTACTTCTTGTGCACGGCCTGCCTGCTCACCTCGAGGCAGAGCGCGATGAGCTGCCACGAGGCGCCCGCGTTGCGGGCGCGGCGGACCGCGGCAGCCTCCATCCGGTCCAGCTCGCGCTGGAGTTTCACGATGGAGCGCAGGGCGACGATCGGGTCGTCGTGGCCCGCGTCGCCGGCGAGGGTGTGAAGGGTGCCGGTGTCCATGCTGTCAACATTAGTTGACAGCTCGTCGCGATGTCAACTCAGGTTGACAATTCGAGTCGCTCAGGCGGGCAGCCCGCGCAGCGCGTGCACCGTCGCCAGCGCCGCCTCGGCGGCGCGGCCGCCGACGTCCTCCTTGGAGTCGGGCAGGCCGGCCCGGTCGAGGCCCTGCTGCTCGTCCTCAACCGTGAGCACGCCGAAGCCGACCGGCTTGCCGGTGTCGAGCGCGACACGGGTGAGGCCATCCGTCGCGGCCGCCGCCACGTACTCGAAGTGCGGGGTCTCGCCGCGCACGATCACGCCGAGGGCGACCACCGCATCCGCTCCCGCCTCGAGGGCCGCCTTGGCGATCAGCGGGAGCTCGAAGCTGCCCGCCACCTGGATGATCGAGACCTCGGCACCGCTGGCGTCGAGCACGCGGTGCGCCCCGGCCAGCAGGCCCTCGGCGATCCGGTGGTGCCAGAGCCCGGAGACGATGGTCACCTTCATCCCGGTTCCATCGGTGTCGAGGCTCGGCAGTCCTTCGCCGCTCATCGGGCGCTTCCCTCCTGCGCGGCGAGCGCATCGTCGATCCGGGCGTCCAGCACCTCGTGCGTCGGCAGGTCGTGGCCCATCCGGTCGCGCTTGGCGTCGAGGTAGCCCTCGTTGAACTCGCCGACGCCCACCACCAGCGGCACCAGCTCGGTGACCGACACGCCGCGTTCGCGCAGCTGGCGGGCCTTCTCCGGGTTGTTGCTGAGCAGGCGGACGCTCGAGATGCCCATGTCTTTCAGGATGCCGTATGCCGCGCCGTAGTCGCGCGCGTCGGCGGGCAGCCCCAGGGCGACGTTCGCGTCGACCGTGTCGAAGCCCTCCTCCTGCAGCTTGTAGGCCTTGAGCTTGTTGATCAGCCCGATGCCGCGACCCTCGTGGCCGCGGAGGTAGATGACGATGCCGCCCTGCTCCTCGATGGTGTCGAGGGCCGCCTGCAACTGCGGGCCACACTCGCACTTGAGCGAGCCGAACGCCTCGCCGGTCAGGCACTCGGAGTGCACGCGGATCAGCGTGCCGTCCTTCGGCTCGGCGCCGTCCGGACCGTTCGCGATCCACGCGACGTGGTCGGCGCCGGTCGAGCGGTCGCGGTAGGCGCGCACGCGGAACGCGCCGTGGCTGGTGGGCACGGTCGTCTCGACCTCGAAGGTCACGCGCGATGACTCCGGGATCTCGACGACGGCCTTCGGGTCCGCCTCACACGCCTTCTCGGCCATGAATCGCACCAGCGACTCGATGGTGATCACGGGCACGTCTTCGCGCTCGCCGAGAGCGATGAGCCCGGGCAGCCGCTCCATCTCGCCGTCGTCGGCCACGATCTCCGAGATCGCCGCCACCGGAGTCAGCCCGGCGAGCTTCAGCAGATCGACCGCGGCCTCGGTATGGCCGTCGCGCTCGCGCACGCCGCCATCCACCGCCCGCAAGGGCATGACGTGGCCCGGACGGTGCACCCGGCTCGGTGTCGCCATCGGATCGGCGAGCACGCGCAGGGTGTGCGCGCGATCGGAGGCGCTGATGCCGGTGCTCAGCCGATCGGCGGCGTCCACCGACACCGTGTAGGCCGTGCCGCGCGGGTCCTCGTTGTGCTCCACCATCGGCGGCAGGTCGAGGCGGTCGGCGATCTCGTTCGTCATCGGGGCGCAGATGAAGCCCGAGGTGTGCTTGACCATCCAGGCCACCCACTCCTGGGATGCGGACTCGGCGGCGATGATCACGTCGCCCTCGTTCTCGCGGCCCTCGTCGTCGGCGACGATGATGGGGCGGCCGGCGCGCAGCGCCTCCAGGGCTTCGGGGATGTTGGCCAGGCTCATGCGCGTGCTCCTTCGTTCGCCTGCTCCACGGCCAGCAGGCGCTGGACGTGGCGGGCCAGGATGTCGGTCTCGAGGTTGACGGCGTCGCCGGCATTCTTCGTGCCGAGGGTCGTCGCCGCCAGGGTCTCGGGGATCAGGGAGACCTCGAACCATTGGTCCGGCGCCCCGGCGTCGCTCACGGCGCTGACGGTGAGCGAGATCCCGTCGACGGCGATCGAGCCCTTGCGGGTGACCAGCGCCGCGAGTTCGGCGGGCAGAGCGAGGCGCACGACGCGCCAGGCGCTGCCGTCCTCGGTGCTCAGGATCGTCGTGAAGCCGTCGACGTGGCCCTGCACGATGTGGCCGCCCAGGCGCGAGTCGACGGCGGCAGCCCGCTCGATGTTGACGCGATCGCCGATGGTGAGACGGCCGACGGTGCTCGCGGCGATGGACTCAGCCATGACGTCCGCGGTGAACCAGTCTGAGCCCTGCGCAACCACGGTGAGGCAGACGCCGCTGACCGAGATCGAGTCGCCGTGGTGGGCGTCGGAGGCCGCGATGGGGGCGCGCACGGTGAGGCGCGCCGCGTCCCCGTTCTGCTCCCAGGCGGTGACCTCGCCCCATTCTTCGATGATGCCGGTGAACATTCAGTTCTCCTTGCTGATGGGTGGTGCGGTGACCGCGATCGCGGTCGGTTCGGCGCTGAGGTGCAGGTCGTCGCCGAGCTGCTCGATCGCCGTGAGGCGCAGGCGGAGCGCCCGGCCGATGGTCGGGATGCCGAGGTCGCCGACGGCGAGCATGTCGCCGCCCAGCAGGGCCGGGGCCAGATAGATCGAGAACTCGTCGGCGAAGCCGGCCGCGATGATCGCGCTGGCCAAGGTGGGCCCGCCCTCCACGTAGACGCGGCGGAGTCCGCGGGCGTCGAGGTCGGCGAGGATGGCCGTGAGATCGCGGCTGTGCGTCTCGATCAGGCCCGCCGGGTGCTGGCGGAGGGCCGCGTCATCCGGGATGGCCCGCTCGCCCACGACCACCGGGATCGGCTGGTGCGGCATGAGTTCGCCGGCGTCCCCCCGCGCGGTCAGGCTCGGATCATCCGCGATGACCGTTCCGGTGCCGACCAGGATCGCGTCGCTGGCCTCCCGCTCCTCGTGCACGCGCTGGCGCGAGGCGGTGCCGGTGATCCACTGGCTGCTGCCGTCGGATGCCGCGGCCCGCCCGTCGAGTGTCGACGCCCATTTCACGGTCACCCATGGCCGGTTGCGCGCGACCGCCGTGAGCCACGGATGCAGGAACGCCTGCGCGTCGTCGGCGAGCACCCCCTCGATTACCTCGACGCCGCCCTGCCGCAGGTGTTCGGCGCCCCCGCCGGACCGGAGCCCCGGGTCGGAGAGCGCATAGACGACGCGCGCGACTCCGGCGGTGAGCAGTGCGACGGAGCACGGACCCGTGCGCCCGGTGTGGTTGCACGGCTCGAGGGTGACGACGGCGGTGAGGCCCGCAGCATCCGGATCGCCTGCGGCGTTCTTCGGCAGCTTCGACAGCGCGTCGACCTCGGCGTGCGGGGTTCCGGCGCCGTGGTGCCAGCCCTCGGCGACGATCTGGCCGGCGTCGTTCACCAGCACGGCGCCGACCTGCGGGTTGCCGCCCGTGATCGGGCCCTGAGCGGCGAGTTCGAGCGCGCGCCGCATGAAGCGGTCGTACCGGCCGCCCGCCGCTGTCGTGTCGCTCATCCGGTCCTCAGGTCTCGCGCTTGATCAAGCACATCGAGACGGTTCCGGGGGTGCAGAGCGTGCTGCCCGTTTCCGCGCGCTCCCTGAGGGGCCATGCGAAAACGCGTGCATCCTCCCATCCGGACTTTGACCGTCGGTCCCGGAATTCCACCGGATCGGCTTCCCCCTGATGGAGCAGGGAAGTTCGCGGACTGTAACCGCCGGCTCGGATTTTCACCGACCCCGGAGCACGTGCTTCGTTCCCACAGTACAACGCGGGCCCGGTCGAGGTATTCCCCGAGCAGGCCCGCGTGCGCGGCGGTTACGTGTTCTTCGCCTGGGTGCCGCCGGCCAGGATCGCGTCGAGCTTCTCGTATCCCTCGCGCATGCCCTTCTCCATGTCGCTGGCGACCATCCCGTCTCGAGCTTCCAGGCTCGGATAGACGGCGTGGACGTGGATGCGGGTCCGATCGCCCGGCAGCGGAGTGAAGGTGATGGACTCGATCGAGACGACATCCGGTATGCCCTCGAACTCGAAGGTCTGGATCGCGAATTCGTTCTCGCGCACCACGTGGAAGACGCCGTTGAAGCCGAACCGGTTGCCGTGGTCGTCGACGTTCAGGAAGCGGTAGCCGCCGCCGGTCCGGAAGTCGTAGTGCGGCAGCTCGTTGGTGTAGCCGTCGGGGCCGATCCACTGCACGAACAGGTCCGGATCGCGATAGCCGTTGAACACGGCGGCGACCGGGGCGTCGAACTCGCGCTCGATGTCGATGAAGGGCAGACCCTCGGGGGCCGTGATGGTGACGGGGTTCGTCATGATGGGTTCTCTTCCTTTCTCTGCAACAACTGGTCGAGGGCCCGGAACCGCTTCTCGGTTCCGAGTCGGTAGCGGTCGATCCAGGCGGTGAGCTCCTCGAGCCGCTCCGGTGCAAGATGCACGGGGCGGCGCTGGGCGTCGCGGCTGCGCGTCACGAGTCCGGCCTGCTCGAGCACCTGGATGTGCCGCGAGATCGCCTGTGTCGTGATTGCGAACGGCTCGGCGAGCTCGTTCACCGTCGCCGGTCCCCGGCTCAGACGCGCGATGATCGCGCGCCGCACCGGATCGCCAAGCGCGACGAACGCCCGGTCGAGCCGGTCGTCGTCGCTGTCGCCTGTGCTCAATTGAATCCTTTATCAACCAATGTGTTGAATACACTACGACGCGGGATGTGCGGCGTCAACCCCGCAGGACATTCCCGGCCACTACGCCGCCATTCGGGGCGCGACCGGCCATTCGTCCCGCACCCTTCACGGCCGCGGTTGCCCACCGGAGTGGCGCGACGACGCCGCGTCGCCAGCGGCGAGGTGCAGCATCCCCGCATGGAGGTGTGGACGCGGGGCGATCTGCTGAGCCAGGGGTTGACCGACCGTCGGATTGCGGCTGCCATCGACCGCGGCATCCTGATCCGGCTGCGCCCCGGCCTCTTCGCGACCTCGGCGGCCGACGAGCAGACGATCGCGGCGGCCGGCATCGGGGCTCGGGTAGCCTGCGTCTCCGCACTGCGCAGTCGCGAAATCTGGGTCCAGGAGCCGGCGCGGCTGCATGTGGAAGTCGGGCGCAGCGCGTCGCGGCTTCCTGCCGCCGGATTCCACGTGCACTGGCGCCGCAACCCGTCGCCGGATCCGGGAGGCGACCGGGTGCGGACCGGCGTGACCGCCGCCTTGATCCAGGCGAGCGGATGCCTTTCGCCGATCATGTGGATCGCCGCCGTCGACAGCGCGCTCCACCAGGGAGCGATCAGCTCGGGCGACCTCGCCGCGCTCGCGGCGCGGGCTTCGCCGCGGAGCCGTCGTTTCGTGCCGTTGGTCGACCGGCGTGCGGAGTCGGGGCTCGAGTCGATCGTGCGAGTGGTCGCCCGGGAGCTCGGGTTCCACGTTCGGAGCCAGGTGCGGATCGACGGGGTCGGACGCGTCGACCTGGTCGTCGAGAGGTGGATCGCCGTCGAGACCGACGGTGCGGCCTTTCACGGTGTGAGCTTGAGCGCGCGGGATCGCCTTCGGGATGCCCGCCTCGCAGCCCGCGGCATGACGGCCCTTCGTCCCGGCTACTCGCTGGTGGTCTTCGACCGGCGCGCTGTCGCGGAGCAGCTGATCGGCGCTGTGGGGGCGCATCGTCGCGTGAACGATGCAGGACATCTCGCCGCGCGGGCCCGGCGGCGCCTCGCCCGCCTCGATCTGTCCTGAATCCTTGACGCGGAGGCCGGCCGTCGACCCACCACGGTCAGCGGCCGAGCAACCCCGGCACCTCGTCCAGGCTCCGGATGACGGGAACTCCCGCCGCGCGGCAGGTGGCGAGCTCCTCGTCCGTCGCCCGGCCCGCGCGGTCGAGCCACACCCCGAGCAGCCCGGCGGCGGAGGCGCCGAGCGCGTCCGTGGTGAGCCGGTCACCGATGTAGGCGGCCTCACCCGGCTCGCAGGCGAAGACCGCGCAGGCGTTGGCGAAGATCGCGGCATCCGGTTTCGAAACGCCGACCGCACCGGACGCGACGATGTGCTCGATGCGGGGAAGCAACCCCGTTCCGCGCAGCTTGGCGGTCTGAAAGTCGATGTCGCCGTTGGTGATGAGCCCGATCCGCAGCGGGTCGGCGCCTGCGGTGAGCGCGTCAAGGCAGGGGAGGGTGTCGGGGTGCAGGGTCCAGTTGTTCTCGTAGTGCACGAGGTAGCTGTCGAACCAGGAGTCGGCCTCGGCGTCGGTCTCGAGCACGAGCCCATACGGCGTGACGAAGGAGCGGGCGCGGGCTCGGCGTTGGCCGAGGAAGTCCAGCTCGCCGGTGAGGTACCGGTGGTAGTGCCGCTCCTCGAGCTCGTACCAGCGCGTGTTCTCGGCGTCGTCATCGGCCGCGGCGATGGCACCGCCCAGTGCTGCGCGGTGCTGGGCGAGCCCGCGTTCGACGGCCTCCCGGTGCGCGAACAGCGTGTCGTCCAGGTCGAAGAGGGCGACCCGGATGCCCGTCGCCCCGGTCACAGCGGCCAGCCGTCCTTCGGGTCGCGGTCGTCGTCGCGACGGAGCTCGCCGTGCCAGCTCTCGGGGAGCGAGCCGTCGCGCGCGGGGACGATGACGGGCGCGATCCCGGTATACCGGAAGCCAGCCGCTCGCGCGACGCGCGCGGATGCCACATTGCCGGGCAGCGTCTCCCACAGGATGACGTCGGCACCGCGTTCGACGAAGACCCACTCGCACGCCGCCGTGAGCGCCTCGACCATGTAGCCGCGGCCACGGTGCTCCGTGCCCATCCAGAAGCCGACGTCGCCGCGCGTGCGCCAGCCCACCATGCCGAGCAGGGCGGAGGTCTCGCCGTCGCGGATGCCGAAGGTGAACTCGGTGCCGCCCTCCCACCACCGCGCAACGGCGTCGACGAACTGCACGGCGTCGGCACGGCCGTACGGCCACGGGGTGGTGAGGAATTCCTCGAACAGCGGGTCCTGGCAGTAGCGCGTGATCACGTCGACATCGTCTGCCGTCGGGGGCGACAGCAGCAGACGCTCGGTGCGCAGCTCGACAGGCTCCATCGAGTGCTCAGACCCGCGGCAGGAAGCCGACGCGGTCGTAGATGTGCTTCAGCGTCTCGCTCGCGATCGCATCGGCGCGCTCGGCGTTCCCGGTGAGCACGCGATCGAGCTCGGCCGGATCGGCAAGCAGCTCCAACGCACGCGACCGCACCGGCGCGAAGGCGGCGACCACGGCATCCGCGGTCTCGCTCTTCAGATCGCCGTAGCCCTTGCCGGCGAACTCGCTCTCGAGCGCCGGGATCGACGAGCCGCCGAGCACCGACAGCAGGGTGAGCAGGTTCGACACCCCGGGCTTCGCGACCGGGTCGAATCGGATGTCGCGCTCGGTGTCCGTGACCGCCGACTTGATCTTCTTCGCGGTCACCGCCGGGTCGTCGAGCAGCCAGATGATCCCGTTCTCGGAGTCCCCGGACTTCGACATCTTCGCGGTCGGGTTCTGCAGGTCGTAGATCTTCGCGGTCTCTTTCGGAATGCGCGCATCCGGGATCACGAAAGTCTCGCCGAAACGCGAGTTGAAGCGCTGCGCGAGGTCGCGGGTCAGCTCGACATGCTGACGCTGGTCTTCACCGACCGGGACGATCACCGTGTCGTAGAGCAGGATGTCGGCCGCCTGCAGGATCGGGTAGGTGAACAACCCGACGCTGGTCGAGTCCGCACCCTGCTTGGCCGACTTGTCTTTGAACTGGATCATCCGGCCGGCCTCGCCGAAGCCGGTGATCGTGTTCAGCACCCAGGCCGCCTCGGCGTGCGCCGACACCTGCGACTGGACGAACAGGATGCTGGACGCCGGGTCGATGCCGGCCGCGATGTACTGCGCGGCGGTGCGGCGGGTGGCCTCGCGCAGCTTGGCAGGATCCTGCGGAACCGTGATCGCGTGCAGGTCGACGACGCAGAAGATCGCGTCGTACTCCGTCTGCAGCTGCTTCCACTGCAGGAGCGCGCCGATGTAGTTGCCCGCGTGGAGCGACTCGGCAGAGGGTTGCATGCCCGAGAACAGTCGGGGCTTGGTCATGAGGAGGTCCTTAGGGAAGTTGGTAGTCGACGACAACGGGAGCGTGGTCGGACCATCGCTCGCTGTAGCTCGCCGCGCGATCCACCGCGTACGTGCGGGCGAGAGCCGCGAGCGCGGGCGTGGCGAGCTGGTAGTCGATGCGCCATCCGGTGTCGGTGTCGAATGCCTGCCCGCGGCTGGACCACCAGGTGTAGGGACCAGGCACCTCGCCGGCGAATTTGCGGCCCAGGTCGACCCAGCCGAGACCGGCTCCCGCGTTGTACTGCGGGTCGTCTTCCGCCCCCAGGATGCGGTCGAAGTACTCGCGCTCCTTCGGCAGGAAGCCGGCGCGCTTCACGTTGCCCTTCCAGTTCTTGATGTCGAGCGTGCGGTGCCCGACGTTGAGGTCGCCCATGATGACGGCGAGCGGGTTGTGCTTCTCGAGTTCGGGCAGCCGCTCGACCATCGCGTCGAGGAACTTGTACTTCTCGACCTGCTTCGGGGTGCCGTCCTCGCCGGAGTGCACGTAGACCGAGACCACGGTCACGACCGAGCCGTCCACGTCGAAGTCGGCCTCGAGCCAGCGGCCGGCGCTGTCGAAGTCGAGGGCGCCGAACTCCACGCGGTGGATCTCGGCCCGCCGTCGGCTCGCGATCGCCACGCCCGCGCGACCCTTCGCCGTCGCGGCGTCGTGCAGCACGTTCCACTCGGGGCCGAGCAGACCCGTGAGGTCGTCCGTCTCGGCACGCACCTCCTGCAGGCACAGGATGTCGACATCGCGCCCGGCCAGCCACGGCCCCATGCCGTTGCGGTAGGCGGCGCGCACGCCGTTCACGTTCACGGAGGCGATGCGGAGCGGGCGGGGCATGCCGCGATTCTACTGAGCGCCGGCGACGGGCTTCTTCGCACGACGGTGGAACAGCCGCGACAGCCATCCGGGTTCCGCCTCGGCCTCCGGCTCGTTCGCGGCGACCAGTTCGCGGGCGTTGGCGAGGCGCTGGGCGGCGACCCGCGGGTCGACGACGATGCCGGCATCCTCAAGTCCGACGGCGATCCAGGACGCCGCGATCAGGATCACCTGGCAGACGAAGTTGAAGAAGATGAGCAAGCCCGCCAGCACCGCGAAGGACGCGATGAGCGGGTTGTTGGTCGCGCCCCCGAGGAGCGCCGAGCCGAGTGTCTTCAGCACGCCGAGCCCGACGGCGCCCAGCAGCGCCCCCGCCCAGAGGCGCTTGCGGGGGATCTCGACCTTGGCGAGCACCCGATACAGGGCCGCGAGCACGACGGTGTCGAGCACGAACATCACGCCCAGAGTGACGATCCGGCCGACCACGGTGGCGATGACGGTCTTCTCGTGGATACCGACCAGCCCGAGCAGGAAACTCGTCGCGCTCGTGCCCGCCAGGGAGAGGACCGCCGACACGATCAGCACCACCGCGAGCCCGACGCCCAGGATGAGGTCCCGCACCTTCAGCAACGCGAAGTTGGTCGCCGGCGATGGCAGCTCGAACATGGTGCGCACGGCATCCCGTGCGGAGCTCAGCCAGCCGAGCGCCGAATAGAGCAGGCCGATCAGAGCGATGGCGCCGGTCCATCCGAAGATGCCGGCGGAGAGCAGGGTCTTGGCATCGATGGCGCCGCCGTTGCCGACGTCGATCAGACCGGGAACGGCGTTGTCCAGCGCCGTGACGATGGCGTCCTGGAAGCCGGTGTTCCCCGTCACCACCAGGCCGGCGATGGAGAAGGAGACCCACAGACCGGCGAACACGGCGAAGATCGCCTGGAATGCCAGCCCGCTCGCAAGGATCGGCCCGCGGGTCTTCGAGTAGTGCACGAACACCCGGACCGGCTTGAGCTTCTGCGCCCAGGCGATGATCGGCTTGATCCGTGCCATCAGCTTCGCCATGGCTCAACCCTAGGTCGGCCGAGCCCGCGCATTAGGCTGACCCGAGACCTCAACCCCCGGGAGAGCGCAATGGAGCAATCAGCCACCGAACACGGCGCCGTTGAGCTGCGTGGAGTCGGAGTGGGCCGCGGAATCGCCGTCGGACCGGTGCTGACCATGCCGGAGCCACTGCCCGAACCGCCCGAGCAGAAACACGGCGGCGATGCGGCCGCCGAGAAGGCCTCGGTGGCATCCGCCGTGACCGAGGCCGCGAGCGAGCTGCAGGCCAGGGCGTCGAAGGCGGATGGAGCGGGCAGGGAGGTCATCGAGGCCGCGATCCAGATGGCGCAGGACCCGATGCTCTCCGACGATGTGAATGCCCGGATCGACGCGGGCACCACCGGCGAGCGCGCCGTGTTCGAGGCATTCCGGTCCTTCCAGGAGCAACTGATCGCCCTCGGCGGATACATGGCCGAGCGGGCAACGGACCTCGGCGACGTGTCCCAGCGGATCATCGCCGCGTTGCGCGGCGTTCCGGTGCCGGGTGTTCCCGAGTCGGACACCCCGTTCATCCTGCTCGCCCGCGACCTCGCGCCGGCCGACACGGCGCTGCTCGACCTGAACAAGGTGCTCGGGCTCATAACCCGCGACGGCGGGCCGACCAGTCACACCGCGATCCTGGCCAGGGCCAAGGCGATCCCCGCGATCGTGGGCGTCGGCGCCGATGCCGCGATCGCCGATGGGACGCGTGTCGTCCTGGACGCGGCATCCGGTGTCGTCACGGTCTCGCCGAGTGACGTGCAGGTCGCCGACGCAGAGAAGCGGATCGCCGACCGCGCTGCGCAGGCGGCCGCCCCGATCACGGATGGCGCACTCGCCGACGGGACCAAAGTGCCCTTGCTCGCCAACCTGGGTTCGCCCAAGGACGCGGCGGCCGCGGTCGAGCTCGGAGCCGAGGGGGTCGGGCTCTTCCGCACCGAGTTCCTCTTCCTCGACGCGCAGACCGCGCCGACCGTGCAGGACCAGCAGAAGCAGTACACCGAATTGCTCTCGCACTTCCCCGGCAAGAAGGTCGTGGTGCGCGCACTCGACGCGGGAGCCGACAAGCCGCTGGCGTTCCTCAACGACGCGCACGAGGAGAACCCGGCGCTCGGTGTGAGGGGTCTTCGTGCCCTGCGGGCGAAGCTGCAGATCCTGACCGATCAGTTGCAGGCGCTCAAGAACGCGCAGGACGAGACAGACGCGGATCTCTGGGTGATGGCCCCGATGGTGGCGGATGCCGGCGAGACCGAGTACTTCGTCGACTACGGCAAGCAACTCGGGCTCAAGACGGTGGGTGTGATGGCCGAGGTGCCGTCGCTGGCGCTCGTCGCGGAGCAGGTGCTCGCGATCGCCGATTTCGTGAGCATCGGCACCAACGACCTGACCCAGTACACGCTGGCGGCCGACCGGATGCTCGGCACGGTCGCCTCGTACCAGGATCCGTGGCATCCCGCGGTGCTACGCCTGGTGAAGCTGCTCGGCGACGCGGGAGCCGCGTCGGGCAAGTCGGTCGGCATCTGCGGGGAGGCCGCGGCCGACCCGCAGCTCGCCGTGGTGCTGGTGGGGCTCGGCGCGTCCACGCTCTCGATGACGCCGGCCGCGCTCGCCGATGTGCGCACCGAGCTCGCCGGGGTGACGCTCGAGCAGGCGCGAGCCAAGGCAGTGGCGGCGCTCGCCGCGGACTCGGCCGAGGCGGCGCGGGCCGCGGCGGCTGCCGCTTAGAGTCGGACGCATGAACCGCTTCGAGGGCAAGGTCGCGCTCATCACGGGAGCGTCGCGCGGGATCGGCCTGGCGATCGCCGAGCGCATCGTCGCCGAGGGCGGATCCGTCGTCATCACGGCGCGCAAGCAGGAGACGCTGGATGCCGCCGTCGTGAGTCTCGGTGCCCGTGCGCTGGGCGTGGCGGGCCGGTCCGACGACGCCGAGCATCGCGCCGCCGTCTTCGCGCTCATCCGGGAGCGCTTCGGCCGGCTCGATCACCTCGTGAACAACGCCGGGATCAATCCCGCCTACGGCCGGCTCGCCGATGTCGGCGCCGACGTCATGCGCAAGACGCTCGAGGTGAACGTGATCGCGACGCTGGAGTGGGCGCGCGAGGCGATGTCGAGCGGACTGCTGGGCGAGGGTGGATCGATCGTGAACATCGCATCCATCGCCGGGATCGCGTCTGCTCCCGGCATCGGGTTCTACGGCGTCTCGAAGGGCGCGCTCATCACGCTCACGCTGCAGCAGGGCGCCGAGTTCGCGCCGGGCATCCGAGTCAACGCGGTCGCCCCTGCGGTCATCAAGACCGATTTCGCCAAGGCTCTCTACGAAGGCCACGAGGCCGAGGCGGCGGCGCAGTATCCGCTGAACCGCCTCGGCGAGCCGGTCGATGTCGCCGGCCCGGTCGCCTTCCTCCTGTCGGATGACGCGGCCTGGATCACGGGCCAGACCATCGTGATCGACGGTGGGGCCTCGATGGGCTCTATCTTCTGACGCCGGCGGGACGGTCCCCGCACCCTCATGTGAGTTCGCGCTCAATTGAGCCCGAACTCAAATGGCCGGTGCGAGCTGTGCCGCCCCGTCGGCCTCAGCGGTTCAGCTCGGCCTTGCCGAGTGACATCCGGTGCACCTCGTCGGGCCCGTCGGCCAGCCGGAGGGTGCGCGCCGCGGCCCACATCTCGGCGAGTGGGGTGTCGTCCGAGACACCCGCGCCACCGAACAGCTGGATCGCGTGATCGAGGATCCGCTCGACCGCGGTCGGCACCGCGATCTTGATCGCCTGGATCTCGGTCATCGCCTTCTTGTTGCCCACGGTGTCCATCAGCCAGGCGGTCTTGAGCACGAGCAGCCGCAGCGCCTCGAGTTGGACGCGCGCATCCGCCGCCCACTCGCGCACCACACCCTGCTCCGCCAGGGGCCGCCCGAACGCCACTCGAGTCGCGGCCCGCTCGCGCACCAGGTCGAGCGCGCGCTCCGCCATCCCGAGCAGTCGCATGCAGTGGTGGATGCGGCCGGGGCCGAGCCGCGCCTGCGCCATCGCGAAGCCGCCGCCCTCCTCGCCGAGCAGGTTCGCGACCGGAACCCGCACGTGGTCGAACGCGATCTCGGCGTGGCCACCGTGCTCGCGGTCGTCGTAGCCGAAGACGGTGAGGGGGCGGACGACCGTGACTCCCGGGGCGCTCCGCGGCACCAGGATCATGCTCTGCTGGCGGTGGCGCGGGGCGTCGGGGTCGGTCTTGCCCATGACGATGAAGAGCGAGGCATCCGGATTCATCGCGCCGGTCGACCACCACTTGCGGCCGGTGATCACGTAGTCGTCGGTGCCGTCAGCGCCGGTGTCGCGTTCGATCCGGGTCTCGACGTTGGTCGCATCGGAGGACGCGACGTCGGGCTCGGTCATGCAGAAGCTCGATCGGATCCGCGCCGACAGCAGCGGCTCGAGCCACTCCTCCTGCTGCGCGGGGGTGGCGAACTCCGCCAGCAGCTCCATGTTGCCGGTGTCGGGGGCCGCGCAGTTCAGGGCAGCAGGCGCGAGACGGATGCTGCGTCCGGTCAACTCGGCAAGCGGCGCGTACTGCAGATTGGTGAGCCCGGCGCCGCGGCTGCCCGGCAGGAACAGGTTCCACAGTCCGAGGTCGCGCGCCGACAGCTGCAGTCGTCGGACGACCGGCGGCACGCCCCAGTCGCCGGGGTGTGCGGCGAGCTCGGCCCTGAGCTCGGGTTCGGCCGGGTAGACCTCCCGCTCGAGGAACTGGGTCAGCCGGCCGATCAGGTCGTTCGTGCTCTCGTCGTGGGCGAAGTCCATCGGCCTAGCCTTTCGAATCCAACTGCCGGATGCCCCAGTCCGCCAACGGGATCACGAAAGATCCCACCTGCTCGAAGCCGGGTCCCACGGTCTGTCCGTTCCTGAATCGCCGATGGATCCCCTCGAGGATCACCGCGAGCTTGTAGGCGGCGAATCCGCGGTACCAGCCGAGGGCGGGCACCGATACGCCGACGACCTCCGAGTAGGCGTCGACCAGCTCTGCGAACGCCGGATAGCCGACCGCGGGATCCACGGCGCTTGCGCCGATTCCGGCACCACCGGTCACTTCCCGGAAGTCCCAGTACATGCTGAACGTGCCGAGGTCGAGCAGCGAGTCGCCGATGGTCGCCATCTCCCAGTCGAGGACGGCGGCGATGTGCCCGCCTCCGGCGGCTTCTGGATGCACGATCGCGTCGTTCGCTTGCGGGCGCACGATGGCATTGTCGAGCCGGAAGTCGCCGTGCAGCAGCGAATCGCGGGTGGTCTCCGGCCGGGTCAGGCCGAGCCGCTCCTGGAGCGTGTCGAGCTCCGGGAGTTCGCGGCTGCGCGAGGCGTCGTACTGGGTGGCCCACCGCCGCAGTTGCCGCTCGAGGAATCCGGCCGGCCGGCCGAACTCGGCGAGCCCGACCGAGGCGGGATCGAGCCGGTGCAGCTCGCCCAGCGCCCGCGCCAGGTCGAGGCTGAGAGCGCGCAGCTCGGCGGGGGAGCGCCCGGCGTTATCGGCCGGGCGGGACAGGATCGGGCCCGCCACGAAATCCATCAGATAGAAGGGTGCGCCCACCCCGGCCGCCCCGTCAGCGTCGTCGAGGTAGTCGATCGCAGGCGGCACCGGCACGGCGCTGCCGGCCAGCGCCGAGATGATTGTGAACTCGCGCTGCATGTCGTGCGCGGTGCTGAGCACGTGACCGAGTGGCGGGCGCCGTACGACCAGCGGGCGCGCGGCTCCGTCGACGCGGTAGGTGAGGTTGCTGAGGCCGCCGGCCAGCCGGATCGCCTTCAGCTCGGTGCCGTCCGCGCCGGCCAGTTCCGGATGCGCGACCGCGAGCCAGCGCGCGAACGCCTCGATGTCGATCCCTGGCGTGCTCACGCGCCCCGCCCCGGCACGAACAGCGCGAGCGTGTCGGCGACGAGCGCGGGCCGATCCGATCCCTCGATCTCGATCGTCACCCGGATGGCGACGCGATACCCCTGCGCGCTCTCGTCGACCGAGGTGACCTCGCACCGCGCCCGGACCCGCGAGCCCACCACCACGGGCTGCACGAAGCGCACCTTGTCGAGTCCGTAGTTGACCGTCGCCGCGGCGCCGCCCACCTCGAGCAGACCCTCGAGCAGCGTCGGGATGAGCGACAGCGTCAGGTATCCGTGCGCGACCGTCGCGCCGAACGGCCCGGCGGCGGCGCGCTCAGGATCCACGTGGATCCACTGGAAGTCGCCGGTGGCGCCGGCGAAGGCATCGATCCGGCCCTGGTCGATCGTCAGCCAGCCATCGGCGACCAGGTCGCTGCCGACCAGGTTGCTCAGCTCCGCCGGATGAGCGACCGTCCAGCCACCGTCGTGCGCGCTCATGCCTTCGGCCCTCCCGCCACGTAGAGCACCTGGCCGCTGACGAAGCCGGCACCCTCGGAGCAGAAGAACGACGCGGCGGCCGCCACGTCATCCGGGGACCCGACACGGCCGACCGGGATCTCCTTGGTCGCCGCCGCCAGGAAGTCCTCGAAGCCGACACCCATGCGGTCGGCGGTGGCGCGCAGCATGTCGGTGGCGATGAAGCCCGGCGCGATCGCGTTGACGGTGACGTGGTAGCGACCGAGCTCGATCGCGAGCGTCTTGGTGAACCCCTGCAGCCCGGCCTTCGCGGCGGCGTAGTTCGCCTGACCGCGGTTGCCGAGAGCGGAGGTGCTCGAGAGGTTCACGATCCGACCCCAGGACGCGGCCACCTGGTGCTTCTGCACCTCCCGGCTCATCAGGAACGCGCCGCGCAGATGCACGCGCATCACGGCATCCCAATCGTCGTCGGTCATCTTGAAGAGCAGGTTGTCGCGCAGGATGCCGGCGTTGTTCACGAGCACCGTCGGGGCTCCGAGGGCCTCGGCCACGGTGGCGACCGCCGAGGTCACGGCGCCGGCATCGGACACGTCCGCTCCTACCCCAACGACCCGGCCGCCGGACGAGGCGATCGCCTCGACCGTGGCCTCCGTGTCGGCCTGGTTCAGGTCGATGACACCGACGGCGTAGCCGTCCGAGGCCAGCCGGATGGCGATCGCCGCACCGATGCCGCGAGCAGCTCCGGTGACGAGCGCGGTGCGCGCGGTGGTCGGATCGGTCATGGGATCCCTTCCTCGTTGAAGACGATGACCTGTGTCGTGCTCGACGCTAGCGCGCGGCCGCAGACGATTTCTCTGAACGCCCGGTGGCCGGTCCCCCTGAACTGGGTGAGCCGACCCCCTGAAAGGGGGGTGAGGTAAGGTCGGAAACGCGCGTCATAGTCATTGAAAAGGGCCGTCTCTCTCGGTGAGGACGTCGAGCAGTGGATCTCAGCCACTGCTGTCTTCCTCACCATTGGGACATGAGAGGCCCGGAAATGGATCAGGGGGATGAGCAGTCAGGATTCGAAGCTCACCACTTCGGACACGGAGTTGATCGAAAGCGCTC
>DASYDQ010000057.1:0-21921 GCA_036499485.1 Pseudolysinimonas sp. | reverse complement strand
GAGCTTTTCGCGTATTCTCCAGATGAAGCTTTCGACTTCGCGGTTCACGACGACTACGTAGATCTTGAACCCGTTGTGCGGGATGCGGTGGTGCTGGCACTGCCGTTCCAGCCGGTCTGCCGACCGGATTGCCCTGGTCTCGATCCGGAAACGGGTCAGAAACTGGCGGACGATCCGGAGCGGAAGCCGCGTGAGGTGCTCGACCCCCGGTGGGCGGCACTGCAGGGCTTCACCACAGACGAAACGCCGAGCGCCTGATCGCGCCTGGCATCAAGAAAAGAGACAGTCATGGCCGTTCCCAAGCGCAAGCAGTCGCGCAGCAACACGCACGCTCGCCGCTCGCAGTGGAAGGCGACGCCGGTTCAGCTCGTCAAGACCATCGAGAACGGCAAGACCGTCTACAGCCTTCCCCACCGCGCCAAGGTGGTCGAGGATTCGGCCGGCACGCCCCTGTACCTGGAGTACAAGGGCCGCAAGGTCGCGGACGTCTGAGTTCATGGCTCGCCCTTCGGGCGACGCGGCCACACCTCGGCCCTCGGGCGACACGGTCCTGCCGAGTGACCGCGCACTCCTGAGCGCAACACTCGGCGTCGAGATCGATTCCGAGCTGCTGCAGCTGGCTCTGACGCACCGCTCCTACGCCTACGAGAACGGCGGCCTCGCGCACAACGAGCGCCTCGAGTTCCTCGGCGACTCGATCCTGGGGCAAGCCGTGACGGTCATGCTCTACACCGAGAACCCGACGCTCGACGAGGGCGAGCTGGCCAAGCGCCGCGCCAGCCTCGTCAGCTCGGTCGCGCTGGCCGAGATCGCGGTCGGCATCGACCTCGGCTCGCACATCCTGCTCGGCCGGGGCGAGGAGCTGACCGGCGGCCGCCAGAAGTCGTCGATCCTCGCCGACTGCGTCGAGGCCGTCATCGGCGCCACCTACCTCTCCCTGGGCCCGGATGTCGCGACCGCCCTCGTGCTGCGGCTGATCGCCCCTCTGCTCGCCGATCCCGAGCGCTTCGGGGCCGCCATGGACCCCAAGACCAGCCTCCAGGAGCTCTCCACCCGCACCGGCAAGGGCCTGCCGGTCTACGAGGTGAGCGACAGCGGCCCCGATCACTCGAAGCGCTTCCACGCGACCGTCATCGTCGGCGGCTCGCCGGTCGCCACCGGCGACGGTTCGAGCAAGAAGCAGGCCGAGATGGCGGCGGCGCTCGCCGCCTGGGCCGTGCTCCAGCGACCGAAGCGGTAGGCACCTCGTGCCTGAGCTGCCCGAGGTCGAGGTCGTTCGCTCCGGGCTCGAGCCGGCGGTGACCGGCGCCACTGTGACCCGGGTCGAGGTGCTCGACGAGCGCTCGCTGCGGCGCCACGACGGCCCGGCGGAGGATTTCATCCAGCGGTTGACCGGTTCGACGTTCGGGGCGCCCGAGCGGCGCGGCAAGTTCCTGTGGGTGCCCGTGGTGGAAAGCGACGAAGCACTGGTGGTCCACCTGGGGATGAGCGGCCAGGTGCTGCTGCGCGACCCGGCGGCGGCACGCGACCGGCTGACCCGCGTGGTGCTGGAGGTGCGGCATCCGGAGCACGGGGACCTGCGCGTGGACTTCGTCGACCAGCGGATCTTCGGCTCGATGGCGCTGGACACCCTGGTGCCGACGCGGGACGACCCGGGGCAACGGGTGCCGAGCCAGGTGGCGCACATCGCGCGTGATCCGCTGGATCCGCGCTTCGACGATCGCGCCTTCCTGACCGCGCTCGGGCGCAAGCAGACCACCATCAAGCGCGCGCTGCTCGACCAGACCCTGATCAGCGGCGTCGGCAACATCTACGCCGACGAGTCCCTCTGGGCGGCGCGGGTGCACTACGACCAGCCGACCGCGACACTCAGCCGGGCCAGGGCGACGACTCTCCTGGCCGAGGTGCGGCTGATCCTGGGCAAGGCCCTCGCCGAAGGCGGGACGAGCTTCGACGCGCAGTACGTCAACGTCAACGGCACCTCGGGCTACTTCTCCCGTTCGCTCAACGTCTACGGCCAGCAGGGCGAACCGTGCCCGCGCTGCGGCCGGCCCATCGTGCGCGAGAACTTCATGAACCGCGGATCGCACTTCTGCGCGTTCTGCCAACGAGTTCGCACGGGCCGGCCGGTCGCGGCATGACGCCCGCCCGTGGGGTCGCGGGCGGGGATCGCCAGGATCGTGCGACGGCGCGCTCTGGCGGCTAGAGCAGCGCCTTCTTCCACGCGCCTTCGGCTCCGATCCGCACGAACCCGACCGCCTCGTTCACCGAGAGCATCGGCCGGTTCTCCTCGGCGTTCCAGGTGAGCACCGAGGGATGGCCTGGCGCCACCCGCTCGAGGAACTCCAGGTTCGCGGTCTTCATCAGCATTCCGAGCCGGTGCCCGCGGTGCTCGGAGAGCACGATCGTCGCCCACTGATTCACCGCCCGCTCGGTCTCGTCCGGCACGACAAGGCGAGTGATGCCGGCCATCGCCCCGGTGACCCGGTGCACCGCGGCGGTGACGACGAACTGCTGCGGTGACGCCTCGATGAGCTGCTCCGAGGTCACCAGGCGGTCGACGTCCCAGACGTCCTCCGGCTCGCCGAGGTCGCCGCTGGGGGCGTCGGTGCTCATCCGGGTGTTGAGAAGAGCCGAGCCCTCGCGCCACTCCGGGGGCGTGAGGCCGGCCCAGCTGACGATCCGGTAGTCGCCGGCATGGGACCCGGCGCCGGCGCGCGCGGCCGCCAGCCGGGCCGGATCGCCTGGCAGGGCGAAGCGGGAGGCGCGCTCGACCTGCTCGAAGGTCCAGCCCCGGGCGAGCAGGAACCGCACCTCGCGATTGCCGGCCGGGATGGCGCCGAAGCCGGTGGGCGCGGTGAGCTGCGGCCCCGGGGCATCCGGGTGCACCGCGTAGGTGATCAAGCGGGTCTGCCCGAGCTCACGGGATGCGGACTCCACCGCCGCGCTGAGGGCGCGGCCGATGCCGCGCCCCCGGAACCCGGGCAGCACCCGGACGTCGTGCCACGCGGTCTCGGGCGAATCGAGGAGGAACCGCAGATGGCCGTAGCCGACGATCCCGCCACCGACGATCCCGCCATCGACGATTCCACCGCTGACGCGCGCCACGAAGTAGCGACCGTCCTCGTGCGGATCGACGTACTCGGGCAGGGCTTCAGCCGCCAGGGTCGCCACCTCGGGGATCCCGTACGCGGCCACCTCGGACGCGTTGTGAACCGCCATGATCCCCTCGAAGACGGCGCCGGCGTCGCCTTCCAGGGAGGTCGGACGGGGGACCTCCTCGATCATGAACTCGGACATCGCGGCCGACCCCCTAGCGCAGGATCTCGATCAGAAGCACCCAGGTGTTGACGATCGAGGCCACGACCGCCGCCGCGATCCCGAACGCCAGAACGAACAGGCCGGGGATCGTCGCCGCCGTCACCAGCAGCACACCGGCCACTGCGAACGGAAGGATCCAGGCCGCGGCGAGAGCGGCGTGCGCGACGATGTAGCCGGCGGGAGGCGCAGGCTGCTGGCGCACATCCGCCCATGCGGCCCGCGCCTCGATGGACACGGCGCACGCGGTCACCACCAGCACCTCGATCCCCGTGGCCATCGGCCACTGCGGCAGCAGCAGGGCGAGCGAGGCGAGCAGCGACGCGACGAACCCCGCGATGGTGACCGCCGAGCGCGGAACCAGGGCCGGCGATGCGAGGATCTGGCGGACGTTCACCGAGATCGTCACGATCGTGAGCCCCGCCAGGGCAGCACTCGCGCCGGCCGCGGCCACGCCGAAGTCGGTCCAGCCTGCTGCGGCCTGGACAGCGGGGAGCATCGCATCCATACCGGTACCGTAGAGCCGTGAATCGGCGCCTGACCAGGCCGCCGAGCGGAACTCGGAGCGGGAAGGGCGCGGCGTGTACCTCAAGAGCCTGACCCTCAAGGGCTTCAAGTCGTTCGCGCAACCGACCACCTTCGCCTTCGAGCCGGGCGTGACGGCCGTCGTGGGGCCGAACGGCTCCGGCAAATCGAACGTCGTCGACGCCCTGGCCTGGGTCATGGGCGAGCAGGGCGCCAAGACCCTGCGCGGCGGCAAGATGGAGGACGTCATCTTCGCCGGCACGGCGACCAAGGGTCCGCTCGGTCGCGCCGAGGTGCTGCTGACCATCGACAACGCTGACGGCGCGCTCCCCATCGACTACAGCGAGGTCACGATCTCGCGCACGCTGTTCCGCAACGGGGGTAGCGAGTACGCGATCAACGGCGAGCAGTGCCGCCTGCTCGACGTGCAGGAGCTGCTGAGCGACTCCGGGCTCGGCCGCGAGATGCACGTCATCGTCGGGCAGGGTCAGCTCGACCAGGTGCTGCACGCGACCCCTGAGGAGCGCCGCGGGTTCATCGAGGAGGCCGCGGGCATCCTGAAGCACCGGCGGCGCAAGGAGAAGACCCTGCGCAAGCTTGAGGCGATGCAGGCCAACCTGACCCGTCTCTCGGATCTGGCCGGCGAGATCCGGCGCCAGCTGAAGCCGCTGGGGCAGCAGGCCGAGATCGCGCGCGAGGCGCAGACCATCGCCGCGATCGTGCGGGATGCCAAGGCTCGCCTGCTGGCCGACGAGGTGGTGGAGCTGCGCACCGCGATCGCCGATGTCAGTCGCAGCGAGGGCGAGCGCAAGACGGAGCGGCTGGTGCTGCAGGAGCAGCTCGACCAGGCCAAGCTGCGCCAGGCGCGCCTCGAGCAGACCATGACCGGCGATTCGGTGGATGCCGCCCGCCGCGTGGCATTCGGCCTCGAGCAGGTGCAGGACCACCTGCGCTCCCTCTTCACCCTCGCGAACCAGCGGCTCTCGCTGCTCGGCCAGCAGGCCGAACTGCCGGGCATGACCACGACGATCTCGCCCCGCATGGTCGAGGACGCCCGCGAGGAGGCGCAACGCCTGACGGCAGGCGTCGCCGAGGCCGAGGCGCTGCTCGGCCGGGCGTCCGCCGTGACCGCCACAGCGCGCGCTTCGCTCGATTCGCTCGACGAGGAGATCAGCGCGCAGAGCAGCCTCATCTCGCAGCACGACCTCGAGCAGGGCCGCCTCAGCGGTCAGGTGGATGCCGCGGAGTCCCGCCGCACGGCCACCCGCGGCGAGCTCGACCGCCAGCGCGCCGCCCTCGAGGCCGCGGAGCAGCGCCGCGAGCAGGCGCGCGCGGAGTTGCTGGACGTCGAGGGCGGCGACGAGGAGTCGGGCTCGAACGCCGAGCTCGAGGCGGCGGTCGGGACCTCGGACACGCTCGTGAAGCAGTTGCAAGCCGAGGTGGAGGCGCTGCGCGACGAGCTGCACGCCTTCGAGCGCGAGCGCGATGCTCTCGCCGCGCGCACCTCGGCCCTCTCGATGGCGGTGGACCAGAAGGACGGGTCGGCGTCGATCATGTCGGCCGGCGGCATCCGGGGGCTGGTGGCCGAGCACGTGCAGGTGCGGGCCGGCTACGAGGCGGCCATCGCCGCCGCCCTCGGCACTCTCGCCGACGCCGTGCTGGCCGATTCCCGGGATGCCGGGCTCGCGGCGCTCGCGCAGGCGCGCGACTCCGATGCCGGTCGCGTCGAGATCGTGGTGGCGGATGGCGCAGAGCCCGGCACTCTCTCGGGCCTGCCAAGCGGCGCCAGGGCGGCGGCCTCGCTCGTGACGGCGCCCCGCGGCATCCTGGGACTGCTCGCCCGCACCGTCGTCGTCGACGACCTCGCCGCCGCTCGGGCCGCATGGCCAGCGCTGGCGAAGCTCGACATCGACGGACTCACCGTCATCACCCGCGACGGCGACGTGCTGACCGAATACGTGCTGCGCGGCGGCTCGGGAGCCGGCCGCAGCACGCTCGAACTGGTGGCCGAACGCGATGCGGCGCAGCAGAAGCTGGTCGGCGTCACGACCGCGATCGAGCGCAGCCGGTTCGCGCTCGCCGAGAAGCGCGAGGCGCTCGACGGAGCGCAGATCGACGCGGCTCAGGCCGCGGCCGCGCTCAAGGCCTTCGACACCCGGCTCGCCGAGCGCAGCCAGGCGGTCGGACGTTCACGGGCCCAGCTCGAAGGCGCTCAAGCCGAGGGCGAGCGTCTCGCCGAGGCGGTGCGCCAGTTGACCGAGGCGGTCGATGCAGCGGATTCGGCGGTCGAGCGGGCCGTCGGCGATCGTGACGCTCACGCCGCGACGCCGCGCCCCATCCTGGATGTCAGCGCTCGTGACACGCTCGTCGCCGAGCTCGAGGCCGCTCGGGCCGCCGAGGTGCAGGCCCGCATCGAGCTCGAGACCGCCCGGGAGCGGGTGCGCGCTCAGCACGCTCAGGCCGACGCGCTGCAGAAGCAGCTCGAGGCGGAACGCGCCGCCGCCGAGGAATCCGCCAGGCTCGCCGTGCTGCGCCAACGCCAGGTGCAGGCGGCGACCGGGGTCACCGAGGCTCTTCCCGCGGTTCTGGATGTCGCCGATCGCTCGGTGTCGCAGGCCCGGGTCGCCCTGGCTGGCGCCGAGGCCGAGCGCGCCAAGCAGAACGAGGAGCTGACGGAGTTGCGCCGCAACGAGAGCGGCCTCCGCGATCGTTTCCAGGCGCTCAACGACAACGTGCACGGGCTGGAGATGCAGGCCTACGAGAAGAAGCTGCACCTCTCGACGCTGCTGGAGCACGCCGCCGAGGAGC
This sequence comes from Pseudolysinimonas sp., assembly GCA_036499485.1. GTDB lineage: Bacteria > Actinomycetota > Actinomycetes > Actinomycetales > Microbacteriaceae > Lysinimonas. The sequence goes on along the minus strand of DASYDQ010000057.1, from coordinate 15,270 downwards.
TGGGGCTCGAAGAGGGTGTGCTCGTCGCCGAGTACGGGCCGGATGTACCCGTCAGCGTCGACGTACGCGTCGACACGCGGGAATCCGAGGCCGTTGAGGCCATCGAGGCCGGGTCGGTCGAGTCGGCAGTGCTCGTGCCCGAGACGGTCGCGTACGACCGCTCACAGCAGCAGTCCCGTCTCGCCTCCGCCGAGCGCAAGCTCGCGCAGCTCGGACGGGTCAACCCGCTCGCGCTCGAGGAGTTCGCCGCGCTCGAGCAGCGTCACAAGTTCCTCACCGAGCAACTCGCCGACCTGACGGCCACGCGCAAGGACCTCCTGACGATCATCGACGAGATCGACGAGAAGATGCAGGACATCTTCGCCTCGGCCTTCGAAGACACCCGTGCCGCGTTCGACGAGGTCTTCCCCGTCCTGTTCCCCGGCGGCAGCGGAAGCCTGTTCCTGACGAACCCCGAGGAGTTGCTCACCACCGGCATCGAGGTCACAGTCAGGCCGGCCGGCAAGAAGATCGAGCGCCTGTCATTGCTCAGCGGCGGGGAGCGCTCCCTGGCCGCGGTCGCCCTGCTGATCGCGATCTTCAAAGCGCGGCCGAGCCCGTTCTACATCATGGACGAGGTCGAGGCGGCCCTCGACGACGCCAACCTGGGCCGGTTGCTCACGATCATGCAGGACCTGCGCAAGAGCTCGCAGCTCATCGTGATCACCCACCAGAAGCGCACGATGGAGATCGCGGACGCGCTGTATGGCGTCTCGATGCGCCAGGACGGCGTGAGCGCGGTGGTCGGTCAGCGCGTCGCCGCGGCCGACGGCGCAATCGCCTAGACCGACACCCGAGACGGGCGTCGGCCCCCGGGACGTTGCTGTGCAACCCTGCGGCGAAGGCCGGAAATGGCCTTCGCTCATAGCTTTGCCGCGCGCGCCCAGGCCGCGCCGAGTTCGAAGCGGGAGCGGGCGTTGAGCTGCTCCATGGCCTCCGAGATCCGGCGGTGCACCGTGCGCGGCGAGATGTCGAGGCTCTGGGCGATGGCGGCGTCCGAGAGGCCACGCCCGAGCAGTCGCAGCACCGGCTCCCAGCCGTCGTCGGCGAGCGGGTAGTCGACGGCCCTCTGCCAGATGCTCTCGACGTAGAGCGAGACGATCGCGGTGATCGAGGGGTGCGTGACGATCGCGATGCTGCTGGGCGGATGCTCGGCCCAGTCCAGCGGCAGGGCGCAGAGCAGGCCGCGGTCGGCGTAGACCCAGCTCGGCACCTCGTCGATGATCCGGATGCGCGTGCCGAGCCGCCGGAGCTCGTCGAGGAACGCGCGATCCTCCTCGTTCGCGAGAAGGGATCGCGGGAAGACCCCGCGCAGGCTCGCATTGGCGACCAGCCGTTTCTCCTCCTCGGTCATGGTCGGCACCATGATGTCGCGAAGGATCGACAGATCGGGGTAGAGATTCACGGGGTTGCGTGGCGGGTGGGTGACCGCGTAGCGCGGCCAGGCCTTCCACTGCGCCTCGTGCCCGTGCACGAACTCGGCCCACGGCGCGGTGTCGTCGGGGGAGCCGCCGACCTCCCAATCCCGGGTCAGTGCCGAGAGGGCGGCCGCCGAGGTGGCGAGGGCGCGCAGGCCGTCGATCTCCGAGGCGACCACCTGCTCGGTCGCGGTCGCCATCGCGTGATCGGGGGAGAGCGCCTCGATCGTGTCGCCATCGAGGTTGATCAGGCCCGCGGCATCCAGGCGGCGAAGCAGCTCGGGAAGCCGCTCGTGAGGGAGCGCCTGCAGCTCGCGAAGCGCGGTGACCGTGCCCGGCCGCACCCGGTAGATCGTGCTGAGCAGACGGCGGGCATCCGGATCGGCGAGAACGGGATCCATCGGGGGCCTCTCTGTGGACGGGCTATGCGCGTGCTGAGTATTGACCGGTGTTCGTCATGGCGGGTATCTGACAATAGCCCGTCGCTACTCTGGCCGCATTATGACAGCGCTCTCTCCGGCGGTGCCTGTTCCCGTCTCGCGAGCCACGGTCCCGCGAGCGGTGGCCATGGTCGACGGTGCGCCTTCATCGGCACCGGCGCTGCCAGACGCGGAGGCCCGGCATTTCGACGTGACGGAGTTCGTGCGCACCGAGTATCCGCGCGTCGTCTCGGCCGTCCGCATGATCGCGGGCGACCGCGATGCCGCGGTCGACGCGGTGCAGGAGGCGCTGGTCCAACTGCTCACCGACACCGACCGCGACTGGCCCCGGAACGTCGCCGCCTGGATCACCGTGGTGGCCAGCAATCGTGCCCGTGACGCGCATCGTCATGACGCGGTCGGACGACGCGTCGTCGATCGGCTGCGCCCTGCGCCACCCGAGGACCCGGTGGATCGGGCAGGCCGGGACCTGGACGTGCTGGCCGCCTTGGACACGCTGCCGCAGCGGATGCGCCAGGTGTGCGTGCTGCATTACCTGCAGGACCAATCCGTGCGCGAGATCGCGCTGGCTCTCGGGATCGGCACCGGGACCGTCAAGACGCAGCTGCACCGCGGCCGGATTGCACTCGCCCGCCGGCTGGGGACGTAGCGGGCGCTGGGGGCGGGCGCCCGGTTCCAGTACGGTGGCGTCATGACCGGGGGCCGCTCGTGATCGTCAACCTGCGCTGGGGGTTCAGCGCCGTCATCGCGGCCGTGGTCGGCATCCTGATCGGGGTGATCGTGGCCGCGGTCGCCGGGTTCGGGAACGGCTCGCGGCTGGTCATCGGCGTCGGCGTCGGTCTCATCATCGGCGGCGGCCTGCTGGCGCTCTTCGACCGCCTGATCGTGCGGCGCGTGCTCGACAAGCCGGCGCGGGCGACCGTCTACGAGAAGCTCGACGAGCCGGTCATCGAGAACGGCATCCGGATCACCCACCGACCCGTTCCGGCCTTCGATCCCGAGACCGGCGCGCCTCTCTTCACGCGAGAGAAGTCCTCGTTCTTCGGCCTCTCGCTGGAGGTCTGGACCCTCTTCCTCGTCGGCTTCGGCATCCTGGTCGTCGGGGTCGGCGTCGTGATGTACCTGGCGAGCTGACCCATGGTCACTCCTACCCCGCCGAACCCCGCGGGTCGGCCTTCGGCGCCGCGTCACTCACGGCAGCGGTCAGCGGCACCAGCGGTTCGCCGTTGACGGTGAGCACCTCCCAGCGGTCGCCGTTGAGCCGGAAGGTCGAGATCGACCCGTTCCGGATCGCGTCGAGCGGGCGTCCGGCGAGTGCTGCCAACGTGTAGCGGATGATCGTGCCGTGGGCCACGATGACCACGTCGCGGTCCCGGAAGTCGTCGGCGATCCTGGCCAGGCCGGCCAGCCCGCGGCTCACCACGGAGTCCAGGCTCTCGGCCCCGGGGTAGTCGCGGTGCGGCCAGCGCGCCACCGTCCCACTCGACGACTGTCCCTCCAGGGGGCCGTAGTCGCGTTCGACCAGCGCCGGATAGCTCGGGCCGAGTTCGAGTCCCAGATCGTGGGCGATGATCTTCGCCGTCTCCCGCGCGCGGGCCAACGGCGAGCTCACCACGACCTGCCATCCCCCGTCGGCGAGCATGCCGGCCGCCTGGTGCGCCTGCGCGCGGCCCTCCGCGTTGAGCGGGATGTCGCTCGAACCCTGGAGCTTGTCCTCGCGGTTCCAGTCGGTCTGGCCGTGTCGGATGAAGGCGAAGGTCACCCGTCCATCCTCCATGATGGAGACCGTGACCTCCGACTCCGCGCCCGCCGCCGTTCCGTCCGCCGAGGCGACGTCGGTGCTGCTGCCGTCGCGGGCCGCGTACGCGCGGGCCTTCCGGGCGAACCTCTGGCTCGCCATCCCTCTCCTGGTGATCTCGGTCATCCGCATCGGCTTCAACCCCTGGCTGCTCCCGGTGCTCCTCGCCGCGATCCTCCTCAGCCTCGGCGGTGTGATGCTCTACTTCCGCAATGCGCGGATCGAGTACCGCGACGGCGCGTACACGGTGATCGGGATGTTCCGGCAGCGGCGCACCTTTCAGGCAGCCCAGGTCAAAGTGCTGGTGACCATCACCTCGCTGCAGTCCGTCGGGCTGAGCGCGACGTCACCGCAGCTACTCGCGATCGGTGAGGACGACCGCAAGATCCTGCGACTGCGCGGGCAGACCTGGGAGGTCGAGCAGTTCACCCAGCTCGCCCTCGACCTGATCGCGCGCGGTGTCGCGAACGACGCCATCCGGGAGCCGATCACCCCCGCGCGACTGAAGGATCGGTACCCGAAAGCCGTCTCGTGGTGGGAGGCGCACCCGATCGCCGTCGGGCTGCTGCTCGGGGTCGTGCTGCTGGCCGTGATCGTGGCGGTCGTGCTGGCCGTGGCGCTGACCATGGGGTGAGCGGCCCCTGGTTAGGCTGACCGCATGGCCCGGCCCAGTTGGAGAGAGCGTCGCGCGTCGCGGCGTGGAGCCGTCGAGCCCGACGTCGAGGTCGAGGTCGAGCCGACCGCCGAGCCGACCGCCGAGCCCACCGCGGATCCCGCGGCCGAGTCGACCGTCGAGCCCACGGCCGAGCCGAGCACCGAGCCGACCGCCGAGCCCACGGTCGAGCCCACCGCCGAGACGGAGCCGGAGCCCCTCCGGGAGGCGGATCCCACCCCGGAGCCGGAGCCGGAGCCCGAACCGACGCCGGCGCCCGAGCCTCCGCCGGAGCCGGTGCGGGCCGCCGAACCCGAGCCGTCACGCGCGTCGCCCTGGTCCCTCGGCGGCGCCCTGCGCGGGATGTTCTCCCGCAAGACCATCGACGACGACAGCTGGAGCGACCTCGAAGACGCCCTGATCTCGGCCGACTTCGGTCCCGATATCACGGACGCGATCGTCGCGGAGCTGCGCGCGAACGTCTCCAAGTACAAGACCACCGATCCCGCCGATCTGCAGCGGATGCTGCGCGAGACCATCGAGGAGCGTCTCGAACGCCTCGACTCCACCCTCACCCTCAGCAACCGTCCCGCGGTGGTGCTGGTCGTCGGGGTCAACGGCGTCGGCAAGACGACGACGATCGGCAAGTTCGCGAAGTTCCTGACGAACTACGGCAGATCCGTGATCGTGGGTGCGGCGGACACCTTCCGCGCGGCGGCGGTCGAGCAGGTGGCGACCTGGGCCGAGCGGGCGGGGGCGCAGGTGGTGCGGCCGCAGCATCCGGGGCAGGATCCGGCGTCCGTGGCCTTCCAGACCGTCGAGAAGGCGATGCAGGACGGCATCGAGATCGTGCTGATCGACACGGCCGGCCGGCTGCAGACCAAGAGCGGCCTGATGGATGAGTTGAGCAAGGTGCGACGCGTCATCGAGAAGCAGGCCCCGATCGCGGAGGTGCTGCTCGTGCTCGACGCGACGACCGGCCAGAACGGGCTCGCCCAGGCGGAGGCCTTCATCGAGCACGCCGGGGTCACCGGACTCGTGCTCACCAAGCTCGACGGATCGGCCAAGGGCGGATTCGTGCTCGCCGTGCAGGAGAAGACGGGCATCCCGATCAAGCTCGTCGGGCAGGGCGAGGGCATCGGCGACCTGACCGGATTCACGGCGCGAGTCTTCGCCGCCCAACTCGTCGGCTGACCCCCTCTCCGCGAAGGTACGGAGTTTCACGTACTCTCGCCGCCGAGAATCCGCCGATCCCGTACTTTCACGGCGGGCTGGCGGAGCCGGCGGGCCGGCGGGCCGGGCTGGCGGGGCCGGACCGCTAGAGCTGCGCCGCAGCGTGCCGCTTCGCCAGCTCCTGGTACTGGATCGCGTTCAGTCGCACCCGCTCGCGCCCGGCGTCGTCGAGCTCCCCACGCACCCTCGCCGGGACGCCGGCGGCCAGCATCCCGCTCGGGATCTCCTGCCCCTCCAGCACCAGAGCGCCGGCCGCCACGAAGGCTCCCGCGCGAATGACGGAGCGGTTCAGCAACGTGGCGCCCATGCCGATGAGGCAGCCGTTTTCGATGGTCGTGCCGTGGATGATCGCCCCGTGCCCGATGCCGACGCCCGCGCCGATCGTGGCCGGGACGCCCGCATCCACGTGGACGGTCGAGTTGTCCTGCAGATTGCTGCCCTCGCCGAGCACGATGTCGGCCAGGTCACCGCGTAGCACGGCGCCGTAGAACACGCTGGCGTGCGCGAGAACCCGCACGCGCCCGATCAGGGTGGCGTTGGGCGCGATCCACGCGGTCGGATGGATGTCTGGCGAGTGACCGTCGAACGCGAGCAGAAGCGGCATGTTCCGACCCTATCCAGCGCCGCTAGGCTCGCCCCCATGACGACCACTCCTGCAATGCCGGATGCCGCGGCAGACGCCCCCGCGAAGAAGAAGACCTCGCCGCTCCTGTCGCTGCTCGCGATCCTGTTGGCCCTGGTCGGCGGGTTCCTGATCGGATACAGCTTCCTCACCGGCGTGACGAACGAGCTCGACAGCACGACCGACCACAGCTCCCTCTACATCGCCCTCTTCTTCATCGGCCTCGGCATCGTGATCGTCGGCATCGTGTTCGCGCTGGTGGGCATTATTCGTCGCGCTCATCGCTCGATCTCGCTGATCGCCCTGGTGCTGTCGATGCTTCCGTCGTTCGTCGTGCTGGTCATCGCGGCCCTGCTGTTCCTGTAAGCGCGTCCGGTAGTCGGGGCCGAGCCGGATTAAGCTGGTCAGCACCATGGCCACCTTCGGAAACCTCTCGGATCGCCTCACCGCGACCTTCCGCAACCTGCGCGGCAAGGGCAAGCTCACGCCCGCCGACATCGACGGGACCGTCCGCGAGATCCGCCGTGCACTGCTCGATGCTGACGTCGCCCTCGAAGTCGTCAAGGACTTCACCGGCAAAGTGCGCGAGCGCGCCCTCGGCGACGAGGTCAACAAGGCGCTGAACCCGGCCCAGCAGGTCGTGCAGATCGTCAACGAGGAGCTGGTGGCGATCCTCGGCGGCCAGCAGCGCCGCCTCGAGTTCGCCAAGAAGCCACCGACCGTCATCATGCTCGCCGGTCTCCAGGGTGCCGGCAAGACCACGCTGGCCGGCAAGCTCGCCAAGTGGCTCGTCAAAGACGGCCACACCCCGCTCCTGGTCGCGGCCGACCTCCAGCGCCCCCAGGCGGTGCAGCAGCTGCAGGTCGTCGGCGAGCAGGCGGGCGTCCCGGTGTTCGCGCCGGAGCCCGGCAACGGCGTCGGCAATCCGGTCAAGGTCGCCAAGGAGGGCGTGAAGGAGGCCGAGCGCAAGCTCTACGACACCGTCATCGTCGACACCGCAGGACGTCTCGGCATCGATGCCGAGCTGATGAAGCAGGCATCGGACATCCGCAAGGCCGTCGATCCCGACGAGGTGCTGTTCGTCATCGACGCGATGATCGGCCAGGACGCCGTCACGACGGCGCGTGCCTTCCAGGACGGTGTCGACTTCACCGGCGTGGTGCTCAGCAAGCTCGACGGCGATGCGCGGGGTGGCGCGGCCCTGTCGGTCGCGTCCGTGACGGGCCGCCCGATCATGTTCGCCTCGACCGGTGAAGGGCTCGACGATTTCGAGCCGTTCTATCCGGATCGCATGGCCAGCCGCATCCTGGATCTCGGCGACATCCTCACCCTCATCGAGCAGGCCCAGTCGGCCTTCGACGAGGATGAGGCACGCAAGACGGCCGAGAAGTTCGCGACCGACAGCTTCACGCTCGACGACTTCCTGAAGCAGATGCAGCAGCTCAAGAACATGGGCTCCATCAAGGGGATGCTGGGCCTCCTGCCCGGAGCCCGCGGCATGCGCGAGCAGCTCGACAACTTCGACGAGCGCGAGATCACGCGCACCGAGGCCATCATCCAGTCGATGACCCTGCAGGAACGCCACACGCCGAAGGTGCTCAACGGATCCCGGCGGGTGCGGATCGCCCGCGGCTCGGGCACCACGGTCACCGACGTCAATCAGCTGGTGAACCGCTTCGAGCAGGCGGCCAAGATGATGAAGACGGTCGCCAAGGGTGGCGTGCCGCAGGTGCCCGGCATGGGGCCGATCCCCGGGGCGAGCTACGGCGGCAAGAAGAAGGTGCAGGCCAAGAAGGGCTCGCGCTCCGGCAACCCGGCCAAGCGCGCGGCCGAGAATGCGGCGCTCAGCTCGGGGGCCAAGGCGGCGGGAGCTGCGGCATCCGGGTCGGGATTCGGCCTGGGTGCGGGGGGCACGGGCGGCCCGAGCGAAGAAGAACTGGCTGCGCTGCAGAAGTTCATGGGCCGGTGAGCCTCGGCGACGGGCGCCCGATCCGCATCGGCGTGCAGATCGCGCCGCAGCACGCGCCCTATGCCGCCTTGCGCGACGTGGTGCAGGAGCTCGAGGACCTCGGCGTCGACATCATCTTCAACTGGGACCACTTCTTCCCCCTGACCGGTGAGCGCGACGGCCTGCACTTCGAGTCGTGGACGATGCTGGCGGCGATGGCCGAGCAGACCTCGCGCGTCGAGTTCGGCCCGCTCGTCAACTGCAGCGCCTACCGCAACCCCGATCTCCAGGCCGACATGGCACGGACCATCGATCACATCAGCGCCCGCAGCGGCGTCGGGCGCTTCGTGTTCGGCACCGGCTCCGGATGGTTCGAACGGGACTTCACCGAGTACGGCTACGACTTCGGCACAGCCGGGTCGCGGCTCGACGCGCTCGCCGATGACCTTCCGAGGATCCGGGCGCGCTGGGACAAGCTGAATCCGCGGCCGACGCCCAAGATCCCGATCCTGATCGGCGGGGGAGGCGAGCGCAAGACGCTGCGCATCGTCGCCGAGCATGCGGACATCTGGCACAGCTTCTCCGACCCGGACACGCTGCAGCGCAAGCTGGCGATCCTCGGCGAGCACTGCGCCGCGGTCGGCCGCGACATGGACGAGATCGAGATCTCGACCGGCGTCAGCGTGCGCGGCATGGGCTCGGTGGAGGAGAGCGTGCGCGATCGGCAGTACGAACTGGGAGTGCGGCTCTTCGAGGTCGCGGTCGATGGCCCCGACTTCGACCTCACGACCGTGCGGCACCTGCTGACCTGGCGGGATTCGCAGGGCTGATGTCCGGAACCCGCTCTCGCGGGTCGGCCGTGCGCCCTAGCGTGAGGGAGTGAACTCAACGCCCGCGCGTTCAACGGTCCAGCCCATGGTGCTCATCGCCATCATCGTGACGCTGCTCGCCTGGGCGAGCGCCTTCGTCGTGATCCGGGGAGTGGCGCCGCACGTTCCGGGCGGCGCCCTGGCACTCGGCCGCCTCGCGGTCGGCACCGTCGCACTCGGCGTCATCGCGCTGGTGCAGCGCGGGTGGCTTCGGCCGACCGGCCGGGAGTGGGTCCAGATCATCGTCTACGGCGTGGCCTGGTTCGGCGCCTACAACGTCGCCCTCAACCTCGCCGAGCACAGCCTCGATGCGGGGACCACTGCGATGATCGTGAACATCGGGCCGATCCTGATCGCCCTCGGCGCCGGCGTGTTCCTGGGCGAGGGCGTTCCGAAATGGCTGGCCATCGGCGCGGGCGTCGCCTTCATCGGCGTCGTGCTGATCGGCCTCGCCACCAGCCTGACCAGCGCGAAGGGCGTGGACCCGATCGGCGTGATCTGGTCACTGGTCGCCGCGGTCACCTACGCCACGGGCGTGCTGGTGCAGAAGCCCGCGATCCGGCGGCTTCCTGCCAGCCAGGTGACCTTCCTGGGATGCGCGATCGGCATGCTCGCCTGCCTGCCCTTCGTCGGGCAGCTGGCCTCGTCTCTCGCGGCGGCCCCGCTCTCGGCGGTCCTCGGAGTCGTCTACCTCGGCCTCGTCCCCACCGCCATCGGCTTCTCCACCTGGGCTTACGCGCTGCAGCGGACGCCGGCCGGCCGACTGAGCATCTCGACCTACGTCGTGCCGCCGCTCGCGATCGTGATGGCGCTGATCTTCTTCGGCGAGATCCCTGCTCCGCTGGCCATCGTCGGGGGCATCATCTGCCTGCTCGGCGTCGCGATCAGCCGACGTCGCAGCGCGTTGAAGCCCGGGGCCGTGGCATCCGAACCTCGGCCCGGCTCGGCCTCTGCGTCGGGCGCCGCACCTGCTGTTACCGCCCCCGCGGAAAATCTGCCAGAATAGTGCGTTGGGTCTCCAGCGTCCGACCCTCTATCAGACGCGGAAACCCCCCTCAGAGCTTTCTGCCGAGTGTGCCCCACGCACCAGGTTGCAGTTCGAACCTCACAACATCGCGCCCGTTTCGCCGGGCGCGCGAAACCTCAGGAGAATTGTGGCTGTCAAGATCCGCCTCAAGCGGCTCGGCAAGATCCGTGCCCCGTACTACCGCATCGTCGTCGCCGACTCGCGCACCAAGCGCGATGGCCGCGTCATCGAGGAGATCGGCAAGTATCACCCCACCGAGGAGCCCTCGTTCATCGAGATCGACTCGGCCCGCGCCCAGTACTGGCTCGGCGTCGGCGCGCAGCCGACCGAGCAGGTCACCGCGCTGCTGAAGCTCAGCGGCGACTGGGGCACCTTCAAGGGTGAGAAGGGCGCCAAGAGCACCATCCGCACCAAGGCCGAGCCCGAACTGTTCACGGTCGACGAGAAGAAGAAGCCGGTTCTGAAGCCGAAGTCGGAGAAGCCGGCCAAGGTCGAGGCGCCGGTCGAGGATGTCGCCGAGGCGCCGGTCGACGAGTCCGTCTCTGCTCCCGTCGAGGACGACATCGTCGAGGTGCCTGCAGAGGCTCCTGCTGCCGAAGCCCCTGCTGCCGACGCTCCTGCCGCCGAAGCCGCCATCGAGGCGGAGGAGGCTGCGCAGACGCCGGCCGAGACCGTCACGGATGCCGAGGACGCGGTCGACGAGGCGGAGGGCTCCGGCGCCGCTGCCGACGAGGCGCCCGCCGCTGAGGCCGACGCCGACGCCGACAAGGCCTAGTCATGCTGGCATCCGCCGTCGAGCACCTGGTCAAGGGGATCGTCGATCACCCCGACGAGGTGCAGGTCGGCTCCGCCACCTCGCCCCGCGGTGAGGTCATCGAGGTGCGTGTGCACCCCGACGACCTCGGCCGCGTGATCGGACGCTCTGGCCGCACCGCGAAGGCGCTGCGCACCCTGGTGACCGCGCTCGCCGACGGACGTCGCGTACGCGTCGACGTCGTCGACACCGACGAGGCGTGAGCGAGCACCCCGCTCCGCGCGCGAAGGCCGGCGCCGACAAGAAGTCCGAACAGGTCCGGGTGGGTCGCCTGACGAAGGCGCACGGTCTCAAGGGCGCCCTCAAGATCGAGCTCTACACCGACGACCCGGATCGCCGTTTCACCCCGGGGGCGATCTTCACCCTTCAGGTGCCGACCTCGTCCCCGTGGCACGGCAAGACCCTCGAGCTCATCGAGCTGCGCTGGTACAACGGCAACCCGGTCGGCTTCTTCGCCGGCGTGACGGACCGCGACGCGGCCGAATCGCTCGCGAAGGCGATCATGTGGGTGGATCAGGACCCGGCGCAGCTCCCCGACGAGCAGGACGCCTGGTACGACTACCAGCTCGTCGGTCTGCGCGCGCTCCGCGACGGCACCGAGGTCGGACGCGTTGCCCGAGTCGACCACCTGCCGGCGCAGGATCTGCTGGCGATCGTCACGGAATCCGGCGAGGTCCTGGTGCCCTTCGTGGCGGCCATCGTCCCCGCGGTCGACATCGTGGCGGGCACCGTCACCCTCACGCCGCCGGCCGGGCTCTTCGAAGAGCTCCCGGATGACGACGAGCCCGAGGTGCCCGCGTCACCCGACCCCGAGCCCTCCTCCGACTGATCCGCCTCACGTCGGAGAACGCGACGCCCCAGGGCGGTACCGTCCATCAGGCCCAGGTTCTTCCGACTTGGTGCACCTTCCGCCAGCGATGCTCGCGCCGGCGGACAACCTCCAGCACCTCGACCTCGAACGACGCCCAGTCCTCCAGGACTCGAACCTACCCGGCCCTCATGACCAGGTAGCCGAGGGCGATCAGCGCGCTGTCCCTGCGCCGGTCGGTCTCGCGCTGCTGCGCCGTCGAGTGCCACTCATCGCCGTCGAGTTCGATGATCAGCCGATCCCCGATCAGGATGTCCACGCGCCCGACTGTGCCGATCTGCATCTGGATCCTGAGCCTCAAGCCTCGCGATCTCAGGCGAAGCCGCGCCAGCGTCTCGAGACCGGACTGGCTTCGCCCGTCGGCGAGACCGATGAGGCGGCGGCCTCGAGGACTGTCGAGCGTCCCTTCGAGGTCCGAGAGGCTCATGGCCTCGGCGTTCAGGATCGAGTCGATCGCGCATACGAGCTGCTCGGCGGGAAGGCACCGCGCCGCAGCGCGAAGCGCGGTGGGAAGGTCGTCGATGCCACCGCTGGCCGTCCCCGCCAGCCTGTGGAGGGGCGGGTCGGGCAGCAGCCGTCGGTCGTGCGGGCCGATCCGAACGTGTGTGGCGCCGGGCACCGTCCACACGCCGTGATGGCGAAGGGCGGCCCGGCAGGTGAGCGACCCGCCCGCGCGGACGGCCTCCACGACATCCGGGTGTGTGTCGACCGACACATACCAGCCCGCTCGCACTCGGATCAGACGGGCCCCGTGGACCAGGCGAGCGAGAGCAGCCCGGGTGACGCCGGCCTGACGCAGTTCGGCGGTCGACCATGCGGGCATGCCGTGAGTGTGCGCGACCGGCGGACCGGGTCCGCGAACGTCTGGCTTGCGGTGGATGGAACCCGTTGCCATGCCGGAGGTCGGAGAAGACGAGGTCGGAGCGATGTCGCGTGCACGCTCGGCGGCGCTCTCCGACAAGGCGCACACCGCCCGGGGTGCGAGCGCCCCCAACTACGCTGAACGCGTGCGCATCGACATCATCACGATCTTCCCGGAGTTCTTCTCCGTGCTTGACGTGTCGCTGCTCGGCACCGCCCGCAAGAACGGCCTGCTCGATGTGGTCGTGCACGACCTGCGCGACTTCACGCACGACCGGCACCGCACCGTCGACGACACCCCGGCCGGCGGTGGCGCCGGCATGGTCATGCGGCCCGAACCCTGGGGTGAGGCCCTGGATGCCGTGCTCACCGAGCGCAGCACGGTCATCTTCCCGACGCCCGCTGGTTCCCTCTTCGTGCAGAAGCAGGCGCGTGAACTGTCGGACCGCGAGCACCTGGTCTTCTGCTGCGGCCGCTACGAGGGCATCGATCAGCGTGTCGTCGAGTACGCGCGCAGCCGCGCCGAGGTGCTCGAGCTGAGCATCGGCGACTACGTGCTCAACGGGGGTGAGGTCGCGGCGATGGCCGTGATCGAGGCGGTCGGGCGCCTCATCCCGGGCGTGGTCGGCAATCCCGAGAGCCTGGTCGAGGAGAGCCACGAGGACGGCCTGCTCGAATACCCGAGCTACACCAAGCCGGCCGAGTGGCGCGGGCTCGAGACGCCGGCGGTGCTCCTGGGCGGCAACCACGCCGCGATCGCCGCCTGGCGCCGCGCGCAGCAGCTGGAGCGCACGGAGCGAGTCCGCCCGGAACTGCTGCCCGAGTAGAGGACCGAGGGGCGAGACGCCCCTCGGCGCTGGCGTCGCGGCGAAGGCCAGAAATGGCCTTCGCTCATAGCTCCAGCGCGCGCGCCGACAGCACGACGGGACCGTCGTCGGTGACCGCGATGGTGTGCTCGGAGTGCGCGCCGCGCGACCCGTCGCGCGATCGCAGGGTCCAGCCGTCGGCATCCGTGTAGATCTTGTCGGTGCCGAGCATGAACCACGGCTCGATCGCGAAGACCAGGCCGGAGCGCAGCGGAAGGCCGCGGTGCGGGCGTCCATCGTTCGGGATGTGCGGGTCGCCGTGCATCACACGACCCACGCCGTGGCCACCGAAGTCGGTGTTCACCTTGATGCGGGCCGCGTGCGCGACATCCCCGATGGCGGCCGAGATGTCGCCGATCTTGTTGCCGACCGTCGCGGCCGAGATGCCAGCGGCCAGCGCGACCTCGGTGAGTTCGATGAGGCGAAGGTCCTCCTCGCGGGGCGTGCCGACCACGATCGAGAGGGCCGAATCGCTGACCCAGCCGCCGACGGATGCCGCGAAGTCCAGCGAGACCAGGTCGCCGTCCTTCAGCACGTAGTCATGGGGCAGGCCGTGCAGCACGGCGTCGTTGACCGAGATGCAGATCACCTTGCCGAAGGGGGAGGCGCCGAAGGAGGGGTGGTAGTCGATGTAGCAACTCTCGGCGCCCTCGCGGCGGATCATGTCGTGCGCCAGCCGGTCCAGGTCCAGGATGTTGACACCCACCTCGGCGGCATCGCGCGTGGCTTCGAGCACACGCCCGACGAACGCGCCGGCCGTCCGCAGCTGCTCGATCTCGGAGGGAGTGCGCAGTTCGATCACCGTTCGATCTTAAGCGGCGACACCGCGCAGTGTCGGCGAGGGCCTCAGGTATGGCAGAATGGTCGATTGTGCCTGGCTCGGCTCTGCCACAGGGGAGTCGCACGGTGGCTGGTTCAGTCCCCCGGCACGCAATCCATCTTCTCAACACCGATATTCGCGTTCGACCTGTGGCGGTCGCAGAGAGCGAAACACCATGCACATCCTCGACTCCGTCGATGCTGCGTCACTCCGTTCCGACATCCCCGACTTCCGTGCCGGCGACAACGTCAAGGTGCACGTGAACATCATCGAAGGCACGCGCTCGCGCATCCAGGTCTTCCAGGGCGTCGTCATCGGCCGCTCGGGCGAAGGCATCCGCGAGACCTTCACGGTTCGCAAGATCAGCTTCCAGGTCGGCGTCGAGCGCACCTTCCCGGTGCACTCGCCCGTGATCGACCACATCGAGCTCGTCACCCGCGGTGACGTGCGTCGCGCCAAGCTCTACTACCTGCGCAACCTCCGCGGCAAGAAGGCGAAGATCAAGGAGAAGCGCGACGCCTAGGCGCTTCCAGCATTTTCCGATTTGTCACGATCCCGGTCGGCCTCACGGCCCGGCCGGGATCGTCGCGTTTCCGCCGCGAGTCGCAGGCTCGGAAGTCCCCGGTGCGCAACATATGCTTGCCAGGACCGCAGGGGTGAAATGACAGAGAATGATGCGCTGCCGGCGCGCGGACCGTTGAGCACTGGCTCGCTCGACGCCTTGACGGCGACGGCCACCACGCCCGAGGCGGTCCGTCCGCGCGCACGCACGAAGAATGACGACGGCAACGATCACGGGCGGGATGAGCGGCCGAGCCGCGGCCGGTCGGCGTGGCGTTTCGTCCGCGACATCCTGCTGATCCTGCTCGCGGCGATCCTCATCTCGTTCCTGATCAAGACCTTCCTGATCCGCTCGTTCTACATCCCGTCAGAGTCGATGGAGAACACCCTCCAGGTGAACGACCGGATCATCGTCAACGAACTCGAGCCCAAGC
>DASYDQ010000056.1:0-1648 GCA_036499485.1 Pseudolysinimonas sp. | reverse complement strand
CTCACCGGCATCGTCGACGGCACGATCTCCGAGTAGACGTGGCACTCGCGCACGCGGCGGGCGATGAGCTGGGCGTACTGCGCACCGAAGTCAACGACCAGAACAGTGTCAAACCCACCAGGTCCGGACACACATACCCCTTCCACCAGGGAGTTTCCCCGTGTAGCCGCAAAGTTTAGTTCGCCGTGCGGTAAACGGCGGACCGGATGGTTCGCCGGGTGCTCACTGCGTACGGTCGGCCGTGTCGCGCTGCGCGCCTGCCGCCGACTCTGGCTCCGGCCCGGACTCGGGGTCAGGCTCGGGGCGCGGGGTGACGCGCAGGCGGGAGATGCGGCGGCCGTCCATCTCGTTGACCGTGATCGTGTAGCCGGGGATCTCGACCGCGTCGTCGGGCTTCGGGAGCTCGCCGAGTGCGGCCAGCACGTAGCCGGCGACGGTCTCGTACGGTCCTTCCGGCAGCCTGATCGAGGTCTGCTCGGCGAACTCGTCCAGGTTGAGCAGGCCGTCCACCTCGACCTCGCCCTGCGGGAGCTTGGTGGCTATGGCCTCGCCGGAGTCGTACTCGTCCCTGATGTCACCGATCAGCTCCTCGACCAGGTCCTCAAGGGTGACGATCCCGGCGGTGCCGCCGTACTCGTCAACCACGATGGCCAGGTGGACACGCTCCCGGCGCATCTCAGACAGGGCGGAAAGCACCGCCTTGCTGATCGGCAGGAACTTGACCGGCCTGACCGCCTGGTCGAGCAGCGCCGCCTTATCCGGTGCGCCCGGGCCGAGCAGATCCCTGATGTGCACGAAGCCGATGACGTTGTCATATGAGCCCTGGTAGACCGGCAGCCGCGAGTACGGCACGCTTGAGGCGATCCGCGCGGCCTCGCCGACGGTGGTACCCGCCGCGAGGAACTCGACTTCGGTGCGCGGCCGCAGCACCTCGCGGATCTGCCGCTTCCCGGCATCGAAGACCTCACCGACAATCCGCCGCTCGTCCGCGCTCAGCGTCTGCGTGCCCGCGAGAAGCTCGCGCAGCTCCTGCTCGGTCATCGCCTGGCGGCCCTGCCGCGGGTCGGCGCCGAGCAGCCTGACCACCACGTTGACCGAGACGGAGAGCAGCCAGACGACGGGCCGCGCGAGACGGGAGATCACCTCGAGCGTCGGCGCGGCGAACAGCGCGATCGCGACCGTGCGCTGCAGTGCGAGGCGTTTCGGAGCCAGCTCGCTGAGCACAAGAGTGACGAAGGTGACGCACACGGTCACGATCGCGAACGCGAGCGGTGTCGCCACGTCGCGGGCCACGTGCTGGCGGACCAGCCAGTCGCTCAGCACCCCGGCCAGCGTGTCGGCGCCGTAGGCGCCGGTGACCAGCGTCGCAAGGGTGGTGCCGATCTGCACGGAGGCCAGGAACCGGTTGGGATCGGTGGCCAGCCTCGCGGCCGTCGCCCCGCGCCTGCCGCGCTTCGCGAGTGACCGCACCTGGCCCTCGCGCAGCGAGACCAGGGCCATCTCCGCCGAGGCGAAAAACCCGCCAATGGAAACGATGACAAGGACAATGAGTATGTCCAGGACGACCCTCACGCCGCAATCGCCGACTCTCTTCGCTGCTGCCTAATGCCCCAGGTCAGTTACTTGCGTCAGTGTAAGCCGGATACGG
>DASYDQ010000055.1:0-44002 GCA_036499485.1 Pseudolysinimonas sp. | reverse complement strand
GCGTTCTGCAGCCGCAACGGCTTCGAGGCGCCCATCGGGAGGAACAGCGCGTCGCCCTGGCCGACCAGCTTCTCCGCCCCGGGCTGGTCGAGGATGACGCGCGAGTCGGCCAGCGAGGACGTGGCGAACGAGAGCCGCGAGGGAACGTTCGCCTTGATCAGGCCGGTGACGACGTCGACGCTCGGACGCTGGGTCGCCAGCACCAGGTGGATCCCGGCCGCGCGGGCGAGCTGCGTGATGCGCACGATCGAGTCCTCGACGTCGCGCGGGGCGACCATCATCAGGTCGGCGAGCTCGTCGACGACGACGAGCAAGTAGGGATACGGCGCCAGGACGCGTTCCGAGCCGGCCGGGAGCACGATCTCGTTCGCGAGCACGGCGCGGTTGAAGTCGTCGATGTGGCGGAAGCCGAACGACGCGAGGTCGTCGTACCGCATGTCCATCTCCTTCACGACCCACTGCAGCGCCTCCGCCGCCTTCTTGGGATTCGTGATGATGGGGGTGATCAGGTGCGGCACGCCCTGGTATGCGGCCAGCTCGACGCGCTTCGGGTCGATCAGCACCATCCGCACTTCGGCGGGTTTGGCCCGCATCAGCACGCTGCTGATCATCGAGTTGATGAAGCTCGACTTGCCAGAGCCGGTCGCGCCCGCGACGAGCAGGTGCGGCATCTTGGCGAGGTTGGCCACGACGAAGCCGCCCTCGACGTCCTTGCCGAGCCCGATCGTCATGGGGTGCACGCTCTTCGCGGCCGCGCCGGAGCGCAGCACGTCGCCGAGCGAGACGATCTCGCGATCCTTGTTCGGGATCTCGATGCCGATCGCGCTCTTGCCCGGGATCGGCGAGAGGATGTTCACCTCGTTGCTCGCCACCGCGTATGACAGGTTCTTCGCGAGAGCGGTGACGCGCTCGACCTTGACGCCCTGGCCGAGTTCGATCTCATAGCGCGTGACGCTCGGACCGCGGCTGAATCCGGTGACCCGCGCGTCCACCTGGAACTGGCTCAGCACGCTCGTGATGGCCGCGATCGCCTCGTCGTTCGCGGGCGTCTTGGCCTTGGGTGGCGTCCCCGCTCCCAGCACGGATGCCGCGGGCAGCCGGTAGGGGCGCCGGCTCTGGTTGCTCGGCCTGGCGGTGGGGGCCCCGGGTGCTGCGGCGCCGTCGGCCTGGTCGGCCCCGGAGAATTGTCCGGCCGCGCCGCGCTCCCCCGCGCTGCCGAACCCCGGAAGGGCGGCCGCCCCGTCCTCGCGCAACCCGGTTGCGCCCGCATCCACTTCGCCCGTGAAGCGCTTCACGGCGTCCTCGGCGCGCACCAGCTCCTCGAGCAGGTCGATGTCGAAGGCGTCGTCGCCCTTGGTGTGGTCGACGATCACGTCGGTGGGCTGGTCGGCGCTGACGACCGGGCTGTCGAAGGCCGGCTCCGACTTCTGCTTGCCGCGCCGCCACCAGGGCATCGAGGAGGGGTCGTCGAGCTCGAGGCCGAGGTCGCTGAGCGAGCCGAACTCCTGCGAGTCGCCGCCGGCCGCCGTCTTCTCGCGCGGCACCGGTGCCTGGGCGCCGAACAGGTACGCGTAGAGCTCGCGCAGGCGCCATCCGATCTTGTTCGGAGGCGTCTTGGTCATGATGAAGATCGAGAGCAGCAGGAAGCCGCCGAAGATCACGACCGCCAGCCAGCCGGCGTTGACCGAGACGAAGGGCTGCCCGACGATCCAGCCGATGATGCCGCCACCGTGGGCGAGCGCGACCGCGCCGTCCTTGGGCTGCGGGTGGCCGCCGAAGACGTGGCTGAGCCCCGCGATCGTGGTGAGCATGATGACGAGGCCGATGCCGAGCCGGGTGTTGTCGTGCACGGTGGCCGGATGCCGGAACAGCCACACGGCGAGCACCAGCATGATCACCGGGAGGGCGAAGGCGACGCGGCCGAACAGGCCGCCGAAGGTGTACGCGTCGAGGGAGACCGCCACGTCGTTGGTGGGCATGAACCACTCGACGATCGCCCCGGCGATCGCCAGCACGATCAGGAGGAACGGGACCCCGTCGCGTCGTTCGTCCTTGGCGAGCGTCTCCTTGCCGAAGAGCCGGGCCGCGCCCCCCACGATGTGGGCCAGCCCGAGCCAGGCCGCGCTCAGCAGGCCGGGCTCGTCGTCGACCACCACGGCGTTCCTGGCCGGGTACTTCTTGGTGCGCTGGGCGCTCGTGGCGTTCGAACGCGCGCTGGAACCCCGTGTGGTGCTTGTGCGGGCGCGACCATTCGACGACCGGGTGCTCGTGGCCATGCGGTCACGCTAACCGGCAAGAGCACCAGGACTCACAAGGCGCGCTGTGCGCGCCCTCGATACGGCGCCTTCTGTGATCGAGGCCTAAGCCTCGATCACCACCGGGATGATCATCGGCCGGCGGCGGTGCTGGGTGTTGACCCAGCGTCCGACCGTGCGGCGGATCACCTGGCTGAAGCCGTGGGTGTCGCGTGTGCCGTTCTGAGCGGCATCCGTGAGGGCCTTGATGATCTGGGGCTTCACGTCATCGAAGACCGCCTCGTCCTCGGCGAATCCGCGGGCCTGGATCTCGGGCCCGACGATCACGCGTCCGGTCTGGCTGTCGATGGCGACGAAGATCGAGATGAAGCCCTCCTCGGCCAGGATGCGGCGATCCTTGAGGTCGGCGTCGGTGATCTCGCCGACCGTGGAGCCGTCGACGTAGACGAATCCGACATCCAGCTGCCCGACGACCCTGGCGACCCCGTCGCGGAGGTCGACGACGACGCCGTTCTCGCCGATGATCGTGTTCTGCTCCGGCACGCCGGTCTCGATCGCGAGGGCCGCGTTGGCGGTGAGGTGCCGGTATTCGCCGTGCACCGGCATCACGTTCTTGGGCTTGACGATGTTGAAGCAGTACAGCAGCTCGCCGGCTGCGGCGTGGCCCGAGACGTGCACCTTCGCGTTGCCCTTGTGGATGACGATCGCGCCGAGCTTGGTGAGTCCGTTGATCACGCGGTAGACCGCGTTCTCGTTTCCGGGGATCAGGCTGGATGCCAGGATCACGGTGTCGCCATCGGCGATCTCGATCTGGTGCTCCTGGTTGGCCATGCGCGCCAGCACCGCCATCGGCTCACCCTGGGATCCGGTGCTCATGTACACGATCCGGTCGTCGGGCAGGTCGAGCGCCTTCTTGAGCTCGACCAGCACGCCGTCGGGCACCTTGAGGTAGCCGAGATCCGCCGCGATGCCCATGTTGCGCACCATCGACCGGCCCACCAGGGCCACCTGGCGGCCGTTGGCGGCTGCGGCATCCAGCACCTGCTGCACGCGGTGCACGTGGCTGGAGAAGCTGGCGACGATGACGCGGCGCTTGGCCTTGGCGATGACGCTCTCGAGCACCGGGCCGATGTCGCGCTCGAGCGCGGTGAAGCCGGGAACGTCGGCGTTCGTCGAGTCGGGCAGGAAGAGGTCCACGCCCTCCTCGCCGAGCCGCGCGAAGGCGCGCAGGTCGGTGATGCGGCCGTCGAGCGGCAACTGGTCCATCTTGAAGTCGCCGGTGTGGAGCACGAGACCGGCGGGCGTGCGGATGGCGACGGCCAGCGCATCCGGGATCGAGTGGTTGACCGCCACGAACTCGAGCTCGAAGGGGCCGAGCTTCTCGCGCTGCCCCGCCTTGACGGTGAGCGAGTACGGGGTGATGCGGTGCTCCTTCAGCTTCGCCTCGACGAGCGCGAGCGTCAGCTGGGAGCCGAGCAGGGGGATGTCCTGCCGCAGCTTGAGCAGGTACGGCACGGCGCCGATGTGGTCCTCGTGGCCGTGCGTGAGCACCACCCCGAGGATGTCGTCGAGGCGATCCCGGATCGGCGTGAAGTCGGGGAGGATCAGGTCGACGCCGGGCTGGTTCTCCTCGGGGAAGAGAACGCCGGCGTCGACGATCAGGAGTTTGCCGTCGAACTCGTAGACGGTCATGTTGCGGCCGATCTCGGCGAGTCCGCCGAGCGGGGTCACGCGGAGGGTTCCGGATGGCAGTGCGGGCGGGTCGAAGACGTCGGTGCCTGGCATGAATTCCTTACCGAGTAGTGCCCGCGACCTTCGGCAATGCGCCGCCGGCGGCGGCGTTGCGGTCGGGGCGGAAGTTGGAGAAGTCGACGCCGGGGATCGCCCTCACGAGTGCGAGTTCGTCCTCGATGAGGGCGGCCTCGGCCTCCTCGGGTCCGACCAGCGGCAGCCGGACGCGCGGACTCGAGATGCGGCCGAGCCCGTGCAGGATGTACTTGGCCGCGACGGTGCCGGGCACATGCGTCATGACGGCGCGGACCAGCGGCTCGAGCGCCTGGTGCTCGGCGGTCGCGGTGGCGAGGTCATTGCGGTTGACGGCATCGACGATGGCCCGGTACGGGGCTGCGGCGATGTTGGCGGTCACGCCGATCACGCCCGTGCCGCCGATCGACATGGTCGGAAGGGCCATGGCGTCGTCGCCCGCGAAGTAGATCAGGTCGGTCTGGTTGAGCACCCGGCTGACCTCGCTGAGGTCGCCTTTCGCGTCTTTGACGGCCCGGATGTTGGGGTGCTTGGCTGCGCGCAGGATCGTCTCGTACTTGATCGGGATGCCGGTGCGCCCCGGGATGTCGTACAGGATCACCGGCAGATCGGTCGCGTCCGCGATCATGCGGAAGTGCGTCAGCACACCCGCCTGCGTCGGCTTGTTGTAGTACGGCGTGACGATCATGACGCCGTCGGCGCCGGCCTTCTCGCTGTGCTTGTACAGCTCGATGGCGTGCGCGGTCTCGTTGGAGCCGCCGCCGGTGATGACCTTGGCCCGGCCGTTGGCGACGGATTTGGCGACCTCGACGAGCTGGATCTTCTCCGGGTCGGTGAGGGTGCTGGTCTCGCCGGTCGTCCCGGTGACGACGATGCCGTCGGCGCCCTGGTTGATCACGTCGTCGATGTGCTTCTCGACGTCGGCCCACAGCACCTCTCCGTCGGCCGTGAACGGGGTCACGAGCGCGACGAGCACCTGTCCGAAGGGATTCTCTGGCGTCGACACGCGTTCCAGGCTAGCGGGCCGAGGTGTGAGCGTGCACCGCGCAGCTTGACGTTCGGCTTCGGCACGCGGCACGGCCGGTCGGCGCCGATCGACGGGGGCCCGCGTGCGGTGCACGACGACGCCGGCCCGCGGGGTGATCCGCTCGGGATGATCCGCCGCGAGGTGCAGATCGCCACCGCTGGCCCGTCCGTCGTAGAAGGCGAGCGCGGACCGACAGGCAAGGGATCCGCCCAAGCGAAACGCCTCCACCACCTCCGCGGGCGTGTCACGGGCGGCGTACCAGCCCTTCCGCAGCCTGACGACGCGGCCATAGCCGACGGCCATCCGGATCAGCTCGGGATCGAGTCCGTCGGCGAGCAACTCGCGGGTGCACGCGATACCTCCCCGGCCGCGCAGGGCATCCTCGACGACGAACATCGATCCATCGTGAGCCTCGCCGGACTCTCGTCTGCGTCGCGAGCGCGCTCGGCCCGGGGCCGGCCGTTGCCCACCCCTGGGGAGGAGCGTCTCGTGTCCCACGTACTCCCGTTCGGTCGCCTGTTGCGGAGCATTTCCCTGGCAAGCGCCATTGATGCGCCGGAACCGGCGACGGAACGGGAGCGTGCGCGGTGGGGGTGGGGTCTGCGGTGGGGGTGGGGTCTGCAGTGGGAGGTGGGGTGCGCGCGGTGGGGTGGGCCGCGATCGGGCCGATCAGACGCGGGCGTAGGTGAGGAAGCGGTAGTGGAGGCCGTTGGCCGCGGTGAGCCACGAGGCGTCGGCGGTCAGGGGGGTGGGCTCCCAGACGGAGAAGTCGATCGCGGGGGCGAACGCGTCGCCGTCGTAGGAGGCGTCGATCTCGGTCACCTCGAGGCGGTCGGCGCGGTCGATCGTCGCGGTGTAGAGCTGCGCGCCACCGATGACCCAGGTGTCCTCGTCCACGAGCGCCTCGTCGATGGAATGGGCGACCGACGCGCCATCCCCCGCCCACGACGGGTCGCGGGTGACGACGACGTTGCGGCGATCGACGAGCGGGCGGAAGGGCGGCTCGATCGAATCCCACGTGCGCCGACCCATCACGACGGTCGAGCCGACGGTCAGCCGCTTGAAGCGGGCCAGGTCCTCCGGCAGGTGCCACGGCATCCGGCCATCGAGGCCGATCACGCCGTCGCGGGCTTGGGCCCAGATCAGTCCGAGACTCACTGCGCCCTCCTCACACTGCGACGGTCGCCCGAATAGCCGGATGGTGCTGATAGTCGTGCAGGGCGAAGTCCTCGAAGGTGTAGTCGAAGATGCTGTCCGGCCGGCGCAGCAACTCCAGGCGCGGCAGGGGGAACGGCGCACGCGACAGCTGCTCCTGCACCTGCTCCACGTGGTTGTCGTAGATGTGGCAGTCGCCACCGGTCCAGACGAACTCGCCGACCTCGAGCCCGGTCTGCGCCGCGACCAGGTGGGTGAGCAGGGCGTAGCTCGCGATGTTGAACGGGACGCCGAGGAACAGGTCGGCACTGCGCTGGTACAGCTGGCACGACAACCTGCCGTCGGCCACGTAGAACTGGAACAGGGCGTGACAGGGAGCGAGGGCCATTCGCGGGATGTCCGCCGGGTTCCACGCCGAGACGATGAGCCGACGGGAGTCCGGGTTGACGCGGATCTGCTCGATCACGTCCGAGATCTGGTCGATCTGCTCACCCGACGGGGTCGGCCAGGAGCGCCACTGCACGCCGTAAACAGGGCCGAGCTCGCCGGCGGCATCCGCCCACTCGTCCCAGATCGTCACGCCGTTCTCGCGCAGCCACGCGACGTTGCTCTCCCCACGCAGGAACCACAGCAGTTCGTAGGCGATCGACTTGAAATGCACCCGCTTCGTCGTGATCAGCGGGAACCCCCGCGAGAGGTCGTAGCGCAGTTGGCGGCCGAAGACGCTGCGCGTGCCGGTGCCGGTGCGATCCGTCTTCTGCACGCCGTGCTCGAAGGTGTCACGCAGCAGATCTTCGTAGGGGTGGGTGCTCATCGGCTCGATGGTATTCCGTAACCTTCCGCAACACAGGGCACACGCGGCGATCACGCGTTTATCGTCATCGTCATGCAGATCACGCTGATCCTTCTCGGGCTCGTCGCCGCCGCGACCGTGCTCGGGTTCGTCTGGCGTGCTTCGCAGGGCCGGGTGCGTGCTGCCAGCGGAAGCGTCGACGGCGTCGAACTCGGCGGCCAGGCAACGCTGCTGCAGCTGTCGTCCGAGGTCTGCGCTCCGTGCCGGGCCACCGCGAAGGTGCTCGGCGGTATTCAGGAGGACGGCGTTCGTCACGTCGAGGTCGACATCGCCGACCGTCCCGACCTCGCCTCGCGATTCAACATCCTGCAGACGCCGACCACCCTGATCCTCGACAGGACAGGGGCCGTCCGGGCGCGCATCGGGGGAGCCGTCCGCCGCGACATCGTGATCGCGGAACTCGAAAGGGTGCTCGCCGCATGACGTCCACTCGTGGCATCGATCCTCGCGGTCCGCGATTCGGTGCGGCGATCACGGGCGTGCTGCTGCTGGTCGTCATCGGACTCTCGCTCGGCGGCCTGATCGTGCCGGCGCTGATCATCTTCATCGCTCAGACCGTGCTCTTCGCCTGGGGCGCATTCGCCGGGATCACGCGCCACCCCTACGGCCTGCTGTTCAAGAAGCTGGTGCGTCCGCGGCTGAAGCCGCCGACCGAACTCGAAGATCCGACCCCGCCGACCTTCGCGCAGGGCGTCGGCTTCGTCATCACCCTGATCGGCGTCATCCTGACCGTCATCGGCCTGCCGCTCGCGCTGCCGATCGCCGCCGCGCTGGCCTTCATCGCGGCCTTCCTCAACTCGGTATTCGGCTACTGCCTCGGCTGCCAGATCTATCTGCTGCTCGTGCGTGCCGGCGTCCTCGGTCGTCACCGCTCTCCCGCCGCCGCGTAGGGGCGCGGCCGCGTAGGGTGAGTGCATGGCTCACACAAGCGAAGCGACGACTCTCTGGTTCGGCGACCTGATGTCCGGCAGCGGCACGACCTCCCTCGATTCGAGCGACGCGGCCGAGTTCCCCGTCAGCTGGCAGGCCCGCGCCGAGGGGGTTGCCGGGATGACCACGCCCGAGGAACTGCTCGGAGCCGCGCACTCCGCATGCTTCTCGATGGCGCTCTCCAACGGCCTCGGCAAGGCGGGTCACGCGCCGGAGAGCCTGCAGGTCACGGCCGCCGTCACCTTCCAGCCCGGCGAGGGCATCACGGGCAGCCACCTGCTGGTGAGCGCCAAGATCCCGGGTCTCAGCGAGCAGGAGTTCCAGACCTTCGCCGAGGAGGCCAAGGCCAACTGCCCGGTCTCCAAGGCGCTCGCGGGCATCCCGATCACGCTCGAGGCGAACCTGGCCTGATCGTGGCCTCGACCGGGGTGATGCGCATCCTCATCGCCGGAGCATCCGGACTCATCGGCAGCGAGCTCACCACCCGGTTGCGCGCCGACGGGCACGCCGTGCGCAAACTCGTGCGCCGCCGTCCCGCCGCCGACGACGAGGTGAACTGGGCGCCCAGTGCGCACAGCATCGACACCGCGGTGTTCGGCGAGGTCGACGCGGTCATCAATCTCTCCGGGGCGACGGTCGGCAGGATTCCGTGGACCCCCGGCTACAAGAAGGAGCTGCGCGCCTCGCGCGTCGACCCGACCCGGACGCTCGCCGAGGCGATGAGCCAGGTGGCCACTCCCCCGGCCGTCTTCCTCAGCGGATCCGCGGTCGGCGTCTACGGCGACCGACCCGGCGAGAAGCTCACCGAGGGGTCGACGGCGGGGACCGGGTTCTTCCCCGAGCTCGTCACTGCGTGGGAGGAGGCTGCGGGTCTCGCGCCGAAGGCGACGCGCGTCGTCCACCTGCGCAGCGCCGTCGTCGTCGCGCGCGGCGGCGGGCTCGCGCCGGTCCGGACGTTGACGGGCCTCGGGCTCGGCTCCCGCTTCGCGACCGGCGGCCAGTACTGGCCGTGGATCAGCCTGCATGACGAGGTCGCCGCCATCCGCCACCTGCTCACCTCGACGCTCAGCGGCCCGGTCAACCTGGCCGGCCCCACCCCGGCGACCAGCGATCGCATCACCCACGCCTACGCGACCCGGATGCATCGCCCCTACCTGCTGCGGGTGCCCGAGTTCGCCGTGAAGGTGTTGGGTGAGGGCGGCGAGCGCCTCCTGCTTGACAGCGCCAAGGTCTACCCGACGAAGCTCGAGGCGGACGGCTTCGAATGGCGCGACCACCGGGTCGAGCAGGCGATCGACGCGGCGGTCAGCGCGCAGACGGGCTAGCGGGCCAGCTTGATCGCGGTACGAGTGGCCCACCGCGCGCGACGGCGATCACCGCTCGCGTCATAGGCGATCCCGAGCCGGAACCAGTCGCGCCAGCTCTCCGGAGCCGCCTCGACGGCCGCCTGGTACTTCGGGAACAGCGCGTCGGCGGCGTCACGATCGGGACGCCCGGTCGGGCTGACCGGCACCACCTCGCTCGGCATCCCGCCCTCGTCTTCGAGTCTCTTGGCCAGCCGATCGGCGCGGATGACGAACACGATCTCGGCGCCCAGCGCCCATGCCCCCACGATGGGCAGGATCAGCAGCGCGACGCCGATGCCGATCGCGACCGGGGTGCCGACCCCGATGAGCACGAGGCCATAGCGGACCGCGAAGACGAGATAGAGGGCGAGCAGCAGAGCCATCACCGCAACGGCGAGCCGTGCGCGCATCATGAGGTGCCGAGGTCGATCAGCTTGTCGAGCCCGACCACGACGCCGCGGGCGGTGGGCGCGGCGCGCAGTCCGAGCAGCAGACCGGCCGCATAGGAGTCGTCGCTGAAGGTCTCGTGACTGATCCGCACCGTCTCGCCGACGCCGCCGAAGATCACGTCCTGCTGGGCGAGCAGCCCGGACATCCGCAGGCTGTGGATCGGCACGCTCGCCACCTGTTGACCTCTGGCTCGCTGATCGGCGTGCGGTGCCGCGACCGGGCCGGCCTCGGATCGGGCAGCCCCGATCAGCTCGGCAGTACGGATCGCGGTGCCAGACGGCGAATCCACCTTGCCCTCGTGGTGCGCCTCGATGATCTCGATCGACGAGAAGTACGGCGCGAGCATGGTGGCGGCGAGCGTCGCCAGCACGGAGCCGAGCGAGAAGTTCGGCACGATGATCACGCCGAGCTCGGGCAGTTGCTGCATGCGGCGGGCGAGGGTGGTGATGCGCTCGGCGGTCCAGCCCGAGGTGCCGACCAGCACCGGGATGCCGCGATCCAGCGCCGCGCCGACGATCTCGGGCGACACGGCCGGGACCGTGAGGTCGAGCACGAGGTCGGCCCCGTCGATCCGCTCGATCGGGTCGGACGAGCCGAGCCCCGCATGCACGCGCAGGTCGTCGCTGCTCTCGATGAGCGGGGTGGCGAGCCGCCCCATCCGCCCGCTCGCACCGACGATCGCGACGGACGTCACCACGGGGTCACCATGCGACTCAGCTTAATGCGCGGTCTGCGGACCCGTAGCCTGGAGCCATGCCGGTCTACCGCCCCGCGTCCCCCGACGACGACGACGCGCACGAGCTGCTGACCGAGTACTTCGAGATGCGCGCGCACACCTTCCCGGAGCACCTCGGCGAGTACCGGACCGTGTTCCCCGACCCCGAGAAGTTCGTGCCGCCGGCCGGGATCTTCTTCGTGGTCGACGACGACTCCGGTCCGGTGGGCTGCGGCGGCGTCCGGATGCTGGCTCCCGAGCGCGGCGAGATCAAGCACCTCTTCCTGCGCGACCGCGCCCGCGGCAAGGGCTGGGGCCGCGAACTCCTCGCGGAGCTGGAGGCTCACGCCGTCGGCTTCGGCGCGCGCGAGATCGTGCTCGACACCAACGCGAGCCTCGAGGCCGCGCAGGGCCTGTACCGCTCATCGGGCTACCTCGACGCCGAGGCCTACAACGACAACCCGAACGCGACGAACTGGTTCGTGAAGCGGCTCTTCGGCGACGCCCCAGACCCGGTGCTCTAGGAGCTCGACCCCCGCACCTCGGCCATCGAGCGCGGCGGAGCGCCCGGCCCCGGCACGATCATCCCCTTCGGCGCGCGCCACACGGTGTACTCGTGCACGAACTCGCCCGCGATCACGGCCGGGTCGCGATCGGCGAGCGCGCGAGCCTCCTCCAGGGAGCAGACGAAGACGCTGAAGCCGCGCATGCCGTCCGGGCCGGACGCCGGGCCGGCGGCGATCAGGGCGCCCGACGCCCACATGTCGGCGATGTGGGCCATGTGCGCGTCCTGGAGCCCGTCCGACTCGTCCTCGGTCAGCTCGGGCGGATTCGGCCCGGTGAGCAGGCGCGCCACCACGAACGTGTCGAACTCCATTGTCAGCTCCCGTCAGAACTCAGGACTCAGGACTCAGTACGGCTGCTCGACTGGCAACCCCGTGCGCAGCTCAGGCGGCAGGTGCCCCAGGTCGTTGTGCGCGACGAGCACCGGCGGCTTCGCCGACCGCACCCGGATGATCGTCAGGCCGCAGTTGGCCTGATTCACGCCGAGCCATCGCCAGTCCGCGGCGCCGAAGGCCTCGCGCACGAACCAGCCGATCACGAAGTTGTGGGTGATCAGCAGTTCGTGACGGTCCTCGCGGGATGGCGTCATCCACTCGGCGGTCGCATCCGCCATCTGGGCGCGGCCCGCCTCGATCTCGTCGTCGGTGACGCCGCCGAAGAACGGCTCGAAGGCGTGCGGCATGTCGACGCCAGGGCCGGACGGCACGCAGTCCATCAGCAGCGCCGACGGCTCCGGCTCCAGGGAGGGCAGCCGCTCGGTCATGATCCGGGCGGTCTCCTGCGCGCGGGTCAGGGGCGAGGTCCACGCACCGGTGAAGGGGACGCCGCCGAGCCGCTCGGCGATCGCCCGGGCCTGCCGGATGCCGCGAGGGCTGAGTGGGCCGTCGGGGAGGCCGTACTCGGCATCCTGCTGCTCCCCGTGGCGCACGAGATAGAGGTAACGCGACATTGCGTGTCTTTCTGAGAGGAAGGGGATCAGGCGACAGCCGGAGCGTCGTCATCCGGCGCGTCGTCATTCTGAGCGATGGAACCATCCTGTGCCACCAGACCGGCGAACGTCGATTTCTTCAGCGCGCCCACAGCCGCGAGCGAGAGCGGACGGGCCACCAGCTCCTCGGCAAGCTCGCGCACCTGCACGGAGGTGACCCCGGCGATGCGGCGGAGCGTCTCGTCGAGGTCGGAGAACTCGCCGAAGGTCAGCTCGCTACGGCCCAGGCGCGTCATGCGGGAGTCGGAGTCCTCAAGGGCGAGCGCGGCGCTGCCGCCGAGCTGTCCCTGCGCGCGTGACAGCTCCTCGTCGGTGATGCCATCGGCGGCGAGGCGGCGGAACTCGCCGAGCATCAGCTCGGCGACGTCGCCGGACTTCTTGGGTGAGCATCCGGCGTACAGGCCCATCAGGCCCGTGTCGGAGTAGCCGGCCGCGAAGGAGTAGACCGAATAGGCCAGGCCGCGCTTCTCGCGCACCTCCTGGAAGAGCCGCGACGACATCCCGCCGCCCAGCACCGAGTTGAGCACCGTGACGGCGGCCCGCCGATCATCGGATGCCGCGAGCCCTTCGACGCCGAGCAGCAGGTTCACCTGCTCGGTCGGCCGGTCGACGATCGTGAGGGGGCTGCCCTGGGCCACAGCGGCGCCAGAACGATCGGACACGGTGGCGTGCCGGCGGTCGACGGGCGAGCCCGCGACCCCGAGGTCCCACCCCGCCCCTTCGAGCGCGGAGCTGATGCCGGCCACCAGCTCATCGTGCTCGACCGCGCCGGCGACCGTCACGACCAAGTCCTGCGGGCGGTAGTTGGCACGATAGTGCTCCCAGACCGCGTCACGCCCCACGGCCGTGATCGAGGCCGGGCTGCCGCCGATCGGCCGACCGAGCGGATGCGCGCCGAACACGGCTTCGAAGAAGCGCTCGCTCACCACATCCGACGGATCGTCGTCGGCCATCGCGAGCTCCTCGAGGATCACGCCGCGCTCGGCCTCGAACTCGGTCGGATCGATCACCGAGGAGGTGAACATGTCTGCCAGCACGGCGACCGCCATCGGCAGGTCCTGGTCGCGCACCTTCGCGTAGTAGCAGGTGTACTCCTTGGCCGTCATCGCGTTGTGCTCGCCGCCGACCGCGTCGAACGACACCGCGATCTCGAGGGCGGTGCGCGTCGGCGTCCCCTTGAAGAGGAGGTGCTCGAGGAAATGCGTTGAACCGTAGGTGACCGGATGCTCGTCGCGCGAGCCGACCGCGACCCAGAACCCGACGGTCGCGCTCTGCGCGCCGGGCATGTGCTCGCTGAGGATGCGGACGCCGCTCGGCAGCACGCTGCGACGTACCAGCGAACCCCCGGATGCCGTCACGCGGAGCTCGCTCAGATCGAGGGGAAGTGCCACAGCGCCATTCATCAGATGGAGCCTACGTCACCGCCCACGACACCCGGACTGGGGTACAGGGTTACGCATGACGACAGACAAGTCTGTCTGTCCTCCTATGCTATGATCGCCGTACGGGAAAGCGATTCGGAGCCCTAGCCGGAGCGGCTTCCCAGGCGAGATGTCCCCCCACATCTCGCAGCACCGTCCGCGATGCACCGGTCCCGCCGGCGCACCGCGGCGGAGCAGCTGTTCGCGAGTTACCCGAACCCGCGCCCGTGCAGCCGTGGTCGTTCCCCCCGACGATCACGGCGCAGGACGCCGCCGAGATCGTGCAGAGGACCTGATGACCACCATGATCGAGATCGAGCGGCCTGCCGCAGCCCCCGTGCTGGCTCCGGCCAAGCAGCGGATCCTCGACACGGCCGACCTGCTCTTCTACGACGAAGGGATCCGCGCCGTCGGTGTCGATCGTCTGATCAGCTCCTCCAGCGTGACCAAGGCGACCTTCTACAAGCACTACGGCTCCAAGGACCGGCTGATCGGCGAGTACGTCGACCACCGCCACCGCCAGGCCGTCGTCGAACTGGCCGACCTGGTCGAATTGCACCGCGAGCCCGAGGCCGTGCTGCGCGCGCTCCAGGCGAGCATCGCCGACACGATCTCCTCGCCGGACTTCCGGGGCTGCGCGTTCATCAACGCAGCGGCCGAGTTCTCGGACCCGCTGCATCCGGTGCGCCGTTCGGTCATCGCGCACCGCGAGTGGTTCGTCGGCGTGCTCGAACAGCTGCTGCGCGAGATGGGCCACCCCCTGGCGGGCGACGCCGCCGACGATCTCGTGCTCGCCCGCGACGGGGCGATGACCGGAGGCTACGCCGGCGATCCGATCGCGGCCAGCACGGCTCTCGCCCGTGCCTTCGACCGCGTGATCGGCGACGCCCTGGCCTGAGCGGTCCCGATCGTCTGGACGCTACCTGACGTCTTTCTGAACGTCGGCTCGATGTCTCTGACGCCCCGCTAAGGTGAGGCAGTGCCGCGCTTGGCGGCGCGAATCGAAGGGAATGTGAGTATGACTTTCAGTCTGACGATCAATCTGCTCTTCATCATCGGGCTCGTCGGGGGCGTCCTCGCGCTGATCGACGGAATCACGCGGGTTCGCGGCCGCGTCGCATTGCTCGGGGTCCTCCAGATCATCGTGGCGGCCCTCTTCCTGCTGTCTCTCTTCTTCACGGGAATCCCGCTCGGCAACGTCCTCCTGGCGCTGATCACCGTGGTCCTGCTGATCTTGGCGCTCGCATTCCGCGGATCCAGCCGTGCCTCGTCCTGGCTGCCGCTGGTGGCCCTGATCCTTCTGATCATCTGGCTCGTCCTGGGCCCGCGGGCCATCATCATCCCGGGCGTCAACGCGTAACGTCACCGGCTGAACCGGACGCCGCGCGAGCGACCGTCGGCCTCAGCGCCGCGGTTCGCTCGCGCGGTCCAGCAGCGTCAACTCGTGGCGCGTGAGCGGCAGCTGGGGCGCCGCCACCAGGTCGAAGACCTGATCGGGCGAACTCGCCGAGACGACCGGCGCGACCACGTTGGGCTTGCTCAGCAGCCAGGCCAAGGCGATCGTCGGCACGGCGGCGTCGTGCGCCGCGGCGACCTCGTCGAGGGCGGCCAGGACCTTCGCGCCCATGCGGGTGAAGTACTTGGCGATCTCGGAGCCTCGTTCGGCGTTGGCGAAGTCGGCCTTGCTGCGGTAGCGCCCGCTGAGGAACCCGCTCGCCAGCGCGAATCGCGGCATCACCCCGAGCCCGATGCGGTCCACGACGTGCTCGAGGTCACCCTCGTAGTCCCGCCGCTCGACCAGGTTGTAGAGATTCTGAAGCGCCACCATCGGCGCGACCCCGAGTTGCGCGGAGGCGATCCGTGCCTCGAAGAGGCGGTTGCCGGTGTGGTCGGAGGCGCCGAAGGCGACCACCTTGCCGGCACGGATGAGTTCGTCGACCGCGAGGAGGGTCTCTTCGAAGTCGACCTCCGGGTCGTCGATGTGCAGATAGAGCAGGTCGAGCCGATCGGTACGCAGCCGCCGCAGCGACGCCTCCACAGCGGCGGTGATCGCGGGTGCGGTGACTCCCGGATGCTCCGCGCTCCTGCCGACCTTGGTGGCGACGACGATGTCGTCGCGGGAGCGGCGGGAGCGCATCCAGTTGCCGATCATCAACTCGCTGCGACCGCTCGAGTAGGAGTCGGCGGTGTCGACGAAGTTGCCCCCGTGCGCCACGTAGCCGTCGAGGATCGCATCGGTCGTGGCGTCGTCGGCCTTCCAGCCGAACATCTTGCCGCTGATCGCGATCGGGAAGACGCGCAGATCCGAGCTGCCGATCGCGCGGCGGGGGGCGGCATCCGCTCCGACGATCGCGGCGGTCTCGGCGGTCGTGGGAACCGCCGCCGGCGGCGACGGTGCGATCGCTCCCGATGACACGGAGAGGACCGGCCCGGTGCGCAGCGCCGAGCGGCTGCTGTCGCCTGCTGCCTCTGCCATCTCCGCCTCTCAGGATCTCCGCCGATCCACACGTGCCGGCGGGGTCTGGCGCGTCCTTGCTGCGAGAGTAACGCGCCGCCTCCGGCCGATCTGGCTGGATGACCGAATCGTTACAAATCGTGAGGATCGCCCGACAACGCGACCGGCCGCGAGGACCGCGCGAGCGCCGGGCGAACACACAGCGAACATGCGGCGATCGACCCTCCCGCCGCAGGGTGGCGGGCGGTAGCGTCAGCGATGTGCGGATGCCTCGGGTATCCGGCGACATCGTCCACAGCGTACGGAGCCGCCATCGCACGGCCGCCACCGGCGGCATGAAGAAGGGCCCGGTCCCGCGGAACGATCCGCGGGACGGGCCCTTCGCCCAATTCAGGGCAGGTGGAGCTGAGGACTACGCGTCGACCGACTCGCCTTCCGACGAGGTGTCGACGTGCGTGTCGTCCGCCGGACGGCCCTCGGTGTCGGCGCCATCGGCGTCGTCGACCACGGGAGCAAGCGAGAGCTTTCCGCGGTCGTCGATCTTGGTGATCTCCACCTGGATCTTCTGGCCGACCACGAGCACGTCCTCGACGTTCTCGACGCGCTTGCCACCGGCGAGCTTGCGGACCTCGCTGATGTGCAGCAGGCCGTCCTTGCCGGGCATGAGCGAGACGAACGCGCCGAACGCGGCGAGCTTGACGACGGTTCCGAGGAACCGCTCGCCCACCTCCGGGTTCAGCGGGTTGCCGATCGCCAGCACCTGTGCGCGAGCCGCCTCGGCCGAGGGGCCGTCGACCGCACCGATGTAGACGGTGCCGTCCTCCTCGATCGAGATGTCGGCGCCGGTCTCGTCCTGGATCGCGTTGATCGTCTTGCCCTTCGGGCCGATCAGCTCGCCGATCTTGTCGGTCGGGATCTGGACGCTGATGACGCGAGGAGCCGTCGGCGCCATCTCGTCGGGGCCGTCGATCGCGGCGTTGATGACCGCGAGGATCGACGTGCGCGCCTCCTTGGCCTGCTTCAGCGCGCCGTCGAGCACCGACGACGGGAGGCCCGCCAGCTTGGTGTCGAGCTGGATCGCGGTGACGAACTCGCTGGTTCCGGCGACCTTGAAGTCCATGTCGCCGAGCGCGTCCTCCGCACCCAGGATGTCGGTGAGGGCCGCGTAGCGGGTCTCACCATCCACCTCGTCGGAGATGAGGCCCATCGCGATGCCGGCGACCGGCGCGCGCAGCGGCACGCCGGCGTTCAGCAGCGAGAGGGTCGACGCGCAGACCGAACCCATCGAGGTCGAACCGTTGGAGCCGAGAGCCTCGGACACCTGACGGATCGCGTAGGGGAAGTCCTCGCGGCTGGGCAGCACCGGCACCAGCGCGCGCTCGGCCAGGAAGCCGTGCCCGATCTCGCGACGCTTCGGCGATCCGACGCGGCCGGTCTCACCGGTCGAGTAGGGCGGGAAGTTGTAGTGGTGCAGGTAGCGCTTCTTCTTGACGGGCGCGAGCGAGTCGATCTGCTGCTCCATCTTAAGCATGTTCAGCGTGGTGACACCCAGGATCTGGGTCTCGCCGCGCTGGAAGATCGCCGAACCATGAACGCGCGGGATGACCTGCACCTCGGCGTCGAGCGCCCGGATGTCGGTCAGGCCGCGGCCGTCGATGCGGATCCCCTCGGTCAGCACGCGCGACCGCATGACCTTCTTCGAGACCGACTTGTAGGCCGCGCTGACCTCGCCGTTCGCGGAGGCGGGAAGGCGCTCGGCCTCGACCTCGGCGGCGATGTGGCCCTTGACGCGATCCTTGAGCTCGTCATCGGCGTTCTGACGCTCGATCTTGTCGGCGATCTGGTAGACGCCCTTGAGGTCGTCGTAGGCGAGACCGGCGACGGCATCGTAGGTGGCCTGCTGGTACGGCGGGAACAGCGGGAACTCCTGGATGGCCTTACCGGCCTGGTCCGCGATCTGCTGCTGGGCCTTGATGAGCTGACGCAGGAACGGCTTGGAGGCCTCGAGGCCCTGCGCGACGACGGCCTCGTCGGGCTTGGTCGCTCCCCCGCGGATCAGCTCCCAGCTGCCCTCGGTCGCCTCGGCCTCGACCATCATGATCGCGACATCCTCGTTGCCGTTCTTGTCGGTGACAAGGCGGCCGGCGACGGTGAGGTCGAAGACGGCCTCTGCGAGCTGGCTGAACTTCGGGAACGCGACCCACTGGTCGCCGATGAGGGCGAGACGGATGCCGCCGACCGGGCCGTAGAACGGCAGGCCGGAGATCTGCGTCGACAGGCTGGCCGCGTTGATGGCCAGCGCGTCGTAGAACTCGTCGGGCGCGATCGCCAGAACGGTGATGACGATCTGGACCTCGTTGCGCAGACCCTCGACGAAGGTGGGGCGCAGGGGGCGGTCGATCAGACGGCAGACCAGGATGGCCTCGGTCGAGGGGCGGCCCTCGCGACGGAAGAAGGATCCGGGGATCTTGCCTGCTGCGTAGGAGCGCTCTTCGACATCCACCGTCAGCGGGAAGAAGTCGAAGCCGTCACGCGGGTGCTTGCCCGCGCTGGTGGCGCTCAGGATCATGGTTTCTTCGTCCAGGTACGCGGCAACCGCGCCCTGGGCCTGCTGCGCGAGACGGCCGGTTTCGAACCGGACGGTGCGCTTGCCGAACTTGCCGTTATCCAGAACGGCTTCGGCGAATTTGATTTCGGGACCCTCCACGAGGTGTCTCTCCTTTTGTTGGCTGGCGACCATACGGGTCGCCGACATGCGTAAAGGAGCAGGAGCGGGCAGGAAGAACGGCCATGAGTATGCGCCGGCTGCTCTGGTCAACAGTAGAAGTGCGCCGAATTTGAGCTGTGGAAGACGCAGCGGGTGATTCGGAAGACCACCACCGGTGACCAGCTTCGTGCCGGCCTGCTCCGGATGCCGCGGAATCGCGACCTTCGAATGCTACCAGCCGGGCGGCCCGACGGGCCAGATCGGGCGGCTACGGCGTGGTGGCCGAGGTGCTGATCGCCGCGACATCCCCGGCGATCGCATTCGGCAGTGCGGGGCACGCGTCCGAGAGCACGTACCAGGCGGTTCGATCGGCGACACGCACGGTGTCGTACGGACTCCACGGGTCGCTGGCCCTGATCAGGTTCTCGTAGCGGGTCCGGGTCGGCATCGAGCCGATCTTCTGGCCGTGCGCGATCAGGCAGTGCCGCAGCACGGTGAGGTCGTAGGAGTAGAGCGCATCGCGGTCGCGCGTGGGGACCAGCATCCGGCGTTCGTCGACCGGGGCCGAGGCGATGCACGTGCCGATGAGGTTGCCGGCGACCACTGGATCGGAGTACTGAGCCGCCTGCGGATCCAGACCGTCGCCGACGATGCCTGCCTGATAGCTGAATCCGGCCCCGCCTCCGGCTCCCGGCGGGGACACCGTGACCGACAGCACGCCGTGGCTCGCGGCGCGGACGCAGCGTTCGATCTCGGGGCCGACCTGGTTCGGCGTCCAGAGCTGCACCCAGATGGGTCCGCGCGTCGACACCGGGAACGAGTACGACTGCGCGATCGCCTGGGCCGAGAGCTCCTCGGCGTTGGGCTCACTGCGAGGCAGCGCAGCGGGAGCCGCCGTGCAGGCGGCGCAGGCGATCAGCAGGAGAACTCCCGCGGCTCCGATCGCGATCGCTCGCATGCTCACCGCTCGAGCGTGTCACACCTGCCGGTCGTGCGGCAGCCGGAGCGGCGCCTGCCCTGCGACGTCCGTCTTCCGCGCAGCGACGCGGCGCGGCACCACCTCGATGAGCGTGGTGTGCTTGGGCGACAGCCCGTCGCCGGCGGTCCGGCCGCGCAGCCGGCGACCGGCCCACGGGCGAACGTGGGTCCAGATCCAGGCGGGCGTGCTGACCCGGCTGATCCGCACCTCGGGAGCGTCGTCGTGCACGAGCGCGTCGAGCTCTCCCAGCTCTCCGGCGCCGGGAACGCCCAGCATCGCGGCCGCGCGGTACGACAGCACCCGGTGGCCGTAGGAGCTCAGGTGCACGCGGTCGGCAGCCCACATCCGCTCGTCGATGCGATCGGGGTCCTGGGTGAAGTCGAGCAGCAGCGAGTCGGTCTCGCGGCTCACGCGCCGGAGCTCCTCGGCCAGCCGGATGGTGCGGCGATTCAGCACTCGCAGCAACGGCCATGGCGCGACGAAGGGGGTGACGATGAGCACGTCGGCGCCGGACTCCTTGAGCCGGACGATCCCCTCGCGCAGGCGGTCGGCGATCCGCTCCGGATGCCGCCCGCTCTTCGCGAGATCGTTCGCGCCGATGAGCACGGTCACCAGATCCGCCCGCAGCGCGATGGCGTGCGGGATCTGGCGCTCGAGCACGTCGGCCACGGTGCGGCTGCGCACGGCGAGGTTGGCGTAGCGAAGGCGACGTGCCCCGTCACCGTCGGTTCCGGCGCGCGAGTCGCTGCGCACCAGCAGCATCGAGAGCCGGTCGGCCCAGCCGCGGATCTGCCCGGGCTCCTGGCGGGAGTCGTCGCAGAGCCCCTCGGTGAGGGAGTCGCCAAGAGCCACGTAGCGCTTCCAGCGCGTGCCCAACGGAGCGGTCGGCGCGGGCACCAGCGAGGCGGAGTCGGAGTTCAGGATCGAGGCGGGCGCGGTGCCCTGCTGCACCGCGATCGCGTCGCGGTAGTGCCCGAGCAGCTCGTCGCCGAGCCGCGCCCAGGTGCGATGGGCGACGGAGTCGCGGGCCGCGATCGCGAAGGCGCGGCGCTTGCCGGCGTCGCCGACCAGGTCGAGCACGCGGGACCGCAGTTCCGCCAGGTCGCCCGGCTTGTAGAGCCAGCCGGTGCGACTGTTCTGCACCAGATCCAGGGGGCCGCCGCGGCCGGTGGCGACGACCGGAACCCCGCTGGCGAGGGCCTCCTGGATGGTCTGGCAGAAGGTCTCGTTCTCGCCCGGGTGCACGAAGAGATCGAAGCTCGCGACCGCCTCGGCGAGGCGGTCACCTCCGAGGAAGCCGAGGAAGGCCGCATCCGGAAGCATCTTCTCGAGGGCCGCACGGCTCGGACCGTCGCCCACGATGACGAGCTTGGTGTTCGGGATGCCGGCGATCGCGGCGAGGTCTTCGACCTGCTTCTCGGGTGCCAGGCGCCCGACGTAGCCGATGATCGTCTCGCCGTTCGGGGCGAGCGCGGAGCGCCAGTCGTCGTCGCGGCGCTCCGGACGAAAGCGCTCAGCGTCGACGCCGCGCGCCCAGAGCCGCAGGCGGTCGACCCCCGCCGCGCGCAGCTCGGCGATCGACGCCGAGCTCGGGGCGAGAGTCAGGGTGGCGCGCTGATGGATGCGCGCGACGTGCTGCGCGAGCACCGGCTGCGCGAGCGGCATCCCGTAGCGCTCGGCGTAGCCCGGGATGTCGGTCTGGTAGATCGCGACCGTCGGGATCCCCAGGTGGTCGGCTGCGCGCAGTCCCTGCCAGCCGAGCACGAACGGGGAGGCCAGGTGCACGACGTCGGGGTTGAAGTCGCGCAGCATCATCGAGAGCGAGGCGGCACGGGCGAAGGTAAGGCGCACCTCGGGGTATGACGGCATCCCGACGGAGCGCAGCAGCGAGAGCGACGAGCCGTGCGGGCCGATGGAGGGCTCCAAGCGGCTGGCACGCGGGGCGATGACCCGGGTCTCATGCCCGTTCGCCTCCAGGTGGCGCAGCACCTGCAGCAATGAATGGGTGACGCCGTTCATGTGGATGAGCGACGATTCTGCGAACAAGACGACTCTCATGCGTCCATGTTCGGGGCCCACGACACGCCGAGGCGGCACTCCTGAGCCGATGCGCCGAGGGTTCACGCAGTCGCCCCCCGCCGTTCCCGTCGGATGCCTCGCGGTTCCCGTTCAGACCCCTCTCGTTAACCGTGTGGCGCGCGCTCAGCCGAATGGCGGAGCGTTCAGCCGAACGGGAAGGGCTCGAGGGCCGGCGGCGTCACCTCGATCGTCGCGGGCAGCGCCGGGCACGCGTCCGAGATCCGGTACCAGGCCGAGCGGCTGGTCACCGTCACAGCGTCGTACGGGCTCCACGGATGCTGCGCATTCAGCAGGCTCTCGAAGTCGTGGCGCGCGGGCACCGACCCGACCGGGAAGCCATGGGCGACGAGGCAGGGTTTCAGGGTGGTGAGGTCGTAGGAGTAGAGCGCCTGCCAGTGCTTCTGCGGCACACTCAGAACGCGGTCGTCGAGAGGCGTCGCGACCGCGCAGCGCTCGATGATCAGGGACGCCTCGGCCTCGTTCGGCTCGGACCCGCTGCCGATGATGCCGTACGTGAGCCCGCGCAGCAGGGGAAGCTGCACGTCGACGCCGAGCTGGCCGTGGCTCTGCTCGGCGACGCAGTTCTTCAGCTCGGTGGGGAACTGGTTGCTCGTCCAGAGCTGGACCCACGGGAGCAGCGGTGCGGCGCGGCGCGCGTTGAACGCCGTCGTCATGCGCTGCACCGCCGCCAGCTCCACCGCATCCGGGCGGGCTCGCGGCGGCCCGGCGGTGACGGGCGTGCATCCGGCGAGCGCCGCCAGCACCACTACCGCGGCGACCAGGGCGCCTGCCGGCTTCACGGGGTGCCGGAGCAGGTCAACGTCATCGCCCCGCC
Organism: Pseudolysinimonas sp.; assembly: GCA_036499485.1. Taxonomy (GTDB): domain Bacteria; phylum Actinomycetota; class Actinomycetes; order Actinomycetales; family Microbacteriaceae; genus Lysinimonas. Next base: position 21,479 of record DASYDQ010000055.1, on the reverse strand, counting down.
GTCCAGGGCCGCCGAGAACCAGGCGCGCACCGCCGAGCCCGCGTCGTAGGCGATCGTGCCGTGGGTGGCATCCGGGTACTGCCGGTAGTCGACCGTCTGCCCGGCGGCGCAGAGCGACGTCACGTAGTCGGTGGTGGCACTCGGTTTCACCAGACCGTCCTTCAACCCTTGGGCGACCAGCACGGGCGCGCCGATCGGGCTTGCGCCCGCACTGTTCTCACGGAGCAGCGTGGCCCAGGGTTCAGCCGTGGAGGGATCGTGCAGCAGATAACCGCCGATCAACGAGGTGGCGATCCGGTGCAGGGCCGCGTTCTGCCCGAACAGGCAGAGCTCGGCCATCCCGGGCGTCGCCGCCGCTCCGGCCGGAGTCAGGATCGAGCCCAGCGACAGGCCCGGATACCTCGTCGCGTACGCGGCCTGGAACGCCGCGAAGGCGTAGGAGCCGATCGTGACCCCCGACACGTCGCCGATGTCGTCGTTCAGCAGCGTGCCGAGCTCGGCGGCCGGGGCCGCCACCGCGACAGCCTTCAGCTGGAGTTCCGGCGCATAGCTCGCCGCCAGCTGCCCGGCGAACAGGGCCGCCTGGCCGCCCTGCGAGTGGCCCCAGATCAGCAGGCGGGTGCCGGCATCCGCGTCCGGGATCTGCCGTGCGGCGCGGGCCGCGTCGAGCATGCTGTCGCCCTCGCTGACCCCGAGCAGGTAGGAGGACGGTCCGGGCGCGCCCATCCCGGGGTAGTCGGTCGCCGCCACCACGTAGCCGTCGGCGATCAGGCCGCCGAGGCCCTCGATCAGGTCGAGCGGGGCCAGCCCCACCGAGGGGGCGCAGCGGGGCGCAGCTCCGGTGGTCGGATGCCCCCACGCCACGATCGGGCGCCCTCCGGCGGGCGCCGGCGTCGTCGGCGCCACGACCGTGCCCGAGACCGCGATGTCGGCTCCGTTCAGGTCGCGTGAGTGGTACAGGATGCGCCAGGCCTTCATGCTCGGGCCCACCGTCGGGATCGGTTCGCTGCGGATCAGCTCGCCCGGCGCTCCGGCCGGCAGCGGCGACGGCACGCGGTAGAACGGCGCCGCCGCGATCTCCTGGGCGACATGCCGGGTGAGCGCGCGCGTGACCAGGGACGCCGGCAGGCACCCGGTCAGAACGGCGCCCGCCAGCACGATGACGACGACGAGCCCCCCGAGGCGGATGCCGCGGCCGCGGGCCGGGCGCATCACGTCGACCCGCTCCGCACGTACGCCGGTTGCTCGGGGCAGAGCCGGGCCGCCGCCACCAGGATCCGCAGCTGCTCGGGCTTCACCGCCATCAGGCGGTAGGGGCTCACGTTCTGCGCCGTGAACCGATTGGCGAAGTCCTGCCGCGTCGGCGGCGCGCCCGGGTCCAGCCCCAGACCGGTCAAGCACGGCCAGAGCACGGCCACGTCGTACTTGTACAGCTGCAGCAGTTGCGAGCCCGTCCTCGGCACCGCCGACGGGCTCGAGAACCGGTACTCCTTCATGCACGCGTACAACTGCTGGCCGATCGCCGCCGCCCGCGACGCCGAGGCGATGGCGCTCGCGAGGTCCTGAACATCGGCATCCGGGGTGACGCGCGCCCCTCCCCGTCCGACCTGCACGCTCCAGAAGCCGGCATCGGCGATCCGCACCCGGAACGCGCCGTTCTGGTCCAGGCCGATGCTGAACGTTCCCGATGACCCGAGTGTGGCCAGATCGGCGTGCGGCATGCACGCGTTGAAGACGAAGGGCTCCAGATCGCCCGGCAGTTCGACCGGGCGACTGCTCATGCGCGCCATCGGGTCTCGAGGGAAGCCGGCGACTCCGGCAGCGACCGATCCCGCCACGGCGAAGGCGGCGGCGACGATCACCACAGCGGTTCGGCGGCGCATGCTCCGACCCTAACGTCGGGCCGCAGCATCCGCGCCGTCGTGGACTACTGCGCGCCGAACCCGCCCACCGGGCTGAACCCGGCCGGGAGCGCGAAGGGATCGCGCACCCGCGCCGAGCGATCGGCGTCGCGCACCAGCGCGGCGAGTTCTCCCGCCGCGCGGTCGATGCGCTCCGGCAGGCCGCCGGTGGACGCATCGCCCGTGCTCCCCCAGTCGGCCGATGCCGCGTAGACCGTCGTCGGCGCGACGACGGCGTGCAGGTAGCTGAACAGGGGTCGCATCGCGTACTCCAGCGCCAGCGAGTGCCGCTCGGTGCCGCCGGTCGCGCCGAGGAGCACCGGAAGGCCGGTCAGGGCATCCGGGTCGAGCACGTCAATGAACGACTTGAACAGTCCGCTGTAGCTGGTGGTGAAGATCGGCGTGACGAAGATCGCCCCATCGGATGCGGTCAGCTGCTCGATCGCCGCCGCCAGCTTGGGGGCCGCGAAGCCGGTGAGCAGGTTGTTAGTGATGTCCTGCGCGAGATCGCGGAGTTCGATCACCGCCACCTCGGCGGTCAGGCCATCGTCGGCGAGCCGCGCCGACGTCGCCTGCGCGAGGCGATCGGCGAGCAGGCGGGTCGACGAGGGCTGGCTGAGTCCGGCGCTGACGACCACGATCTTCCGAGCGTCCTGCGTCATCACTTCACCTCCGCGAGTTCTTCGGCCTCGGCCTCACGGGCGGCGGCCACCAGCGATTCATGGGTGGGCGCATCAGGCACGCCCAGTGGCCGTTCGGCCGCCAGCTCCTTGCGGAGCACCGGCACCACCTCGCCGCCCAGGATGTCGAGCTGCTCGAGCACGGTCTTCAGCGGCAGGCCTGCGTGGTCCATCAGGAACAGCTGGCGCTGGTAGTCGCCGAAGAGATCGCGCATGCCGGCGTAGCGGTCGATGACCTGCTGCGGGCTGCCGACGGTGAGCGGGGTCTGGGCGGTGAAATCCTCCATCGACGGACCGTGACCGTAGACCGGCGCGTTGTCGAAGTACGGGCGGAACTCGTCCACCGCATCCTGCGACTTCGCCCGCATGAAGGCCTGCCCGCCGAGTCCGACGATGGCCTGCGCCGCCGTGCCGTGACCGTAGTGCTCGAAGCGCTGACGGTAATAGCCGATGAGCTTCTGGTAGTGCTCGGCCGGCCAGAAGATGTTGTTCGCGAAGAAGCCGTCGCCGTAGTAGGCGGCCTGCTCGGCGATCTCGGGGCTCCGGATGCTGCCGTGCCACACGAAGGGCGCGACCCCGTCCAGCGGGCGCGGCGTCGAGGTGAAGCCCTGCAGCGGAGTGCGGAACGTGCCCTGCCAGTCGACGACCTCTTCGCGCCACAGCTTGTGCAGCAGCGCGTAGTGCTCGATGGCGAGCGGGATGCCCTCCCGGATGTCCTGCCCGAACCACGGGTACACCGGCCCGGTGTTGCCGCGGCCGAGCATCAGGTCGACGCGTCCCCCGGCGACGTGCTGGAGCATCGCGAAATCCTCGGCGATCTTCACCGGGTCGTTGGTGGTGATGAGCGTCGTCGCGGTGGTCAGCTGCAGCGTCGTGGTCTTCGCGGCGAGGTAGGCGAGCGTCGTGGTGGGCGAGCTCGACCAGAACGGCGGGTTGTGGTGCTCCCCCAGCGCGAAGACATCGAGCCCGACCTCTTCGGCGTGCTGGGCGATCGTGAGCGTGTCCTGGATCTTCTCGGCCTCACTCAGGGTCCGACCCGTCGTCGGGTCCTCGGTGATGTCGCTCACCGTGAAGATGCCGAACTGCATCTGGCTCATCGTGCTCTGCTCTCCCTGTTCATCCATGCGTTTGCATTGATAGTCCCATCAACCACACACCCGGATGCCGTATTCCCGGCCTTCTGCCAGCATTCCCACGCAGAGCGTTTTACCCTCGAAGCATGGCCACCGTGGAACTGACCGAGCAGACCTTCGAGAGCACCGTTCTGGGCGATGGCATCGTCCTCGTCGACTTCTGGGCCGACTGGTGCGGTCCGTGCAAGGCCTTCGCCCCGATCTACGACGCGACCTCCGCCTCGAACGACGACATCGTCTTCGGCAAGGTCGACACCGAGGCCAACCAGAACCTCTCCGCGGCGATGGGGATCCAGGCGATCCCCACCCTGATGGCCTTCCGCGACGGCATCGGCGTGTTCTCCCAGGCGGGTGCCCTCCCCCGGCCGGCCCTTGAAGACCTCATCAGCCAGGTGCGCGCGCTGGACATGGATGCCATCCGGTCGGAGATCGCGGCACAGGGAGCGGCGGTCCCTGGCGACGCGAACGCGACCCAGGAGGCCTAGCCGCTACAGTCGTGCCATGTCCGGCACCGACGACCTCTTTCCCGACGCCACCGCCCACCCCGCTGCCGCCGTTCCGCCCGCTGTTCCGGTGACTCCGCCCGCCGCTCCGGGCGCCGTCGTGGCCCCGGCCGCCGCGGTCCGACGACGCGGTGTCGGCGTCGCGGCCTTCGTGCTGGGCCCGCTCGCGCTGCTCGGCGATCTGGTCGGCATCATCATCGCCTTCGCGACCTTCGCGAGCGCGATCACGAACATCGGCACGGAGCTCGACAACGTCGACGACAGCCTCGGCGCGCTCCTCGGCGTCATCATCGTCGAGTTCATCATCTTCTTCGGCGGCATCGTCTTCGGACTGCTCGCCGTGATCCTCGGCATCGTCGCGGCCGTGCGCAATCGCGGGCGGGTGCTCGGCGTCTTCGGCGTCATCTTCGGGCTGGTCGTGCTGATCAGCCACGTCGTGCTGCTCGTCGCCGTGACGACCTCGGGCAACGTGCCCGGAGTCACCAGCTGATCAGCGAACCGCGCCGAGCAAGAGTTCCACCCGGAGCCGCCCGCCCTTGCGCACCACCCGCGCCGGGATCCGCGCCTTGCCGACCGCGTCGTCCAACCGGCGGAGGGTCTCGTCGACCACGGACTCCAGTCCGCGCGGCACCGAGCCGACCGGGCCGCTCACCCGACGTCCGGTGAACAGCCTGACCACGATCGGCGCATCGATACGTTCCGCCTCCTGGCTGCGTGCCGAGATCGCGGTCTGCACCTCGTCACCGGACTCCAGCACGGCGCGCAGCTCGTCCTGGTACGGATCGCTGCCGGCCAGCATGATCGTCACCCGCTTGTTGCGCGCCCGCAGGTTGTACGCGTAGTCATTCAGATTGCCGGCTCCGCGATCGGAGCGCGGCAGTTCCTCCTCCGCCACGCTCAGAACCCGCTCGGCGGCCGGGGCGTGTAGTGCTCCTCGAGCCGGGCCAGCTCGGCGTCGCTCAGCTCGAGGTCGACGGCCGTGATCGCATCGGCGAGATGCTCGGGCTTCGTCGCTCCCACGATGGGTGCCGTGACCGCCGGCTTGCTCAACATCCAGGCGAGCGCCACCCGGGCGGCGGGCACGCCGCGCTCGGCGGCGACGGCGGCCACGGCATCCACGATCTGGCGGTCGGACTCCTCGGGGTAAAGCCTCGTGCCGAAGGCGTCAGACGCGGTGCGCGTGGTTTCGGTGCCCCACGGCCGGGTCAGGCGCCCGCGGGCGAGCGGGCTCCACGGGATGACGCCGACGCCCTGGTCGAGGCAGAAGGGATGCATCTCGCGCTCCTCCTCGCGCTGCAGCAGGTTGTACTGGTCCTGCATGGAGACGAAGCGGGTCCAGCCGTTCAGGTCAGCCGTGTACTGGGCCTGCGCGAACTGCCACGCCCACATCGATGAGGCGCCGATGTAGCGTGCCTTGCCCGCCCGCACGACGTCGTTGAGGGTCTCCATCGTCTCCTCGATGGGCACTTCGGGGTCCCAGCGATGGATCTGGTAGAGGTCGATGTAGTCCGTGCCGAGCCGGCGCAGGCTGTCGTCGACGGCCGTGAGGATGGCGGCCCTGCTGAGCCCTCCGCCCTTCGGGCCGGGGAACATCCTCCCGTGCACCTTGGTCGCGATGACCACCTCGTCGCGCTTCGCGAACTCGCCGAGCAGGCGCCCGGTGATCTCCTCGCTCGATCCGGCCGAGTAGACGTTGGCGGTGTCGAAGGTCGTGATCCCGCCTTCGATCGCCTGCCGGAAGAACGGCCGGCTGTCGTCGAGGCCGAGGCTCCAGGCGTGGTTGCCCTTGCCCGGCTCGCCGTAACTCATGCAGCCGAGGATGACGCGCGAGACCACGAGGCCGCTGGTTCCGAGTCGCAGAGTGTCCATGCTTCGACGCTACCCGGTCGCAGCGGAGACAATGGAGGCGTGCAGCCCACCGTTCCCGCCCAGTTCGACGATTCGATGGCGGAGCGGGTTCCGGCCCCCGACGTCGTGCGCGAGGGGATCTGGTCGATCCCGCTGCCGATGCAGCAGCCGGGCAACCCGTACTCGCTCTGCTACCTGATCGCGGGGGACGACGGATCCCTGCACCTCATCGACAGCGGCTACGACAATGACGAGAACTGGGCGCTCCTCCAGGCGGCGCTCGACGGCTTCGGGCTGCACCTCGACGAGATCGCGAGCGTGTTCACGACCCACCTGCACCCCGATCACCTCGGCTTGACCGCCCGTCTGCGCGCGGTGACCGGCGCGCGGATCGGGATGCTGCGCCGCGAGCGCGAGGGGATCGCCGCGATCGCGGCCGGTGATCTCGCCGCCTCCGAGGGGGTGCTCGAGGGCTGGGGCGTTCCGCCCGAACGCCGGCCGGAGCTGAGCGTGCCGCTCGGTGCCGACCTGGTGGCCCGCGGCATCCCGCAGATCGACCGCAGCTTCGAGCCCGGTCAGCTGCTCGAGGTGCCAGGCCGATCGATCCAGATCCTCGCCACCCCCGGTCACACCGCCGGCTCGGCCAGCCTGGTCGACCCGGATGCCGGGCTCGTCTACACCGGCGACACGGTGCTGCCCCGGATCTTCTCGGGGCTGGGCCTCGGCGACCGCACCGGCGCGTCCAACCCGATCGCCGACTACCTCGGCTCCCTCGAACTGCTGGCGCGCTACGACGACTTCGAGGTCGCGCCCGGTCACGGCTACCGCTTCCGCGGGCTGATCGAGCGCAACGCGGCGCTGGCCGAGCACCACCTGCACCGTTCCCGGGCAGCGGCTGAGATCATCCGCGTCGAACCGGATGCCACGGTCTGGGAGGTCGCGAGCCGTCTGCGCTGGAGCGCGGGCTGGCAGAACCTGCGCAGCTTCTACCTGCTCTCGGCCCTGTCGCAGACCGTGCTGCATCTGGACTTCGCGCGCTCGGCGGCGTTCCCCGGCTAGCTCGGCGGCGTTCCCCGGCTAGATCGGCGCCTACTCCTCCGCGAGCACGATGATCTTGTCGCCCCGCTGGAAGGCGATCTTGTCGCCCTTCGCCGGGTTGACGTGCACGCCGTAGTTGAGGTCGGAGTGGTGCGCGTTCTTCTCGACGCGGTAGCCGATCGCGGTCTCGCCGACCCGACGGGCGGCCTCGAGCACCGTGTAGAAGTCCACCTCGACGCCGGGCTTGATGTAGAGCTCGGCCGGGCGCAGGTAGATCTCGCTGCCGGTGCTGTCGAACAGGATGCCGAAGACGTCGGTCAGCTGCTCGTTCTCACTCACCTGCGAGAGCATCAGGCTCACCAGCTTCTCGCTGACGATGAAGTCGTCGGCGTTGGTGACCTCGGCCAATTCGCGGTTGCGATCGTCGAGCATCTCACTGACCACGTTGAGCTCCGCGCCGAGCTTCTCGGCGATGTCGCGCAGGTGCAGCAGGGTGATGAGCGTCTTCGCGTCGGCGCGTTGCGCTGGCAGGTGCTCCTTGCCGGCGAGCACGATGATGTGATCGCTGGCGTCCACGGCCAGGCTGTCGAGCACGGCGCGGTGGGTGGGATCGGCGCGGCGGAAGGTGACCGGCATGTGCGGGAAAGTCGGGAGTCCCGGGTCGTCGATGTCGGCGACCACGGTGACCGACGAGCCCTTCGTGACGTAGGAGTTCAGCTCCTCGAGCATCATCCGCAGCCCCGAGTTGTAGCCGAGCACGAGGGTCGTCTCGGGCTCCGGCTTGAACGGCTTCGGCGAGAGCACCGCGCTCCCATCGAAGGCCACCGGGTCGGACAGCTTGATGGTCGAGTCGTCTTCGGCGATCACGATCAGCTGCTCCCCCGCCGCGTAGGTGCGCTCAGCGGGCGGGTTGATCAGGATGCCGTCGGCCGTCGAGATGCCCATGACGGTCGAGTCCGCGAAGGCGAACTGGGTCTCGAAGTAGTTCCTGCCCACGAGCGTCGGCTGCTCGGTGAAGTAGATCTCGGCGCCCTCGAAGTCGAGCAGGTCGGTGTAGACCACGCTCAGGCCGCTCTGCCGGCAGCTCTGCACCGTGACGCGGCTGATCAGATCGGCGGCAAGCACCCAGTGCGCTTCGTCGTGGCCGACCAGGTTGGCCGCCTCGAGGTTCGCGGCATCCCGCAGCTCGCCGACGATGTGGTACTCGCCGTGCTTGCGCTTCTTGTTGTTCGTCAGGGCTAGGCAGGTCTTGATGACCGTGGAGTCCGGGTCCTCATCCTCGTCGGCGCCGAGCAGCACGATGCTTCGGGCGCCGTTCGGATTGCCCAGCTCGAGGTCCACCAGGCTCATCGGGTCGCCGGTGCGGCAGATGATCTTCGTGCGACCGGTGTTGGGCACCTGCGCCCGGATGGCGTCCTCCATCTCGACCTTGTCCATGTCGGCCAGAATGACGATGGCGGCGCTCTTGCGCGATTCGTTCGCGATCGACAGCTCGCCGACCAGCGAGAACACCTTGCGGCTCCAGCCGAGGATCAGCGTGTGGTCGTTCTCGAGCACGCGCGAGCGGCCCTTGCGCAGCTCCTCGACCTTGGCGTCGAACGCGCCCGAGATGATCGAGATCAGGCTGGCGACGATCACGATGCCGGCCAGCGTGATGATCAGCATCATGCCGCGGTATGCCCAGCCGTTGTCGCCCGCCAGGGTGCCCGAGTCGATTCCGCGCATCAGGGTGGCCCAGAGCAGGTCGGGGAAGTCCTTCGGCTGGCCCTGCGGGTAAGCGTGCAGAGCCACCGTGATGACGGTCACCAGGATGACGAGGATCGCCGTGACGATCGCCAGCAGGGCGATGAGGGAACCGGTGCCCTTGGCCATCCAGCCGTCGAACCAATAGCGGAATCGTTCGCCGAGACCGGGCTTCTTCATCGTTCCTCCGTGGACGTGGTGAGACGACCATAGCGGGACGGGTCTCGCGGGATGAACGCGGCGCGCTACCCCACGTTCGCGCGGAGGAACTCGAGCGATCGGCTCCACGCATCGCCCGCGGCATCCGGGTCGAAGGTGTTCGGGTTGGTGTCGTTGAAGAAGGCGTGACCGGCGTCGGTGTAGACCTTCGCCTCGAAGTCGACACCGGCACTCGTCATGGCCTTCTCGAGGGCCGGCAGGGCGTCGATGAGGCGCGCGTCCTGGTCGCCGTAGAAGGCGAGGACCGGGCAGTGGATGCTCGCCACCTCGCCCGGCTCGGCGCTGCCGTAGAACGGCACGGCCGCCTTCACGCGATCGTCGGACTCGGCCAGCGAGAAGCTGTAGGACCCGCCGAAGCAGAAGCCCAGCACCCCGATCCTGCCGCCGACGGCCTTCTCCTCCTCGAGAGCATCGACGACGGCTGTCAGCTTCGCGATCGCTCCGGCGCCGAACTCCGGAGCGCGGGAGGCCGCGAAGGCCTCGCGCAGCTTCGGTTGATTCACGCTGCGGCGCTGCTCGTCGGAGTCGTTCATCATCTGGAACAGCTCTTCGCCGGTCTCGGGGGTGACCCCGGCGTCCGACAGCAGATCGGGTGCCATCACGAGGTAGCCCTCGGCCGCATAGCGGTCGGCCACGTTCTTGATGTGGGCGACCAGTCCCCAGATCTCGTGGATGACGATGAGCGCGCCGCGCGGCTCACCCTCCGGATCGGCACGGTAGACGGAGACGCCGTTCACGGTCTGCATCGAGCTCATGAACTGGATGCTACGTCACCCAGTTGAGCGGCCCGCTCGGAACCCCGCCGGCTAGGCCCGCGGCCGCGAGAACACCGCACGCAGCGCGAAGAACACGATCACCGCGACGACGAGCACGATCACGAGCTTCGCGACCAGCCAGGCGAGGCTGAGCAGCGCGTTCACCAGGAACCACGCGATCACGATGGCGGCGATGACGCCGAGCACCGTCCAGATCGTTCCGCCGCGCATGCCGTTGAGACTAGCGCGGCGCGAGACTAGCGGGCCTGCGAGATCCGCACCATGTTGCCCGAGGGGTCACGGAATGCGCAGTCCTTGGTGCCGTATCCGGGGTCGAGCGGCTCCTGCAGCACCTCGGCGCCCGAGGCGCGAACCCGCTCGAACGCGGCATCCAGGTCGTCGGTGCTGAACACGATGTTCGGCAGGACGCCCTTCGCGAGCAGTTCCTGCAGGGCATCGCCGTCGGCCTGCGAGCGGCCGGCGTGCGGGTCGCTCAGCACGATGCCGAGCCCCGGCTGCGACTCCGTGCCGAAGGTGAGCCACCGGTGCTCGCCCGATTTCACATCCTGGATGACGTCGAGCCCGAGCGCGTCGCGGTAGAACGCGATCGACTCCTCGACGTCGTTGACGGTGATGTGCGTGTACTGCAGTGCGATGGTCATGACGACCACGTTAGAGAGCGGATGCCGCCCGCGGCTTCTCCGATCCTGCTCAGCTCGGCGCGTACCCGATCAGCCAGGTGACGCCGAAGCGATCGCGTACCTGACCGTCCCAGTCCCCCCACGGACGCTCCTGCAGGGGATCGACGACGGTGCCGCCCTCACCCAGCGCGTCGAACCAGCGCTGCGAGGTCGCGGCGTCCCCGCCGCCGAGCACCGAGAGGAAGAAGCCGGTGCTGGTGAACGAGGCCTCACCCTCGGCCGCATCGGAGCCGAACACCGAGATCGGCCCGTCGAGGGTGCCGTGGGCGATCGCGTCAGCCGGGCCGTCGGTGCGGCCGAACTCGGCGTAGTCCCAGGTCTTCAGCTCGCCGCCGAAGATCTCCTGGTAGCGGGTGAGGGCCTCTCGGGCGGTGCCGGGGAACTGGAAGTACGGGGTCGCACCGCTCATGCGAGTTGCTCCTTACGGGCTGGTGGTTGGGGCCGGCCGAGCACCTTCGCGATGCAGGCCGGCATGGCTTCGAGGGCGTCGTGGTCCCGCGCCCGGTACGACCGAGGGCTCTCGCCGACGAGCTCGCTGAAACGGGAGCTGAACGAGCCGAGGCTGGTACAGCCGACGGTCATGCAGGCGTCGGTCACCGACATCCCGGATCGCAGCAGCGTCATCGCGCGCTCGATGCGTCGCGTCATGAGATAGCCGTATGGCGTCTCGCCGTAGGCGGCCTTGAACTGCCGCGAGAAGTGGGCGGGCGACATCAGGGCGACGGATGCCATGGCCGGCACATCGAGCGGCTGCGCGTAGTCCCGATCCATGCGATCGCGGGCGCGGCGCAGCAACGCGAAGGTCTGCAGCTGCTCCGGGGTCACGAACCCAGGGTAGGTCAGGCCACCGGTGTCAGGCGGCTGGCGCCGCTATCGGCTCCGCCTCGGCGGACTCGCTCTCGACGACCTTCTTGCCGCGGAAGCCGATCAGGAACACCACAAGGGCCGCGAGCGCCAATCCCGCGCCGACCACCGGGACCAGCTGCGGGTTCACGCCGAGCACGGTCGAGCCGAGCGGCGGCGCGATGGCGATGCCCAGGTAGGTCGCCGTGGCCCACCACGACAGTGAGATGCCCGCGTTGGCCGGGTCGACGGCGACGAGCCGGTGCTGCATCGGGACGGCGGAGGCGAAGGCGGTGAGGCCCCAGATCACGAAGAGCACGACGGTGGCGGCGAAGCTCCCGTCGAGCAGGGGCAGGGCGGCGAGCAGCAGCACCTGGATGCCGACCGTGACGATCGCGAACAGGCGGCTGCCCGCGCGGTCGGTGAGCGGTCCGGCGAAGACGTTGCCGGCGATCCCGGCGACCCCGTAGGCGAACAGCAGGACAGAGAGCAGCGATCCCGAGCCGCCGGTCGCGGTGTGGGTGATCGTCGAGCTGAAGATGTAGACGCTGTTGAAGCTGGCGAACATCAGCAGTCCCGCCAGCAGCGTGAGCACGAGCCGGCTGTCGCGCAGGGCAGCGAAGCGACGACGGAGTGACGCGACCGGCGGCAGCGGGATGCCGCGCACCCCAAGCAGCACGGCAGGCACGAGCAGCGCGGCGAAGCCGGCGAGGCACCAGAGCGGGAGTTCCCATCCGGCGTTGGAGCCCAGCGCCGTGCCGAGCGGCGCGCCGATCGCGGTCGACAGGGTGAATCCGGCGCTGACGAACGCGATGGCCGTTCCGCGTCGGGCCGGCGGGACGATCGCCGTCGCCGCCGCGGTGGCCGGCGGCACGAGGGCGGCGCCGCCGACGCCGGCGATCATGCGTCCGACGGTGAACAGCTCGATGTTGTGGGAGGCCGCCGCGAGCGCGGTGCCGATGGCGATCAGGGCGAGACCCGATGCCATCAGGGTGGTGCGCGACATCCGGGCCAGCAGGATCGAGATCGCGGGCGCGACGATCGCCACGACCAGCGCGTAGAAGGTGATCGAGTAGCTGACGTCCGCCGGTGTGACCCCGAGGCTCGTCGCGATCTGGGGCAGCAGGCCCGCGATGACGAAGGCATTGGTGCCGACGACGAACACCCCGAATGTGAGGATGCCGAGCTTCGGGATCACCTGTCGCATCGGGGCGTACGATTGTTCGATCGCGGTCATACGATTACCGTAGCCTTTAGTTTGATGTTCGTCAAACAGTTTGGAGAGCTGTCATGGTCGACCAGCCCCTTCCCATGCCCGCCGCCGCCGAGATCCGCCTTCCCGAGCTGGTGAAAGCCCTCGCCGATCAGAACCGGCTGAAGATCGTGATGGCTCTGGCGGATGGCGAGTTCCACCACATCATCGACCTTCCCGACCTCGATGTGCAGAAGTCGACACAGTCCCACCACCTTCGGACATTGCGCGAAGCCGGCTTCACCGAGACGTACATCGAGGGCCGCAGTTGCCGCATCCGCCTGCGCGTCGACACACTCGACGCCCGGTTCCCCGGCTTCGTCGAGGCGCTGACGTCGCCGGCGGCTCGGGCCGACGTGCTGGCGCCCGCCCTCCCGGCCTAAGCCGCCTCAACCTCGGCCGCCAGCAACTCGCGCACCCGCGGGATCACCTCGCGCCCGTACTTCTCGATCGTGCGCCGGCGGTTCTCCGACGACAGACCCGGCATGTCGTACTTCAGGTCGAAGCGGCTGAGGTCGAGGTCGCGCACCGTCTGCGCGATGCGCTGCGCCACGGACTCCGACGTGCCGATGAACAGGGCACCGTGGGTGGTCTCCGCGTCGAAGTGCTCACGCGTCGGATTCGGCATCCCGGGCTCGGAGCTCATCACCTGGTTCCAGGCCGGCCAGAACGCGTCGCGCGCCTCCTCATCCGTATCGGCGATCAGGCCGATCGAGTGCTGGCCGACCGGCTGCTTCTCGAAGCCGAACTGCTCGAGCGCGCGGTAGTAGAGGTCCACGTAGGGAGCGAACCGCGAGGGATGCCCGCCGATGATCGCGAGCATCAGGGGCAGGCCGTAGCGAGCGGCGCGAACCACCGAGTTCGGACTCCCACCCACGCCGACCCAGGTGGGCAGACGACCGGGCTGCTCGAGCCGCGGATACAGGCGCTGGTCCTTCAGGTCGGCTCGCGACATCCCCTGCCAGGTCACCGGCTCCTCGCCGAGCAGCTTGACCCAGAGCTCGAGGTTCTCTTCGAAGAGCTGCTCGTAGTCGGCCAGGTCGAAGCCGAACAACGGGAAGGAGTCGACCCGGGATGCGCGACCCACGACGAGCTGGGCACGACCGTTCGACAGCGCGTCGAGGGTCGAGAAGTCGTGGAAGATGCGCACCGGGTCGTTGGTGCTGAGCACGGTCACCGAGGTGCCGAGCCGCAGCTTCTCGGTGCGCGCGGCGATGTGGGAGAGCACGACGGCGGGCGCCGAGTCGAGAAAGTCCGAGCGGTAGTGCTCGCCGATGCTGAAGAGGTCGATGCCGACGGATTCGGCGAGGACCGCCTCGTCGACCAGCCGTCGCAGGCTCTCGGCGTCGCTCAACCGCTCGCCGGTGGCGTCGGTCATCACGTCGCCGAAGGTATCCAAACCGAATTCAAGTGACATGTCACCTACAACCACGGCGGGGTGGTGAATATGCCCCCAGCTTGAGCGGAGGGCCGAGTCGTCTTCGAAAGCGCCCAGCGGACCTCTACTCGCCGAGTTCTTGGATCCTCGTGTCGAGCAGCTCGCTCGCTTGCTCGATGGGCATGCCGATGTCGAACCAGGTGCGGTCCTTGCGAGAGCTGTCCAACCCGGCGGCTGCCCAGGTGAACGAGCCGAGAAGGAACTCGCGGCGACCGCTCGGCGGCACCACCGACATCGCGAACGCGACCGCCAGGCCGACCCGTCGCACGACGGTCTGCTCCGGGTTGTCGGGGTGACGAACCCCGCCTACCAGAGTGATCGGATCCTCCAGTATCTTGACCCATTCGACTCGCGTCCCGGGGATCTGGTCGGCCACAGACCTTTCGAGGTCTCGCCGAACGGCGGCGCTCGGAGAACCCGGAATCCAGCCGAGCCACTGATCGGTGTTGTCCAGTTTCGACCAGTCGTCGGTGATCGGCCCGTACTTCGGATTGCGTCGATACTCCCCCGTCGGCACCCCGTCCGACCCGACTGCGTAGGAGCCCTTGACTGCCTCGCCAGGGACGTAGCCGTTCGGGTTCGGGAGCATGCTGCTGTCCAGTTCGTACACCCATCCGCCGGGGTGGGCCTTCGCCTGCTCGATGACGTCAGCCGGAATATCGCTGAGCGGGACCTGTTGGGTGAACTCGTCGGCATCCATTCGTCCAGGGTATGAAAGAACGGGCCGCCACCCCGAAGGATGACGGCCCGTCTCAAGAGTTCGCGTGACATGTCAACAACATTGGGGACGCGAATAGTCCGCGCGGCTGGTTGAGTAGCACCGTGAGCGACCCGAACGAGCCCAAGCCGTTCGCGCCGCCCTACGTGCTGAACTCGTCGTCGGTCACGATCCAGAACGGCGAAGAGGTCTGGCCGATGTCGGCGCCGCCACCCCGGCCGCCGCGGAAGCGTCCTTGGCTGGCGACGGTCGTGATCGTGGGCGTGGTCGCGCTCGTCGGCGGCTTGGTGGTTGCGGGCCTTGCGGAGTACCAGGCGATTGCCGGCCGAGTCTCCCAGGCCGACAACGGGTCGTTCATCGGCGTGCCCGATGCCCCGCCGGATTCCGACCACATCCCGACTGAGCCCCCCACCACCGCCGCTGTCGACTGCCCGCCGACGTGCTTCACCGTGGAAGTGGCTGGGCTACTCGTACCCAATAACTCCCTTCAAGCATCAATGCCAGTCGGCCAGCCCGTGGCCTTTGCCGACTTCCAGAACCCGACCACAGCGGCCGCCGAGTATGCCGACGACGCCAGACTCTGGGCGATCCTCAAGGAGCCTGACTCCTGCTTCTTCATCTACCCGCTCAGCCCGGTCGGGCCGACTTACGGTGGTCCTGATTCGACGAGCCAGGATCCTGTGACGTTCCTCGGCGAAACCTCCGACAAGAGCGGTGGAACGACCCTGACTCAGAACGCCCGCTTCTTTCCGACCTCCGTAGCTGCTACGGCATACATGCGCAGTGTGCGCGACGAACAGATGGTCTGCCAGAACAACGATCACTCGATCGTTGCCACTCCGTCATTCGCCGTCAACGAGGGAATGGACATCAACGCCTTCACCCAACTGCGTAGCGGCGAACGCACCTACGTCTACGACATCCAACGCGCCAATGTGGTGGTGAGATTTCAAGTCGTCTCGCAGGACTCGGTCGACGAGCCCGCGGTCGTTCATTTCATCAACACGTGGATGACAACGACCTTCGCACCGCTCGATCCCGAATGATTGCTTGACAACCGAAACGGGCCGCCATCCCGAAGGATGACGGCCCGTTCTCAAGAGTTCGCGTTGTCAGCGGGACTCAGAGCATTGCAGCTCCGAAACCGACTAGCGGCGAAGCCCCAGGCGTTCGATCAACGAGCGGTAGCGCGCGATATCGATGTCCTGGAGGTATCCGAGCAGTCGACGACGCTGGCCCACGAGCAGCAGCAGACCACGACGTGAGTGGTGGTCGTGCTTGTGCTCCTTGAGGTGCTCGGTGAGGTCCTTGATGCGGCGGGTGAGCATAGCCACCTGCACTTCAGGGGAACCCGTATCACCGGGATGGGTCGCGTACTCGTCGATGATCGCCTTCTTGACGTCTTGTTCGAGTGCCATAGATGGGATCCCCTCTCTTCTTGCTGCGCGGCGCCAGCTCCCGAATGGAGCGGCTCTCTTTATCCGCGGCCGTTGGACGGCAACCTTGAGATGTTAGCAGGGTTAGTCGTCGTCGACTTCGAGGACCCAGGAAAGATGGGCCAAATCGAGACGGTCTGAGTTCTCGGCGTCTTCCAGCGTGAAATCGATCCTGGTGAGCACCGACACCGTGTGGTCGAGAATGCCCGAGGAGGATGGACCCCCCAACCTCTCCACCCCTCGATCGATGAGTCGATTGAGCTGATCTGCGAAGGCCTCCCACAGGGCTTGAGCTTCGTACGATCCGGGGGTCGATCGCAGATAGGCGGTGCCTATCTCGGTCAATGCGACGGTCGGGTTTGCATTCCACTCGGGCATTACGAATCCGGCACCATCCCCTTCTTGGAGTTCGGGCATCTCTTCAGGGCCGACGAGGAGGGTGACCACCACATCCGTCTTTGGTGACGATTCCGCCCAATCCGGTTCCATTGAGATGCGAATCTCCGATATGCGATGGATCATCTCGGATTCCGGCGAACCAGGTCTACTTTTCTTTAGCATGAACGCCCGGAAGGGACTCAAAGCGGAGACTACGTGGCTCGGTACCGCGGCGCGACCGAACTTCCTCGCGACCGCCTGCCGAATTCGAGCCTCCTGTCCCTCGAGCAGCGGAGTGAGCGCGTCCAGATGGACATCGACCGAACCCCGGGAAACCGTCGCGACATAGTCGAGGTCAATATGTAGGTCCTTGTCGATCAATACATAGCGAGCGCTCTTTCCGGCGCCATATTTGGTCGTGTACTCGTCATCCAGGCGAACGATGGGCGCCACGACTACTGGGGAGTCGGGCGCCTCATCGATGTCGCAAGTCTGAGTGATCACGGCAAAACCATCGGGCATGACTATATGAGCCGGCGGCTCTGACCTGAGAAGTTCCAGGGACACGCCCCCAAGCACGCAGGACCCCTGTCGGAGGACAGGCTCCTGTGTGATGCGCTCATCCGCTGGCGCTTGGTTGGGGGCGACCGCACTCATTCGCTAGAGCAAGTCCTCCGGGCGGGTCGAGGGCGCGTTGATTCCTCGTGGGCGGGAATTCGAGTTCACCCATCGGTTCAAGACGCTTGCCTCGCCCCCGGCGAGCAGGGCGTCGCGCCGCGACTCAGGTGACGGCCCGTCCACCTCATCCACCATTACGCGGAAACGGTGAACCTGTTCGAGGTTTCTTGCACTGAGTTTGGCCCCCGATGCCCACTGCAAGATGGCTCGCTTAGAGACGCCGAAGGCGCGGGCGAGCTGATCCCAGGTCAAACCACTGGCCTCATAGATGTATTTGACAGATCCTTGCGGGCTCAGGTCAACAGCACTCTGGAGTTGGCGCTGCCCACTGGCCGACCTTGGAGCCGCGACAGTTCCCAACGACCCCATGTCGTGAGCCAATACTCGGGACACGACGAAGATCTCCGTCGGATCTGAGGGAAGGAACGCAATCACCTGGTTGGCCCAATACGCATCGGAGTAGACCGGAACAAAGTGGAATGTCTCACCGAAGCTGCAAGACGTCAGTCGCGACTCCTGCGAACTCAGATCAGCCCAACCCGTGGCACTCTGACTCCAATCGATCACTTTTCATGTCCTCCGAATCGCTCAAGTGCGCGGTCGGAGAGGGACCACAAGAAGAACCGGTACGCATTTTCCGACAAGGAAACAGCCTTTTTCATGACTCCGTCAACGCTCCATTCGATTGAGCGATCCTGATAGTACGAATCGAGGTCTAGCACGAAAGATGGAAGAGAGGAGGGAGGCAGGGACGGATCATTCGTCGCCTCGGCCGGCAGCGAACCCCACCTGACACCGAGCGACCGCCGATTTTCGGCGTTATAGAAGAACGACTCGCGCCAACTTTGCATTGCCGCGTATCCGTGGCTACCAAGAAGCGGTTGCGCTGGCAGCATCTCCTGTCTAAATAGCTGACTTAGTTCCGCGAGAATCTCTGGCGCATCGATGCGGTTGGTGTATCTGACTCCGACGCGCTCTATGAATGCGGGTCGGACGTTTGCGAGGACGCTCTCAAGGACTGCGGACAACTTTCCGAACAGTGAATCTCTGGAGTCGTAAGCAGACGTTTCAAGGGTCACGAAGAACGGTGTCAACCAAACATTGGTCGTCCCCGGTGCGTCGGCGAATTGCCAGCGTGGTGTCTGAGCAGGGGTTGGAGCGATTCCCGAGGATGAAAGGTTTAGAGAAACGTCATTAGTCACATCGAAGACAGGAAAGGTCTCTGCAAGCTCGTCGGCGATTCGTCGAATTACTGGGCCATCGACGTATAGACCAGTTGAGCGCGCGAAGCGCACCTGCACCAGCGCACGAAGAAGGGGTGCTTCATCAAGCTTCAAATCAGGTAGTGGAGAGTCGCCAAAAGGCTCCGTCGGGAGTTGTATGGGCATAAAGCAAGAATAGAACGCGAAGCCAGTCGCAGGTGAAGTATTTGGTGAAGTGTCTGAGAACTCACACTTGACAGCGTCGGTTCGTCAAGCCGCCAAACGCAGACCGCTGGTTGAAGGCCCCCCTTGTAGCGACTCAACTCGCCAACGTAGCCTCGGAGGCTCTCCGGGGGAATTCAGTCCGAAGTTATTGGTCCGGCCCCACTCGACTTGCCTTCCCGCGCAACCCGCGCCGCAATCGCATCCCCCGCCGGACGCCCCGCAACCACCCGCTCCAGCAGCGCGATCACGGTCGCAACCTCAGCATCCGTCCCAACCCCATCAAGCTCGGCATACATCGCCTCCTCGATCGCCCGCACCGCGGCCTCGAGCTCGCGACCCTTCGCGGTCAGCCGCAGGATGACCTGGCGGCGGTCGCCGGCATCCGGAGTGGTGCGGTCGACCAGGCCGAGCGCCACCACGCGGTCGACGAGGCGGCTCGGGTTCGTTCCGCTCTCGCAGACCAGCAGCTCGCCCAGGCCGGTGAGCGTGAGGGGCTCGTGGTCGCCGAGCAGGCGCAGCACCTCGGACTGCGCCGGCGTCAGGCCGAGGGGGCGCAAGGCGGCGGCGAGCATCCGGTTGCCTTCGCGTTGGGCGGCGAGGATGAGCCAGCGCAGCTTTTCGGCGCGTCTCATTCGTCGCCCTTCGCGGCCACGGCATCCGCGAGCAGGCCGGCCGCGGCGGGGTCGTGCGCAGCGAGCACGACGAGTCCCGGATGCCGACGCTGCAGTTCCCGCACCGCCCGGGTCGAGGCGAGCAGCCGCTTCTGGTCGCCGACTCCCGGCACGTGATCGCCGGCGAGCAGGGTGACGTCGTAGGTCAGGTCGCCGACGAGCAGCAGGGGCGGCAGACCCTCGGCATGGACCAGCAACGACATCGATCCCGGCGAGTGCCCGGGCGTCGGGAGCAGCAGCAGGCTGCCGTCGCCGCGCAGGTCGAGGGCGTGCGTGAACGGGGCGATCGCGGCATCCGTCGAGAGGGGGATGTCGATCGGCCTGTAGTTCACGCCGGGCAACCGCACGTGGTCGGCCATCACGCCATCGAGCAGGGCGCGGCGGCTGTCGACCTCGGCCCAGTCGATCGCGCTGACCACGATCTCGGCGTTGGGCAGTTCGGCGATGCCCCCGATGTGGTCCTGGTGCAGGTGCGAGAGCACGGCGGTCGTCACGTCGGATGCCTGGTAGCCGAGCGCGGCCAGCTGCGCCGTCAGGGTGTCACCGGCTCCGATCGTGAAACGCGCCAGGCGGCGGTAGAAGAAGCCGACGATGCCGCCCGGAAAGTAGTGGGGGTCCGTGACCGAGCGCCTGTCTTGTCCGGTGTCGAAGAGCACGAGCCCGTCGCGGTGCTCGATCACGTAGACGTTGATCGGGCGCGGCGCGGTCCAGCGACGGCTGGTCAGCAGCCACCAGAGCATGGGGGCGCCGTTGCCGCGCACGTGCTGCGGGCGGATCGCGACGTGGCCGGTGCTCAGCACCGAGACCTTCGTGATGGCGGCCATGGTGTCCAATCTGTGTCGTGTCATTAGATTACACGACACATATCTGCGGCACCATAGGATGCGAGATATGCGCAGGCCCCAGCCCGTCCACTCGCTCCTCTTTCTCCCCATCGGGGTGGTCGCCGCGGCGATCGGCCTCGTGCCGTGGCTGATCACGGGAATGCGGCTGCCGCTGCAGAACCTGTGGGCGGCTGCCACTCTGCCGGCGGCGATGCCGATCGTGCTGCTTCCGTTCAGCCAGTACTCGGCTCTTCTGATCGTCGCTGTTGTGATCATCGGCGGGACAGTCGCCGGCATTGCCGGGCGCGCGATCCCCGCCCGGCATCCGGGGGCGGCGCTGGCCGCGCTCATGGGCGGGGTGCTGCTCGTCCAGCTGATCGCGATCGTGCAAACGGCCATCACGGTGTCGAATGGGCTGCGCGAAGGAACAGACGCGACCGCCTACCTCGCGGCGTTGGTCGGCGGAACGGTCGCCGCGATCCTGCTGGGCCTGGCTGTGCTGGCCCTGATCGCCCGCGCCCCGCGGGCCGGCGCCCTGATCGGTCTGAGCGTCGCTGCGATCGCGCTCGCCTCGTGGTTGAGCGGACTCTTCTTTCCGATCAACGCGATCAGCACGGCGTCGCCGCTGACGAACGTGCTCGACGAGGTGGTTCGATACGTTCCTGCGGTCGCCATCGGGGCGGCGATCGTGTGGTGCGGCATCCAGACGGTCGGCCGGGTGATCGCCGTGATCGTGAGCCTGCTGGTGCTCCTGGTGGGGCCGACCCTGGTCACGGCCGTCAGCGCGGCCCTCGGCTCACGCGTGCTCGCGCACTATCCCTCCGAGATGCTGGACTACGCCGTGCAGGTCTTCCGCAGTGCGCTCGGGATGCCCGAACTCTGGCTGACGACGCTGGCAGTTGCGATCGCCATCGCCGCGGTCGGGCTGGTCGGACGCCGGACGATCGCCAGGCGGTCGGACACCGAGCACATCGACGCACCGACGAGCGAGCCCGGCTGAGCAGCTCGCTCACCCCCGCCGCGGATCATCCCGCAGCATCCACGACATCTTCGCGGTCACTCCTCGAGCGTCTTGCGGACCGCGTAACGCAGCACGGTTGTCTCGCCCTCAACCCGGGAAGAGATCGGCTCGAGTCGGATCGGAGCGCTACCGGCGCTCTCGAAGAAACGAATGCCGGCGCCGACCAGAACAGGCGCGATGTGCACGATGATCTCGTCGAGAAGTCTGGCCTCGAGACACTGCTTGGCGATATTCGCGCCTAGGACGACCACGTCCGCGCCGTCCGCTGCGCT
>DASYDQ010000054.1:0-56056 GCA_036499485.1 Pseudolysinimonas sp. | reverse complement strand
GGGCGCCTCGTCCTCCTGGTAGGCGTCGACGAGGAAAGTCATCAGGCTCCGCGACAGTCCCGCGGCCGGCTCGATGACATAGGGGTAGTAGCGGTCGTCGGCGGCCTGGTCGAAGTAGGACAGGTCCTGCCCGGAGTGCTTGGCATGGGTCCGCAGGTCGAAGTCGGTGCGGTTGGCGATGCCCTCCAGCTCGCCCCACTCCGAGCCCTGGAAGCGGAAGCGGTACTCGATGTCGACGGTGCGCGTCGAGTAGTGGGAGAGCTTCTCTTCGGGGTGCTCGAAGTGGCGCAGGTTGTCCGGGTCGATGCCGAGGTCGACGTACCAACGAGTGCGCTCGTCGATCCAGTACTGGTGCCACTCCTTGTCCTCGCCCGGCTTGACGAAGAACTCCATCTCCATCTGCTCGAACTCGCGGGTGCGGAAGATGAAGTTGCCCGGCGTGATCTCGTTGCGGAAGCTCTTGCCCACCTGCGCGATGCCGAAGGGAGGCTTCATCCGGGCGCTGGAGAGCACGTTGGCGAAGTTGACGAAGATGCCCTGCGCCGTCTCGGGGCGCAGGTAGGCCATCCCCTCCTCGTTGTCGACCGGGCCGAGGAAGGTCTTGAGCAGGCCGGAGAAGTTCTGCGGCTCGGTCCAGGCGCCGGGCTGACCCGTGTCGGGATCCCGGATGTCGGCGAGGCCGTTCTCCGGCGGATGCCCGTGCTTCTCCTCGTAGGCCTCGAGCAGGTGGTCGGCCCGGTAGCGCTTGTGGGTGTGCAGCGACTCGACCAGTGGATCGGAGAAGACCTCCACGTGGCCCGAGGCCTCCCACACCTGGCGCGGCAGGATCACCGACGAGTCGATGCCGACGATGTCGTCACGGCTCTGCACCATGAACTTCCACCACTCGCGCTTGATGTTCTCCTTCAGCGCGGTGCCGAGCGGGCCGTAGTCCCAGGCGCTGCGGGACCCTCCGTAGATCTCCCCCGACTGGTAGACGAAGCCGCGGCGCTTCGCGAGGGAGATGATCGATTCGAGCGGATTGGGCGTGGCCACAGAGGACTCCAGGGGTCAGCCGTGCCGGCTTGCACGGTTGGGTTCAAGCGTTGAGCGGTGCGAACTCCCAGCCTATCGGCGCGCGCCGCGTCAGCCGCGCAGCGCCCGGACCACCGCGGTGACGTCGCTGGGATCGTTCCACAGGTGGAACGAGGCACGCAGGCGCCCGGCCCGACCCGACACGCGGATGCCGGCGTCGATCAGGGTGCGCAGCTCGTGCCCCGAGGCATCCGGCCAGGTGACGATCGCCTGATGCTGCTCGGGGATGCCGAGCGCGTCGCAGAGCTGATCGCCGAGCCCCGAGGTGTGCGCCCAGACCTCATCGATGTCGAGGCCGGCGAACAGGCCGATGGACTGCTCGGCGCCGATCCATGCCTGCCACGCGGGTGAGACATCGAAGCGGCGGGCGTCGGTCGCGAGCTTCATGTCGGGGCCGTAGACGCTCTGCCAGACGTCGTCGCCGGCGTACCAGCCGGCCTGGAGCGGCGTGAGATGCGGGTCGAGCCGCTCCCCCACGGTCAGGAACGCGACGCCGCGCGGCGCGCACAGCCACTTGTAGCTGTGGCAGACGGTGGCATCGAACACGGAGGCGTCGACGGGATGCACTCCGGCCGCCTGGGTGAAATCGCAGAACGTGAACGTGCCAGTCCGGGCGGTCGCCTCCAGGATCGCCGGGACGTCGGCCACGATCCCGGTCGCGGACTGGACGAGCGAGAACGACACCAGCCAGGTCTGCTCCGTGATCGACTCGGCGAGCTCCTCCAATGGCACCGACCGCACCCGGATGCCGGGCCGCTGCATGAACGGGAACACGATCGACGTGAAATCGCCATCCGCGACCAGCACCTCGGCGCCCTCCGGCACCCCGGCCGCGACCACGGAGGCCAGCACCGAGGTCTGCGACCCCGCCGCGACCCGCTGCACCGGCACGCCGACGAGGTGCGCGAACAGCTCGCGGGTGTGCGCGACCACCGGGTCATAGCCCATCGGGTCGCGCTGTGCCGCGGCCCAGGCGGTCAGGTCGGCGGTCAGCGCCTCGACGGCGCACTGCGGCGGAAGGCCGATGGAGGCCACCGCGAGATAGCCCCTCGGATCGCCGAATTGCGGGATGGCGGCAGCGAGGGCGTCGGAGATCATCCGAAGATGATCCCGCCACGGGCGCCGCTCCACAAGGGACCACCCGCTGCGCCGTGGCACGCTCATCGCCGCGGGGCGCCAGCGGCTGCTAGCATCCCGACACCCCCGCCGTTTCCCCACCCGATCCCCCGGAGTCCCCGTGTTCCGCGTCGCCCGACGCGCGGCTGCCACGCTCCTTCTGGCCTTCGCGTTCATCGCCCTGGCATCCGCCGTCGCCTCGGATGCCGCCGCAGCCGATGCCCCGACCCCCGCGCCCGGCGTCGTGCAGCCGATCGTCACGTTCCGCGGGCCCGGACTCTCCACGGATGGCACCCCCGACACCCCTCTGCACAACGGGATCACCGTCGTCGTCGACTGCAGCAGCGGCACCTGCCTTCTCACGATGGGTGCCGACACCCAGGCACCCGACGGGTCGAGCTACTCCCTGAGCGGCACGTCCCCCTTGGTCCTCGTGAAAGGCCACGGCGCCTACGACCTGCCGTCGAGCGGGAACCTCTGCGGCAACGGCGCCTTCCTGGGGCCCAGCCACCTCGTCGTCGATCTGGTGGGAACCGGGCTGCACATCACGCAGAGCTTCGCCCCGGTGTCGGAGTCGTGCGCCGATGACAGCGGCGGCTCCTACGCGCTCGACGCGGCGCTGATCAGCGGCACGCCGTGCGTGCTCGACGGGAGCTGCCCGACCGCCACCCCGACCCCGGAGCCGACCGCGACGGCCGCCCCAGGCACGACCCTCCACCGGCCCACCCACCTGACACCGAACCCACCCGCGAACGCGCCGTCGGTTCTGAGCGCCCTCCCAACAGCTGCCACGGCCTTCACCCTCGCGAACCTGTTGTGGGCCGCGGGCGGGACGGTCGTGCTGGTGCTCCTCATCGCCTTCCCGTCGTACCTGCTCGATTCGGCGAGCGAGAAGGGGCTCGAGCGGTTCGACGCCTGGCGCGCGAGGCGTCGGCCGGCGAAGGCGACCCCCACCGCGGCGGCCGCGGCAGGCGCTGAGGCTCCGGTCGAGCTCGCCGGCATCGCGGGCATCTCCTGGCGCACCCTGCCCCTCGCTCTTCTCGGCGTGCTCGCGGCCAGCCTGATCTCGTCGTTCATCGATCCCGGATTCGGTTTCAGCGTGGCCGGCCTGCGTGTCTTCCTGTCGTTCTTCGCCTCCTTCCTGTTCGACGCGGTCGCGGCATGGTTCCTGCTGATCTGGTTCGTGCGCCGGACCGACCCGGGCGCCGCCGCCTCCTTCCGCTTCGCCCCGGCGAGCCTGGTCGTCGTCGCCATCGCCGTGCTGTTCACCCGGCTGACCGGATTCCAGCCCGGCATCGTCTTCGGACTTGTCGCCGGAGTCGCGTTCGGATCCGTGCTCGCCGACACCGTGAAGGCCCGCGTCGCTCTGATCGGGCTCGGCTACTCCTTCGTGCTCGGACTCGCCGGATGGTTCGGCTACAGCGCCATCGCGGGGGCGAGCGCCGCGCATCCCTCGGCCATCGTGGTCTTCCTGGAGGAGCTGCTCGCCGCCATGGCAGTCGGCGGCATCGCGGCGCTGCCGATCTCGCTCATCCCGCTGCGCGGCCTGCTGGGCGGTGAGATCTTCGCCTGGAGGAAGGGCGTCTGGGCGGCGGCCTACGCGCTCGGGCTGCTCGCGTTCTTCGTGGTGCTGATGCCGAAACCGTTCTCGTGGGCCACCGTCGGCATCAGCGTGTGGGCGTGGGGCATCCTGTTCGCGGCCTACGCCATCGTCGCCGTCGTGCTGTGGCTGGTGCTGGCGAAGCCGTGGCGGAGGGAGGACGGCGGCCACGGCGCCGAGACGATCGAGACCGTCGAGGCCTAGAGACCGGCCTAAGGGCGACGCCTAGAGGGTCGGTGCGTCCACCGCGCCGCCGAAGCGCCGGGTGCGGTTCGCGTAGAGCTCGATCGCCTGCCAGAGGTCGGTGCGAGAGAAGTCGGGCCACAGCGTGTCCAGGAAGACCATCTCGGCGTAGGCGCTCTGCCAGAGCTGGAAGTTGCTGGTGCGCTGCTCGCCCGAACTGCGGACGAAGAGGTCGACATCCGGTACATCCGGGATGTACAGGTGCTTCTGGATGGTCTTCTCACTGATGCCCGATGGCTTCAGGCGACCGGCCTTCACCTCGTCGGCGATCGCCCGGACGGCATCCGTGATCTCATTGCGGCCGCCGTAGTTGACGCACATCGTGAGGGTCAGGGTGTCGTTACCCGCGGTGAGCCGCTCGGCGAACTGCAGCTCGTCGATCACCGAACGCCATAGCCGGGGCTTTCGTCCCGCCCAGCGCACGCGCACGCGCCAGTCGTTCAACTGATCGCGGCGACGGTGCAGCACGTCCCGGTTGAACCCCATCAGGAAGCGCACCTCCTCGGGACTCCGCGACCAGTTCTCGGTCGAGAAGGCGTAGACGCTCAGGTGCTTGACCCCGATCTGGATGGCGCCGGCCACGACGTCCAGCAGAGCCGCCTCGCCGGCACGGTGACCCTCGATGCGCGTGAGGCCCCGCCGGTTGGCCCAGCGGCCGTTGCCGTCCATGACGATCGCGACGTGATCGGGGACGGCTGCCGCGGGCAGAGCGGGCGGATACAGGCCGGTCCAATCGACCGGCTTGAAATCGACGGCGTCGCGGTGGGTCTTGGCGACGTGATCCGGATCCGGGCTCACGCGATCGTCCGGTCCTGGTGCTCGAGCGAGCGGAGTCCCCGCTCCAGGTGGAACTGCGTGTAGGCCGCGACCACGCCGCTGGCCTGCGCCTTGGAGCGCTCGTCGGCGGCCTCCGCGGTGTCCCACTCCCCCGCGAGCAAGGAGGCGAGCAGGCCGAGCGTGGCGGGATCGAGCCGCGGAGCGCCGTGCGGGGCGACCTCGTCGCTCACGACCCCGCCGAGCTGCACCACGAAGGCCGTGTGCGGTCCCGGGGCGCCGGTGACGGCGCAGTCGACGAAACTCGGCGCCCAGCCCGCGATCGACAGGGCGCGCAGCAGGTAGGAGTCGAGGGTGAGTCCGGGCGAGTGCTCGCCCTTGGCCAGTGAGCGCAGCGCGCCGACCAGCAGCAGATAGTGCTGGATGCCCGCCTCGTGATCGCTCAGGCGGTCCGCGGCTTCGACCATCGCGTTGGCCGCCGTGAAGCTCGGGTAGTCTGCGACGATGTCGGCCCCGTAGGACCCGAGGCTCTCGGCCTGCTGCACGATGTCGAGCGAGCGGCCGATGTAGAACTGCGCGTCAACGACCATGAAGGGCTCGAGGCGCGCCCCGAAACGGGAACCGGTGCGCCGGACACCCTTTGCCACGGCACGGATCTTGCCGTGCTGCTTGCTCAGCATCGTGACGATGCGGTCGGCTTCACCCAGCTTGTGGGTGCGCAGCACGACGGCTTCGTCACGGTAGGTGGGCACCTGTCGATTATCCTCGCGACCACCGGCTGGGGTGGGAGGGTGGGCCAGACTGGCCGCATGGCGGACTACATCTGGCGAGGGATCGAGTACGACGGACTCGAGCGCATCCGTGTCGAGGAAGGCGGCATGGTCCGTGCGACCTCGCTCATCGACTCCGCCCGGGGGCGCTACAGCTACGAGATCGTCTGCGAGAGCGACTGGACCTTCCGGCAGCTGCGGCTCGAAGCCGCCGTGGAGGAACGCACCCTGCTGATCACCTTCGATGGCCGCGGCGGCTGGGAGGTCGACGGCGAGAAGCGCGGCGATCTCACCGACGCGATCGATCTCGATCTCGCGATCAGCCCCTTCACCAACACACTGCCCATCCGCCGGCTGGACCTCGCGATCGGCGATGAGGGCGACGTGACCGCCGCGTATGTCTCGTTCCCCGATCTCGAGGTGACCATCGACGAGCAGCGCTACACGCGCCTCGAGGAGGACCTCTACCTCTACGAGTCCCTCGACAGCGACTTCAGCCGCGAGATCACGGTCGATCCCGACGGCGTCGTCGTCGAGTATCCCGGCCTGTTCGAGCGGCTGTGATCGCGCTGGCGGTCGCGAGCGGCGGCATCGAAAGCGTCAGCATCCCGCTCTGGGCCAACCTGCTCGCCGTCGGGATCGGCAGCCTGCAGGGCGCGCTGTTCGCCGCCCAGTTCCGCGACCGCCGGCTCGACCTGCTCGGGGTCGCCATCATCGGCATCGCGACCGGGTTCGGCGGCGGCATCCTGCGCGACATCTTCCTCAACGAGGTGCCGCGTGCGCTGCTGAGCAACTGGTACCTGCCGGTCGCCACGGCGAGCGCCCTGATCGGGATGCTGCTGCAGCGCATCTTCACCCGCATCCAGCCCCTCATCACCACCCTCGACGCGCTCACCATCGGACTCTTCGGTGCGATCGGGACCACGGCGGCACTCGCGGCCGGGCTGCCCGCGATCCCGGCCGTGTTCGTGGGCTCCGTGTCGGCGGTCGGCGGCTCGATTCTGCGCGATCTGCTGCTGAGCGTGCCGATCGCGCTGATGCAGGTGGGATCGCTCTATGCCGTGGCCGCTCTCGTTGGGGCGACCAGCCTCGTGGTGCTGGTCGCACTCGGGGTGCCGGCGCTGGTCGCCGCCGTCGTCTGCGTCGTGCTCACCTTCGTCGTTCGCATTCTGGCCGTCCTCCTCCACTGGACGCTGCCGGAACAACGCCCGCTGCGCCGCGGAAGCCGAGGCGCGCCCGGCACCGCGGCGTAGCGGCGCTCAGGCCTCGACGAGCTCCCGCTGCCCCGCCTCGGTGCGCACCGCGCGGTTGACCGCCGAGACGACCGCCTTCAGGGATGCCGTCGAGATGTCGCCGTCGATGCCGACGCCCCAGAGGCGCTTGTCGCCCACCTGCAGCTCGACGTAGGCCGCCGCGAGGGCGTCTCCGCCCTCCGACAGGGTGTGCTCGACGTAGTCGTAGAGCTTGATCGAGTGCCCCTGCTCGACCATGACCTCAAGGAATGCGGCGATCGGGCCGTTGCCGACGCCGCGTGACTCCTCGACCTCGTCGCCGACGCGGATCCGGATGTCGAGCTCGATCGATCCGGACATGTCGCTCGCTGTGCGGGTCGAGAGCAGCTCGTAGCGACCCCACTTGTCCTCGGGGCGAGACGCCGGAGCGGGCAGGTACTCGTCCTGGAACACCTCCCAGATCTGCTCGCTCGTCACCTCGCCGCCCTCGGCGTCGGTCTTGGCCTGCACGACGCTCGAGAACTCGATCTGGAGGCGGCGAGGCAGGTCGAGCGCGTGGTCCGCCTTGAGCAGGTAGGCGACGCCGCCCTTGCCCGACTGCGAGTTGACGCGCACGACGGCCTCATAGCCGCGGCCCAGGTCCTTGGGGTCGACCGGAAGGTAGGGCACGGCCCACTCGAGCTGCGAGACGTCGACGCCCTGGGCCTTCGCCGCGGCATCCATCGCCTCGAAGCCCTTCTTGATGGCGTCCTGGTGGGATCCCGAGAACGCCGTGTACACCAGGTCGCCCGCCCACGGCGAGCGCTCGTGCACGCGCAGCTGGTTGCAGTACTCCGCCGTGCGGCGCACCTCGTCGAGATCGCTGAAGTCGATCTGCGGGTCGATGCCCTGCGTGAAGAGGTTGATGCCCAACGCGACGAGGTCGACGTTGCCGGTGCGCTCGCCGTTGCCGAACAGGCAGCCCTCGATCCGGTCGGCTCCGGCCTGGTAGCCGAGCTCGGCCGATGCGATCGCCGTGCCGCGGTCGTTGTGCGGATGCAGCGACAGGATGACGTTCTCGCGGTGGTGCAGGTGGCGCGACATCCATTCGATCGAGTCGGCGTAGACGTTCGGGGTCGCCATCTCGACGGTGGACGGCAGGTTGATGATGACCTTGCGCTCGGCGGTCGGCTGGAACACCTCGAGCACCTGGTTGCACACATCGGCGGCGAACTCGAGCTCGGTGCCGGTGTAGCTCTCTGGCGAGTACTCGTAGTAGACGGTGGTTCCGGGGACGGTCTTCTCGTACTCGAGGCACCAGCGCGCGCCCTGGAGCGCGATGTCGACGATGCCGCGCTTGTCGGTGCGGAACACCACATCCCGCTGCAGGATGCTCGTCGAGTTGTAGAGATGCACGATGGCCCGCTTGGCGCCCTTGATCGACTCGAAGGTGCGCGCGATGAGCTCCTCGCGAGCCTGGGTCAGCACCTGGATGACCACGTCATCCGGGATCAGGCCGTCGTCGATGAGCATCCGCACGAAGTCGAAGTCCGTCTGGCTGGCCGAGGGGAACCCGACCTCGATCTGCTTGTAGCCCATCCTCACGAGGAGCTCGAACATCACGCGCTTGCGTTCCGGGCTCATCGGATCGATGAGGGCCTGGTTGCCGTCGCGGAGGTCGACCGCGCACCACATCGGCGCGCGGGAGATGACCTTCGACGGCCAGGTGCGGTCGGGCAGGTCAGTCGGGAACTGCTCGGAGTACGAGCGATAACGGTGGATCGGCATCCCGGAGGGCTGCTGCGTGTTCTTCATGGTCGTGGGCTTCTTTTCGTCTCAAGGAGTGTCAGGCAACGACGAGACTCCGCGACGAGAGGGCCTGAGTGAACTAGACCTCGTCGCGGCAGCTAAGAAGAAGCAGGCCGAACACGTTTTCAGGGTAGCACTAGCAAAACAGCCGCTGACAGTCGGTGACAGAACCGTGACAGTGCCGCAGTGCCACGCTGATGTCATCACTTCTCGACATGGAGGAAACCCATGACACTCGCCATCGAGGCCCATGGCCTCGTCAAGCGCTACGGCAAGACCACCGCGCTGGACGGCATCGACCTGGAGGTCGAGCATGGCCGCGTGCTCGGCGTGCTCGGGCCGAACGGCGCCGGCAAGACGACCGCGGTGCGCATCCTGGCCACGCTCCTGCGACCGGATGCCGGCTCCGCGACCGTCGGCGGCCACGACGTCGTCCACGAGGCCAAGGCGGTGCGCCGCATCATCGGCCTGACCGGGCAGTACGCCAGCGTGGACGAGGATCTCACCGGCATCCAGAACCTGGTGATGATCGGCCAGCTGCTCGATCTCAACCGCACGCAGGCCCGCACCCGCGCCGACGAACTGCTCGCCGAGTTCGATCTGACGGATGCCGGCAAGCGGCTCACCAAGACCTACTC
The DNA here is from genome assembly GCA_036499485.1 of Pseudolysinimonas sp. GTDB lineage: Bacteria > Actinomycetota > Actinomycetes > Actinomycetales > Microbacteriaceae > Lysinimonas. Next base: position 46,821 of record DASYDQ010000054.1, on the reverse strand, counting down.
GGGCGGCATGCGCCGTCGCTTGGACCTGGCCGCCTCCCTGATCGGCCGGCCCGATGTCGTCTTCCTGGACGAGCCGACCACTGGTCTCGACCCGGCCAAGCGCGACGACGTCTGGGACATGGTCCGGGTGCTCACCCGCCAGGGCACCACCGTGCTGCTGACCACGCAGTACCTCGAGGAGGCCGACGCACTCGCCAACGAGATCACGGTCATCGACCACGGCAAGATCATCGCCCACGACACCCCGCAGGGCCTGAAGCGCCAGGTCGGCGGTCAGACCCTCGAGGTCCGTCCCAGCAACCCGGCCGACCTCGAGAAGGTGCGACCGCTGCTGGCCAAGGTCGGAACGCGCGAGCCCGAGCAGCCCGCCCCCGACCAGCTGTCGGTACCCGTCGCCGACGACCACGCCCTCACGACCATCGTCGGCGAGCTGGCGCGCGAAGGGATCTCGGTCTCCGAGCTCTCGCTGCGCCTGCCCAGCCTCGACGAGGTCTTCTACTCCCTCACCGGCACCAAGCAGACCGCGGAGGCCGACTCGGCCGCTTCCGCTCCCGAGACCCAGGAAGGGGTGCTCGCCCGATGAACGACTCGCTCATCCTCGCCCGCCGCACCGTCACCAAGATGTTCCGCAACCCGGAGCAGTTCCTCGATGTCACGCTGCAGCCGATCATCATGACCGTGCTCTTCGTGTTCATCTTCGGCGGTGCCGTCGCCGGCAACACGGCCGGCTACCTGCCCTTCGTCATCCCCGGCATCATCGTGCAGACGATCATGTTCACCTCCCTGACGATCGGCGTGAATCTCAACACCGATATCCAGAAGGGTGTGTTCGACCGCTTCCGTTCGCTGCCGATCGCACGCTCGGCGCCGCTGTTCGGCGCGGTGCTCGGCGACATCGTGCGCCACACCATCGCGGTGCTGGTGACGTTGGGCTTCGCCGCCCTGATCGGATTCCGGGTCACGACCTCCTGGTACGAACTGCTGTTCGCCATCGTGCTGATCATCGTGTTCGCGGTGAGCCTGTGCTGGGTGTCGGTCTTCATCGGGATGCTCGCCCGCTCCTCGGGCGCCGTGCAGGGCCTGTCGTTCCTGATCGTGTTCCCGCTCACCTTCGGGTCGAGCACCTTCGTCCCCGCGAAGACGCTGCCGGACTGGCTGCAGGGCTGGGTCGCCATCAACCCGGTCACGCACGTGATCGAGGCGATGCGCGGGCTGCTCAGCGGCCCGAGCGCGCTGGCCGCCGGCGAGACCCTGGGCGGCGAGCTGCTCTGGGTGCTCTGCAGCTGCATCGTGCTGGTCGCGGTGTTCTTCCCGCTTGCGACCTGGGCCTACCGCCGCAAGATCTGAATCAGGCCCTCCGCGGCCTGCTCCCGGCCGATCGCCGCGCGCTCCGCCTCCTCGAGTTCGTCACCGAGGGCGGGGCGCGCGTCGCCGTTCCCGCCGACGGCGGCCCGGATGCGCTGCTCGAGCGCGTCGTGCGGGTCGGCCGTGCCGCGCAGTGCGACGGCCAGATCGAGCGCGGTGGCGGCGGTTGACAACTCGCCCCGCTCCAACGCGAGGCCGCCGATCCCCAGGGCGACCGACGACATCACGGGCTGGTCACCACTGGCCACCGCCGCCTCAGCGGCGACGCGCAGGTGGCGCTCGGCGTCATCCAGCTCCCCCTGGAGCTGGGCGACGCCGGCTCGCGCCATCGCGTCGAGGGCGACGAGCTGGCGCTGGTTCTCGGGCAGCTCGACGATGTTCGCATCCAGTTCGACCAGCAGTTCGGCCGCTCGTTCGCCCTCCCCGAGCCGCACCGCCAGCAGGATCGCCGTGTAGAGCGCGAGCATCAATCCGCGTGGCGACTCGGACTCCCGCGCCATCTCCATGAGGGCCTGCGATCGTGCCCGCGCCTCGTCGTTCCTGCCGAGCTTGTGCAGCAACTGCACGGCGAGGCCCTGCTGCTGCTGGAGATCCCAGGACGAGGTGATCTGCGCCATCGCGGTCGTCGACTCGTCGCTGACCCGCAGGGCCTCCTCGAGCTGCCCGTCGAGCGAGAGCCACTCGGCCCGCATCTGCTTCGCGATCGAGAGTCCCCAGAGGTCGCCAACGCTCTCGAAGCGCTCGAGAGCCTCCGCACTGGCGCGGCCGAGCGCGACGACATCCCCGCGGTTCTGCGCCATCGCGGCGCGCATGACGCCCAAAACGGCCCGGCTCCAGTCCGGCAGGTCAAGAGCGGCATCCTCCGGCACCTCGACGCCGACCGGCCAGACGCCCTTCTCGATGGCCTCGATGAAGGCGCTCACCATCACCGGGAAGACCCGCAGCAGCACGTTGCCGCTCTTCTCGGTCTCCCGCCGGATGTCGTCCAATTCCGCGCGATCGACGTCGAAGGGCGGCCCCGCCTCTCCCCGCCCAGGGGGATCGGCGCGGCCGAACGACGCCACCGCCGCGGCGACGGCCCTGACGATCAGGGCGTCCTCGGACGTACGCCCCGCCGCGAACGGCGCGGCCGCGGCCAGCCAGATCTGCGCGTCGTCATTGCGGTCGCGGATGACCCAGTACCAGGCGTTGCCTGCCGCGAGCTTGACCACCTCCGGGCCGTGCTCCCCCTCGACGGCGAAGCGCAGGGCGCTGACGATGTTGTCGTCCTCCGCGTCGAACCAGGCCAGCGCATCGTGGATCCCGGGCCCACGCAGCAGCGCATCGTGCACCACCGACGCCTCACCCAGCCAGTGCGCCTGCTCGAGCCTGCGCCGCTCCAGCAGCCCGCTCTCCACCAGTTTCTCGATGCCGTACTCACGGATGGTCTCGAGCGCGCGGTACCGGCCCGCCGTGCGCTGCAGCAGGGACTTGTCGACCAGCGCGTCCGCAAGGACGCGCCGCGAGCCGTGCGCGGTGGCCATGCCTCCGACATCCGGAACAGCGACTCCGGCCGGGTAGATCGAGATCGTCGACAGGAACGCTCGCTCGTCCTCATCCAGAAGGCTCCAGCTCCAGTCGACGAGGGCGCGCAGGGTCTGATGACGCGGCAGCACCGTGCGCAGGCCGCCCGTCAGCAGGGCGAAGCGGTCGTCGAGACCGTCGGCGATCTCATCGATGGTCATCGTGCGGGCCTTGGCAGCGGCCAGCTCCAGCGCGAGCGGGAGGCCGTCGAGACGTCGGCGGATGCGAGCGGCCGCCTCCGCCTCCTCGCTGCGCAGCCCGGCGCTGCGGGCCGCCTGCACGCGCTCGGCGAACAGCTCCTCCGCGGCATCCGGAGCCAGTGGACCGAGCGGCACGAAGGCCTCGCCCGGCACGCCGAGCGGCTCGCGGCTCGTCGTCAGCACCCGCAGCCGCGGCAACGCACCGAGCAGGTCGACCACCGCTTCGGCCGCCGCATCGATCAGGTGCTCGCAGTTGTCCAGCACGAGCAGGACCTCGCGCCCGCCGAGCGCGTTGACGATGCGCTCGCGCGGGCTGACGGCGGGGGTCGCGGTGCCCTCGACGGCGCGCACCTCGCGGCCGACGGCGCCGAGGATGGCTTGCCACAGCTCGTCGGGGCCTGCAGGCGCGAGTTCGACGACCACCGGACGCCGCACCGTGCGCGCCGCCTCCAGGGCGAGCCGGGTCTTGCCGGCGCCACCCGGTCCGAGGATGGTGACGAGGCGCGCCATGGCGAGTTGCCCGGCGACGCTGGCGAGCTCCTCGTCGCGGCCGATCAGCGGGGTGAGAGCCGCCGGGATGCTCGGCTCGGTCTCCATCGCGCCGTCGGCCGACGCGCTCGCCCGGCCGCCGAGACGCAGCGCCGCGGCACGGTCGTCGGCGAGCGCGCGCTCGAACCAGTCGTAGCCGTCGCCCGGCGTCCAGGGTTCGCCCGCCCACAGCTCGAGCGCCTCGCTGGCCAGCGGCGGCGCGCGGTCCGGTTCGGCGGCGGATGCCGCGGCAACGAGATCCTGGAACCGCACGGCATCGACGTCCCGGCGCTCGACGGCCAGCCGGTATCCGCCGGGAAGCGACTCGATCGTGCCGGGCGGGAGCTGCGATCGCAGGCGGGAAACCAGGGACTGCAGGGCGGCACGTGCGTTCTCGGGCGGGTCCTCCGGCCAGACGTCCTCAGCCAGCGCGCGGTAGCCGAGTTGGGCGCCCGCGTCGAGGGCCAGCCGGAACAGCAGCGCCCGCTGCATCGCGCCGACGATGTCGATCGGTTCGCCGTCGTGCTCGACCGCGAACCCGCCGAGCAGCCGGATCTTCACCCCACCACGATAGGAGATGGTCCCGTCACGCCCGCACTCCCCCGGGTGTCAATCCCTTACTCGACCGCCAGGGCGGTGATCGGCGAGACCCGGGTCGCCCGGCGGCTCGGCGCCCAGGACGCGATAGCGGTGAGGGCGGCACCCGCGACCACCACGATCCCGACGATCAGGCACGGCACAGCCGGGAACACGATCCCGGGACTGCCGTTGATCGCCCCCAGGAAGGATTGCGCCCCGACCCAGCCGTAGAACGCGCCGAGAACGAGGCCGAGGAGCACGGCGGTGAAGGTCAGTTGCGCGCTCTCGGTCAGGATCATCCGCCGCAGCTGCTGCACCGAGAATCCGAGGGCGCGCAGAAGGCCGAGCTCGCGAATGCGCTGCAGCACGCTGAGCGACAGGTTGTTCACCAGACCGACGGCGGCGATGAGCCCGCTGAAGCCGATCAGCACCGAGAACACCGTCGTGACCCCGGTGAGCAGCTGATCGATGCCCTGGTACTCCTCCGGCTGCGCCGCCTGGGCGGCACGGATGATCTGCCCGAAGCTGGCCGTGGCGACGCCGAACATCGTGACGAGCGTGACGCCGATGACGAGCCCGATCGTCGCGCGCGAGCTGCGCTGCGGGTGGCGGAGTGCATTCTCCGCCGCCAGCCGGGCCGGTGCCGAGCGGCCGAACAGCCGTCCCACCAGCCTGAGGGCCGGCGGCATGATGACGTCGGCTCCGAGCACGAGCCCGGTGAACGAGATCACCCCTCCGATCACGCCGATGAGCACCGCCAGAGGCGAGATCAGTCCCACGGCGACACTGAGGAGCAGCAGTGCGAGTCCGATGATCCCCAGCGTGAGCGCGGTGCGGTTGCGACGCGGACGGTGGGCGGCTTCCTCGCGGCTGAGCTCCTCGGAGCCGCCGAGGGCCTGCAGGGGCGTGACGCTGAGCACCCGGCGCGAGCCGATCCAGGAGGCCAGCCAGGTCGTGAGAACGACCGCGACGATCGGCGCGAGCAGGCCGGGCGCCAGATAGCTGTAGTCGAACGGTCCGATCACCCCTGTGGCCCGCCCGATCGCGGCGATGCCGGCGGCCACGCCGGTGCCGACGACAGCGCCGGCGATACCGCCCAGCACTCCGGCGAGCAGTCCCTCACGCGCGACGGCACTCCGCTGGGTGCGAGCGCTCGAACCGAGCAGGCGCAGCAACGCGATCGTCCGTGCCCGCCCGGCGACGATCGTCGCGAAGGTGTTCGAGGTGACGACCGCCCCGACGTAGATGGCGATGACGATGAAGACCCACCCGATCACGGACAGCAGGATGCCGACGGTCGCGCTCTGCTGGGCGCGAGAGTCGGCATTGATGACGGCGGTCAGCACGCCGATCACCTGCAGCAGCCCGACGCCGAAGGCGGAGCTCAGACCGGCGACCAGCACGCTGGCCCCGTTCGGGCGCACGCGGTTCATGCCGCACCTTCCATCGACAGCATGTACTGCGAGATCGCCGCGGCGTCGCTGCGCGGCCGGTCCTCGACGATCCGGCCGTCGGCCAGGAAGACCACGCGATCCGCGTAGCTGGCGGCGATCGGGTCGTGCGTGACCATGGCGATGCTCTGCCCGTACCGCGTGGATGCCGAACGCAGCAGCTCGAGCACCTCGCGTCCCGTTCGTGAGTCGAGGTTGCCGGTCGGCTCGTCGGCGAAGATCAGCTCCGGGCGGCTGGCCAAGGCGCGCGCGATCGCGACCCGCTGCTGCTGCCCGCCGGACAGCTCGTGCGGACGGTGGCTGAGCCGGTCGGCCAGGCCGAGGGACTGCTCCAGCTCGTCGATCCAGTCTCGCTCGCGCGTCGTCGGACGGCGCCCGTCCAGCTCGAAGGGGAGCAGCAGGTTGCCCTCGACATCGAGCGTCGGGATGAGGTTGAAGCTCTGGAACACGAAGCCCACCCGGCGGCGGCGCAGCAGGGTGAGGGCCGCGTCATCCATCGAACCGATCTCGGCGTCGCCGAGCCAGACACGGCCGCTGGTCGGAGAATCGAGCCCGGCCATGATGTGCATCAGCGTGGACTTGCCGGAGCCGCTCGGCCCCATGATCGCGGTGAACTCCCCGCGCCGGATGCCGAGGCTCACCTCGCGCAGCGCGTCGACCTTGGTGCGCTCGGTGCCGTAGCTCTTGCTGAGGTTCTCGACGCGGGCCACGAGGGATGCGGCCACGGGATCCGGGCCGGTGGATGAAGGGGGTGTGGTTTCCATGCCTTCGACGCTACGGAGAGCCGGTCGGTGCGGGATCGGGCGCGGGTCGTGCACATGTCATCCGCTCGGATGATTCAGCCGGTCAAACAAGTCTGTGCTCGAAGGCGTACACCACGAGTTGCACCCGATCGCGCAGCCCGAGCTTGGACAGGATGCGGCTGATGTGCGTCTTGACCGTGGCCTCGCTGAGGAACTCCCCGCTCGCGATCTCGCCGTTGCTCAGCCCGCGGGCCGCCAGCAGGAAGACCTCGCGCTCACGGGCCGTCAGCGTCGCATAGGCCTCAGGCTCCGCCCGTGCGGCCGTGCGCGAGTCGAAGTGCTGGAACAGCTCACGGGTGGCGCTGGGCGCCAGCACGGCGGTGCCCGCGTGCACCGTGCGGATCGCGGCGAGCAGGAACTCCGGATCGGCATCCTTGAGCAGGAATCCGCTCGCGCCCCCGCGGATGGCACGGGTCGCCGCCTCGTCCAGGTCGAAGGTCGTGAGCACGATGATCCGGGGCCCGGGCCCGCCCCGCGCGTCGGCCGCCGCCACGATGCGCTCGGTCGCCTCGATGCCGTCCATCACCGGCATCCGGATGTCCATCAGGATCACATCGGGGCGCTCGGATGCCGCGAGCTCGACGGCTTCGCGCCCGTCGCCGGCCTCGCCCACCACCTCGAGGTCGGGCTGGGACGCGACCAGCATCCGGATCCCCGTGCGGAACAGCGCCTGATCGTCGACGAGTGCGACCCGGATCACCCCCCTCACGCCGGCACCTCCACGCGTTCCGGCAGCCAGGCGCGCACCACGAAACGGTCCCCGTCGACCGCGGCGGTCAGGTGACCCCCGACGAGCGCGGCTCGTTCGGTCATGCCGGCGATGCCGTGTCCGGCGGTCTCCCCGACGAGCGGGACGCGGCCGGTGCGCGTCGTCTTGGCCGGCAGGAGCGCGCTCGTCACCGTGAGCTCGAGACCGTGAAGGGTCCAGCCGAAGTGGACGACGGCCTCCTGCTCGCGATCGGCGTGCCGCAGGGCGTTCGTCAGGGATTCCTGCACGATCCGGTAGACCGCCAGCTGCTGCCCGGTGCCGAGCGGCAGCGGCGTTCCGGTCACCTCCTGCGCGATGGTCAGGCCGGATGCCCGCAGCTGGTCGAGCAGGCGATCCAGGTCAACCAGGGTCGGCTGGGGGCCGTCGTCCTGGGAGTGGCGGAGCTGGGCCAGCAGCACCCGGACGTCGGAGAGCGCCTCACGCGCGGTGGTCGCGATCGTGGCGAGCGCGGCATCCGTGGCCGTGGGATCCTTCGACCCCAGATATCGCGCGCCGTCGGCCTGCGCGACCACGACCGCGAGCGAGTGCGCGACGACGTCGTGCATGTCACGCGCGATCCGGACGCGCTCCTGCTCGGCGACCATCTCCTGCGTCGCGGCGGTCGCCGCTCGGCGGCTCTCGCGGGACTGCCGCCAGATGCTCACCAGCAGGCCGGCCGTCCACGACAGCAGGAACGCCGCGGCCGAGCCCACGAAGATGATGAGCGCCGAACGGAACAGCGCGACCGCGTCCGATCCGGCCAGGAAGATCGGCGACGGGGCGAGGGGCAGCTGCACGAAGCTCGGCAGGAGCACCGAGACCGTGATCACCGCCGCTCCGACGAAGCTCGAGGCGAAACCGACCCAGCGCAGTGGGCGCGAGCCGTAGGCGGAGGTCGCGTAGAGCACCGGCAGAATGGCGAGATTCGCGGGCAGCGGGGTGGCGCCGATCGACACCTGCCCGATCGAGAACACCCAGGCCACGGTGAGGGCGAGCGCGGGCGAAACGCGGCGCAGCGCCAGCGATGCGCCCATTCCGAGCGGCACCGCGAAGCGCACCAGATCGAACTCCCCGGTGATGCCGTTCAGCAGGAACCAGCCCCCGCCGATCAGGAGGTCGACGATGAGCTGCAGCTGCGTCAGTCGCCGGAACATGAGTCAACGGTACGGGCGCGACACTCGCACCCGTTGACAGCGGCGGCGAAATCATCCTTGCGATGTACCGTGACCACGACGGAGTTCGGAGGAGCGGCATGGTGCGAACAGGTGACGATGGCGTCCCCGAACCGCGCGCCGCCGCCACCGTGCTCCTGCTGCGCGACGACCCGTTCCAGGTGCTGATGGTGCGCAGGCGACGCGGTGGGGTGTTCTCGAACGCGCTCGTCTTTCCCGGTGGTGTGATCGAGCCGTCCGACGCGGATGACGCCTGGCTCCCGCTGCTCACGGGCGCCGCGTCCCTCGACCCGGACGCCCGTGCCGCGCGGGTGGGCGGGGTGCGCGAGACCTTCGAGGAGGCGTCGATCCTGGTCGCCCGGCTCCCCGACGGCTCCCCCATCACGCCGGGCCCACCGGACGACGGCAGCGACTTCCTCGAGCTGGTCCGTCGCCGCGGAGCGGTGCTGCCCCTCGACGAGCTGCACCCCGCCGGCCGCTGGATCACCCCGGTCGGCGAGCCTCGGCGATTCGACGCCCAGTTCCTGCTGTGCCGGGCCCCCGAGGGCCAGCTGGCGCGCCAGGACGACGGCGAGACGGTGGGCTTCGAGTGGGCTGCCCCGCAGCAGGTGCTGGATCGCGCGGCGGCCGGTGAGCGGGACATCCTGTTCCCCACCCTGATGAATCTGCGGCGGCTCGCGGAGAGCGGAACGGTCGACCAGGCCATGGCCGCGGCGGACGCGCGGCCGTCGATCGTGGTCGAGCCCGTGCTGCGTCGGGAGGGCGGCCGGGCAATCGTCACGATTCCCGCCGAGCTCGGGTTCGGCGTCACCGAGCACGTGGTGGCGCAGACCTAGAACCCCAGGCGCCCCAGCTGCTTGGCGTCGCGCTGCCACTCCTTGGCCACCTTCACCCGCATCGACAGGAACACCTGCTTGCCGACCAGCGGCTCGATCGCCGCGCGGGCCCGGGCGCCGACCTCCTGCAGCCGTTCGCCCTGATGGCCGATGATGATGCCCTTCTGGCTGTCGCGCTCGACCCAGAGGTTCGCGTAGATCTCGAGCAGCTCCTTGTCGTCACGCTCGACCATGTCGTCGATCGTGACGGCAAGCGAATGCGGCAGTTCGTCGCTGACTCCCTCGAGCGCGGCCTCGCGGATGAGCTCGGCGACCCGGTGCTCGAGGGTCTCGTCGGTGATCGCGTCATCCCCGTAGAGCGCCGGCCCGACCGGCAGAAGGCCGACCAGCTGGGTCAGCAGCACGTCGAGCTGGACGCGGCTGGCCGGGTTGGTCGGAACCGTCGACACCGGGATGATCGCCTCCCAGTCGCGCAGCGCGCTGATCGCGAGCAGCTGCTCGGCGACCGCGGTGCGCGACGTGGCATCGATCTTCGTCACGATGGCGACCTTCTTGGCGCGGGGGAAGGCGCCCAGCTGCTCGTTGATGAACCGGTCGCCGGGGCCGATCTTCTCGTTGGCCGGCAGGCAGAAGCCGATCACGTCGACGTCGCCGAGGGTCGCCTGCACCACACTGTTCAGGCGCTCGCCGAGCAGGGTGCGCGGGCGGTGCATGCCGGGGGTGTCCACGATGATCAGCTGACCGTCGGTGGTGTGCACGATGCCGCGGATCGCGTTGCGGGTGGTCTGCGGCTTGGACGAGGTGATCGCCACCTTCTCGCCGACGAGTGCGTTGGTGAGCGTCGACTTGCCGACGTTGGGACGGCCGACGAAGCTGACGAATCCGGAGCGGAACGGCGCGTTCATGAGGAGGAGCTCTTCTCGTCGGGGCTCTTATGTCCGGGGCTCCTGTCGAACGCCGCCTCCGCGTCGGACAGGGATGCGGCGCGTGCGACCAGCAGGGTGGTGAGGTGCTTGCGGCGCCCCTCGGTGCGCTCCGCGGTCAGCACCAGGCCAGACACCGTCGCGGCCGCACCGGTCACCGGTAGCCGTCCGAGCGCCTTCGTCAGCAACCCGCCCACCGAATCCACGTCGTCGTCGTCGAGCTCGATGCCGAACAGGTCGCCGAGCTCGTCGGTCGGCAGCTTCGCGCTCACCCGGTACACGCCGTCGCTCAGCTCGGTGACCTCGGTCTCCTCGCGGTCGTACTCGTCGGAGATGTCGCCGACCAGCTCCTCGATGAGGTCCTCCAGCGTGACCAGTCCCGCGATGCCGCCGTACTCGTCCACGACCATGGCCAGGTGATTCGACTCGGCCTGCATCTGCCGCAGGGTCTCGTCGGCCTTCTTCGACTCCGGGATGAACAGGGCCGGTCGCACCAGCTCGGTCACAGCGGCGGCGACGGCGTTGCGGGGCTTCTCGTGCTCGAGCCGGGCGACGTCACGGAGGTAGAGGATGCCGACCACCTCGTCAGCGTCCTTGCCGATGACGGGCATGCGCGACACCCCCGTCGAGAGGAAGCGGCTCATCGCGGCGCTCACGGTGGTGTCGTCATCCACGGTGATCATGTCGGTGCGAGGCACCATCACCTCGCGCACCACGGTGTCGTTGAACTCGAAGATCGAGTGGATGAGCTCGCGGTCGTCCTCCTCGAGCACGTCGAGCTCGGTGGCCTCGTCGACCATGCTGAGCAGCTGCTCCTCGCTCGAGAACGAGACGGCAGCCGCGCGACGGCCGGGGGTGACCCGGTTGCCGAGGGCGACCAGCAGGTCGGCGATCGGTCCGAGCAGCACGCGGATGAAGCGCAGCACCGGTGCCGCGACGACCACGACTCCACGCGCGTGGGCCCGGCCGACCGAGCGAGGACTCGAACCCACGAGCACGAACGAGGTCGCCGTCATCACGAGCGCGCTGCAGACCAGCACGAGCCACCACTGGCCGGGCTGGGAGAAGGCCGAGGCGAAGGCCAGGGTGACCAGCACGGCTGCCGTCGTCTCCGAGACCACCCGCATGAAGTTGAGCGCGTTGACGTAGCGGCCGAGGTCCGACGAAATGTCGAGCAGCGAGGCTCTGACCCGCGGATGCTGCGCCGCCAGCTCGGCGAGATCGGTGCGGCTCAGCACGCCGAGCGCCGCATCCGCCGCCGCCAGCAGGCCGCCGAACGCGACGAGCAGCACGGCGACCGCGACGAAGACGGCGATCATCTTCTCGGCCGTCCGGTCACTAGCGTTTCCGCTCGGCGAGGGTGAAGCCGACGAGGATGTCGCGCTGGACGCCGAACATCTCCTTCTCGTCGTCGGGCTCGGCGTGGTCGAACCCGAGCAGGTGCAGCATGCCGTGAGCCGTGAGCAGCAGCAGCTCGTCGAGCACCGAGTGACCGGCCTCCTCGGCCTGCGCGACCGCCACCTGCGGGCAGAGCACGATGTCGCCGAGCAGACCGGCCGGGGTGATCTCGTCGTCGCTGCCGGGACGCAGCTCGTCCATCGGGAAGCTCAGCACGTCGGTCGGGCCCGGCTCGTCCATCCACTGCACGTGCAGTTGCTCCATCGCGGCCTCATCGACCAGCAGGATCGCCAGCTCGGCGTCGGGGTGCACGCGCAGGAAGTCCAGCTCGTAGGCGGCGAGGCGCAGCAGCGCGCTCTCGTCGACCTCGATGCCCGACTCGTTGTTGATCTCGATGCTCATCGCTGTCTCCTGGCTGCGCCGCCGCTCCTGCGGCGCAGCGCGGCGATTCGCCGTACACGCCGCCGAATCGCCGCCACGCGCCCGTCGTTCATCCGCGCCATCCGCGCTTGGGACGCTCGGCGCTCGGCGGGCGGTGGTCCTGCGGGTTGTGACCGCGGCGTTCGGCGCGGTTCGCGCCGTCCTCGGCCGCCGGCGAGCGTTCATACTGCCTCAGCTGCCGCTCGGCGTCGTACTTCGTGTACGCGTCGACGATGCGGCCGACGAGCGAGTGGCGCACCACGTCTTCGCTGGTCAGGATCGCGAAGTGGATGTCGGGGATCTCGTCAAGCACGTGCCGCACCAACTGCAGGCCACTCGCGCCGCCGGGCAGGTCGATCTGGGTCACATCGCCGGTGACCACCATCCGGGTGCCGAAGCCGAGCCGGGTCAGGAACATCTTCATCTGCTCGGGCGTGGTGTTCTGCGCCTCGTCGAGCACCACGAAGGCGTTGTTGAGAGTGCGGCCGCGCATGTAGGCGAGCGGCGCGACCTCGATGGTGCCGGCCGCCAGCAGTTTGGGCACGATCTCCGGATCCATCATCTCGTTGAGCGCGTCGTAGAGCGGCCGCAGGTAGGGGTCGATCTTGTCGGTCAACGTGCCGGGCAGGAAGCCGAGCCGCTCCCCCGCCTCCACCGCCGGGCGGGTCAGGATGATCCGCTCGACCTCTTTGCGCTGCAGCGCCTGCACCGCCTTCGCCATCGCGAGGTAGGTCTTACCGGTTCCGGCCGGCCCGATCCCGAAGGTGATCGTGTTCAGGTCGATCGCGTCGACGTACGCCTTCTGCCCGAGCGTCTTCGGGCGGATGCTCTTGCCCTTGCTGGTCAGGATCGCCTGGCTGAGCACCTCGGCCGGGCTGCCCTGACCGCGCTCGAGGATCCGGGCGGACGACGTGACGTCGACCGGCCCGAGGTCGGCGCCGTTGCGCACCATCTCGATGAGTTCGCGAACGAGCCGGTCGGCCGCGGCCACCTGATCGGCTGGGCCATCCAGGGTCACCAGATTGCCGCGCACCAGCAGGCTGACGTCGGGGAACTGCCGCTCGATGGTCGTCAGCAGGCGGTCCTGGGGGCCGAGCAGCCGCACCATGGCCACGCCGTCCACCGCGAACTCGGCATGCCCGAGCGGGCCGTTCGAGGAGGGGAGGTCGCTAGAAGCCAAGGGTGCCTTCCGTCAGGTCGTCGCCCGCGGCCAGAACGTGGGCGTGAACATGAAAAACAGTCTGTCCGACGCGATCGCCCGTGTTGAAGATCAAACGGTACTGGCCACCTGCGTGCTCGTCGGCCAGCTTCTGGGCGACCGCCACGATGTCGGCGAGCAGTTGGGGCTCGCCTGCCGCGAGCTCGGTCACGTTCGCGTACTGCGCGGTCTTGGGGACCACGAGCAGATGGACGGGCGCCTTCGGGGCGATGTCTTCGAAGGCGATGATCCGGTCGTCTTCGTAGACGACCGTCGCCGGGATCTCGCGCGCGATGATCCGTTCGAAGACGGTGGGCTCTGACATGGCTCAAGTCTACGGAGCAGGACCGGCATGGCGCCGATCGGTGCGGGATCGGCCGACCGATCGGTGGCACGATTCGACCGGATGGACGATGCCGCACCGTGCGGCGGCCGCGACGCTGAGGTCATGACGAACACACTCCCTGCCGCCCCGTCCCTCGCCGAGGAGCGCCGCGAGCGTTTCCGCCCCTTCCTGGTGCTCCTTGCCTGCTTCATCGGGCTGAGCCTCGCGACGGAGCTCTTCCTCGCCGGCCTGGCCGTCGCGGGCATCCCGGTCGACATCGCGGTCTGGATCCGCTGCTCGCTGGTGTTCGCCAGCTCGATCGTCCTGTTCCTGATCACGCGGTCGGCGGCTGGCGGCTCCGTGGCATCCTTGACCCGCGTGCGGATCATCAGCGTGGTGGTGGTGGTCGCGGTGATCGTGATCATCTCCATCCCCGGCTTCCTGCCGGACTGGGTCCGCATCGAACAGGGGGCATGCGGCGGTCTCGTGGTGCCGGTCGCGATCTTGGTGAACATGTCGCGCACTCGCGCGCTGTTCCCGAAGGACCCGCCCACGGCGGCGTCCGCCGCGTAGGGTCGAACCGTGGTCGATCCGCGCTGGCGCACCGTGCTCGCGGTGACGCCCTTCCTGGTCCTGGGGATGCTGGCGGCGTTCACCGTCGGCGTCCAGTGGGGTCAGTGGCCGCGTCTTGTCACGGTGCTCGTGCTCTGCGCGGTCTATGCGGCCTGGGTCATCGCCTTCCGCCCACTGCGGCTGCCCGAGGCCGGCCACCCGGCACTCATCTCGGTCTTCATGACCGGCGCGATCGCCCTGAACTTCGCGCTCGTGCTGCTCGACGGCTGGTTCGGCTTTCTCGTGATCGCGACCTTCTCGTTCGCCTACGCGATCGTCCCGTGGCCCGCCGAGCTCGTCGCGGTCGGTGCGACGGCGTTCGTCGCCGGCTGGGCGCAGAGCTCCAGTTTCGCGCGCGATGCCGTCGGGATCGTCGGCGCGGCGCTCGTGATCCTGCTCAACGTGGTCGTCATGTGCGGCATGTCGTGGGGCCTCCGCCTCGCCGAACGCAGCACTCAGCGCGCCGGGGCCGAGGCGGAGCGCACCCGGCTGGCCGGCGACATCCACGACACCCTGGCGCAGAACTTCGCCGGCATCGTCACGCAGCTGCAAGCGGCCGAACAGGCGCCGGACGAGGTCGTCAGGCGGCGGCACACCGGAGCCGCTCTCGAGCTCGCGCGCGACGGGCTCGCCGAGGCGCGACGCTCCGTGCAGGCGCTCCGCCCGCCGGCGCTGGACGGCGCGCGGCTGCCCGAAGCGATCGAGAACGTCGCACGCCGATGGTCGGCGCGCACCAACATCCCGGTCGAGATGACCACCACCGGGGGCGAGCGCGCACTGCGCACCGAGACCGATGTCGCCATGCTGCGCACGGCGCAGGAGGCGCTCACGAACATCGAGCGGCACGCGGCCGCCGAGCGGGTGCGGCTCACGCTGCGCTACGGACCGCGCGGGGCCCTGCTCGAGGTGCGCGACGACGGCAAAGGGTTCGATCCGGCGCAGGCACCCGCCACGAGCGGCGAGGCGGAACGCCATGACGGCTACGGGCTGATCGCGATGCGCGAGCGGCTCGAGTCCCTCGCGGGACGCCTCGTCGTGGAGTCTTGTCCGGGCAAGGGCACGGCGATCCTCGCCGAGGTTCCCGGATGACCGTGCTGCGCGTGCTCGTCGTCGATGATCACCCGGTCGTGCGCGACGGGATCGTGGGCATGCTCGCCTCGGACCCCGAGATCGAGGTCGTCGGCCAGGCGGCCGACGGGGCCGAAGCGGTGCGTCAGGCCCGGGTGCTCGAGCCCGACGTGGTGCTGATGGACCTCCGGATGCCCGGCACCGACGGCGTGACCGCGATCCGCGAACTCGCACGGCTCGGAATCCCCAGCCGCGTGCTCGTGCTCACGACCTACGACGCCGACGCCGACGTGCTTCCCGCGATCGAGGCAGGCGCCACCGGCTATCTGCTCAAGGACGCATCGCGCGACGAGCTGCTGCGCGCCGTCCGATCGGCCGCGGCGGGGCACGCGGTGCTCGCGCCCTCGGTCGCGACCCGGCTGGTCGACCGGGTCCGAACACCCGACTCGGCGACCCTGAGCCCCCGCGAGCTGCAGGTGCTCGCCCTCATCGCCGACGGAGCCACCAACCGGCAGGTCGGCGCCGCCCTGCACTTGAGCGAGACCACCGTGAAGACGCACCTGCTCGCGGCCTACGGCAAGCTCGGTGTCGGCGATCGTGCCGCGGCGGTCGCCGAGGGCTTCCGGCGCGGGCTGCTCTAGGAGGCGTCCCAGAGCTCCCGGTAGAAGTCGATGTGCCGCTCATCACGCTCGATGCCGTACGCCGCGAAGAACTCGTCCTGCCAGCCGCGACCGTAGTTCCAGTCCAGGCTCATGCTCGCGACGGCGAGATCGGCCCAGCGATCGCCCGTACCGAGCGAGCCGAGGTCGACGTGCCCCGCGAAGCGTGCATCCGGGCCGATGACCGTGTTCGGCGCGCAGGGGTCGCCCTGCACGACGACGAGGTCCTCGACCGCCATGTCAGCCCCTGAGGCCCAGCGGCACACGAAAGGGCAGTCCGCGACGGGGAGCACGTGCAGCACCCGCAGCCCCTCGGCGATCGCGCGCACGGCATCGCGCGGACGGGCGCACCATTCTTCGGTCACCGCGCCCGTGGCCGGCAACGCCCGCGTGATCAGGACCTGCCCGACGTCATCACGCCCGAAGTCCAGCACCTCGGGAACCGGATGCCGCGGCGCGGCCCAGGCGAGACGCGCGCGTTCGTCCTCCAGGTCGACCCCGCTGCCGAGCGGGTTCCACTTGAGGTACCGGTCGCCGTCGTGGAACGTCAGGCCGCCGAGGTGGTTGAGCCACACCGCGTCCAGCGCGGCGGGGTCGTCGACGAAGGCTCGGAGGAGGCCGGGCACCTCCACCGGTCCGCGCGGCCGGTCGGCGATCGGTCGATCGGTCACCAGCGGCCGAGCCGTGCGTTCAGGACCGCGATCGCTGCGGGGCCTGCCGTCGAGGTGCGCAGCACCTCCCGGCCGAGACGGACCCGCCGCGCGCCCGCGGCGACCAGCGCCTCGAACTCGCGAGGCGCGATCCCGCCCTCGGGCCCGACCACCAGCGTGATGCCCTCCGCCGCGGCTCCCGAGTCGAGCGGCACCTCCGTCAGTGCGACGTCACCGAGCGGGTCGAGCACGAGCAGGGCGCCGGGCAGAGCAGCGAGCTCGGCGGTCGAGGCGAGAGCCGCGACATCCGGGACCCGGGATCGGATGGCCTGCTTGGAGGCCTCGCGCACGATCGCGCCCCAGCGCTCCCGCCCCTTCGCCGCCTTGGGGCCGTCCCAGCGCGAGACCGAGCGCTCGGAGGCCCACGGGATGACTCCGGCGACTCCGAGCTCCGTTGCGGCTTGCACGGCCAGTTCGTCGCGGTCGCCCTTGGCCAGCGCCTGCGCGAGCCAGAGCCGAGGCTCCGGCTCGGGATCATGCCGCACCTCGTCCACCTCGATGGCGAGTTCGGCCGCCGAGGCCACCACCACCGCGCCCCAGACCAGGAATCCGGAGCCGTCGCCGATCGCGATCCGCTCCCCCAGCCGCACGCGGGCGACGGTCACCGCGTGCCGCGCCTCCTCGCCCGTCACGCCGACCCTGGCGCCGATCTCGGCGTCGGCCGGCTCCAGTTCCGGTTTCAGGTAGAGCGAGGCCACGCGATGGCGCCTAGATCCCCAGGAAGCGATCGCGCAGCTTGGCGAACAGCCCCTGCTGGAAGGTCGAGAACTCGGGCGGAACGGGGCGGCGGCTCTCGGAGAACTGCTTGATGAGCTGCTGCTCCTTGCTGTTCAGCCGCACCGGGGTCACGACCTGGATGCCCACCTTCAGATCACCGCGTCCTCCGCCGCGCAGGCGGGTGATGCCGCGATCCTTCACGGTCACGATGTCGGCGCTCTGCGCGCCCGGCTTGAGCTCGATCGCGACGTCGCCGTCGAGAGCCGCCAGGGTCGTCGTGGTGCCGAGGATGGCATCGGTCATCTGCACCTCGAGGGTGGCGAGCAGATCGTCGCCGTTGCGGCTGAACACGTCGTGGTGCTTCACCTTGACCTCCAGGTAGAGGTCCCCGTTCGGGCCGCCGGCCGGGCCGGCCTCGCCCTCGCCGGGCAGGTGCAGGCGCATGCCGGTGTCGACCCCCGACGGGACGTCGACCGTCACGGTGCGCTTGGCCCGCACGCGGCCCTGACCGGCGCAGGTGGGGCAGGGGTTCGGGATCACGGTGCCGTAGCCGCGGCAGGTTCCGCACGGCGATGAGGTCATGACATTTCCGAGCAGCGAGCGCACCGAGCGCTGGATCGAGCCGGTGCCGCGGCAGATGTCACAGGTGACCGGTGAGGTGCCGGGCGCGCAGCATGAGCCGTTGCAGGTCTCGCAGAGGATTGCGGTGTCGACGTCCACATCCCGCTTCGTGCCGAAGATCACCTCGTCGAGTTCCACCTCGATGCGCAGCAGGGCATCCTGCCCGCGCTCCCGGCGCGAACGCGGACCGCTGCTTCGCCCCTGCGCGGCGCCGAAGAAGGTCTCGAAGATGTCGCCGAAGCCGAAGCCGCCTTCTGCGCCGGTGCTGCCGAATCCGGCTCGGGGGCCGAGGTCGTAGCGCTCGCGCTGATCGGGATCGCTGAGCACGTCATAGGCGTGCGTCACGAGCTTGAAGCGCTCGGCCGCATCCTCGCTGGGGTTCACGTCGGGATGCAGCTCGCGTGCCAGCCTGCGGTACGCCTTCTTGATCTCCTCGGGCGTCGCGGCGCGATCGACCCCGAGAACCTCGTAGTGGTCAGCCACTCGTTACTGTTCCTCGTGCTTCTCATTGGCAGAGAGCAGCCGCGTCAGATAGCGGGCTACGGCCCGCACCGCTGCCATGTTGTTCGAATAATCCATCCGGGTCGGGCCCAGCACGCCGAGGCGGGCCATGCTCCCTCCGGATGCCGTATAGCCCGAGGCGAGCACGCTCGTCTCGCTGAGCCCCTGGGCGCCGGGGCCGAAGCCCTGGTTCTCGTGGCCGATGCTGACGGAGACGCCGTCAGCATCGATCTCCATCTCGCCGAAGAGCTTGATCAGGATGACCTGCTCCTCGATCGCCTCGAGCACCGGATAGATGCTCCCGCTGAAGTCGCTCTCGGTGCGCGCCAGGTTGGCGGTACCGGCCATCACCAGGCGGTCCTGCCGGTTCGCCACCACCTGCTCGGCCAGGCATCCTGCGATGGCCGCCACGAACGGGGCGCGCTCGGGCGGGAAGGTCGAAGCGAAGGAGCGCAGCCGCTCGGCGGCATCCGCCAGTGCCGTTCCGCCGAGTTCGGCGTTCAGCCGGGTGCGCAACTCGTTGAGGAATTGATCGTCCATGTCGATCGGCGGATGCCCGCCTTGCACCTCGAGCAGCCGCTGGTCCACTCGCCCGGTGTCGGTGATGAGCACGGTCATCACCCGGGACGGACCGAGGGCGACGACCTCGATGTGGCGGATCCGCGCGCTGCCGAACGACGGGTACTGCGCGAGCGCCACCTGATTGGTGAGCTGGGAGAGCAGTCGCGTGGTGCGGGAGAGCACGTCATCCAGGTCGACGGCCTGACCCAGGAAGGTCTCGATCGCCTGCCGCTGCGCCGAGGTGAGCGGCCGGACCTCCGTGAGCTGATCGACGAAGACGCGGTATCCCTTGTCGGTGGGAACGCGGCCCGATGAGGTGTGCGGAGCCGCGATGAGCTCCTCCTCCTCGAGTTGCGCCATGTCGTTGCGGATGGTCGCTGCCGAGACCCCGAAGGAGTGCCGCTCGACGATCGTCTTGGAGCCGACCGGCTCGCGGGACGCCACGTAGTCCTGCACGATGACGCGGAGTACCTCGAGACCACGATCCGAGACCATGGGAGCACCGCCTTCCGTGCGCAGACTTTGCCGGGCCGACCCCGTCCGGATGAGCCTTAGCACTCACCTTGCCTGACTGCTAATAGTAGCGCGACACACCGTTACCAAGCCGTTGCACGCGCGATAGCGCTCCGCTACCTTGTCTCTGTGCTTGCGACGCCCCATTCGGGGACGGTGACAGCACGCGCTCTTTCCCACATCCCGGAGTTTCCGCTCCGCAATCGAAAGGCAACACACCATGACCGAACCCGCCCCCGCTGCCCCGCAGCCGGCCGCGCCCCTGACCGAGGCCGAGGACAAGCAGTGGGCATCGTTCGCTCACTTCGGCAACATCATCCTGCTGATCCCGGCCCTCATCATCTACCTGGTCTTCAAGGACCGCGGCCCCAAGGTCGCCGTCGAGGGCAAGGAGGCCCTCAACTGGACCATCAACGTGACGGGCGCGTGGATCATCCTCGCGATCCTCTCGGTGATCCCGTTCATCGGCCTTCTCTTCAGCATCCTGCTGCTGGCCCTCGCGGTCATCAACATCATCTTCGCGATCCTCGGCGGCGTGAAGGTCAACGGCGGCGGCTCGTACCGCTACCCGGTGAACATCCGCTGGATCAAGTAGTCGCGATCCTCTGATCGCAAGAGAGCCGGGCCCCGCGGGGTCCGGCTCTCTTGCTTTAATGGCCGGATGTCGCAGCCCCCGCCGCCGCCCGTGACCTACGCCGCGCCCCTCCCGATGAACCCGGCCGACGAGAGGCTCTGGGCCACCCTCGTGCACGTCGGGGGGATCATCTTCCACTGGCTGGCGCCGTTGATCCTGTTCCTGGTGCTGAAAGACCGCGGCCCCTTCGTCCGATGGCACACCCGCCAGGCGCTGAACTTCCAGCTCACGCTGCTGATCGCCTACATCGCCGGCGCGGTGCTGTCGCTCGTCTTCATCGGATTCTTCGTGGTCGTGGCCGCCTTCGTGCTCAACATCGTCTTCGGCATCCTGGCGGCCGTCGCGGCCAATCGCGGCGAGTTCTCCACGTACCCGGTGGCGATCGAGTTCGTGCGCTGAGGTCGTCGCGCGGCTAATCGCCCAGCAGTCGCCTGACGACGGCGTCGGCCAGCAGGCGGCCGTTCAGCGTCAGGATCACACGGCCGCGCAGCGCGGCGCGGCCGTCGATGAGCCCGTCGGCGATCAGTCCCGCGATGGCACCGCGTCCGGCCAGATCGAGCTCACCGATCGGCAGGCCGTCGCTCACCCGGCTGGTCAGCAGCACGGTCTCCGTGCGGCGGGTCGCCTCGTCGAGGGTCTCGCGGCCGGCAGCGGGAGAGACGCCCGCCGCGATCCGCTCGGCATAGGCAGCGGGGTGCTTCACGTTCCACCAGCGCACGCCCCCGACGTGGGAGTGCGCTCCTGGCCCGACGCCCCACCAGTCCTGGCCGGTCCAGTAAGAGAGGTTGTGGCGCGAACGGTGCGCGGCATCCCTCGCCCAGTTGCTCAGCTCGTACCAGTCGTAGCCGGCCTGCGTCAGGGTCCCGTCGGCCAGTTCGTACATGTCGGCCTGCAGGTCGTCGTCGGGCTCGGCCACCTCGCCGCGGGCGATCTGCCGCGCCAGCTTCGTGCCGGTCTCGACGATCAGCGCATAGGCGCTCAGATGGTCCGGATGCTGCGCCAGCGCCAGGTCGAGCGACGCGCGCCAGTCGTCAAGCGATTCCCCGGGGGTGCCGTAGATCAGGTCGAGGCTCACCTGGAGTCCGGCCGCCCGCGCCCACTCGACCACGAGCGGGACCCGCTCGGGGTCGTGCGTGCGCTCGAGCGTCGCGAGCACGTGCGGCACAGCCGACTGCATCCCGAAGCTGACCCGGGTGAAGCCCGCCTCGGCGAGTTCGGCCAGGGACTCGGCGCTCACCGAGTCGGGATTGGCCTCGGTGGTGACCTCGGCACCCGGCTCGAGGCCCCAGGTGTCCCGCACGCCGTGCAGCAGCTGCGCCAGCTGCCCGACCGGCAGCAGGGTCGGGGTGCCTCCGCCGAAGAACACCGTGGAGACGGGGCGCGATGCTTCCCCGGTCGCCGCCAGGATCCCGCCGGCGCTCCGGATCTCGGCGAGTGCCTGCCCGGCGTAGTCGCTCTGCTTCACGCCGCGGACCTCGTCGGCCGTGTAGGTGTTGAAGTCGCAGTAACCGCAGCGGACCCGGCAGAACGGCACGTGCACGTACACGCCGAAGTCCCGCTCGCTCCAGCCCGCCGTCACCGATTCCGGCAGCAGCCCGTCGGCGGGAGCCGGGTCGGCGATCGGGAGAGCGGAGGGCATGGTGCCCTCATTGTCTCGCGATCACCGGGCCCGGCGCTGAGCCGGCCGGCGACTACCGCGCGGCGACCGCGCTCGGGCTGCCCGCGAACTGCGCGGCGTCGAGGGCGAACAGATCGCTCGATCCCGCCGTCGCCGCCGCCGCGAAGCCGCTCGCCGCCGGCAGTTGCTGCTCGGCGAAGAAGCGCGCGAGCACGAGCCGGGTCTCGGCGGTCCCCGGGTCAAGCGCAGCCGCGGCGAGCGCACCCTTCGCCAGCAGCCAGGCGAGCACGACGAGTCCGATCTGGCGCAGGTAGGGGCTCGAGCCCGAGAGTGCCGCGGCCGGGTCGCCGGCACCGGTGCGCAGCATCCAGTTCGTCGTCTGCTGCAGCTTGTCGAGCTGCTCGATGAAGTTCGAGCGGATGCTGGTGAACCCGTCGCCGGCCGCGACCAGCTCGGCATCCAGCTCACGCAGCTGGGCGAGGAACTCCGTCACCGAGGCCCCGCCGCGGACGCCGAGCTTGCGCCCGATCAGATCCGCGGCCTGGATGCCGTTCGTGCCCTCGTAGATCGCGGCGATCCGGACGTCGCGGTAGTGCTGCGCGGCCCCGGTCTCTTCGATGAACCCCATGCCGCCGTGGATCTGCAAGGCGAGCGAGGTGAGCTCGTTGCCGAGGTCGGTGCCCATCGACTTGCAGATCGGGGTCAGCAGCGCGACGACCTCGGTGGCACGGGCGCGCACATCGGCATCCGGGTGGTGCAGGCTGCGGTCGGTCTGCCCCGCGTTGTAGAGCATCAGGCTCCGGAGCGCCGTGATGAAGCTCTTCTGCGTCATCAGCATCCGGCGCACGTCGGGGTGATCGATGATCGGCGCGTCAGGGACGACGCCGCTCGGCTCGATGGCCGCACCCTGCCGGCGCTCCTGGGCGTACTCGAGCGACTGCTGATACGCTCGCTCGCTCAGAGCGACGCCCTGGTTGCCGACCGACAGGCGCGCGCTGTTCATCATGACGAACATGATCCGCATGCCCTTGTTCAGGTCGCCGATGAGGTAGCCGGTCGCGTCGTCGTACTCCATGACGCAGGTGGGCGACCCGTGGATGCCCATCTTGTGTTCGAGCGAGAGGACCTTCACCCCGTTGCGCTCCCCGAGCGATTCGTCGTCGTTGACCAGGAACTTGGGAACGATGAAGCACGAGATGCCTGCCGTGCCGGCCGGCGCACCCGGCGTGCGGGCCAGCACGAGGTGCACGATCTGCTCGGCCATGTCGTGCTCGCCATAGGTGATGAAGATCTTCTGGCCGCTGATCCCGTAGCTGCCGTCGTCCCGCGGCACCGCCTTCGTCACGAGGGCGCCGACGTCCGAGCCTGCTTGCGGCTCCGTGAGGTTCATCGTGCCTGACCACTCGCCCGAGACCATGTGCGGCAGGTAGCGCGACTTCTGCTCGTCACTGCCGTAGTGCAGCAGTGCGTCGATGGCGCCCTGCGTCAGGAGCGGAGCCAGCGAGAACGCCATGTTGGCGCCGAGCAGCATCTCCTGGATGGCGAGGCCCACGACGGCCGGGAATCCGCCGCCGTCGAACTCCTCCGGGAACGGCAACGACGCCCATCCGGCGTCGACGAGCTTCGCGTAGGCCTCCTTGAAGCCCGGGGAGGTGGTGACCGTGGCATCCGCGTTGCGCACCGCGCCCTGGGTGTCCCCCGCGCGGTTGGTCGGCCCCACGACCTCGGAGGCGAAGGCCCCCGCCTCGCTGAGAAGGCCGACGACCGTGTCGAGGTCGGCATGCTCGAAGCCCGGATACTGCGCGATCTCGTCGTACTCGACGATGTGCTCGAGGATGAAAGCCAGGTCGCTGATGGGGGGTCGGTAGTCGCTCACGGAATGTGAGCCTACGCTCGCTTTCTGCGTTCCGGGAGAGCGGCGCCTAAGCGTTTCCCTCGTCGATCGGGCCGGAGAGCGCCCGCTCGTAGCGCCCGGTGAAGATGGCCTGCATCATCCGGAGCGCCGGGTAGGCGGCCCAGAAGAAGGCACTCGACGGCCGGGAGAACGAGCGGATGATCAGCCACACCGACGCGTCGGGGCGGCGCTCGACCACGAAGCTCTCCTCGCCGCGCTCGGGATGCCCAGGCAGAGTGCCGTAGGCGAAACCCTTGCGGTCGGGCTCATCGATCACGTAGACAACCCGGGTCGGGATCTTGGCGGGCCAGATGGACCATTTCAGGAGCGCCGAGTCGCCAGGACGTACCAGCGCGGAGCCGTCGGGCGCGAAGGTGAGTTCACCCTCCTGACCGCTGGTCGCGGGCTGGATCGGGGTGCCATGCTTGTCGAAGGCGACGGGAACGTAGGTGCCTTCGCTCACATCGGCGGGGGAATCGAGTGCCTCGACGTGGAATCCGGCCCTTCGCTGGATTCCCCAGCTCAGCGTCTGCACCCAGGCGAACTCCCACCGGGCGTCGCCGTGGCCGATGCGCACGCGGCGTTCCATCGGCCGGTAGCCGCTCGGCGGATACCGCAGCAGGTCCTCGGCCTGGGTCGCCCCGATCGCGGCGTAGGTGACGGGCACCTGCCAGAGTTCCGCGAGATCGGTCATGTCCTCATTTTATGGGACCCGGGAGTCAGCTCCGTGCGGCGAGGTAGGCGCTGACCAGCTTCTTCGGAGCGACGACGATCCACGAATCGGTGATCACCTCGGCCAGCCGCTCCCGCGAGATGCGGTCGAGGTTGACCAGCACGGCGTTGTAGCCGTCGAAGTGGTGGATGGTGAAGAAGACGTCAACGTCGCTGGCGATGACGGCCTGCTTCTCCCCCTCGTCACCGACGCGGATGCCGACGATCGGGCCGTCCTGGGCGCCGGTCTCCTCGAGGTCTCGGGCCCGAAGGGGGCGTTCCCAGACGAAGAGCTTGCCCGATGGGCCGGCCTTCCAGGCGCGATCGCCACGGGTCATGAACTCCTCGACGCCGGGCATCGCTGCCGCCAGCGCCCGAACGTCATCCCAGGTGGCCACGGCGTCAGTCCTTCGACGCCGGACCGGCGAGCCCGACGACGGTGCCATCGGGATCCGCGAACTGCGCGACGAGCAGCTGTCCGTCGGGCCGCGACGACACGGGCAGCACCACGGAGCCGCCGAGCCGCACCGCATCGGCGAGAGCGGCGGCGACATCCGGAACCCCGATGTAGAACACGGCGTGCGGGGCGAACGACGGACCGCCGCCGACCCCGGCCGCGACCGGCCCGCTGCCGTCCACGGGATTCACGAAGCCGTACTGCTCGCCGTCGGACACCTCGGCGGCGACCGGCGACGGCAGATCGAACTGCCAGCCGAACAGCTGCCCGTAGAACTCGCGCAGCCGGGCGGGGTCGCGCCCGATGATCTCGACGTGGACGACCGGATCAACCATGGAGCCGACGCTACGCCGACCACTCGCGGTGCGCGACGTGTGCGGGGATCGGGGCGGTGCGCTGCTCGCGCTCGCTCATCCGCTCGGCCAGCCACTGGAACCACTCCCAGACGGTGTCGCGGTCGAGATCCCGGCGATCCTCCTCGACGAAGGTGTGCAGCTTGCGCCACGAGATCGCGATCGCGCCGCTGAAGAAGTCGTCGATCGTGCCCATGTCGATCTCACGCCGGAAGGCGAACACGCCCAGGCTCTCCCAGGTGAGGCCCACCAGGAAGACCTGATCCAAGCCGTCCGTTCCGAGCACCCGCTGGATGGCGGCTCGATCGGCTCCGTCTGGCAGGGAGTTGATCCTCCCCATCGCCGCTGTGAAGTCGCCGCTCTGGAAGGAGCGCACCAGCCCGAGCACCGCGTCGCGCCGCCGCTGCCGGCGGAACTCGACCAGCTGGTAGGCGGCGAAGATCACCCCGGCGGTCAATGCGACCGCGTTGACGACGTCCAGGACGACGGGCCAGTTCATGGTCGAGACACTATCGGCCGCTACTTCTTCTTCGGGTCCTTGCCCTCGACGTCGCCCGAGAGGGCGGCGATGAACGCCTCCTGGGGGACCTCGACGCGGCCGACCATCTTCATCCGCTTCTTGCCCTCCTTCTGCTTCTCGAGGAGCTTGCGCTTGCGGGTGATGTCACCGCCGTAGCACTTGGCCAGCACGTCTTTGCGCATGGCCGAGATCGACTCGCGCGCGATGATGCGGGCGCCGATGGCGGCCTGGATGGGCACCTCGAACTGCTGGCGCGGGATCAGCTTCTTGAGCCGCTCGGTCATCAGCAGGCCGTAGGCATAGGCCTTGTCGCGGTGCACGATCGCGCTGAACGCGTCGACCGCCTCGCCCTGCAGCAGGATGTCGACCTTCACCAGGTCGGCGTCCTGCTCGCCGCTGGGCTCGTAGTCGAGGCTCGCGTAGCCGGCGGTCTTCGATTTCAGCTGATCGAAGAAGTCGAACACGATCTCGCCGAGGGGCATCGAATAGCGGATCTCGACGCGGTCTTCGCCGAGGTACTCCATGCCGAGCAGGTTGCCGCGCTTGCTCTGGCAGAGCTCCATGATGGTGCCGACGTAGTCCTTGGGCGCGAGGATCGCGGCCTTCACCATCGGCTCGCTGACGCTGGCGATCTTCGTGCCGGTCGGGAACTCGCTCGGGTTGGTGACCGTGAAGTGCTTCTTGTCCTCGGTCGTCACCTCATACGGCACCGAGGGCGCGGTCGCGATCAGGTCGAGGCCGAACTCGCGTTCCAGGCGCTCCGTGACGATCTCGAGGTGCAACAGGCCCAGGAACCCGCACCGGAACCCGAAGCCAAGGGCGACGGATGTCTCGGGCTCGTAGTTGAGCGAGGCATCCGACAATTTCAGCTTGTCGAGGGCCTCGCGCAGGATCGGGTAGTCCGAGCCATCGATCGGATACAGGCCCGAGAACACCATCGGCTTCGGGTCGGTGTAGCCCGGCAGCGCGTCGGTCGAGGGCTTGGCCGCGTTGGTGACGGTGTCGCCGACCTTCGACTGGCGCACATCCTTCACGCCGGTGATCAGGTAGCCGACCTCGCCGACGCCGAGACCCTTCGTCGGGGTCGGCTCGGGCGAGCTGACCCCGATCTCGAGCAGCTCGTGGATCGCCTTGGTCGACATCATCTGCACCCGCTCGCGCGGGCTGAGCTTGCCGTCGATCATGCGCACGTAGGTGATGACGCCGCGGTAGGTGTCGTAGACCGAGTCGAAGATCATCGCGCGGGCAGGGCCCTTCGGGTCGCCCTGTGGCGCCGGGATGAGCTCGACGACCCGGTCGAGCAGCTCCGTGACGCCCATACCGGTCTTGCCGCTGACCCGCAGCACGTCCTCGGGCTTGCCGCCGATCAGGTCGGCGAGCTCCTTCGCGTACTTGTCCGGCTCCGCGGCGGGCAGGTCGATCTTGTTGAGCACCGGGATGATCGCGAGGTCATTGTCGAGGGCCAGGTACAGGTTCGCGAGGGTCTGGGCCTCGATGCCCTGCGCGGCATCCACCAGCAGGATGGCGCCCTCGCACGCGGCCAGCGAGCGCGAGACCTCGTAGGTGAAGTCGACGTGCCCGGGGGTGTCGATCATGTTGAGCGCGTAGGTCTGCGGCGTGCCATCTGCATCAGGCAGCTGCCACGGCATGCGCACGGCCTGGCTCTTGATGGTGATGCCGCGTTCGCGCTCGATGTCCATGCGGTCGAGATACTGGGCGCGCATGTCGCGATCGCTGACGACGCCGGTGATGCCGAGCATGCGGTCGGCGAGCGTCGACTTGCCGTGGTCGATGTGGGCGATGATGCAGAAATTGCGGATCTTCGCGGGATCGGTCGACGCCGGCTCGAGGGACTTCAGCGCGCGCGGAGACATGACGGGTCATTCTCCCATGCGCGCCCGAGCCACGCCGACCCGCGAAAAACGAACCTTGGAAGATGCTGAGTTTTTCCGCCAAATCCCCTAGGTTTGAGCCCAGCGACTTCATGCCACTTCCGTTATGCGGCGCTCCGATCCTTGCAAGGACCTGTCATGAAGCTGTCTCGTCCGCTCGCGCTCGTTTCCGCCATCGCTCTCGTAGTGGGTTCCTCCCTCGCGATCTCCGGCGCCGCGTCGGCCGCCACTCCTGGCGTCACCTACGTGACTGTCGCCGACATCACGGTGTCCGCGGTCCCCGCCGACGGCCCCGCCGGCTGGAGCGTGTACTCCGCGACGGCCACCAGCGGACTCACCGGCCTCGACACCACCCTTGGCGCCCACTTGCGCAACACCTTCGCCACTCCACTTGCGGCGAGCGCCACTGTCCTTGAAACAATCGCGGCGTCCAGCGCCTTCACCTCGAACAATCCAGGTGATGTCTACCCGGAGTTCGACCTCGTCCCGGCCCCGGCCGCCGCGTGGCAGATCATCTTCGCCGACCTGCCAGGGCCGGCCGGGTTGACCAATCCGGCTGCCACGTTCCAGTGCAACTTCGCGGTGGGTGCTATTCCCGCGAACACCTCGAGCACTCTTGCCCAATTCGATGCCCAACTGGCCACGCTGCCCGGCGCGACTATCGCGGGAATCGAGTTCTTCGACGGAACGCCTTCCGTCTACAGCTCCGTGAAAGTCAACGGGGCCCAGTACATCTTCACGCCGAACCCGGTCTTCACCGCGCCGACCACGATCGCAGTCGGCGATTTCACCACGTCTCCCGGTGTCACGGTGACGACGAACGGATTCCTGCCGGGCGAGTCGGTCGACGTCGTCTACGACACTCCGGGCGGCAGCAGCACGATCGCCACGATCAACGCCGACGCGGCCGGATCGGTCACCTTCAGCCACTTCGACCCGACAGCCACGGTCGGCGCCTACCGTCTGAGGTTCTTCGGCTCGGTGCCGAATGGGCAGATCTTCGCCTTCAGCGTGACGGCGGCCGTCCTGGCTGCCACGGGAGTGCCCGCAGCCGGGCCGCTGATGTTCGGCGTTGGAACGCTGCTGACCGGGCTCGTGCTCGGCGCGATCGCGCTGCGCTGGCGCTCACGGGTCAGCTGAGGGTGCGCCCTCGGCGGAGGGCCGCCGTCCGATTGCCCGGGCATGCCGGACCTGGTAACGTTGCGGGTTGGTTTGCGTGTGGTTTCCCACCACGCGATTGGCCGGAGGCGCCCCTCTACCGCTGACCCGGCAACATCCACCCTTCCACGCAACGAAAGACAGATACTTCATGGCGAACATCAAGTCGCAGATCAAGCGCATCGGGACCAACAAGAAGGCCCAGGAGCGCAACAAGGCCGTCAAGAGCGAGCTCAAGACCGCCATCCGCGCCACCCACACCGCGATCGCGACCGGCGACAAGGCGAAGGCTGCCGACGCGCTCAAGCTGGCGACCAAGAAGCTCGACAAGGCCACCTCGAAGGGCGTCATCCACGCCAACCAGGCCGCCAACAAGAAGTCGGCCATCTCGAAGCAGGTTGCAGCGCTCTGAATCGTCGTCGGCTTCGGCCGCACGAAGAAGGCCCCCGCGCTCGGCGCGAGGGCCTTCGCTCATGCTCGGGGCGATTCGGCAGCGGGCTGCCGCTCCTGACGGCGATCGATCGGCTGTGGACTCTCGCCCTTACCGCTCGCCGCGGGCGCTGATCGACTCGACCATCCGCTCCAGGGCGTAGACGGGATCGCGGCCCCCGCCCTTGACCTGCGCGTCGGTCGCGGCCAGGGTCTCGATCGCGCGGCCGAGGCCGGCATCCGTCCAGCCCTGCAGGTCGCGACGCGCGCGGTCCACCTGCCAGGGCGCGAGGCCGAAGCGGGACGCGAGCTCGCCGGAGCTGCCGCGCTGCCCCGAGAGCTTGGCCATCGTGCGCACCTTGCTCGCGAAGGCGGCGACCATCGGCACGGGGTCCGCCCCCGACGCGAGCGCGTGGCGGAGCAGCCCGAGCGCCTCGCCGTGGCGGCCGGCGATCGCGGCATCCGCGACGGCGAACGCGGTGGTCTCGACGCGACCCGCGTAGTACCGGTCGACGGTCGCCTCGGTGATCTCATCGCTCGCGTCGGCGAGGAGTTGCTGGCAGGCGGCCGCCAACTCGGCGAGATCGTCGCTGAAGGCCGCGACCAGGGCCCGCTGCGCTCCTGCCGTGATGCGGCGCCGAGCGGCCGCGAACTCGGCCGACACGAAGTCGAACTTGTCGCTGTCGCGCTTCAGCTCGGCGCAGACGATCTCGATACCGCCGCCAGTTCCGGCGCGGATCGCATCGAGCAGCTTCTTGCCGCGAACACCGCCCGCATGCCGCAGCACGACGTAGGTGTCGTCGGCCGGTGCCTGCAGATAGGCCAGCGCCTCCTCGAGGAACGCGTCGCTGGTCTTCTCGACGTTCTCGACGCGGATCAGGCGGGGCTCCCCGAAGAGGCTCGGGCTCGCGAGCGTGATCAGCTCACCGGGCGCGTAGGAGCCGGCATCCAGGTCGGAGACCTCGAGCGACGGATCCTCGGCCTTCAGGATGTCGCGCAGCTGCCGGATCGCGCGGTCGGCGAGCACGGCCTCCGTGCCGCTCACCAGCACGACCGGCGCGGGACGCACCTGGTCCCAGGCGAGCTGCGGGATCGCCGCCTTCGCGGCGGCCGTTGGCCTGCCGGTCGGTCGCGCCATCCGCCGTCCTTTCGTCACCGCCAGACTATCCGGGGCCCATGACGGAGGCTGTCGGCGTGGGCATGACGAGGGTGCCCGCGCCCGTCAGCTCGCCGTCGCGCACCACATCCTCGGGTTTCTCGGTCCAGACCCGGATGTCGCCCGGCCGCGCCCCGGGCGCGATCAACGACATCCCGTCGAGATCGCTCCGGATCGGCCGCGTGCCCACGGCCGCGAGAATGCCCAGGAGCTTCGCCGTCGGATGCCCGTAGTCGTTGCCCGCACCCACCCCGATCAGCCCGACGGTGGCATGCAGCGCCTCGTAGAGCCGCGCCGACTGATCCGCGGAGCCGTGATGCGCCACCTTCACGACGTCCACCGGCCTGACCTGCCCGGTGCCGAGCAGGCGGGCCTGCGACTCCTCACCGAGGTCGCCGAGCAGGATGCCACTGAGACAGCCATGCAGACACTGTCCGGCCGGGGTGACCTGCAGGGTCACGCTCGCAGGATTGCCCGGCTCGACCCCGCGAGGCGGCGGCCACAGCACGTCCCAGCGCAGCTCGCCGAGCATCCCGGTCTCGCCGCGGGTGACCTGGTCGACCTCGGCGCCGTTGGCGCGCAAGTCGTTGGCGATCCGCTGATCGCCCGGATCGCTCGGCGGGCCGATCAGGGCCCGGTCGACCTTGCCATAGACCGCCGAGACGCCTCCGACGTGATCGAGGTCATAGTGCGTGAGCACGAGCAGGTCGATGTGGGTGATCCCGAGCTCGTCAAGGCAGTGCTGCAGCCGCGCCGGATCCGGCCCGGTGTCGTCGAGGGCGATCATGCCCTGGCTCCGGATCACGGTCGCATCCCCTTGCCCAATGTCGCAGAGCGCGAACTCCCAGTCCGCGGGTCGCGTGACATTCTCGACGAGTTGGGATCCGCCGAGCGTCGCCAGGTAGCCGACGAACGCGACCACGAGCGCAGCTCGCGCGGCCCTGCGCACTTGCGGCGTCACGCCGCCGAGGGCGGCGATCAGGCCGGCGACGGTGAGCGCCGTCAGCAAGAGGATGCCGAGCACGCCGGTCGGCCACGGAGCGCGAGCACCGGGCAGCCCCGCGAAGAAGGTCGCGACAGCGGCGATCCAACTCGCCGGAAGCCACGCCAACCAGGCCACGACCGTGGCAAGAGGCGGGAACACGGGCGCTGCAACGCAGGCGATCAGCCCGAGCACGGTCACAGGAGCGGCAGCGGGCTCGGCCAGCAGGTTCGCCGCAACCCCGTAGACCGGCAATGAGGGGTTGAGCATCAGCAGCACCGGCTGACAGGCGAGCTGAGCCGCCAGAGGCACGGCGAGCACGAGCGCGAGTCCGCGCGGCACGAACCGGGCCATCACCTCGGCCAGGGGGCGGGCCAGCAGCAGCAGGCCACCGGTCGCCAGCACCGAGAGCGCGAAGCCGTAACTGCGCGACAGCCACGGATCGATGACGAGCAGAACGACCACCGCGACACACAGCAGGGGCAGACCGCGGGCGGCGCGCCCGGTCGCGAGCGCGATCAGGGCGACCGCCGCCATCACCGCGGCCCGAATCACGCTGGGCTCCGGCGTGACCAGCACTACGAATCCGGCGAGCACCACCGCCCCAACACCGAGCCGCACGAGTCGCGGCAGTCCGACCGCCGCGCCGAGCGCCAGCGCCAGCCCGACCACGATCGCGCAGTTCGCCCCCGACACCGCCGTCAGGTGCGTCAGGCTCGCGGTCTTCATCGCGTCGTTCAGCGTCGCGCTGACCGAACTGGTGTCGCCGATCGTCAGGCCGGGCAGCAGGGCTCCGCCGTCTCCGGGGAGAGTGGATGCCGCCTCCCGGAAGCTCCGCCTCACCGCATCGGCCGCGGCCGGCAGCGGGGGCGGGGCGCCGGCCCGCACGGCGTCCCCGCGCAGGAACACCAGGAAGGCGACATCCTCCCCCGGGTCGGCCGGCGCCAAGGTTCCTCTCACCCGCAGCAGGCTGCCGATCCGGGCCCCGCGGATCGCGTCGTCGGCCCGGTCGGCGAACAGCAGCACCGGCGTCGAGACCTCGCTGGTCGCTCCGGCAACGCGCACCGATTGGGCGGTGACGGGCAGGCGCCCGTCGACCGGCCGCCCGGTCACCTCGACCAAGAGTTCGACCATCCGCCCCGCGTGCGCGGCCTCGGTCATCACCTCGGGAAAGCGGGCGCCGGCCTGACCCGCCACCGACGTCGTGGCGAGCGCCCCGCCGGCCAGGACGAGCACGGCCAGACCGCGCCAGAGCCCCGGGAGGCGCACCACGGCGAGTGCGGCTGCCAGCAGCCACAGCGCCACCGCGGCCGCCAAGGTGAACCCGGATGCCGGCGCGGCCACCGCGAGGCCGGCGCCGAGCCATGCGGTCGCCGCGACCGGGAGCAGGCGCAGATCGGCCCCGGATGGCCGGGCGGCCACCGAGCGTGCCAGCGCACTCGCCGTGACGGTCACGTGGTGACGAGGTCTTTGAGCCCCTCGAAGGTCTTCTCGCCGATGCCCGAGACGCTCATCAGGTCTTCGACAGCCGTGAACCGCCCGTTCGCCGCCCGCCAGGCCAATATGCGCGCCGCCATCGCGGGTCCGACTCTCGGCAGCGTCTCGAGGGTCGGCTCGTCGGCCGTATTGATGTTCACCTTGCCGGGGAGCGCCGTGCCTCCCCCGGCACCGGATGCCGGCACGCTCTCACCGACCGCCGGCACGATGATCTGCTCGCCATCGCTGAGGAAGCGCGCGAGATTGAGGGCTGCCGGGTCCGCGGACGCGGTGAGCCCGCCCGCGGCGGCCACGACATCCACGGCTCGGTCCCCGTCACGGAGGGCGTACAGACCCGGAACGTTGACCTGCCCGAGGATGTGCACGTAGATCACGGCGCCATGCGACCCGTCGCCGACGCCGGGCCGGCCCGAGGCGGAAGACGACGGCACCGCGCTCGGCGCCACCACCGACGACGCCCCGTGCGGCGTGATCGCGGTGACGAACACGGCGCAGGCGAGTCCGACCAGCACCAGGATGAGTGCGGCCCCGACTCCCACCCGCACGCGGGCGCGGCGCGCGTCGGGAGCCGGAGCCGAACTCATGCCCGAAGGCTAGGCAGTGCTCAGCCTCGAGGTCGGCGCGCCGGGACAGAAGTGCGGAGCGTCTCGCAAGCCGAACCTGGGGAGGGGCCCGCGGCGTCCACTACGGCGTCAACGGATCAGGACATTTTCGCCCGTGCGGCCGGTCTCGGAACAATTCCCGTCGAAATGTCCTCATCCGTTGACGCCGGAGCGCGGGTGGTAGGACGGGCCCGAGGGCAGCGAGGGGGTTTTGGGTGGGCCGGGAGCCGGGCGGCTGGCCCGTCCCGGCTACCCCTTGGTCGCGATGTTGACGACGCGCGGAGCCTTGACGATCACGTTGACGATCTCGCGATCACCGATCGAGCGCACCACCGCGGCAGACGCGCGGGCGAGCTTCTCGAGCTCGTCGGCGTGGATGGTCGGCGAGACCTCGAGCTTGTCGCGCACCTTGCCGTCCACCTGCACGATCGCGGTGATCGAGTCCTCGACGAGCAGGGTCGGATCCGGCTTGCGCAGCCCGGCGAACGCCACGCTCTCCGTGTAGCCCAAGCGCTCCCACATGTCTTCGGCCGTGTACGGCGAGAACAGGCTGAGGATCACCGCGACGACCTCGATCGCCTCGCGCACTGCCGGGTCGCCGGCGCCGGGGCCCGAATCGATGGTCTTGCGGATGACGTTCACCAGCTCCATCAACCGGGCTACGACCACATTGAACTTGAAGGCCTCGAGCAGGCCGGGAGCGTCCGCCAGCAGCCGGTGCGTCTGGCGGCGCAGCGCCGCGTCCCCGCCCTTCCACTCGACATCGGGCGATGAGGTGACCTCGCCCGAGATGCGCCAGGCGCGAGCCAGGAACTTCGCCGAACCGGTGGGCGAGACATCCGCCCAGTCGATGTCGTCTTCTGGCGGGCCGGCGAACGCCATCGTGAGGCGCAGCGCGTCGGCGCCGTGCGCGGCCAGTTCGCTGGCGAACTCGACCAGGTTGCCCTTCGACTTCGACATCTTCGAGCCGTCCATGAGCACCATGCCCTGGTTGAGCACGGCGCTGAACGGCTCGGTGAAGTTCAGGTAGCCCAGGTCGAACAGCACCTTGGTGATGAACCGCGCGTAGAGCAGGTGCAGGATCGCGTGCTCGACGCCGCCAACGTACTGGTCGACGGGCGCCCACTTGTCGGCGTCCTTCGGCTCGAAGGCGCGCGTGTCGTCGTTCGGGTCGAGGAAGCGCAGGAAGTACCACGAGCTGTCGACGAAGGTGTCCATCGTGTCGGCGTCGCGGCGCGCAGGGCTCCCGTCGGGCAGCGTGACATTGACCCAGTCGGATGCCGCGCCCAGCGGGCTCTGCCCCTTGGGCTTGAGGTCGAGTCCCGCCGAGTCAGGCAGGCGAACGGGCAGTTCGCTCTCCGGCACCGGATGCAGCGAGCCATCCTCCGCGTGCAGGATCGGGATCGGCGTCCCCCAGTAGCGCTGGCGTGAGATCAGCCAGTCCCGCAGCCGGTAGGTCTTCGCGGCCCTGCCGGTCCCGGCGGCTTCGAGCAGCTCGATCACCCGCTGGATCGCGTTCGCCTTGCTGAGCCCGTCGAGCGGGCCCGAGTTGATCATCCGTCCGGCGCCGGTCAGCGCCACGCCGGTCTGGGCCGGGTTCAGAGCAGGGACGTCGCCCGCCTCGAGCATCTCGGGCGTGATGACCGGGATCGCCCCGGTCACCGGAGCGTTGGTGTCGACGACCACCTTCACCGGGAGGCCGAACGCGGTGGCGAAGTCCAGATCGCGCTGGTCGTGCGCGGGCACGCCCATCACGGCGCCGTGGCCGTAGTCGGCCAGCACGTAGTCGGCCGCCCAGACGGGCATCCGCTCGCCGTTCACCGGGTTGATCGCCCAGCGTTCAAGGGGGATTCCGGTCTTGACCCGGCCGGCGTCCTGACGTTCGACCTCGGTCGACTTCTGCACCTGCTCGAGGTACTCGGCGAACGCCTTCTGCACCTCGGGCGTCGACGCCGCGGCCAGGTCGGCGGCGAGGTCGGAATCGGGGGCGACCACCATGAAGGTCGCGCCGAAAAGCGTGTCGGGGCGCGTGGTGAACACCGTGACCTTGTCGGAATGCCCCTCGATCACGAAGTCGACGTCGGCGCCGATCGAGCGGCCGATCCAGTTGCGCTGCATCGCGATGACCTTGGCGGGCCATGAGCCCTCGAGCTGGTTCAGGTCGTCCAGCAGCCGGTCGGCGTAGTCGGTGATCTTGAAGTACCACTGCGTGAGCTTCTTCTTGACGACCATCCCGCCCGAACGCTCGGACGTGCCATCCGGAAGCACCTGCTCGTTGGCGAGCACGGTCTGGTCGATCGGGTCCCAGTTGACCCAGCTGTCTTTGCGGTACGCCAGGCCCTTCTCGTACAGCTTCAGGAACAGCCACTGGTTCCACTTGTAATACTCGGGGTCGCTGGTGTGCAGCTCGCGGCTCCAGTCGAAACTGTTGCCGTAGAGCTTGAAGCTGCTCTTCTGCTGCGCGATGTTGGCGTAGGTCCACTCGCGCGGGTCCGTGCCGCGCTTGATCGCGGCGTTCTCGGCCGGGAGCCCGAAGGAGTCCCAGCCGATCGGGTGCAGCACCTGGAAGCCCTGCTGGCGCCAGTAGCGCGCCACGATGTCGCCGTAAGCGAAGGCCTCCGCGTGACCCATGTGCAGGTCACCGGAGGGGTACGGGAACATGTCGAGGATGTACTTGCGCGGCTTCTTTGCGCCGTTCTCGTCCGAGACCGCGAACGGAGTCGTCGCCTCCCACCGCGCCAGCCACTTCTGCTGGATGCGGTCGATGTCGTACGCCGAGCCGTCGTCGTCCTGGCCGTCGTCGATTCGTGGTGAAGTGCCGTCCTGCAGGGTCACGGAGCTCTCATTCGGTGCGTGGGGGTCCGGATGCCGTCGCGGCCGGGTGGGCAGGCGCAGCAACCAAGCATCCACAGTACCCAACGGGGGCTGACCACCGGGTGTTCCCGGCCTGCGGGTGCGTAGCCTTGACGGATGAGTCCGACGACGACGTCCCGATGGCAGGGTGGCGCGCTCGACGTCCGGGACGATTGCGACGTCGCCCCGGCGACCATCCTGGCGGCCGACTCATGGCTGGTCGACGAGGGCACCGTGCTCGCCCTCGGATTGCATCGCGCCCGCTTCCTCGACGCCGTCGCCGAGCAGGCGGAGCGCCATCGGCGGGTCACCGAGGTCGAGGCGCTCGACGTCGACGGCTTCTGGGATGCCGCGATCGCGAGCATTCCGAGGGCCGGCCTCCTCTTCCCCCGGGTCGAGTTGCGGGTGCAGCACGACGCCGCACAGCTCCTGCTGCGGATGCGCCCCGCCCCCGAACTCCGCCGGTCCCTCACGCTTGCGACCTCTCGCGGCCCGGATCCGCGCACCGAGCCGAGGATCAAGGGACCCGACCTCGAGGCGATGACCCGCCTGCGCACCGAGGCGCAGGCTCGCGGCGCCGACGAGGCGGTGCTGCTGAGCCCCGTCGTCGATGGGCGCGGGGGGTTCGTCGCCGAAGGCTCGACCACCAGCATCGCCTGGTGGGCCGGGGACGCCCTCTGCGTCCCCTCGGTCGAGGTGCCGCGGATCGACTCGGTGACCCTGCGGAGCGTGCTGGCCCTGGCCGCCGCGACCGGGGTGGACGTGCTCCACGACGACGTGACGCCCGAGGCGCTCGACGGCTGCGAGGTGTGGGCGCTCAACGCGCTGCACGGCATCCGGATCGTCACCGGCTGGATCGACGGACCCGAGACGGCCGAGCTGCCAGGCCGGCTGGATCGGTGGCAGTCGCGACTGAATGCCCTGAGGAAGTCGTTGTGAGCGAGCTGATCTTCGATCCGCTCGGCTGGATCCTGGCGGCCGTCGCCCACGTCGACCCGATCACCCGGACCCTGCTGGCCGGCCTCGGCATGTTCTGCGAGACGACAATCCTCGTTGGCCTGCTGATCCCGGGCGACACGATCGTGCTCGTCGCCAGCACGGGAGTTCAGAACGTCCCGCAGTACATCGGGATGCTGATGGCGGTGATCGTGGGTTCACTGGCGGGAGAGAGCGTCGGCTTCCTGCTCGGCCGGTGGTTCGGGCACCGGATCCGCACCTCGAAGCTCGGAGTCCGGCTCGGTGAGAGCAACTGGGTCCGGGCGGAGCGCTACCTGGAGCGACGCGGCGGCATCGCCGTGTTCGCCTCCCGGTTCCTGCCCGTGCTGCATGCCCTGGTCCCGTTGACGGTGGGCATGACGCAGTGGCGCTATCGCCGCTTCATCGCCTGGACGGCCCCGGCCTGCGTCCTCTGGGCAGCGGCATACGTGACGGTCGGCACGCTGGCGGCCGGCGGCTACCGCCACGTGGTCGCTCAGCTGCACTGGGCGGGCTACCTGTTCGGGGCGGGCGTGATCGTGTTCTTCGTCGCTGTGCTCCTGATCCGGCGTGCGCTGGAGCGTCGCGAGGCGCGGCACTGGGCCGAGGAGCACCCGGGCGATGCGCCCGCGACGGAAGAAGGGCGGATGCCCGGAGACACCCGCCCTTCCTGATCGATTCGGCTACTTGGTGAAGCCGTTCGCCTTCAGCCAGTCGGACGCGACCGTCTTGGGGTCGGCCTTCTCGTCGCCACCCGTGCGGCCGTTGAAGGCCAGCAGGTCCTTGGTGGTGAGCTTGGCCGACACCTTGTTGAGCACGGCGCTGATCTTCGACGCCTTGCTCGCGGTGACGATCGGCACGACCTGCTGCGACGCGAAGAGGTTCTTCGGGTCGGTGAGGGTCACGAACTTGTCATCGGTGATCGACGTGGTCGTCGAGTAGATGTCCGCGACCTGCACGGTGCCGTCCTGCAGGGCCTTCGCCGTCGCCGGACCACCGCTGTCGTTGATCGCCTGGAACGTGATGTTGCTGAGGCCGTAGACGCTCGTCAGGCCGGGGATGCCGTCGGGACGGGTCTCGAACTCGGGGTTCGCCGCCAGGATGACGTTGCCCGACACGTTCGCCAGGTCGCCGATCGAGGTCAGGTTGTTGGCCTTGGCGTAGTCCGCCGTGACGTTCAACGAGTCGGAGTCGGCGGCCTCGCTGAAGTCGAGGGCCTTCAGGTTCGACGGGAGTGCCGAATCCAGCGCGGTCTTGACGTCGTCACCCGACTTGGCGTTGGCCGTCTTGTCGAGGTACGACAGGATGCTCCCGGCGTACTCCGGGATCAGGTCGATCTCGCCCTTCTGCAGTGCCGGGAAGTACGCCGCGCGTGCCCCGATGTTGGGCTTGTAGGTGACGGTGATGCCGTTCGCCGCGAGAGCCTCGCCGTAGACATACCCCAGCGTGACGTTCTCGGGGAAGTTGGCCGATCCGACCACGATCGAGGTCTTGCTGCCGGTGCTGCCACCGCCGCTCAGTGAGCCCGAGCTCGAGCATCCGGTCAGGGCCAGCGCTGCCGCTGCGGCCACCGCAACGCCCGCGATGATTGCTCTGTGTTGCCTCTTCATGACTGCATACCTTCCTGGAGGGCACGCGGACGAGGTGCCCGCGCACGTTTCTGGGGGCCGTCGGGATCGACTCGCCCGCGGGCGACCCCGCGCGGCACGACGAGCCGTTGGACGATGGCGAACGCACCATCGACGAGGAGGGCGAGTGCCGTGACGAGCACGGCTCCCGCGAGCATCTGCACGTAGTCCGCCTGGGCGAGGCCGTTGACCAGGTACAGGCCGAGGCCGCCGAACGCGAAGTACGAGGCGACCGTCAGGGTCGCGACGGTCTGCAGCGCCGTGGCCCGGATGCCGCCGACCAGAAGGTTCGCCGCCAGCGGCAGCTCGACCCGGGTGATGATCTGCCACTCCGTCATGCCGAGCGCCCGCGCCGCGTCGATGGTCTGACGATCGACCGCCTCGACTCCCGCGTAGGCGCCGGCCAAGGTGGGCGGGATCCCGAGGATCACGAGCACGATCACGGGCGGCAGCACGCCGATCCCCATGAGGAGGATCAGCAGCGAGAGCAGGCCGAGCGTCGGCAGTGCCCGCGCGGCGTTGCTGATCAGGATGGCCGCCGAGCGCCCGCGCCCGGTGTGGCCGATGGCGACGCCGATCGGCACCGCGATGACGACCGAGATCAGCACGCTGATCCCGGAGACCCATAGCGTCTCACCGAGGCGCTGCCAGATGTTCGGCCCGCTCACCCAGTGCGACCCGTCGAAGATCCAGGCGAAGGCCTGCACGAAGAGGTTCATGACGAGCCGACCGGTCGGAGGTAGGCCCGGGCCGGCGCCGCGCGCCGGGTGCGGTTCCAGGGCAGCAGCACCCGCCCGATCAGCACCAGGATCACGTCGAAGAGCGCGGCGATCAGCAAGATCGCGACGATGCCGACGATCGCCTCGGTCGGGAACTGGCGCTGGAAGGCATCCGTGAAGAACGAGCCGAGGCTGTCGACGCCGATCACCGAGCCGACGCTGACCAGGCTCACGGTGCTGACCGAGACGACGCGCAGGCCGGCGAGCAGCACGGGGCCGGCGAGCGGCAACTCGACCTGGAAGAAGCGCTGTGCCCGCGAGAAGCCGATGGCCGTCGCCGACGACAGCACGTCGCGCGATGTCGACGAGAAGGCGTCAGCGGCGGAGCGCACCATGATCGCGACCGCGTACACGGTCAGCGCCAGCACCACGTTCAGCGGATTCAGGATCGCGAAGCCGAGCGTCACCGGCACCAGCACGAGCAGCGCGATCGACGGGATCGTATACAGGATGCCGCCGAGCGTCAGCAGCACCGAGCGGGCGGTCTTCGACCGGCTGGCCCAGTAGCCGAGGGGTATGGAAAGCAGGAACCCGATCACGATCGGAGGCGCGCTCAGAGCGAGATGCTCGAGGATGCGCCCCCAGATCAGGTCCAGGTTGCTGCCGATCCACACCCAATTCATCAGGCGTCGCCCGCCTGGTCCGTCTTGTTCGAGACGCTGCGGGACTTCGGGCTCGGGTGCGCGACCGCGAGGCGCCCGTCGGGTGCCGCGATGACGCCGACCGGGTAGCCGCCGGCATCCACCAGCACGCGGTCGTCGCCCCGGGACGCGGTGTCGCTGATCGTGAGCCGCCGTTTGCCCCGGTCGGCGCCGATGAAGGTCGCCACGAAGTCGTTGGCGGGCTTCGCCAGGATCTCTTCGGGCGTGCCCTTCTGCACGATGTGGCCGCCCTGCTCGAGCACGACCACCTCGTCGCCCAGCAGGAAGGCCTCGTCGATGTCGTGCGAGACGAAGACGATCGTCTTGGCGAGCTCCTTCTGCAGGCGCAGCACCTCCTGCTGCAGCTCGTCGCGCACGATCGGGTCGACGGCGCTGAACGGCTCATCCATGAGCAGGATGTTGGGGTCCACCGCCAGCCCGCGTGCAACCCCCACGCGCTGCTGCTGCCCGCCCGAGAGCTGGCTCGGATAGCGGTCGGCCAGATTGCGGGCGAGTCCGACAGTGTCCATCAGCTCGAGGGCTCGCTTTCGGGCGTCGGACCGCGAGACCCCCGTCAGACGCGGCACCGTCGCGATGTTCTCGGCGACGGTGCGATGCGGGAGCAACCCCGAGTTCTGCATGACGTAGCCGATGCCGCGGCGCAGCTGCACCGGTTCGATCTTCGAGATGTCCTGGCCGTCGATCTCCACCGTGCCCGCAGTCGGATCGACCATGCGGTTGATCATCCGCATGAGAGTGGTCTTGCCGGAGCCCGACGAGCCGACCAGCACCGTGATCTGCCGGGCAGGGATCACCAGGCTGAAGTCCTTCACGGCGTGCGTGCCGTCGGGGTAGACCTTCGAGACATCGCGGAACTCGATCATCGACGCCCGCTCCCTCGATCCGGATCGGCGCGCGCAGCCGCGCCCCGCTACCTCAGAACACTATTCGCGGCCACCGTCAGAGCGGATTGCATGACGAAACTTGACAGTCGCCGTGCAGGAGGTCAATCAGTCGAGACGGGGAAGTATTCCCGCAGGAGCGCCTCGGCCGCGAGTTCCGCCTGACGCAGCACGCCGCCGTCCCCGTGCGGGTCCTTGCGGAAGGCGTCGGCGGCGACCGCGTCGGCGATGGTCAGCACCGACTGCAGGGCGAGCCGCGCGTCGTCGTCGTCGGACATTCCGAACCGGCCGACGAGCACGACCGCGACGCGCTCGGCGAGCACGTGCAGCGCGGGAATACGGGCCAGGGGCCGCAGGTCGAGCACGTCGCCGAAGCGCAGCGACGCAAAGCCGGGCTCGTCGCGGAAGGCGTCGGTGACGGCCATGAACGAGGCGGCGAGCGCTCCCTCCCAGCTCTCATGACGCGAGTCCTTGAGTTCGGCGACGGCGCGCTCCCCCACGCGCTCGACGTTGCGCGACGCCAGGCTCTGCAGCACGGCGATCCGATCGGGGAAGTAGCGGTAGACCGTCCCGATCGAGGCGCCGGCGCGGTCGGCGACCATGGCCGTGGTGAGCCTCTCGTAGCCGATCTCGTCGATCACGTGCGCTGCGGCGTCGAGCAGGGCGGCCAGCCGTGCCGTGCTTCGAGCCTGCACCGGTTCGTTGCGGATCGATGCCGGGCCATCCATGCGAGCCGACAGGACAGAGGCGTCAGTCACGGGGTCTCTCCTCAACCCTCGTACTGCCGGGCGCGGGGGCTGCTGCCGGTCAGGGGTCCCGGAGATTGTACCGCGCACGCTTCGGGAGCCTGCCTGCGCACCCGCGTGACACACTGAGCGGATGGCCGGTCGCAGCTCCCGCGGGCATTGGCTGGCGCGGCTCGAAGACGCCTGGCACGGGATGCGCGAGCGCCGGGCCGTCCGGCGCGGACTCGTTGCGGCCGTGGTCCCCTTCACCGGGTACGGAACCACCGAGTGGGTGCGCGTGCTCGGCCGAGTGGTGCTCCGCCGGCCCGGCGCCCCCGCTGCCGATCGCTTCACCAGCATCCGGGGGTGGCGCAGCTTCGTCAGCATCCCGCTCAGCGATGCCGAGGTCGAGGTGGCCATCGGCGGGGAGCGCCGCGCGATCCGCGCCGACCGCGGCGGTGTTCTGGATGCCGTGATCCCGGTGCGCTCGGCGCCCGGCTGGGCGGCCATCCGGTTGTCGGCGGGCGGCCAGGAGGTCGAGGCGCCCGTCTTCGTGATTGCCGACGGGGTGACCTTCGGGGTCCTGTCCGACGTCGACGACACCGTGATGGTCACGGCACTCCCGCGTCCGCTGCTCGCCGCGTGGAACACCTTCGTGCTCGACGAGCACGCCCGCCGCCCGGTCGCGGGCATGGCCGTGCTGTACTCGCGGCTGCGGCAGGAGCATCCCGGCTCCCCGGTGATCTACCTCTCCACCGGCGCGTGGAACGTGGCACCGACGCTGACGCGGTTCCTGGAGCGCAACGTGTACCCGCGAGGAGCCCTGTTGCTGACCGACTGGGGGCCGACGCGCGAGCGCTGGTTCCGCAGCGGGCCGGAGCACAAGCGGGCCAGCCTGGCGCGGCTCGCTCAGGAGTTCCCCGCGGTGAGATGGCTGCTGATCGGGGACGACGGGCAGCACGACGAGCAGCTCTACGCCGAGTTCGCCGCGGCGCACCCGCAGAACGTCGCCGCGGTCGCGATCCGGCGCCTGACCCCGGGGCAGGCGGTGCTCGCAGGCGGGCGCAGCCTGGCCTCCGAGCACGAGGCCGCAGGGGTCCCGTGGATCTACGCGGACGACGGCGCCGGGATGATCGAGGAGTTCGAACGGCTCGGTCTGCTCGAGGCCGAGCAGCCGTTCG
The DNA here is from genome assembly GCA_036499485.1 of Pseudolysinimonas sp. Lineage (GTDB taxonomy): Bacteria > Actinomycetota > Actinomycetes > Actinomycetales > Microbacteriaceae > Lysinimonas. Next base: position 3,763 of record DASYDQ010000054.1, on the reverse strand, counting down.
ACCAGCGGACCGGATGACGGGCGCCTCTTGACCCCCCAGAACGGGGGCTGATAGCTTGACGGTGATCTGCTCGTGTCCTCCTTATGGTGGACCTAGATCGAACCCCCTCTCAGCAGTGCCCGCGGTTCCCCGGCCGCGGTCCCCCACCCGAAGGCATCCCCCATGTCTGCACCCGATTCCGGACTGATCGCCGCCCTGATCCTCGCCGGCGGCGTCACGGCGTTCGTCGCCATCGTGCTGACGGTCGTGCGCCAGTACCGGGCCGCACAGCTCACGAAGGCACGGGGCGTGCTGAGCGTCTCGCTGGGCCTCGGCATCATGGCGCTGGCCGGCCTCGGCATCGTCGCGCTCTCGCCCGTCGCCGCGCAGGCCTCTGTCACGCCGACCTCGGTCACCCCCGTGAGCAGCACAACCTCCGACGGCGGCACCGTCACCGACGTGCAGCTGCCGACCCTCCCCTTCTCCGGCTGAGTCGGTCGCTCCCGCGATACTGGGCGGGTGCCCTCCCGTGACTTCTCCCCGGCTCGTCGGCGCCTGACCGCCCTGCGGCTCGCAGCGCAGGGCATCGTCCGCCCGCGCGGCGATTCGGCGCCTGACGATCCCACCGAGGTCGTGCGGGATCTGCTCGCGATGCAGGCTCAGGACTACCCGGGTGCCCTCTGGTCGCTCGGGCTGCGCACCGCATCCGCGACCCGTTCGCAGATCGAGACCGTGCACGAGACGGGTGCGTTCGTGCGCTCCTGGCCGATGCGCGGCACGCTGCACTTCGTGGTGGCCGAGGACCTGCCGTGGATGTTGTCCGTCACCGGTGAGCGCATGGTCCGCGCCGCCGAGGGCCGCCGCCGCCAACTCGAACTCGAGCAGGCCGAGTTCGACCGCGCCGAGCGGATCGCCCGCGAACGGCTGCACGGCGGCGCGACGATCTCGCGCGCCGCGCTGTTCGAGGCCTGGGAGCATGGCGGGCTGCCGACGACCGGGCAGCGCGGCGTCCACCTGCTCGGGCAGCTGGCGCAGACCGCCGTGCTCGTGCTGGTCGGCCAGAACGAGTACGCCCTGCTCGAGCATCGCGTGCCGGATCCGCGGATCCCCGACCGGCCCGACGCCCTGCGCGAGTTCGCGCTGCGCTACTTCCTGTCGCACGGGCCGGCGACCGAGCGGGATTTCGCCTGGTGGTCGTCCCTCACCCTCACCGAGGCGCGATCCGCCATCGCCGCCGCCCGCGAGCAGCTCGACGAGCTCGAGCTGGACGGCGTGCGTTACTACCTCCGCCCCGGCCTCGAGCCGGCGGCCCGCGCCGTGCGCCTGCTCCCCGGCTTCGACGAGTACCTGCTGGGCTACTCCGACCGCAGCGCGCCGCTCTCCGGCGCCGATACCGCCGTCATCGTCCCGGGCGGCAATGGGATGTTCCTGTCCACCGTCGTGGTCAACGGCGAGGTCGTCGGCTCCTGGCGGCGCACGGCGCGTGCGAAGCGGGTTGACCTGGAACTGGTGCCGCTGCACGGCATCCCCGATTCAACGCGCTCCGGGATCGCCGCCGCCGCGAAGCGCTACGGCGCGTTCCTGGGGCAGCGGGTCGAGCTGCTCCCCTAGCCCTAGCCCTTGACCGCCCCGCCCAGCCCCGCGCTGCGCAGGAACAGCCGCTGGAACACCAGGAACAGCACGATCGGGATGATCATCGAGATCGCCAGGGCCGCCAGGAACACCCCGAGATCGGTCTGCGACTGGATGTTCGGCAGCCGCACCGACAGCGGTTGCACGGCCGGATTCGTGAGCACCAGCCTCGGCCAGAGATAGTCCTTCCAGGCGTTGATGATCGCGAAGACCGACACCACCCCGAGGATCGGTCGCGACATCGGCAGCACGATCGACCAGAACAGCCGGAACGGTCCAGCACCATCCGTCTTGGCCGCCTCGAAGATCTCACGCGGCAGATTGTTGAAGAAGCGCGTCACGAGCAGGATGTTGAAGGCGTTCGCCCCGGCCGGCAACCAGACCGCCCAGAAGGTGTCGATCAGGGAATGCCCGATCAACGGTGGATGCAGCACCGTCAGGTACAGCGGAACGAGCAGCACGACGCCCGGCACGAAGAGCGTCGCGAGCACCAGGCCGTTGAAAATCGGGGCGTACCTGGGTCGGAGCACCGCGAGCGCGTAGCCCGCTGTTGTCGCGACGAAGAGCTGCACGAACCAGGAGCCGATCGCGACCCAGATCGTGTTGAGGAATTGCACGCCGATGCCGACGGTGTTCCAGGCTGTGAGGACGTTGTTCCAGTCCCAGCCGTTCGGGAACACCGCGATCGGATTCTGCAGGGTGTCCTGAGTGGGCGTCACCGCCGACTTGAGCAGCCAGAGCAGCGGGCCGATGCCCCACAGGATCAGCAGGATCAGCAGGATGAGGTGGACGGTCGACATCCCGAACCAGACGCTCGGGCGGCGCCAGTCCGAGTGCGACGCGATCCCGCGGTCGCTCTGCTCCGCGGATGGCTTGCGAGTGCGGCGGGGCTTGACGGTCGCGCCGGTCTCGACGGCGTCGATCTCGCCTTCCGCAAGCACCCCGGAGGGAGTCTCCGTCGTCGTGGTCAATTGTCGCTCCAGGCCTTGGTGATGCGGAAGTACACGATCGAGAACAGGGCAAGGAACAGCGCGAGCAGGATGCTCAGGGCAGTCGCCTTGCCGTAATCGAGCCCGATGCTGTTCTGGAAGGCGTAGCGGAAGATCAGCTGCAGGATCGTCAGCGTCGAGTTCGCGGGCCCGCCGAAGGTCAGCAGGAAGGGTTCGAGAAAGACCTGCGCCGTTCCGATGATCTGCAGGATGAACGTGACCAGCAGCACGGGCCGCAGCTGAGGCAGGGTGACGTGCCAGATCTTCTGCCAGATGCCCGCGCCATCCACTTCTGCGGCGTCGTAGAGCTCGGGCGGAACGCTGGTCAGGGCGGCCAGATAGATGATGACGGTGCTGCCCGCGGCGGCCCAGGTCGCTTCGAGCACGATGGACGGCATCGCGGTGGCGGCGCTCTGGATCCAGGGCTGCGGCGGGATGCTGAACCAGCTCAGGATGGTGTTGAAGAGTCCGTGCGGGCTGGCGTCGAAGAAGATCTTCCACAGCAAGACGGAGACCACCGGCGGCACGACGACCGGCAGGTAGGCGAGAGCGCTGAACACGCCACGACCGCGCCGCACCTCGCTCATCAGGACCGCGACCACGAGAGGGATCGGGTAGCCGAAGATCAGCGCGAGGAGCGCGAACCACGCGGTGTTCTGCACGGCGATCGGCACCAGGGGGTCACGGAACAGCGCCGTGAAGTTGTCGAGGCCGACGAAGGTCGGCGCGGTGACGAAGTTGGTGTGCTGCACGCTCATCACGACCGACTCGACGATCGGTCCCCAGGAGAAGACCCCGAAGATCACCAGCATCGGAATCAGGAACAGCAGGTTGGCGGGGCCGCCACCGCGGATCCAGGTGAGGGGGGTGCGGCGCCGAGGCGGCCGGACTGCGGGCGGCCGCACGGTCAGTGAAGCGGGAGAAGTCGTCATCGAGGTCTGTCTGTTCCGGTTCGGGAGAGCAAGGGGTGGGGCCGGCAGTTCCCATTCTGGAACTGCCGGCCCCGGATCGGGCTACTTCGAGTCGGCGTCGATCAGCGCCTGGATCTGGGTGTTGACACCCTTCAGCAGTGCGTCGATGTCGGCGTTCTTGTCGGTCAGCACGGCCTGGACGACCGAGTCGAGCGCGGCGTACAGCTCCTGCGTGTGCTTGTTCGGCTCGGC
>DASYDQ010000053.1:0-56219 GCA_036499485.1 Pseudolysinimonas sp. | reverse complement strand
GCGGGTGACGGTCGCGTTGTCGAGAATTCCGAAAGCGAGTCCGAATGCGACAGCTCCGGCGAGCACCGAGGCGGGGGAGTGCACGGCGGCGAGAGCGGCCATCCCCACGGCACCGAGGAAGATCGCCGGTGCCAGCAGCGGTACCCGCGGGTGACGGTCCGACAAGCGTCCCGCAATCCAGATGCCGACGGTCGTACAGGTGGGTTGTACAAACAGGGCGGCCGAGGCCAGCCAACTGCGCTCCGAGTCGACGGCAAGAGGCAGGTAGGTCACGAACGCGCCGGCCGCCGCTGCGCTGATCGCAAAGACTGCTGCTGGGCGCATCAAGCCGCCGTCGCGGAGCCCACTCAGCATTCCGTTCTCGCGTCCAACAGGAGCTGATCCGCTCGGAAGCCAGTGCAGACTCACGATGGCGGCGAGAGGCGCAACGGCGGTCAGCAGAAAGACCACGTCGAGTCCGCCGTGGTACGCGAGCCACACGCCGAGCGGCATCGCCACCAGCGACGGGATTCCGCTGACCACACCCGTCATGGCGAGGGCTTCACCGCGACGCTCCTGAGGGACGATGGCAGCCGTGAGTGCGCCTCCTGCGACGACGGCGAGCCCGAATCCGAAGCCCCGCGCGGCGCACACCAGCACGACAGCCGGGAGCGTCGGGATGACAAGGAGAGCGAGAGCCGGCGCGCCGAGAAGGAAGAGCCCGAGCGCGAGTCCGGCCCGATAGCCGGTGAGGGCCAGGATCCATGGGGCAGCGATCTCCCCGACAACGGTGGAGATCAGGAGGGCTCCATTGGTGAATCCCGCGGCACCCCCGCCCGCGATCGCGCTGGTGAAGACCGGGATGGCTGCAAGAGGGAGGAAGTAGCTGAACGAGAGCGCGATGATCGAGACGAATCTGACCAGCAGGGCTCGCGTGACGATGGGACGTCGGGCGAATGGCGCCGTCACCGAGGCGGAATCAAGGAGGGTTGTCATGCACTCGACGTTAGAAAGGAACTGGTTCGGTGTTGAGATCCAATTGGTGCTCCTGAGAACAGACCAATTCCTGTCATGCAGGTGAACAGGCACAAGAAAAGGGCGAGCGGCGCGTGACGCGCCGCTCGCCCTGTGCTCATCTTGACGTCATTCCATCGCGGTCGGTTGATAGGTCAGCACCACGATTCCGGTTTCCAGCACGCGCGTCGCTGTCAAGGTGAGGAAAGCCGGGTCGGCGTGGCGGAAGAGCAGCTCATCGGGGTCTGCCCGGCCCGCCAAAACCGGGTGGACCCAGAACCGGACCTCGTCGAGGAGGCCCGCCGACAGAAGAGTCCTCGCAATAGAACCGAAGCCGTAGGACACGATGTCGAGTCCCGGTTCGCTCTTGAGCCCAGTGATCTGGTCGACCAGGTCGCCGTCCAGGATGTGCGAGTTGTTCCAGTCGGCCCGGGTCAAGCTCGTTGACGCCACGTACTTCGTGATGCTGTTCATGCGTTGGGAGTACTCGTCCGTCCGCGCAGGCCAGACCACGGCGAACCCGTCGTACGTCTTGCGCCCCATGAGAACGGCGTCGCTCGCGACCAGGTCCTCCATGGCGACCGCTTCAGCCTCAGCGTCGTGGTACTGGAAGTGCCAGTCCTGCAGACGTTCCGTGACGCCGTCGAGGCTGACGTACGTGGTGTTGGTGAGACGGCGCATGGTGTTCTCCTTCGTGACTGCTCTGTGCGGGGTCGGGTTCAGGCGGATGCCAGATATGCGGCGAGGCTGGGAAAGAAGACGCTTGAGTAGCCACCTTGAAGTTCCGCTTTGTCGTCGGCACCACCGAACCCGTGATGGTGGAACTCCATCCGGGTTCCCTCGGCGACGGCCACCAGATCGATGACCATCTCCGAATGCTGCTCGGCCTCGGCGCTCGGCTCGTTGTCGAGGGAGAGCACCAGGCGCGAGGGGGAGTCGGCGACGCGGATCGTCCCCCGGAAAGGAATGCTCGATCCGTCAGCGTCGCTCACGGTCGTCACGCTCCACACTCCGCCCTCGCGGAGCTCGATCGCTGCGCGGTCGCGCGGCGTGGTGTAGCCAGGGATGCGCCACCACTGAACGAGACGATCGGTGTCGGTCCACGCCGCAAAGACGGTGGCCGGCGCCGCGCGGAAGGTCTCGATGATTTCCAGGTCATACGCGGGTCCGGACATGTGATGCACCTTTCGGCCGAAGTGGAGGAGTTCGCGAGGGCGACTCTGGCAGGTGCGAGGTGTGCAGGTAAGGTCCAATTCGATGACCGATATCAAGACCGGTAGCGGTGCCGGTGACTTTCTCGTGGTTCTCGACCGCCATAGCGATAGCCCACTTCACCATCAACTCGAGGCGGCGATCCGCGATGCCATCCGCAGCGGGCGCATGAAGCACGGAAGCCAGCTCCCGTCGAGCCGGGTCCTGGCCGACGATCTCGGAGTGTCGCGCGGCGTGGTGATCGAGGCGTACCAGCAACTCACGGCCGAGGGGTACATCCTCAGCCGTCCCGGCGGGTACACGCAGGTCTCCGCGACTCAGAACCAGATCGAAACCGCCCACGAACCCGCGCCGGCGACGAGGCCGCGCATCGACATGCTCTACGGCCGCCCCGACGTTTCGCAGTTCCCCAGGGCGGCCTGGGCGCGCGCGGCCAGACGTGTCGTTGCCGAGGCGCCGACGGATCGACTGATCTACCTCGACGGCTTCGGGGCACCCGAACTTCGCGAGGCGCTCGTCAACCATCTCAATCGGGTTCGGGGAACGTGGGCGTCGCCGGAGAACATCCTGATCTGCAGCGGGTTCGCACAGGCCTTCTCGCTGATCTCCCAGTTCTTCATTGCGAGTGGGCGCCAGGTGCTCGCGGTCGAAGATCCCTCATTCGACGACGTCCGTCCTGTCGCGTCGGCCGCGGGCCTCGAGATCATCGGTATCCCGGTCGACGAATCGGGTCTGGACGTCACCGAACTCGAGCGGTCCCGGGCCCGCGCCGTGCTCGTGACGCCGGCGCATCAACTCACGGGCGCGGTGCTCTCTCCCGAACGCCGTACCGCCCTGATCGAGTGGGCGCACCGAACGGGTGGGCTGATCGTCGAAGACGACTACGACGCCGAGTACCGGTACGACCAGGAACCGGTCGGTGCCCTTCAGGGTCTCGCCCCGGATCGGGTGATCTACACCGGGTCGGCAAGCAAGACCCTCGCACCGGGACTTCGGATGGGATGGATCGTTGCGCCCGCCCAGGTCACCGAGCGCCTTGCCGAGGCCAAGGTCGCCGCCGATCGGGGCTCGTCGATCTTCGATCAGTTGACGTTTGCAGATTTTCTCAACAGCGGGGAGTTCAATCGCCATCTGCGACGCATGCGGCCGATCTACCGATCGCGCCGCGACGTGCTTCTGCGAGAACTGACCGCACGTCTTCCCGAACTGCGTCCGACCGGGATCTCTGCCGGACTGCATCTGATGGCGTGGCTCCCGACCGGAATGGACGAAAAGGCGATCGTCGAGACCGCCGCCTCACGGGGGCTCGGGCTCAACGGTCTCGGTCCGCATCGCATCGCAGAATCGGCGAGCGCCGGTCTGATCTTCGGATACGCCAAACCCGACGCCGCCGCCATCGTCGAAGGGGTCGCCATCTTGGCCAGCGTCATCCATGCGGCGGAGTGACCAGCGCAGCGCGCCTCCGCCACCCTGTCGCGCCCCGCGGCTACCGTGACCACATGGCCACGAGTACACGGTCGTCGACCCCGCGCGCCCGGACGAGTACGACGCGCGGATCGAGCGCGCGCGGTGCGACCAGTGCCCAGCGCACCAAGAAGTACCCGGCCAAGAACGCCCTGCCGATCGAGGAACCCGGCCTGCTGAGCAGCGCGTGGCTCGGACTGGCGCACGTCGTCGGCGGCGCGGCTCGGCTGTTCGGTCGCGAGACGCTCGCCAAAGACGAGCGCCGCGACGGCGTCCCCTTCTTCCTCGTGGTGCTCGCCGTCAGCGGCGCGATCGTCGAATGGTTCGTGCCCAACAATGACGTCGCGATCTCGCTCGACGCCTACACCTTCGGCGGGTTGCTCGGCCGCGTCGCGTTCGCCCTGCCGGTGATCATGCTGGTGTTCGCGGTCTGGCTGTTCCGGCATCCGGCGACGGTGCACGACAACACGCGCCTCGGTATCGGTCTCGGCGTCATGCTCATCTCGATCAGCGGGCTCAGCCATGTGTTCGGCGGCCACCCGCAGCCGAAGGACGGCGCGGTGGCGCTGGCGCACGGGGGCGGCATCGTCGGCTGGATCGTGGGGCAGCCGTTCGTCTCGGTGAGCGCCGGCTGGCTCGCCGTCGTGATCTTCGGCGGCTTCGCGCTGCTCTCGATCTTCATCATGACCAAGACGCCTCCGAACAAGATCGGATTCCGTCTTCGCGAGCTCTACGCCTACCTGTTCGGCGCCCAGGCGCCGGAGCCGCGCGAAAAGCCCGCGGCCGGCGACGCGCCCGAGTTCGGCACGCTCAGCGACCTCGGGCTCGAGCTCGACGACCCCTCGTCAATGCCCTGGTGGCGCCGCGGCAAGCCGAAGAACACCGAGCCGGCCTTCGACTCGCCTGTTCTGCGCTCATCAGAAGCAGGCGCCGACCAGGTCACCGACATCATCGACCACACCAAGGGCGACGACCAGTTCGACATCGACCTGCTCGAAGAGCTGGTGCGCGCCGAGGATGCCGTCAAACGCTTCACCGGCGAAGTCGAGAGCGGCGCGACCGGGTTGCGCGAAGACGGGCCGGCGCCGCTTCCCGGGTTCGGCAGCGCGGCCGAGCGCGGCGCAGCGGGGGAGTTCGACGGCGCCGCGCTGAACAACGACGGCAGGGCCGCCCCGACCAACAGGCCGAACGCCCAGAACAAGCGGCCATACCGGCTGCCCGCGGCATCCATTCTGAGTGCGGGCACACCGCCCAAGGCCAAGACCCCTGCCAACGACGAGGTGATCGCCGCGATCACCAGTGTGTTGAGTCAGTTCCAGGTGGACGCCAGGGTCACAGGGTTCAGCCGCGGCCCGAGCGTCACGCGCTACGAAGTCGAGCTCGGGCACGGCGTCAAGGTCGAGCGGGTCACCGCCCTGGCCAAGAACCTGTCGTACGCGGTGGCGAGCAACGAGGTCAACATCCTCTCGCCGATCCCGGGCAAGAGCGCGATCGGCATCGAGATCCCGAACAAGGATCGCGAGATCGTCTCGCTCGGCGACGTGCTGCGCTCGGGCGCCGCTGCCAAGAGCGTGCACCCGATGACGATCGGACTCGGCAAGGACGTCGAGGGCGGCTTCGTCGTGGCGAACCTGGCCAAGATGCCGCACCTGCTGGTGGCCGGCGCGACCGGGTCCGGCAAGTCCAGCTTCATCAACTCGATGATCAGCAGCGTCCTGATGCGTGCCAAGCCGGCCGAGGTGCGGATGGTGCTGATCGACCCGAAGCGCGTCGAGCTCGCGGCGTACCAGGGCGTTCCGCACCTGATCACGCCCATCATCACGAACCCGAAGAAGGCTGCAGAGGCGCTGCAGTGGGTCGTGAAAGAGATGGACATGCGCTACGACGACCTCGCGTCGTTCGGCTTCCGTCACATCGACGACTTCAATCGCGCGGTGCTCGCCAACGAGATCGTGCTGCCGCAGGGTTCCGAGCGGGTGCTGCAGCCGTATCCCTATCTGCTCGTCGTCGTCGACGAGCTCGCAGACCTCATGATGGTCGCCCCGCGCGACGTCGAGGACTCGATCGTGCGCATCACGCAGCTTGCGCGGGCGTCGGGCATCCACCTCGTGCTCGCCACCCAGCGTCCGTCGGTGGATGTCGTCACCGGCTTGATCAAGGCGAACGTGCCATCGCGGTTGGCGTTCGCGGTGTCGAGCATGACCGACAGCCGCGTCATCCTGGACCAGCCAGGAGCCGACAAGTTGATCGGGCAGGGTGACGGGCTGTTCCTGCCGATGGGCGCGTCGAAGGCGATCCGGGTGCAGGGCGCCTGGGTGGCCGAGGACGAGATCGCGGCCGTGGTCAAGCACGTGACCGAGCAGGCTCGGCCGGAATACCGCGAGGATGTCGCCGCGGTGGTCGAGAAGAGGGAGGTCGACGGCGATATCGGCGACGACATCGATCTGCTGCTGCAGGCCGTCGAGCTCGTGGTGAGCACCCAGTTCGGGTCGACCTCGATGCTGCAGCGCAAACTGCGGGTCGGATTCGCGAAGGCCGGCCGCCTGATGGACCTGATGGAGTCGCGCGAGATCGTGGGACCCAGCGAGGGCTCGAAGGCCCGGGATGTTCTGGTGAAGCCGGAGCAACTGGCCGAGGTGCTCGCGTCGTTGCGCGGAGACGGGCCGTCTTCCAGCGCGAACGGATATCCTGACGATGACGGCCCCTCGGACGAGGACGCCTGGCAGCTGACCGGCAGGGAGTAGCGCGCATGGCGTCCCTCGCTGGCTCGACCCCGTCGGATCCCGGACACGTGCCCGAGCATCCGAAGAACGTCAACCCGATGAAGGGCCGCGTGGTGGCCATCGGCGATACGCCGGCGAGCGCGGGCAACATCGCGAACATCGTGACGGTCATCCGGATCCTGCTGGCTCCCGTCTTCATCTGGCTGCTGCTCTGGGACAACGGCCAGGACGGCTACCTGCGCTACATCGCCGCCGTGCTGTTCGTCTTCGCCATCACCACCGACTCGGTGGACGGGCTGCTCGCCCGTCAGCGCAACCTGGTGACCGATCTCGGCAAGATCATCGATCCGATCGCCGACAAGGTGCTCACCGGTGGCGCGCTGGTCGTGTTGTCGATCCTGGGCGAGATCCCCTGGTGGATCACGATCGTGATCCTGGTCCGCGAGATCGGCATCACCGTGTACCGCTTCATCGCGCTGCGCGACCGGGTGATCGCGGCATCCTGGCTCGGCAAGGTCAAGACCGTGGTGCAGGCGGTCGCGATCTCGTTCGCGCTGTTCCCGTTCTGGCAGTTCCTGGGCGGCTGGATCAACTGGGTCAACGCGGTGCTGATCGTGCTCGCCCTGGTGCTCACCGTGGTCAGCGGCGTGGAGTACCTGTACCAGGCGTACAAGGCCGGGCGCGCGAAGCGCATCGAGCTGCCCGAGTAGCCGTGCCGGACCCCGCTGTCCCCGTGTCCGACCGGCAGGGCGCGCACGACCTCGCCGTGCGCCTGGTCGCCGAACTGACCGGGCGGCGGATGACGATCGCCGTCGCCGAATCGCTGACCGGCGGCCTCGTGGTCGCCGAGCTGGTGGGGGTGCCCGGCGCGTCGGCCGTGGTGCGCGGGGGAGTGGTCGCCTACGCCACCGAGCTCAAGTCGACCCTGCTCGGTGTCGACGCCCGGTTGCTCGCCGAGCGCAGCCCGATCGACCCCGACGTGGCCCGGCAGATGGCGTCAGGGGTGCGGCAGCGGCTCGGGCACGACGGGGCACCGGCCGACCTCGGGCTCGCCACCACGGGGGTGGCCGGCCCGGATCCGCAGGATGGGCATCCGGTCGGCGAGGTGTGGATCGGGCTCGCCATGGGCACACCTCTTGGCGAGCGCGTCGAGGCCCGCGGCCTCACCTTGGGGGGTGACCGGGCATCCATCCGCTCGGCTACTGTCTCCGAATCACTCATGTTCGCGCTCGAGCTGCTGGCGGAATAGCACGCGTTTCGATCTCGTTACATGCGGTGTCGTCACAGGCAAGTCCCTGGCGACACGATTTAGAGTTTGCGTATCGACCGGGATAGGGTTAGCGCCCCGGTCGGAACCACCGACCGGATCCGGTCGGAGTGAAAAGGAGGACACCATGGTTCTGGTACGTCAGGAAATCGGCGATGTTCTCCGTGACTTCCGTCTGCAGAAGGCGATGACCCTGCGTCAGGTGGCGGGCCGCGCGAGCGTGGCCCTCGGCTACCTGAGCGAGGTGGAGCGCGGCCAGAAAGAGGCCAGCTCGGAGATCCTGGCATCCGTCGCGGATGCTCTGGACACCCCCATCTCGGTGATCATGCGCGAAGTGGGCGACCGCCTCGCGATCATCGAGGGGGTGTCGGTGGTCCCCGACACGCTCCCCGACGAGCTGGTTGCGGAGTTCGACGCGGATCTCGCGATCCGCTGATCCGAACGCACGATTTCACGAGGGTCCCGGCTTCGGTCGGGGCCCTCGTTCGTTTCTCCCTAGGGTGGGTTCCATGAAGCTGAGCGAGTTCGAGCTCGCCATCACCGAGGAGTTCGGCGCCTTCGGGCGCGTTCTGCGCCGCGACGTCGTCGTGGTCGCGCTCGGCAACCGGACGCCGGATGAGGCGCTCGCCGCCGGCGTGCCCGCGCGCGAGGTGTGGTTCGCGCTGTGTGCCGCCCAGGAGGTCCCGCCGCAGCGCTGGCACGGCGCCGGACGTCCGACGCCGCCGCGCGGCTAGCCGCCCCGCCCTTGGGCGAAAGTACGGGGTTCCGCGTCCTTTCGCGACCGAGAATGCGGCCGACCCGTACTTTCACGGGGTGACGCGGGCGACACGCCGCGGTGAAATCGCTCGAACATCCGTTCGGATGTCGGATAGTCTCCTCACCAACGTCTTTCGAAGACGAGTTGTGCACGAGATGCCCGTCGGTCCCGAGAAATGTCGGAACCCGGGCATAGCGTCACCACTACCAAGCAACACCAGCCCTGTCGCTACATCTCCGACCTTGCCCCATCGGTCGGAGCCGGAACGGCAGCCTACGGGCGCACCATCCGGCACCGTCGTCCGACGGGCCTCAAGCAGAAGGAGACGGGCCATGCCCTCACCAGCAGACCGCGAGAAAGCCCTCGAGACGGCTCTCGCTCAGATCGACCGCCAGTTCGGCAAGGGTTCCGTCATGCGCCTCGGCAGTGACGAGCGCGCGCCGGTGGCCATCATCCCCACCGGCTCCATCGCGCTGGATGTCGCGCTCGGCATCGGGGGTCTTCCCCGCGGCCGCATCGTCGAGATCTACGGCCCGGAGTCCTCGGGCAAGACCACGCTCACGCTGCACGCCATCGCCAACGCCCAGAAGGGCGGCGGCATCGCGGCCTTCATCGACGCGGGGCACGCGCTCGACCCGGAGTACGCCAAGAAGCTCGGTGTCGACATCGACTCGCTGCTCGTCTCGCAGCCCGACACGGGAGAGCAGGCGCTCGAGATCGCCGACATGCTCGTCCGCTCCGGTTCGATCGACCTGATCGTCATCGACTCCGTCGCGGCGCTCGTGCCCCGCGCCGAGATCGAGGGCGAGATGGGCGACACGCACGTCGGCCTGCAGGCCCGTCTGATGTCCCAGGCACTCCGCAAGCTCACCGGCGGGCTCAGCCAGACCGGCACCACGATGATCTTCATCAACCAGCTCCGCGAGAAGGTCGGCGTGTTCTTCGGCTCGCCCGAGACCACATCCGGCGGCAAGGCGCTCAAGTTCTACGCCTCAGTGCGACTCGACATCCGCCGCATCGAGACGCTGAAAGACGGAACGGATGCCGTCGGCAACCGCACCCGCGTCAAGGTCGTCAAGAACAAGATGGCCCCGCCCTTCAAGCAGGCCGAGTTCGACATCCTCTACGGCACCGGCATCTCCCGTGAGGGCAGTCTGATCGACTACGGCGTGGAGCACGAGATCGTCCGCAAGTCGGGCGCCTGGTACACCTACGACGGCGACCAGCTGGGCCAGGGCAAAGAGAATGCCCGCAACTTCCTGCTCGAGAACCCCGACACCGCGACCGAGATCGAGAACAAGATCCTGGTCAAGCTCGGCGTCGGCGAGATCGGCAAGGCCGCTGCGGCGGCAGCCGCCGCCGCTCCTCCGGTCGTCGAGGCCCCCGCGGCACCTGCGACTGCTGCTCCCAAGGGCGCGGCGGCGAAGGCTGCGGCTGAGGAGTCCTTCCCGGAGTCGATCGACGACGAGCTCGTGGCCCGCATGGCCGTGGGCGAGTAGCGAGCGGGCAGAGAACATGCAGAGGTCCGATGGGGCGGCACGCGCCGCCCGCTGCGACGGCCTGGCGCCGGTGACGTACCTGCCCGGCGCGCGGCCGGCGAAGGCCGAAGCCGCCGCCCCGTCGGACCTGCCAACGCTGAGCTCGGTCTTCGGTCAGCTGGAGTCCGAGATCGAGGCCCAGCTCACCGAGCGGCGCGCGGCGGATGAGCACGCGGCCTCGGCCGAGGGCCGAGCCGAGGCACGCGCCGCCGCGAAGGCAGAGCGCGTCAGCATGAACGCGCTGACCCGCCGCGGGATGTCCAAGCGCGAGGTCGAGCGCAGTCTGCGCGCGCGCGAACTGGATGACGACACGGTCGCCGCCGAGCTGGAACGGCTCGAAGGCGTTGGCCTGATCGACGACCTGGCGCTCGCGCAGAACCTGGTCGGCATCCTGCAGGAGCGCAAAGGGCTCGGTCGTTCGGCGATCGCCGCGGAGCTGACACGTCGGCTCCTCACACCGGCCGCGATCGAATACGCCCTCGAACTCGTGGACACCGGCGACGAACTCGGCCGCGCCCGCGAGATCGCGGTCAAGCGGGCATCCCAGCTGCGGTCCTACGACCGCGAGACCGCGGTGCGCCGCCTCAGCGCGTTCCTGATGCGGCGTGGCTACTCGGGCAGCACGGTCCGCGCCGCCGTCGAGCACGCGCTCCCGTCGACGCCGGCGTCACGGGTGCGGTTCCAGTAATACAGCGGCAGGCTGAGGTCGACGTAAGCTGAGCGCACCATGACTCTGTTGGATTCCTCCTCGGTGCCGGAGGCCCTCGACCGGCCCCGCACCTATGAGGTGCGCACCTTCGGCTGCCAGATGAACGTGCACGACTCCGAGCGCCTGAGCGGCTCGCTCGAGGCAGCCGGATACATCCGGGCCAACGGTTCACCGGCTGATGTGGTCGTGATCAACACCTGCGCCGTGCGCGAGAACGCCGACAACAAGCTCTACGGCACGCTCGGCCATCTCGCGAGTACGAAGCGCGAGCACGAGGGGATGCAGATCGCGGTCGGCGGCTGCCTGGCTCAGAAGGACAAGTCGGTCATCCTCGAGAAGGCCCCATGGGTCGACGTCGTGTTCGGCACTCACAACATGGGGTCCCTGCCCACCCTGCTCGAGCGTGCCCGGCACAACGGCGAGGCGCAGCTCGAGATCCTCGAGTCGCTCGAGATCTTCCCCTCGACACTGCCCACACATCGTGAGTCGACCTACAGCGGCTGGGTCTCCATCTCGGTCGGGTGCAACAACACCTGCACCTTCTGCATCGTGCCGTCGCTGCGCGGCAAGGAGAAAGATCGCCGGCCCGGCGACATCCTGAGCGAGATCGAGCTGCTCGTCGACGACGGCGCCGTCGAGGTCACGCTGCTCGGCCAGAACGTCAACTCCTACGGGGTCGAGTTCGGAGACCGTCTCGCCTTCGGCAAGCTGCTCCGCGCCGCGGGCGAGATCGAGGGCCTCGAGCGCGTGCGCTTCACCAGTCCGCACCCCGCCGCCTTCACCGACGACGTCATCGACGCGATGGCCGAGACTCCCAACGTGATGCCGCAGCTGCACATGCCCCTGCAGTCCGGCTCGGACCGCATCCTCAAGGCGATGCGCCGCTCCTACCGCTCCGAGAAGTTCCTCGGGATCCTGGAGCGGGTGCGGAGCCGCATCCCGAACGCGGCGATCACGACCGACATCATCGTCGGCTTCCCGGGCGAGACCGAGGAGGACTTCGCCGACACCCTCCGCGTCGTCGAGCAGGCGCGCTTCGCCTCGGCTTACACCTTCCAGTACTCGATCCGCCCCGGGACCCCGGCGGCGACCCTTCCCGACCAGGTGCCGAAGGAGGTCGTGCAGGAGCGTTACGAGCGCCTGACCGAGCTCCAGGAGCGCATCTCCGGCGAAGAGAACGTCAAGCTGATCGGCACGCCGGTCGAGGTGCTCGTCGCATCCGGTGAAGGGCGTCGCGACGGCAGGGACGCGCGCATGTCGGGTCGCGCCGAAGACAATCGTCTGGTGCATTTCGACGTGCCGGCCGGCAGCGAGATCCCGCGGCCCGGCGACGTGGTCAGCGTCGTCGTGACGCGCACCGCCCCGCACTTCCTGATCGCCGCCCCGGCGGGTGACGCCCTGCCGGTGCGGCGCACCCGTGCCGGCGACGCCAACGACCGCGCCGAGGCCGAGAGCTGCGAGCTTCCCGCCCACGCCCCTGCCGGGAGTGGCGGCGCGGTGAACATCGGGCTTCCGACCCTTCGCTCGGTGGAGCGATAGGGCGAAGGTCATTGCTGACCTTCGCCGCGACCCCAGCGCCGGTGCCCGTCTCGGGCTTCGGTCCGACTCGATGACCGCGCTCGTCGCGATCGTCGGAGCGACCGGTACAGGCAAGTCGGCGCTCGCCCTCGAGCTCGCGGAATCCCTTGCCGCAGACGGCCGCTCGGCGGAGATCGTCAACGCCGACGCCATGCAGCTCTACCGGGGGATGGATGTCGGCACCGCGAAGGTCCCGCTCGACGAGCGCCGCGGCATCCCGCATCACCTGCTCGACGTGCTCGATCCGAGCGAGGAGGCCAGCGTCGCCGCCTACCAGCTCGCCGCACGCGCCGCGATCGACGACATCCTGAGTCGGGACGCCGCGCCCATCCTGGTCGGCGGAAGCGGGCTCTACGTGTCGAGCGTGCTCTACGACTTCCGGTTCCCCGGCCACGATCCGGTGGTGCGCGAACAACTGGAGAGCGAGCTGCTGGCCGACGGTCCCGGCACCCTGCATCGGCGGCTGCACGCCGTGGACCCCGTCGCGGCGCAGGCCATCGGGCCGCACAACGGACGCCGGCTGGTGCGGGCGCTCGAGGTGGTCGCGATCACCGGCGAGCCATTCGGCGCCGGGCTTCCGAGCGAGGAGGATCTGTGGCGCCCGGCCGTCACGATCGGCCTGCGGACGGATCGCGCGACCCTCATCGATCGACTCGATGCCCGCGTCGCCGGGATGTGGCGCGACGGCCTGGTCGAAGAGGTGGCGGCGCTGCGTCCGGCCGGCCTGGGCGTCACGGCCGCCCGCGCGATCGGCTACGCGCAGGCGCTGGCGCAGTTGGACGGCGAGCTGAGCGAGTCCGAGGCGATCGAGCAGTCCGCCGCCCTCACGCGTCGCTACGCGCGGCGACAGGTGGGATGGTTCGGCAGGTATTCGGGAACCCGGTGGGTCGACTCCGGGGACCCCGAGCGCGTCGCACTCGCGCGCGCCGCGGTCGCCGGCGCGGTCCCGCGACGGCCCGATAGCCTGACACCGTGAGCACCACCGTCCACTTCACCAAGGGCCACGGCACCGGCAACGACTTCGTGCTGTTCGCCGACCCCGATGGCGCGATCGAGCTGGACGCCGACGAGCTAGCCGGCATCGCCGATCGCCACTTCGGCGTGGGCGCCGACGGCGTCATCCGAGCGGTGAGGTCGTCGAAGCTCGCGGCCGGAGCCGAGGCGCTGGCCGAGGATCCCTCCGCCGAGTGGTTCATGGACTACCACAACGCCGACGGAAGCCCCGCGGAGATGTGCGGCAACGGCATCCGGGTCTTCGGCAGCTTCCTCATCGAGAACGGGCTCGTGAGCCTGAACGACGGCGACTCGATCGCCGTGGGCACCCGTGGGGGCGTGCGCGATCTGACCCGCACGGCCGAGGGGTTCGAAGTCGATCTCGGGCCTTTCGTGGTGCTCGACAGCGAGGCCACCGTCTCGGCGAAGAACCTCGATGTCGCGCGCCCTGGGCTCCCGGTCGGCGTGGGCAACCCGCATGTGGTCGTCGCTCTGGCCGACGACGCCGAGCTCGACGCTCTCGACCTGAGCGATGCGCCCGTCGTCTCGCCGACCCCGCCCGATGGGGCGAACGTCGAGTTCGTGGTCCCCGCCGAGCCGCTCGTCGTCGACGGCGTCGGCCGCATCCGGATGCGCGTGCACGAGCGCGGCAGCGGCGAGACGCTGTCGTGCGGCACCGGTGCTGCCGCGGCGGCGTTGGCCATCCGGCACTGGGCTGGGGAGGCGGCGCCCGACATCTGGCGCGTCGAGGTCCCGGGTGGCGTGGTCGGAGTGCGGGTGCTGAGCACGAGCACCGGCGAGCACGTCGCGCTCAGCGGGCCGGCCGAGCTGGTGTTCGACGGCGATCTGACGATCTGAGCGGTCTCGGTGGCCCCGAGCTACTCGACGCCCAGGTAGGGCAGCGTGATCTCCTGCGTCATCCCGGTGCCAGACCTGCGCCGTGCACGGAGCACCCGGTAGCCCTTGTTCGTCGCGGCGCGGGTGACCGCGAAATCCTCCGGCAATTCCGCCTGCAGCCAGCGGTGGAGCGAGTCGGACCCGAGATTGCGCTGGACCACGAGCCAGGCATCCGTGCCGGGTTCGAGGCGCGGGAGCCACCGCATCAGCATGGCGTGCAGCTCGTTCTTGCCTACGCGGATCGGCGGATTGGACCAGATCGCCATGAGATCGACATCGTCGGGAACATCGTCGGGCGTCACAGCGTTGATATTGCCGAGGCCCAAGGCTTCGGCGTTTCGGCGTACCAGGTCGAGAGCGCGTTCGTTGACGTCGACGGCCCAGACCGTGGCGTGGGGCGAATCCATCGCGAGGGTGAGCGCGATCGGTCCCCAGCCGCAGCCGAGATCGAGCAGATGGCCACCGGGTGGCGGCGGCGGCACGTGACCCAGGAGGACCTGGGTGCCGGCATCCAACCGCTCGGGGCTGAAGATGCCATTGGATGTGGTCACCGCAAGGGGTCGCCCCGCCAAGTGCACCGAGATGGTTCGCGTGACCATCTCCCCTCCCGGCGTCGCCGAGAAGTAGTGCTCCGGGGGGACCATGCAGAGAACTTATCGAAAACGAGGAACTAGGGTTAAGCGAAGATGACGGCGAACGACGATCAGATGCTCGACCGCGTGCTGGCCAGTGAGGGCACCAAGGCCGCCGGGATCACCCGGTTCGGCCTCGATGGCGCGCAGGCCCTGCAGACCGAGGGCCTCGGTCGCGAGGCGGACGGCGACGTCGACCGCTTCGATCTCGCCGCGGATCCCGACGGCGAGCAGTTCGACCGTGACGTGCGCGCCTCCCTGCGCCGCGTCGGCGGTCTGTCGACCGAGCTCGAGGACGTCACCGAGGTCGAGTACCGGCAGCTGCGCCTCGAGAACGTCGTGCTGATCGGGGTGTACTCGGGCCAGGGGCTCGAGGAGGCCGAGAACTCGCTCCGCGAGCTGGCGGCCCTAGCGGAGACCGCGGGCGCCGTGGTGCTCGACGGGCTGCTGCAGCGCCGGCCGCATCCGGACCCCGCCACCTACCTCGGCCGCGGCAAGGTCGAGGAACTCGCGATGGTCGTGCAGTCGCTCGGCGCCGACACCGTCGTGGCCGACACCGAACTCGCGCCGAGCCAGCGTCGCGCCCTCGAAGACGCGGTGAAGGTGAAGGTCATCGACCGCACCGCCGTGATCCTCGACATCTTCAGCCAGCATGCCAAGAGCCGCGAAGGCAAGGCGCAGGTCGAGCTCGCGCAGCTCGAGTACCTGCTGCCCCGGCTCCGCGGCTGGGGCGAGTCGATGTCCCGTCAGGCCGGCGGCCAGGTGGGTTCGGGCAACGGCATGGGAAGCCGTGGACCGGGTGAGACCAAGATCGAGCTCGATCGCCGCCGCATCCACACCCGGATGGCGCGGCTGCGCAAGCAGATCAAGGGCTTCGCGCCCGCCCGCGAGGCGAAGCGCGCCAACCGCGACCGCTTCGAGGTGCCAAGCGCCGCGATCGTCGGCTACACCAACGCCGGCAAGTCGAGCCTGCTGAACCGGATGACGCACGCCGGCGTCCTGGTGCAGAACGCCCTGTTCGCCACGCTCGACCCGACCGTGCGGCGCACCGAGACCCCCGACGGCCAGCTCTACACGCTCTCGGACACCGTGGGCTTCGTGCGCAACCTGCCGCACCAGCTCGTCGAGGCGTTCCGGTCGACGCTGGAGGAGCTCGGCAACTCCGACGTCATCGTGCACGTCGTCGACGGCGCCCATCCCGACCCGGCCGCGCAGCTCGCCACCGTGCGTGACGTGATCGGCGAGGTCGGCGCGCGAGACCTGCCGGAGATCGTCGTCTTCAACAAGAGCGACCTGGTGGATGACGACCAGCGGATGCTGCTCCGCGGCTTGGAGCCCGATGCCGTGTTCGTCAGCGCCCGGACCGGCGAGGGCGTCGACGAACTGCTCGCCCGCATCGCGGCGGCGCTGCCGCATCCGGACATCGAACTCGAGCTGCTGGTACCCTTCGACCGGGGAGATCTGGTCGCCCAGGCGCACGAGCGGGCGCGCGTGATCGACACCCGCTACGACGAGCGGGGGACCTGGCTGACCGTGATGGCCACCCCGCGCGTCGCCGAGCAGCTCAAGGCGGCGGTGGCGGCTCCGGCCCGGGCGTAATACAGCGCAACGCGCGACGCAGGCGACGGCGGAGCGGTCGGTGGGCGGTTAAACTGACGACAAGCGCTGCTGGTTCAGAGCGCGGTGCGAAAGCCGAGCCCGGCACCCGCTCCAGACAGCACACGGCGATCCGCCGGCGCTGACGGACGGACGAGGCGGGGAGGCTCGGAGCGGTATCCGGCCGGGAATCACGGTTCCCCGGATTGCCGTTCGCGCCTGCTCGGCCTCCCCATTTCGCGAGGAGTTCCCGCATGTCACCCTTGACCCCCTTTCCGACCGGCACGATTCTCGGTTACCCGCGGATCGGCCCCCATCGCGAGTTGAAGAAGGCCGTCGAAGCCTTCTGGTCGCACTCGATCGACGCGGATGAGCTCGAGCGCACCGCGGCCGGCCTCCGCGCCGCGACGCGCGAGCGGCTCGCGACCCTCGGCCTCGGGCGCGACGACTCGTCCATTCCCGAGTCGTTCTCGTTCTACGACCAGGTGCTCGACGCGGCGGTGACCGTCGGTGCCATCCCCGCGCGGTTCGCCGACCTGATCGAGGACGACGGCGGCCTCGACCTGCACGGCTACTTCATCCTCGCGCGCGGTGAGGGCGACCGCGCACCGCTCGAGATGACCAAGTGGTTCGACTCGAACTACCACTACCTCGTTCCCGAGATCGCCCCCGACACCGCGTTCTCGCTGGCGAGCGACCGGCTCGTGCGCGAGGTCGCGGAGGCGAAGGCCGCCGGCTTCGTCACGCGCCCGGTGATCGTCGGCCCGGTGACCTTCCTGTCGCTCAGCAAGCGGGCCGAGCACGCGCCCGCCGGCTTCGAGCCGCTCTCGAAGCTCGACGAGCTGATCCCGGTCTACCGCGAACTCCTGAAGGAGCTGGCCGACGCCGGCGCCCAGTGGGTGCAGCTGGATGAGCCGGCTCTCGTCAGCGAGTCGCTCGACGTCGACCCGGCCAGCGTCAGGGCGGCGGCGGCGACCGCCTACGCGGCCCTGGGCGCGGACCGTCCGCTCGGCATCCTCGTCGCGGCTCCCTACGGTTCGCTCGGGGACTCGCTGCCCGTCCTGGAGGCCGCTCCGATCGATGCAATCGCTCTCGACCTCGTGAAGGGGTCGGTTCCGACAGGACCCGTCACCGACAAGGTCCTGGTCGGGGGTGTGATCGACGGCCACAACATCTGGCGCGGTGACCTCGCCGGCGCCTTCGACAAGCTCGCGGCGCTCGAGAAGGTGTCGCCGAACGTGTCGGTGGGAACCTCCACCAACCTGTTCCACACCCCCCACGACGTGGCTCTTGAGCCTGAGCTGTCTGACCAGCTGAAGAGCTGGCTGGCCTTCGCCGACCAGAAGGTCGCCCAGGTCGAGGTGCTCGCACGCGGGCTGCGCGACGGCAGGGCGGCGATCCAGAGCGAGCTGGATGCGGCATCCGCCGCCCTCGACGATCGTCACGCGGCCGCCGGGGTGCGTGACGGCGGCGTGCGCGAGCGCGCCGCGAAGCTCGAGGAGCCCGCGTTCCACCGCGGCGACTACGAGGCCCGCCGCACGGCTCAGGACGCCGAGCTCGGGCTGCCGCCTCTGCCCACCACGACGATCGGCTCCTTTCCGCAGACCGGCGCCATCCGCAAGGAGCGCGCACGCTTCGCCAAGGGCGAGATCGACCAGGCCGAGTACGAGACCTTCCTTGAGCGGGAGATCCACGACGTTGTCGAACTGCAGGAGCGCATCGGGCTGGACGTGCTGGTGCACGGCGAGCCGGAGCGCAATGACATGGTGCAGTACTTCGCCGAGAACCTCGACGGCTTCGCGGTGACCAAGAACGGCTGGGTGCAGTCCTACGGGTCGCGCGCGACGCGGCCGTCGATCCTCTGGGGCGACGTGTCGCGCCCTGCGCCCATCACGGTCCGCTGGTCCACCTTCACGCAGAGCCTCACCGAGAAGCCCGTGAAGGGGATGCTGACCGGCCCGGTCACGATCCTCGCCTGGTCCTTCGTGCGAGACGATCAGCCGCTCGGCGAGACGGCCAACCAGGTCGCCCTCGCTCTGCGCGACGAGATCGACGACCTCGAGAAGGCCGGCATCCGGGTGATCCAGGTCGACGAGCCCGCCCTGCGCGAGCTGCTCCCGCTGAAGAAGGCGGACCAGCCGGCGTACCTGGACTGGTCGGTGAAGTCGTTCAGGCTCGCCACATCCGGGGTGGAGGCTAAGACGCAGATCCACACGCACCTCTGCTACTCGGAGTTCGGTGTCGTGCTCGACGCGATCGACGGCCTGGATGCCGACGTGACCTCGATCGAGGCGGCCCGGTCGAAGATGGAGGTCGTCCCCGAGTTGAAGAGCAGTGGCTTCGGCCGCGGGGTGGGACCGGGTGTCTACGACATCCACTCGCCGCGCGTCCCGAGCGTCGAAGAGGTCACAGAGCTGCTGGAAACGGCCCTCGGGTCGATCCCGCAGCGCCAGGTCTGGGTCAACCCGGACTGCGGCCTGAAGACGCGCGGCTACGACGAGACGGTGGCGTCGCTGGAGAACATCCTCACGGCGACGCGCGCGGTGCGCGAGAAGATCGCGGCGGCCTAGCGGCGACGGAGCGGGCGGGCCGGGCTCGGAGCCTTCGGGCTAAACTGTCGGGGATGCTGCGCCTCGCGCGCGGCACGGAGCGACAGCCGAGCCCGGCACCCGCCCCACGGAGAAGGACGCACTCGCGTCACCGTTGGAGGGCCGATGGCAGGACATGAGATCGGGGACGACCCGATGCAGCCCGACGTGCCCGCCGCACCGTCGCGGCCGAGCTTCTCGTTCGAGCTCTGGCCGCCGCGCTCGCCCGCGGCGGAGCAGACGCTCCACGTCCACCTCGCGCGGCTGGTCGCGACGCGTCCCGACTTCATCTCGGTGACCTACGGCGCCAACGGATCGAGCCGCGACGGCTCGCTCGCCGTGCTGCGGCATCTCCTGCAGAACACCGATGTGTCGCCGATGGCGCATTTCACGGCGGTGGGCTCGTCGTTCGCCGACGCGTCGCAGCTGCTCCGCGAGTTCCTCGACGCCGGCATCACCCGCTTCCTGGCGCTCCGCGGCGATCCTCCCGCCGGTGTTCCCGAGGAGGAGCTCGTGCTCGGCGACTTCCGGAGCGCCAGTGAGCTGGTCCAGCTCATCCACGGAGTGCAGCGGGAGCGCGAGCCGTTCGTCACCCATGAGGTGCGCGGGTTCCCCGGCGCCAGGCGCCTCGGCTCCGGCCGGAAGGTGACGATCGCCGTCGCCGCGTTCCCGAACGGCCATCCGCTCTCGCGTTCGCGCGCGCAGGACATCGACACGCTCCTCGCCAAGGAGGCGGCGGGGGCCAACCTGGCGATCACCCAGCTGTTCTTCGAGGCGGACGACTATCTGCAGCTCGTCGACGACGCCCGTGCAGCCGGCGTCACCATGCCGATCCTTCCGGGCATCCAACCCGTCCTGAGCGAGCAGCGGCTGCACCGCATGCTCCAGCTCTCGGGCGAGGCCATGCCGACCGAGCTGCTCCGCGCCCTGCGGGCGACCGACGATCCGGCATCGGCGGGCATCGCGCATGCGACCGCGCTGAGTCGCGACGTTCTCGCCGGGGGAGCTCCCGGCATCCATCTGTACACCTCGAACCGCTCAGAGGCCCCACTCGCCATCCTCGGCGACGTGGGCCTCCTCACCTCCAGGGAGATCCCCGCGTGACCGAATCATCGACCACCGTCCGCACCATCGTCATCGGCACCCTCGCGCCGCTCGTGCTGCTGCTCGGCCTGTCCGGATGCGCCGGCTCGACTACCGCCGCGCCCACGACGGCGGCCGCCAGCGCCTCGGCTTCGTCGGGTCCGTGCGAGGACGTCACCGTCATCGTGGACTTCGGCACGCTCACGCACGCGCCCGTGAAGGCATGCGCCGCGGCCGGAACGGCGGCCGATGTGCTCACGGCGGCCCACATCGACACGGCGGGCACGGCGGACTACGGCGACTCGGTGATCTGCCGCGTCGACGCCCTGCCTTCCCCCGCAGCCGAGTCGTGCGCCAAGCTGCCGTCGACGGCCTATTGGGCCATGTGGATCAAGCCAAGCGCTTCCGGCACCTGGGACTATGCCCAGGAGGGCGTGCAGACCCAGCAGTTGACCGCCGGGCAGTTCCTGGGGCTCGTCTACACCGCGGGCACCGACTCGACGCCGCCGCAGGGCTGATGCGGCGCGACCGCCTCGTCACGCTGCGTACCACGGCGCTCGTCGCCGTCGGGTTCGTGGCGCTTCGGGTGGTCTACCGGGTCATCTTCGGGGGCGGATCTGGCGACGGCGTCCTGCTCCTCGACCCGCCGCGAGTGCCGCTCGGCGGGCCGTTCACGGGCATCATCCTGTTCGGCCCGGTCACCACCGGCGGCATCGCGACGGCAGCGCTCAGCGCCATGCCCTTCGCGGTGCTCATCGTGGTGATCGGGTTCATCGGCGTCATCGTCGACCTTCGATCGCTGCTCGTGCGCGGTTCGAACCGGGGTCCCCTGCGGACGATCTCCCGAACCCTCGTCGTCGCCATCTCCACGTTCCCGGCGTTGCGGGATGCCGTGGCTCGCGTGCGCGTCGCACGTGAGCTGCGCGGCGAGCGGTCGCTGGCATCGCTGCTCGTCCCGGTGCTGGAGCAGACGGTGGAGCGTGCGATCGCCCTTGGCGCATCGATGGAGGTACGCGGCTTCGCCGCGACGCGACATCCGGATGCCGACCCGGCACGACCTGTCGCCATGACCGACGTCGCGTTGGGGTTCGCCGACACCTCGGGCGCCGGCAGCGGCTGGATCCTCGACCCGGTGGACCTGGCCCTCGCTCCCGGAACGCTCACCCTGGTGACCGGCGCGACGGGATCCGGCAAGTCGACGCTGCTCGACGCCATGAGCGGGCTCTTCCAGCATCTCTCGGAGGGGCGCCAGGACGGCGAGATCCTGGTCGGCGGCCTCGATCGATGGGAGACGCCGCCTCGCGAGACCGCGGACTTCATCGGCGTCGTGCCTCAGGCTGTGCGCCTGTCGTTCGTGGCGTCGACGGTGACCGAGGAGCTCGGTTTCGCCATGGCGACGCGGGGCATCCCCGCGGAACTCGTCGACGCGCGGGTCCGGGAGGTGGCGGAACAACTCGGAATCGGGCATCTGCTTGGTCGTCCCATCACCGCCCTCTCGGCGGGCGAAGCGTGCCTGGTCGCCATCGGCGGCGCCGTGGTGTCCCGGCCGGGACTGTTGCTCCTCGACGAGCCGCTCGCCGACCTCGACGCCTCGGCTCGGGAGCGGGTGCTCACGGTCATCGGGCGTCTGGTCCGTGAGCAGGGGATGTGCGTGGTCGCGGCGGAGCACAGCCCCGACCACTGGGGAGACCTGCCGGATCAGCGGCTCGAACTGCGCGACGGGACGGTCCGCGTTGCGGCAGCCGGCGACGCACGGGCCGACGGCGCTGCACGCGCGACCCTGGCGCAGGGATCGCGGGCGACATCGACTCCGATCGCCCGCATCCGGCAGTTGTCCGCGGCGCACGGCGCGACCGTCGCCGTCGATGCGGTGAGCCTCGAGCTGTGCGCCGGGGAGAGGTCTGCTCTGGTCGGCCCGAACGGGGCGGGCAAGAGCACCCTGCTGCTCGAGATGGCGCTTCCCCGCTCGAAGGGCACCGTGATCGTCGACGGGCTCGATGTCGCAGCGCTGTCGCGGGCCGCACGTCGCCGGGCCGTCGCCCTGGTTCCCGAAGCCTTCGACGACCTGCTCTTCGCGACCACCGTCGCCCAGGAGTGCGCGCGCGCCGATCGCCACGCGGCGGCTCGCGGGACCGCCGGCACGTTCCTCGGCTTGTTGGGTATCGACGATCCGGCCGAGGCTCCGGCCGCCGCCCGGTCCATCCTCGACCGCCACCCGCGAGACCTGTCGGCCGGGCAGCGGCTCTGCCTGGTGATCGCCATCCAGCTGTCCGCTCGGCCACGCGTCCTCCTGATCGACGAGCCGACCCGCGGACTCGACCCGGCAGCGCGCTCGCTGGTCGGTGTGGCCCTGAGTCGCATCGCCGCGGATGGCACCGCCGTGCTGTTCGCGACTCACGACGCCGGCTTCGCCGAACGGTATGCGAGCCACCGTCTCGCGATGGTGGAGGGCCGAGTCACCCCGTCGACCATCGAGACCACGGATGCGGTGGCACGATGATCCGCCGAGTCGCCCCGTCGTGGTCGTCCTGGTTGCTCGCGGCCGCCAGCGTCGTCGCCGCGGCCGGATTCGCCTGGCCGCTGCTCGCGGCCGCTGTGCCGTCGCAGGCTCAAACAGCTGTGCCGGTGCTGGCGGTCGCGCTGATGCCGGCCCTCGTGGTCGTTGTGGCCTTGGCTCTCGATCGCGAGATGTACACGGCCCGCACCGTCGCCCTGCTCGGAGTGCTCACGGCGATCGGTGCCGCGGTGCGGATCGCGGGGACCGGAGTTGCCGGCGTCGAGGCGGTCTTCATCGTGCTGATCCTGGCGGGACGCGCCTACGGGGCGCGCTTCGGCCTCCTGCTCGGCATCGCGACGATCGCCCTGTCCTCCGTGCTCTGGGGCGGGTTCGGCCCGTGGACGCCGTTCCAGGCCTTCGCCTGCGGCTGGGTGGGTGCCGGCGCCGGGCTGCTCCCGCGCATCCGCGCGAACTCGCCGCGGATCGCGCGCGGGCTGGAGCTCGGGATGCTCGCTCTCTACGGTGTCGTGGCGGCCTACCTGTTCGGGCTCGTCATGAACCTCTGGTTCTGGCCGTTCGCGGTGGGATCGGGATCCGGGCTGTCCTACCTGCCGGGTGCGTCGCTCGGTCAGAACCTGTCGGCGTTCGGCTTGTACTCGCTCGTGACCTCGACGCTCACCTGGGACACGGTCCGTGCCATCACGTCGCTGGTCGGCATCCTGTTGATCGGACCTGCCGTGTTGCCCGCCTTGCGTCGTGCAAAGCTGGGGCGCGCGGCGGCGGCCCCGACGATCAGACCGAGAAGTACCGGGCCTCGGGGTGATGGAAGACGAACGCGTCCGTCGACTGCTCCGGATGCAGCTGCAGCTCCTCCGACAGCTCCACCCCCATCCGTTCGGGCCTGAGCAGCTCGACCACCTTGCGGCGGTCCTCCATGTTGGGGCAGGCCGGGTAGCCGAGCGAGAAGCGCGCCCCGCGGTAGCGCAGCTTGAACATCCCCTCGACATCGTCCGGGTCCTCGCCCGCGAAGCCGAGGTCGGCCCGGATGCGCGAGTGCCAGTACTCGGCGAGCGCCTCGGTCAGCTGCATGGTCAAACCATTGAGCTCGAGGTAGTCGCGGTACTTGTTCTCGGCGAACATCCTCGCGGTGAAAGCGTCAACCGCGGCCCCGGCGGTCACCAGCTGGATGCCGACCACGTCGATCTGCCCGGACTCTTTGGAGCGCACGTAGTCGGCGAGGCAGAGGTGGCGATCGCGTCGCTGCCGCGGGAACGAGAACCTCAGCCGCTCGGTGCCGAGCGGGCCGCCCGAGCCGCCGTCGGGGGCGAGCAGGTCCGCAACGCCCAGCACGCCGGTCGGGTCGTCGCCGTGGTGGAGGATCACCATGTCGTCGCCCTCGGAGTACGCCGGGAAGAATCCGTACGCGACGGAGGCATCGAGCATCCCCTCGGCGAGGATGCGGTCGAGCCAGTAGCGCAGACGCGGTCGCCCGTCTGTGGCGACGAGCTCCTCATAGCTGGCCCCGTCATCCGTGCGGCCGGGCTTCAGGCCCCATTGGCCCATGAAGGTGGCGCGCTCGTCGAGGAAGGCCGCATAGTCGCCGAGCGCGACGCCGCGCACGATCCGGGTGCCCCAGAACGGCGGAGCGGGCACCGGGTTGTCGCTCACGACATCCGATCGCGCTGGCATGTCCTCGGGCTCGGTGACCTCGAGAGTGGTTCGGGCGTGGATGCGCTTCTTCAGGGGCGGCAGACCGACCGATGCCGGGTCGGCCCCGCGCGAGATCGCGACAAGCGGCTCCATGAGGGCGAGCCCTTCGAAAGCGTCGCGGGCGTACCGCACCTGGCCGTCGAAGATCGAGGCCAGGTCGTCCTCGACGTAGGTGCGGGTCAGCGCGGCACCGCCGAGCAGGACCGGCCACTTGGTCCCCAGCCCCCGCGAGCTCAGCTCGAGCAGGTTCTCCTTCATGACGACGGTCGACTTGACCAGCAGGCCGCTCATCCCGATGACATCGGCGTTGTGGGCCTCGGCGGCTTCGATGAAGGCGCTGAGCGGCTGCTTGATCCCGATGTTGATGACCTCGTAGCCGTTGTTGGTCAGGATGATGTCGACCAGGTTCTTGCCGATGTCGTGCACGTCGCCGCGCACCGTGCCGATCACCATGGTGCCCTTGCCCGCAGCCTCGGTCTTCTCCATGAAGGGCTCGAGCAGGGCGACCGCCGTCTTCATGACCTCGGCCGACTGGAGCACGAACGGCAGCTGCATCTCGCCGCTTCCGAACCGCTCCCCGACGACCTGCATGCCGGCCAGCAGGTGCACATTGACGATGTCGAGCGCGCTCATCCCGTCGGCCATGGCCAGCTGGAGGTCGCCATCAAGGCCCTTCGCCTCGCCGTCGATGATGCGCCGCTCGAGCCGCGCGCCGACCGGAAGCGCGGCGAGCTCCGCCGCCCGCTCGTCCTTGAGCGCTGCCGAGTCGACTCCGGCGAAGAGATCGAGAAGGGCGGAGAGCGGGTCGTAGCTGAGGCTGCCATCGGCGTCGTACTCGCGGCGGTCCCAGACCAGGTCGAGCGCGACCTTGCGGCGGTCATCCGGAACGGAGGCGAGCGGCACGATCTTCGCGGCGTTGACGATCGCCGAATCCAGCCCCGCCTCGACGGCCTCGTGCAGGAACACCGAGTTGAGCACGGAACGCGCCGCCGGGTTCAGCCCGAAGGAGATGTTCGAGACGCCGAGCGTGGTGTGGATGCCGGGGTACTTCGCCGTGATCTGCCGGATCGCGTCGATGGTCTCGATCGCGTCGCGCCGGGTCTCCTCCTGGCCCGTGGCGATCGGGAAGGTCAGGGCGTCCACGATGATGTCGTCGACCCGCATGCCCCACTCGTTCACAAGGGTGTCGACGAGGCGGGACGCGATACGAACCTTGTTCTCCGCCGTGCGGGCCTGGCCCTCCTCGTCGATCGTCAGGGCGATGACGGCCGCGCCGTGCTCCTTCACCAGGGGCATGATCCGGCCGAAGCGGGATTCCGGAGCGTCGCCGTCCTCGAAGTTCACCGAGTTGACGACCGGACGGCCGCCGATCAGCTCCATGCCGGCCTGCAGCACGCCCGGCTCCGTTGAGTCCACGACCAGCGGCAGGGTCGAGGCGCTCGCCAGGCGCGAGACGGCCTCCCGGATGTCGGCCACGCCATCCCGGCCGACGTAGTCGACGCAGACGTCGAGCAGGTGAGCGCCTTCGCGCACCTGACTGCGCGCGATGTCGACGCAGTCGTCCCAGCGCTCATCGAGCATCGCCTGGCGGAAGGCCAGCGAGCCGTTGGCATTGGTGCGCTCGCCGATCGCGAGGTAGGAGGAGTCCTGGTTGAAGCCGACGTGCTGGTACAGGCTCGCGACGCCCGGGTCCTCCTCGACGGCACGGGCGACGGTCTGTGCGCCGCCGATGCGATCGACGACGGCCTTGAGGTGCGCGGGCGTGGTGCCGCAGCATCCGCCGACCAGGCCGAGGCCGAACTCCTTGACGAACTGCTCGTGCGCGGTCGCCAGCTCGTCGGGCGTGAGGGGGTAGCTCGCACCGTTCGCGCCGAGCACCGGCAGACCCGCGTTCGGCATGCACATCACCGGGATGTGCGCGAACTTCGAGAGATGACGCAGGTGCTCGCTCATCTCGCTGGGGCCGGTGGCGCAGTTCAGGCCGATCATGTCGATGCCGAGCGGTTCGAGCGTGGTCAGGGCCGCCGCGATCTCGCTGCCCATCAGCATCGTGCCTGTCGTCTCGACGGTGACCTCGACGAAGATCGGCAGGCGGATGCCCGTCTCGACGATCGCCTGCTTGCATCCGTTCACCGCCGCCTTGGCCTGCAGCAGGTCCTGCGAGGTCTCGATGAGCAGCGCGTCGGCGCCGCCCAGGATGAGACCTCGGGCCTGATCGGCGAAGGTGGTCTTCAGATTCGCATACGTCGTGTGCCCGAGGCTCGGCAGCTTCGTCCCGGGACCCATCGACCCGAGAACCCAGCGGACGCGGCCGTCCTCCTTCTGGGCCGCCTCGACGGCGCGGCGGGCGATCTCGGCGCCGGCGCGCGCGAGCTCCTCGATGCGATCCTCGATGCCGTAGTCCGACAGATTGGACCAGTTGGCGCCGAAGGTGTTCGTCTCGACGGCGTCGATCCCGGTGGCGAGGTAGGTGCGGTGGATCGTCTCCACGATGTCGGGCCGGGTCACATTCAGGATCTCGTTGCAGCCCTCGTGCTGCTGGAAGTCGTCGAGGCTCGGATTGACGTCCTGCAGCATCGTGCCCATCGCCCCGTCGGCGATGACGACCCGTTCCTTCAGGGCGGCGAGCAGCGCCTCGGAGCGCTCGGGCCGGGGGATGCCGGTGAGATCCAGCGCGGTCGGAGCGAGGGTCGTCGGGGGCATCCCCGCAGTTTATTGTGCGTGCGAGCGGTCTGCCGGAAGCTGGTCCGGAGGCGCCGAGCCGCCTTTCAGCCTCCCGACCTACGCTGGCGCCATGAAGCTGGCGGTGCACGAGACCGGGACGGGCCCGCGAACCGCCGTACTCATCCACGGCATCATGTCGGACCACCGCGCCTGGCACCGGGTGGGCCTCGAGCTCGAGGAGCAGGGCTTCCGGATCATCGCCGTCGACCTGGCCGGCCACGGCCGCAGCCCGCGTTCGCGCCGCTACTCGCCGCGCGCCTGGGCCGACGACGTCGTCGAGACGGTCCAGCCGCTTCTGCGTGGGCGGCCCGACCTCATCATGGGGCACTCGCTCGGCGCACTGGTCGCCAGCATGGTCGCCGATCGGCTCGCGCCCCGGGCCGCGGTGTACGTTGACCCCGCCTTCGCCTTCCCGAGCGGCGTTCGCGGCGCCATCATGAAGCTGCTCTTCGCGGTGGCTCCGCGGCCCCCGCGTTCGGCGTTGGTGCGCTGGAACCCCAAGTGGAGCGCGACCGACATCGACATCGAGCTCGCCGCACTCCGGGACTGGGACAAGCGCACCATCCTGGGCCTGGCCGACACCCGGCCGCTCGTCCCGCCCGTCCGCCTCGTGGCGCCGACCCTGGTCGTGCTCGCCGAGAAGAGCCTGCTGATCACGGACGCCGTCGCCGCCCGTCTTCGCGGTCAGGGCATGACGGTCGAGACGGTCCCCGGGACCGGGCACATGGTGTTCCGCGACGAGCACGCGCGCTTCATGGACGTCGTGGACCGCTGGCTCGCCGCCGTCGCCACGCTCCCGGCGCGTTGAGCGGGAGCCGCCTTAGAGTGGCGTTGTGCCCGCCGCCGACGACTCCGTGCTCGACAACCCCGCCTGGAACGCTCTGATCGGCCCGGAGGCCGCACTGGCCACCCGGATCGGGAACGCGGCCCGCTTCGACCCGGAGATGTCCCCTTTCGCCGGGCTCGCCGACGGTGATCCCGCGAGCTGGGCTGACCTGGCGCGCCTCGTCGGCCCCGGGGGAGCGATCGTGCTGACCGGAGGCCCGCAGTCGCCTCCGCCGGCGTGGGGCGAGGCGTTCCGCGTGGTCGGCTCCCAGATGATCGCCGACTCGATCGAGCCCCTCCTGCTCGCCGACGACGGCGAACTCGTCGAACTCGGGGATGCCGACGCCCCGGCCATGCTCGACCTCGCGACGCGTACGCGGCCCGGCCCCTTCGAGAGCCGCACGCACGAGTTCGGCGGCTATCTCGGGGTCTACCGCGAAGGGCGGCTGGTCGCGATGGCGGGGGAGCGCCTGCGTCCGCCCGGATTCACCGAGATCAGTGCGGTCTGCACCGACGAGTCGGCGCGCGGTGAGGGACTCGCCGGACGGCTGGTGCGGGCCGTCGCCACGAACATCGAGCGACGGGGCGAGACGCCGATGCTGCACGTCGCGGGGTCGAACGCTGGCGCCATCCGTCTCTACGAGAAGCTCGGATTCCGCTCGCGGACGCCCATCACCTTCGGCGGTTTCACGGCCCCTGGCGCGGCCTAAACGCTGCGGAGAACCGCCACGATCTTGCCGAGCACTTCGGCGTGGTCGCCCATGATCGGTTCGAAGGCAGAGTTGCGGGGCAGCAGCCAGGTGTGGCCGTCGCGCTGGCGGAACACCTTCACGGTGGCCTCGCCGTCCAGCATGGCGGCGACGATCTCGCCGTTCTCGGCCGAATTCTGCTGCCGGACGACCACCCAGTCGCCGTCGCAGATCGCGGCGTCGATCATCGACTCGCCGACCACCTTGAGCATGAACAGGTCGCCCTTGCCGACCAGCTGGCGGGGCAGCGGGAAGACCTCGTCGATCTGCTGCTCGGCGGTGATCGGGATGCCGGCGGCGATGCGGCCGACGAGCGGCACCATCGCGGCGTCGGCCACCGAGGGGCCCGAGGTGTCGGCATCCGCGGATTCGAGCTCGATGAGCACCTCGAGAGCACGCGGACGGTTCGGGTCGCGGCGCAGGTAGCCGCTCAGTTCGAGCTGGTTGAGCTGGTGCGTCACGCTCGAAAGCGAGGCGAGCCCGACGGCGTCGCCGATCTCACGCATGCTCGGCGGGTAGCCGCGCGACGAGACCGAGCGCTGGATCATCTCGAGGATCGCCTGCTGCTTGTCGCTCAAGCTGGTGCGCCGGCGTGTGCCGGTGCGGTCCGGCTGGTCTGCCTCGCTCATGTCGCCTCGCAGTTGTGTTCGTGGGCACTGCCGTGACGGGCAATGCCGTGACGGGCAATGTCGGTGGTCGCTGGTCGAATCTCTCTCAGCGATCGAAACAGTATCCGTTTTCGGCGGACGCGGCAAACATCTGTTCGAGTGTGTCGCGCGATTCCCGGCCGAATCGTGACGACGGGCTTGAACATATGTTCGATCGAATGTATGTTCGGAACACAGGTTCGCATCTGAGCCTCCGGCCGAGGTCCGGATGCGCAACCTGTCCAGCTTTCGTCGAAGAGCCAAGGGGAGTCACGATGAGCAGCATTGCCTTCAGCACCGCATCCGCGTCGCTGCCGCCGCGCCTGCGCCAGCCGTCTCTGAAGATCACCCGCCGCGGCCGCGCCGTGCTCACCCTCCTCATCGCCATTCCGCTTGCCATCTGTGGCGCCGTCGCCGGGGTCGGCGCGGTGGGAGCCGCCGCGGGCACGCACGCGGGGTCGTCCGATTTCACCTACGTGACGGTGCAGCCGGGGGAGTCGCTCTGGCAGCTCGCCCAGTCAGTGGCGCCGACCGCTGATCCGCGCGACGTCGTCGCCGACATCCAGAACCTCAACGACTTGAGCTCCGGCGACATCCAGCCGGGGCAGCGCATCGCGATCCCCGCGAAGTACGAGCACTGATCCTTCTCCTCGAACGAGGTCGTTTCAGGTCCCCCCTCAACCCCCCACGCCGCCCGGCGCGGGCGCCCGACCCCCCTCGGCGCCCGCGTGGGGCGGCTTTTTCTTCGTCCTAGGCTGGTCGCTGTGACCTCGCTCGATGACCTCCCGATCCGAGACGACCTGCGCGGACAGCACCCGTACGGCGCGCCGATGATCCCGGTGCGGTACGCGCTCAACGTCAACGAGAACGCCCACCCCATCCCGGAGCCGGTCGCCCGCGACATCATCGAATCTCTGGCGCGCGCGATCCTCACCGTCAACCGCTACCCGGATCGCGAGTTCACCGAGCTGCGCGAGAGCCTGGCCGCCTACCTCGGCCACGGCCTCACGCCCGAACAGCTCTGGGCGGCCAACGGCTCGAACGAGATCATCCAGCAGGCACTGCAGGCGTTCGGCGGTCCCGGCCGCAGCGCACTCGGTTTCCCGCCTACCTATTCGATGTACCCGATCATCGCGTCCGGAACGGGTACGGGCTGGCTGACCGCCGCGCGCGACG
Source organism: Pseudolysinimonas sp. (assembly GCA_036499485.1). Lineage (GTDB taxonomy): Bacteria > Actinomycetota > Actinomycetes > Actinomycetales > Microbacteriaceae > Lysinimonas. The sequence goes on along the minus strand of DASYDQ010000053.1, from coordinate 25,861 downwards.
CCGACTACCGGATCTCGCCTGAGACCGCTGTCGCGGCCATCGAGGCGCAGCATCCTGACGTCGTCTTCTTCTGCGCGCCGAACAACCCGACCGGGACACCGCTGCCACTCGAGACCATCGAGGCGGCGTACGACGCGACCGACGGCATCGTCCTGGTGGATGAGGCCTACGCCGAGTTCATGCCCGCGTCATCGCCGAGCGCGCTCACCCTGCTGCACGGGCGGGAGCGCCTGCTCGTCTCGCGCACGATGAGCAAGGCCTTCGCCTTCGCGGGCGCGCGGCTGGGCTACCTCGCCGCGGACCCGGCCGTGATCGACGCCCTTCGACTGGTTCGCCTGCCGTACCACCTGTCGGCCCTGACGCAGGCGGCGGCGGTCGCGGCCCTGCACCACGCACCCGAGATGCTGGCGATGGTCGACGACATCGCGGCACAGCGCGACCGGATGCTGGCCGAGCTCCCGAAGCTGGGCTACCGGGTCTTCGACAGCCAGTCCAACTTCGTGCTGTTCGACGGGCTCGACGACCCGTCGGCGACGTTCCGCGCACTGCTGGAGCGCGACATCCTGGTCCGTGACGTCGGGATTCCCGGGGCGCTGCGCGTCACGGCCGGCACCGAGAACGAGACCGGATTCTTTCTCGAGGCCCTCGCCGAGCTCGGCCCGAGGGGTGCCAGGTAGTCTCTTGGCCATGGCAAAGAGGACCGCGTCCCTGACGCGCGAGACGAGTGAATCGAGCATCGATCTGTCGATCGACCTCGACGGCTCGGGCATGGCCGACATCCGCACCACGGTGCCGTTCTTCGACCACCTCCTCACCGCCTTCGCGAAGCACTCGCTGGTCGACCTCACGGTCACGGCCCGGGGCGACACCGACATCGACGTGCACCACACCGTCGAAGACACCGGGATCGTGCTCGGCACCGCCATCAAGCAGGCGCTGGGCGACAAGAAGGGCATCGCCCGCTTCGGCGACGCCCTGGTGCCGCTCGACGAGGCGCTCGCCCAGGCCGTGGTGGATGTCTCGGGCCGGCCGTACCTCGTGCACGCCGGCGAGCCGGAGGGCTTCGAGCACCACCTGATCGGCGGGCACTTCACCGGGTCGATGGTGCGCCACGTCTTCGAGGCGATCGCCTTCAACGCCGGGCTCACCGTGCACCTGCGGCTGCTGGCCGGGCGCGATCCGCACCACATCGCCGAGGCCGAGTTCAAGGCGTTCGCGCGCGCATTCCGCCAGGCCGTCGCGCTCGATCCTCGGGTCACCGGGGTGCCATCGACGAAAGGCACGCTGTAGTCGTGAGCGCCGTCCGACCCACCGTCGTCGTCCTCGACTACGGCTCCGGCAACGTGCACTCGGCCGCCAAGGCTCTCGAGCACGCAGGGGCCAGTGTCGAGCTGTCGCGTGACCGCTCCGCTGTGATGGCGGCCGACGGCCTCGTCGTGCCCGGCGTCGGCGCCTTCGACGCCGTGATGCGCCAGCTCACCGCTGTGCGCGGCGGCGAGCTGATCGAGCGGCGCCTCGCCGGCGGCCGTCCCGTGCTCGGGATCTGCGTCGGGATGCAGGTCATGTTCGAGCGCGGCATCGAGCGCGGCCTCGACACCGAGGGGCTCGGCGAATGGCCCGGCCTGGTCGATGAGCTCGAGGCTCCCGTGCTGCCGCACATGGGCTGGAACACGGTCGAGGCGCCGGGGGACTCGGTGCTCTTCGACGGCATCGCCGACGAGCGCTTCTACTTCGTGCACTCGAACGCGGCTCGCAGCTGGACGCTGGATCCGATCGGCGCCTTCGCCCACCCGAAGGTCACCTGGGCGCGCCACGGCGACCGCTTCGTGGCGGCCGCCGAGAACGGGCCGCTCTCGGCCACGCAGTTCCACCCCGAGAAGTCCGGCGAGGCGGGCATCCGCCTTCTCGGCAACTGGCTCGACACCCTCTGACCCGCCCGCAACCCGTGAGCCACCCACCGAACAGCGAGACGATGACCGACACCCCCGCCCTCACCCTGCTCCCCGCCGTGGATGTCGCCGACGGCCAGGCGGTGCGCCTCACCCAGGGCGCGGCGGGCAGCGAGACGAGCTACGGCGACCCGATCGATGCCGCCGAGGCCTGGATCGCGCAGGGCGCCGAGTGGATCCACCTGGTCGACCTCGACGCCGCCTTCGGTCGCGGCGACAACCGGAAGATCATCGGCGAGGTCATCCGCGCGACGCCGGCGCTGGTGAACATCGAGCTGTCAGGGGGCATCCGGGATGACGCGAGCCTCGAGGCCGCGCTGGCGACGGGTGCCGCGCGCATCAACCTGGGCACGGCGGCCCTGGAGCACCCGGACTGGGCCGCTCGCGTGATCGCCGACCACGGCGAGAAGGTCGCGGTCGGCCTCGACGTGCGCGGCACGACCCTCGCGGCCCGCGGCTGGACGCAGGAGGGCGGCGACCTCTGGGAGGTGCTCGCGCGTCTGGAGGACGCCGGCTGTGCGCGCTACGTCGTCACCGACGTCACCAAAGACGGCACCCTCACGGGCCCGAACCTGGAGCTGCTGCGCGAGGTGATGACCCGCACCGACAAGCCGGTCGTGGCATCCGGCGGTATCTCGAACCTCGACGACATCGCCGCCCTGCGTGAGCTCGTGCCGCTCGGCCTGGAGGGGGCGATCGTCGGCAAGGCGCTCTACGCCGGTGCGTTCACGTTGATCGAGGCGCTGGATGTCGCAGGCCGCTGACTCGGCGGGCGTCCCGTTCGAAGGCCGGCACTTCGAGCCGAACCCCGGCGCGGGCGATGACGGTTCGGCTCCTCCGCGGCTGCTCGAGGCGCTGAAGCGGTTCCGCGCGCACGAGGTCGGAGCGGGGGAGGTGGTCGCGGCTCTGCACGGCGAGCGGCTGCTCATCCCGCTGGTGGCGGTGCGCGGCGCCGTTGACGACGTGGCAGAGGCGATCGGCGCCCATGGGCAGCTGGTCGACAAGACGCAGGAGCTGTCCATCGTGACGGTCGCCGGGCCCGACGGGCGCAACGTGCTTCCGGCCTTCACCTCGGTCGCGACGCTGTCGACCTGGGATGCCGCGGCTCGCCCGATCCCGATCGATGCCGCCCGCGTGGCCATGGCCGCCGCGAGCGATGGCACCTCTCTGCTCGTGCTCGACCCCGGATCGCCGACCGAGTTCGCGATCCGCGCCCCCGCCTTCGAAGCCGTCGCGACAGGCTCGGCCTGGACGCCCAGCTACCAGGACGAGCTCGTTCTCGACGCCTTCCTGGCCAGCAGCGCGGGGGAGGAGGCGCTCCGCGCGATCCAGCTCGCGCCGGGTGACCCGGATGCGCGGCTGGCGGGCCCCGAGCTGCTGGTGCAGCTCTCGGTGCGCGCGGGCCTCGAGAAGGACGAACTCGACGCGATGCTCGGCCGCCTGCAGCTCGCGTGGAGCGCGGATCCTGTGATCGCGGCGCGCGTCGACTCGATCGGGGTCACGCTGGACCGGGTCTAGACGATTCGTTCACGAAGTGCAGGACAGTCCTGCACTTCGTGAGTGCATGCGCTAGACGACCGATCCCGTCCACTTCTCGCCGGGACCCTTGCCGATGGGGTCGGGGATCGGCGACGCCTCGCGGAAGGCGAGCTGCAGGCTGCGCAGTCCATCGCGCAACGGGCGGGCGTGCTGGTCGCCGACGCTCGGCGCGGCGGCCGTGACCAGGCCGGCGAGAGCGTCGATGAGCTTGCGCGCCTCATCCAGGTCGAGCTGCGAGGCGGGGTCGTCGGCGAGCCCGACCTTCACCGCGGCGGCGCTCAGCAGGTGCACCGCGACGGTGTTGATGACCTCGACGGCCGGGACATCCGCGATGTCGCGTGCCTCGTCCTGAGCATCCGAGATCACGTATTCTTCGGCCACGAGCGGTCCTCTGCTAGTCTTATGCGGGCTCCGAGGCCAGATCCTCGGAAACGAAGTGGAGAAATCCCACCCGCTGGCCGCATCTCAAGGTTAGCCGGGTCAGTATCACCCCGCCGTTCGCTGCCTCGCAGCATCCGGTTGCCAGGGTGTTGCGGCAGCTTGTCGCTGCGGTTCTTCTTCCTTCGTGCCTCAACCGCAACGAAAGGAACATCGCATCAGCGATCCCAGAACGAACGACCGCATCCGCGTCCCCGAGGTCCGCCTCGTCGGCCCCAACGGAGAACAGGTCGGCGTCGTCCGCATCGAAGACGCACTGCGCCTGGCGCAGGAAGCCGACTTGGACTTGGTCGAGGTCGCTCCCGACTCCAAGCCGCCCGTCGTCAAGATCATGGACTACGGCAAGTTCAAGTACGAACAGGCCCAGAAGCTCAAGGAAGCACGACGCAACCAGGCGAACACCATCCTCAAGGAGGTCCGGTTCCGCCTCAAGATCGACAAGCACGACTACGAGACGAAGATGCGCCGAGCCGAGGGCTTCCTGCAGGCCGGAGACAAGGTCAAAGCCATGATCCTGTTCCGCGGCCGCGAGCAGTCCCGTCCCGAACAGGGCGTGCGCCTGCTGCAGAAGTTCGCCGAGGATGTCGCCGAGTTCGGCTCCGTCGAGTCGACCCCGACCATCGACGGCCGCAACATGGTGATGGTGATCGGCCCGCACAAGAACAAGTCGGACGCCAAGGCCGAGGCCAACGCGAAGCGGGCTCAGGCTCGGGCACGCAATGCGCCGGAGGCCGCGGAGGCTCCGGCCGTCACCGCACCGAAGGCCGAAGCACCGAAGGCCGAGGCCCCCGAGGCCGAGGCACCCCAGACCGAAACGGCAGCTCCGGCAGCCGCGAAGACGGCGGCTCCTGCCGCCACCAAGCCCGCCCGTCCGGCGGCAGCCCCCAAGGCCGCCGCCACCGCGACGGCAACGAAGACAGAGGACAAGTAATGCCGAAGATGAAGTCGCACTCCGGTGCCAAGAAGCGGTTCAAGATCACCGGTTCGGGCAAGGTCATGAAGCAGGGCGCTGGCATGCGCCACAACCTCGAGACCAAGTCCTCGAAGCTCAAGCGCCGCCTCAACGGCGAGGTGGTCCTGGCTCCCCAGGACGCCAAGGTCATCAAGCGCCTCCTGGGCAAGTAGCCCCACGAACCCCGAGGCTGCCGCCTCCCAAGACAAGGATTAACTGAAATGGCACGTGTCAAGAGAGCGGTCAACGCCGCCAAGAAGCGCCGCACCATCCTCGAGCGCGCAGAGGGCTACCGCGGCCAGCGGTCCCGCCTGTACCGCAAGGCGAAGGAGCAGGTCACCCACTCCCTCGTCTACTCGTACCGCGATCGTCGCGCCAAGAAGGGGGAGTTCCGCCGCCTGTGGATCCAGCGCATCAACGCCGCGGCCCGGGCGAACGGCATGACCTACAACCGCCTCATCCAGGGTCTCGGCCTCGCCGGGATCGAGGTGGACCGCCGCATCCTGTCCGAGCTGGCGATCAACGAGCCCGCGACCTTCGCCGGCCTGGTGGCCGCGGCGAAGGCCGCGTTGCCCGCGGATGTGAACGCACCGGCGGCAGGCTAGGCGAAACGCATGGCGTTTCGGCGCCGCCGGTGGCGTGAGCAGATGACTCGCTGACGCAGACGGAGCGCCGACAACGAATGCTGCAATTCCGCGCACGGCGCGGATGCCGAATAACCCTCGGCATCCGCGCCGTCGCCGTTTCATCGTTGAACGTTCACCCCCGCGCCCTAGCCTGAACGGATGATCGACAATCCGCGTTCTCCGCGTGTGCGCGCCGTGGCGAAGCTCGCCAAGCGCGGCGCCCGCGAGGAGACCGGCCTGTTCCTGGTGGAGGGGCCGCAGGCGGTGACCGAGGCGCTGCAGTTCCGCGCCGCCCTGCTCGTCGACCTGTTCATGACGCGCGCCGCCCTTGACCGCTACGCCGAGCTGGCCCGGTCGGCCGCGGCATCCGGAGTCGACGCCGAAGAGGTCAGCGACCACGTGCTCGAGACGATGGCCGACACGGTCACGCCGCAGGGCGTCGTGGCGGTGGCCCGCCAGTTCCCGATCTCGGTGGACGAGCTGCTGGCCGGCGGTGCGAAGCTGGTGGCGATCCTCGACGAGGTGCGCGATCCGGGCAACGCGGGCACGATCATCCGGGCAGCGGATGCCGCAGGGGCCGATGGCGTGATCCTCACCGGCAAGAGCGTCGACGCCTACAACCCGAAGGTCGTGCGCTCGACGACCGGGTCGCTCTTCCACGTCGCCGTGGCCCAGGGCGGAGAACTGGATGCCGCGATCCGCGCCGTCAAGGGCGCTGGCCTGCAGGTGCTCGCCGCCGACATCGCGGGCGACGACCTGCCGACTCTGCGCGATCGTCTCGCGGAACCGACGGCCTGGCTGTTCGGCAACGAGGCGCACGGGCTCACCGATGAGTCGCTCGCGCTCGCCGATGCGGTGGTGAAGGTGCCGATCTACGGGCATGCAGAGTCGCTGAACCTCGCGACCGCGGCGTCGGTGTGCCTGTACGAGTCGGCGTTCGCACACCGGGTCTGAGGCTTCCATCCAGCAGCGGAAGCCACGCTATTACTTATGGCACTCGCATCATTACGTCCGCTAGCGTCGGCGCCATGAGCATCGAGGTTCTTGTATCGATCTTTGGAGATTCCGTCACGTCGGGTCCGCTCACAGTGGTGAGTGATGACCCGAACGAGAGCTTTCTCTCGGCCTTGTCGCGGGCGTACAACGAGACAACTCCCGAGCAGGCCGGCGACAGAACGTTCGACGTGGGACTACTCAACTGGGGCGAGGACGGGATCGCCTATACGCACGGCGAAGAGACGATCGAGCAGGTTTCGGCTGCATTCCCATTCGTCGCGCAAGATCCCGTGGGGCTCAGTGTCACGGTCGACGGTCTTGGCGGCGACGGAGTCGTCCGGACGCTGGAAGTTCTCATCGAGCTCTATGGCGCCTATGACATCGGTCGTCGCATTCACGCGAAAGTCTGGGACGAGATACATCATCGACAGCACAAGGCGGCCGAGGACTGGCTACGGACCGGCGAGGTCTCAGACGAACTCCGTCAACTTGTCTACGCGGAACGCGAGTGGGATGAGGATCTGTTTTTGCACGCCTTCGACCTGACGTTGGGAGATGCTGCTCGTCTCCTCAAAGGACTTCGTTACGAGTCGGAGAAGCGGGAGGACCGACTCTTCTGGGTTGACAAGTCAGAGTCATAGGCGACAGTTCTACGGTCGCCTGCACCAACGCGGCTCAGCTGTTGATACGTCGCCGGTAAGCTTGTGACTCGTGTCCGACGCTCCCCAGATCACCGAGTCGGCGGTCGAGGCGGCCGTCGCGGCGGCTCTCGCCGACATTGACGCGGCGCGTGATTCCGCCGCTCTGAAGGCGGCCCGCGCCGCGCATTCCGCCGAGGGATCGCCGCTCGCGAACTTCAACGCCGCGATCCGTGATCTGCCAGGCGACCAGAAGGCCGCGGCCGGCAAGCTCGTGGGTGGAGCCCGCGCGCGGGTGAACGAGGCGTTCGCCGCACAGGAGTCCGTCATCCTCGCCGCCGAGGAGACGGCCCAGCTCGCGGCGGAGGCCGTTGACGTGACCGCCGTGCCGTCGCGCTGGCGCCCGGGAGCGCGGCATCCGTTGAGCATTCTGATGGAGCAGATGAGCGACCTGTTCATCTCGATGGGCTGGGAGATCGGCGAAGGTCCCGAGCTCGAGCACGAGTGGTTCAACTTCGACGCGCTCAACTTCGACGAGGACCATCCGGCCCGTGCCCTGCAAGACACCTTCTTCGTGGAGCCGGTCGACCGGCACCTGGTGCTGCGCACGCACACCAGCCCGGTGCAGATCCGGTCGCTGTTGTCGCGCCCGTTGCCGGTCTACGTCGCCGCGGTCGGCGCGGTCTACCGCACCGACGAGGTGGATGTCACGCACACCCCGGTGTTCCGCCAGATCGAGGGCATCGCCATCGACAGGGGCCTCACGATGGCCAACCTGCGGGGCACCCTCGAGCACATGGCGCACTCGCTGTTCGGCGAGGGTGCTCAGATCCGGCTGCGCCCGAATTACTTCCCCTTCACCGAGCCCAGCGCCGAGATGGACGTCTGGGTCGAGACCGCCAAGGGCGGCGCGCGCTGGATCGAGTGGGGCGGATGCGGCATGGTGAACCAGAACGTGCTGTGCTCGGCAGGCATCGATCCCGAGGAGTATCAGGGTTTCGCCTTCGGGATGGGGATCGAGCGCACGCTGATGTTCCGCAACGGGCTCACCGACATGCACGACATCGTCGAGGGCGACGTGCGCTTCTCGCGGCAGTTCGGGATGGTCGTCTGATGCGCGTTCCGCTGAGCTGGATGGGGGAGTGGGTCGACCTCCCCGACGAGGTGTCGCTCGAGAGCGTGCACGAGGCGCTGGTGAAGGTCGGCTTCGAGGAGGAGGACGTCCACACCTTCGACGTGACCGGCCCGGTCGTCGTCGGCCGGGTGCTGGCGTTCACGCCCGAACCGCAGAGCAACGGCAAGACCATCAACTGGTGCCAGGTGGATGTCGGCGAGCCCGAGCCGCGCGGCATCGTCTGCGGTGCGCACAACTTCGCGGTCGGTGACAAGGTCGTGGTGACTCTGCCCGGTGCCGTGCTGCCAGGGCCTTTTCCGATCGCCGCGCGAAAGACCTACGGACACACCTCCGACGGCATGATCGCGTCGGCGCGTGAGCTCGGGCTCGGCGAGGAGCACGACGGGATCCTGCGGCTCGCCGCGCTGGGTCTCGATGACGCCCCGATCGGCGCCGACGCCATCCACCTGCTGGGACTGGATGACGCGGCGGTCGAGATCAACGTGACGCCCGACCGCGGCTACGCCTTCTCGATTCGCGGAGTGGCGCGCGAGTACGGCAACTCGACGGGAGCGGCGTTCCGCGACCCGGCGCTCGCCGTGACCGTGACGCCTGCCGACGGCTTCGACGTGTCCGTCGCGGACGACGCACCGATCCGTGGCGCGGTCGGTTCACGCGCCTTCGCGACCCGAGCCGTGCGCGGGGTCGACGTCACGCGGCCGACGCCGCCCTGGATGGTCGCGCGTCTGCTGCTGGCGGGCATGCGATCCATCTCGCTTGCCGTCGACATCACCAACTACGTGATGCTCGAGCTCGGTCAGCCGATCCACGGCTACGACCTCGCGAAGCTGCATGGCGGGTTCGTCGTGCGGCGCGCGAAGGTTGCTTCTGATGGAACAGCCGAGAAGCTCGAGACCCTCGACGGTGTCGTGCGCACGCTGTCGTCCGAGGACCTGCTGATCACAGACGCTTCCGGTCCGATCGGGCTGGCCGGCGTAATGGGCGGCGCGACCACCGAGATCTCGGATGCCACGACCGACATCCTCGTCGAGGCGGCCAACTTCGACCCGATCTCGATCGCGCGCACCGCGCGCCGACACAAGCTGCCGAGCGAGGCCTCTCGCCGCTTCGAGCGCGGTGTGGATCCGACCCTCGGCCCGGCCGCGGCACAGCGCGTCGTCGACCTGCTGGTCGAGCTGGCCGGTGGCACGGCTGATCCTCTCGGCTCGACGTTCAACGAGGTTCCCGCACCGGAGCCGATCGCCTTCGACCCGGCGCAGCCGGCCGCGGTGATCGGTGTCGGGTACACCGAGGCCGAGGTCCACGACGCGCTGGTCGCGGTCGGTGCCGACGTCGCGCCGGTCGGCGGCGACCGGTGGGCCGTCACGCCCCCGCCATGGCGCCCCGACCTGACCGACCCGCTGACGCTCGTCGAGGAGGTGGCCCGCCTGGTCGGCTACGACCGCATCCCCGCGGTGTTGCCGATCGCGCCGCCGGGACGCGGCCTGACCCGCGCGCAGTCCGCCCGCCGCCGGGCGGCCGCCACGCTCGCCGCCGCCGGTGCCACCGAGGTGCTCGCCTATCCCTTCACGTCGGCGACCGCCGTGGCGTTGTTCTCGCCTGGCCTTCCCGCGATCCAGCTGGCGAACCCGCTCGACCCGCAGAACGGCCTGCTACGCCGTTCACTGCTGCCCGGGTTGATCGACGTGGGGCGCCGCAACCTCGCGCGCGGGATGACCGACCTCGCGCTCTTCGAGGTCGGTACCGTGTTCCTGCCGGAACCCGGCGTCGTCTACGGAACGGACGCCATCCCGCTCGGCGCCGCCCGCCCCGACGACGCCACCCTCGCGAGCCTCAACGCGAGCATCCCGCCGCAGGCCTGGCATGTCGGCGGCCTGTTCCTGGGCGACGCGCTGGCCAAGCAGCCGGGCGCGGCCGCCGTGCCGACCGGACTGACGGATGCCCTTGACGCCGTGCGGCAGCTGTCGCTGGCGCTGGCGGTCGAGATCACGATCGCGAGCGGGACGCATCCGGGATTCCACCCCGGCCGCACCGCGACGCTCTCGGTCGCCGGTCCCGACGGTCCGCGCGTCGTCGGCGTCGCCGGTGAACTGCTGCCGTCGATCGCGCACGAGCTCGACCTGCCGCGCGTCGTCGCGCTCGTCGAACTCGACCTCGACGCGCTCATCGAACTCGGCGCACTGCAGCCATCGCCGCATCCGATCGGGACGCTGCCGGCGGCCACCCAGGACCTCTCGCTCGTCGTCCCGATCGAGACGCCCGCCGGCGAGGTGCTGGCTGCCATCGTCGCCGGAGCCGGTGACCTCCTCGAGGACGCGCGCCTCGTCGACGACTACCGCGGCACGGGCCTCCCCGAGGGTCGCAAGTCGCTGACCTACGCGCTGCGCTTCCGGGCTCCGGATCGCACGCTCACCGCCGCGGAGGCCAGCGAGGCCAAGCTGGCGGGCGCGGCCCGGGCCGGCGAGCTGTACGGCGCGACCATCCGGGAGTAGGCGAACGATCATTTGACTTGGGACTCAATTGAGTCCGAACTCACATGAGGATTCAGCCCACCCCGCCCCACTCCGCCCCGCCCCACCTCACGACGCGAGAACGGGAGCCGGCCCGAAGGCCGACTCCCGTTGAACCGTGAGGCAGTGAGTTACTTCTTGCCGCCGCCGAGCAGGCCGCCGAGGAGGCCGCCGACCATGGACTGCGTGTTCGGGTCGGACAGGAGACCGCCGAGCATGGAGCCGAGGTCGCCTCCGGCGGCGGGTGCCGCCGCCTTGCCGGAGGCCGCCGGGGCCTCCTTGGGCTTCAGGAACTGCGTCGCGATGAACGAGAGCACGATCGGGGCGACGATCGGCAGCACCTGCTTGATGATGTCCATCGTCACGTTGGGCTTCGGGTCGGCCTCCGCCAGCTTGGCGGCGACCTTGTCCTCGTTGTCACCGAACACGTTCTTGACGATCTTGGCGCCGTCCTTGGTGTCGACGTCCGCGAGCTTGCGCGGCGCCGGGGCGTCCGCGTGCTGGGTGAGCGCCTTCTCGAGCGACGCGGATCCGGCCGCGTCGGAGGCGTTGGCGGCGAGGCCGCCGATCAGGCCCGGCAGCACCTGCTTGACGGCGGCTTCGGCGATATCCGGAGAGATGCCCAGCTGCTTCGCGATGTCCCCGACAGGGACCTGGTTGAGAACGTCATTGAGTTCGGTCATGTCTGCAGATTACTGCTCGAAGGGCTTCGCGCAGTATGGTCATTTCGTGAACACGACGATCGAGCTCCGGAGCGCAACGCTCCGTCGAGTCCGTCGTGCGCGCCGATTCCGGGCGACGCTGCGCCGCTGACTCGTTCAGCCTTCCTCGCGTGACGTCGCCGCCCCGACCACGTCCCGTCGAACCCTAAGGTTGAACCATGTCGCTGTCCGTTGCCGTTGCCGGCGCAAGCGGATACGCCGGAGGCGAGCTGCTGCGGCTGCTCGCGCAGCATCCGGACCTCGAGATCACCACGGTCACCGCGTTTCAGAATGCCGGCCAGCCGCTGGCCGCGGCCCAGCCCCACCTGCGCTCGCTCGCGCACCTGACCCTTCAGCAGACGACCGCCGAGGTGCTCTCGGGAGCCGACGTCGTCTTCCTGGCCCTGCCGCACGGCAAGTCGGGCGAGCTCACCGCTCGGCTCCCGGATGACGTGCTCATCATCGACTGCGGCGCCGATCACCGCCTCACCGACCCGGCCGCGTGGGCCGAGTTCTACGGCGGCGAGTACTTCGGCGCGTGGAACTACGGGCTGCCCGAACTCATCACCGGCCCGAGCGGCGAACGCCAGCGCGACAACCTGGTCGGCTCGACCCGCATTGCGGTCCCGGGCTGCAACGTCACCGCGATCACGCTGGGACTGGCCCCCGGCATCGCGGCGGGAGTGATCGAGTCCCACGATCTGGTCAGCGTGCTGGCGGTCGGCACCTCCGGGGCGGGCAAGAGCCCGAAGACCGAGTTGCTGGCGAGTGAGATCGCGGGGTCGGCATCCGCCTACCAGGTGGGCGGAACGCACCGCCACAACCCCGAGATCGTGCAGAACCTGACCGCGGCCGGCGGGGTCGGCGTGAGCATCTCGTTCACCCCGGTGCTGGTGCCGATGTCGCGCGGGATCCTCGCCACCTCGACCGCACGCCTCGCCCCGGGCGTCACCGAGAACGTCGTGCGGGAAGCCTGGGAGGCTGCCTACGCGGATGAGGCCTTCGTGCAGCTCCTGCCGGCGGGGGAGTTCCCGCGCTCCGGCGACACCACGGGGGCGAATACCGCGCTGATCGGTCTGGTGGTCGACGAGCGGGCGGGCCGCGTCGTCGCGGTCAGCGCCCTCGACAACCTGGTGAAGGGCACAGCGGGCGCGGCGATCCAGTCGGCCAACATCGCGCTCGGGCTGCCAGAGGGCACCGGTCTTCCGATGAACGGAGTCGCGCCGTGAGCGTCACCACCCCCGCCGGATTCGAGGCAGCGGGCGTGCGCGCCGGCCTCAAGGCGTCCGGCAATCCCGATCTCGCCCTCGTCGTCAATCGCGGCCCCCTGAGCTCGGCCGCCGTGGTGTTCACCAGCAACCGGGCGCAGGCGAACCCCATCATCTGGTCGAAGCAGGTGATCGCCGACGGGCAGGTCAGCGCCATCGTGCTCAACTCGGGCGGCGCGAACTGCTTCACCGGTCCTCAGGGTTTCCAGACCACGCACGCCACGGCCGAAGCCGTCGCCGCCGAGCTCGGGGTGAGCGCGGGTGACGTCCTGGTCTGTTCCACCGGCTTGATCGGCGAGCAGCTGCCCGTCGACAAGCTCAGGGCCGGGGTCGCGACGGCGACTGCGGCACTGAGCCCCGATGGTGGGATGGATGCTGCAACCGCCATCATCACGACCGACACCCGAGCGAAGACCGCTGTGGTGTCGGGCGAGGGCTGGAGTCTCGGCGGCATGGCCAAGGGGGCCGGCATGCTGGCGCCAGGACTCGCCACCATGCTCGTGGTGATCACGACCGACGCGGTGCTCGATTCGCCCGCGCTCGACTCCGCCTTGCGCGCCGCGACCCGCGTCAGCTTCGACCGGCTCGACAGCGACGGCTGCATGTCGACCAACGATCAGGTGACGCTGCTGGCGAGCGGGGCATCCGGGATCACGCCATCGACCGAGGAGTTCACCGTCGCGCTGACCGAGCTGACGCTCGACCTCGCCCGGCAGTTGCAGTCCGACGCCGAGGGGGCGAGCCACGACATCGCCATCGAGGTGATCAACGCCGCCACCGAAGACGACGCGGTCGAGGTCGGCCGTTCCGTTGCGCGCAACAATCTGTTCAAGGCGGCGGTGTTCGGCAACGATCCGAACTGGGGACGGGTGCTGGCCGCGATCGGCACCACGCAGGCGCCGTTCGACCCGTACGCGGTCGACGTGAGCATGAACGGGGTGCGGGTGTGCTCGAACGGCGCTCCCGACCGCCCGCGCGAGGAGGTGGACCTCACGCCCCGCGCGGTGCGGGTGCTGATCGACCTCAAGGCGGGCGGCGCGAGCGCCACCATCCTGACGAACGACCTCACCCACGACTACGTGCACGAGAACTCGGCGTACGCCTCATGAGCGGCGAGAGCACGTACGTCAGTGACCCACGGCTCGCCGACGCCGAGTCGAAGGCCGCGACCCTGATCGAGTCCCTGCCCTGGTTGCGGCAGTTCGCCGGCCGGATCATCGTCGTCAAGTTCGGTGGCAACGCGATGGTCGACCTGGCTCTGCAGCGCGCCTTCGCCGAGGACATGGTGTATCTCCGGCACGTCGGAATCAGGCCGGTGGTGGTGCACGGCGGCGGACCGCAGATCACCGCGATGCTCGACCGGCTCGGCATCCCCAGCCAGTTCGTCGGCGGGTACCGGGTCACGACGGCCGAGACGATGGATGTCGTGCGGATGGTGCTGACCGGCCAGGTCAGCCGCGAACTGGTCAGCCTGATCAACGAGCACGGCCCGCTCGCCTCGGCGATCTCGGGGGAGGACGCCGGCCTGTTCCGCGGATCCCGGCGCGGTGTGGTGGTCGACGGTGACACGGTCGACATCGGGCTGGTGGGAGATGTGGTCGAGGTCGACCCCGCCGCGGTGCTCGCCGAGGTGGACGCCGGCCGCATCCCGGTCGTCTCCTCGATCGCACCCGACATCGAGGTGCCCGGCCAATCGCTCAACGTCAACGCCGACTCGGCCGCCGCTGCGCTCGCCGTCGCGCTCGGCGCCGCCAAGCTGGTGGTGCTGACGGATGTCGAGGGGCTGTACCGCGACTGGCCGAACCGCGATTCCCTGATCTCCAAGATCGACACCGCCGAGCTCATCGGGCTGCTGCCGCACCTGGAGAGCGGCATGATCCCCAAGATGACCGCGTGCCTCGAGGCGGTCAGCGGGGGAGTGCCCAAGGCGGCGATCATCGATGGCCGGCGCCCGCACTCGATCCTGCTGGAGATCTTCACGGACGCCGGGATCGGCACGGAGGTGGTGCCGGCATGACCGGATCGTTGAACGTCGAGTACGCCGACCGGCTCGGCGTGGCCGGGATGAAGACGATCCCACGCCCCCTCGCAGTGCTCGCCCGCGGGGAGGGCGCGCGGGTCTGGGATGTCGACGGCGCCGAATACCTGGACTTCCTGGCCGGCATCGCGGTCAACGCGCTGGGTCACGCGCATCCGGTCTTCGTGGACGCGGTGTCCGCGCAGGCCGCCACCCTGGCGCACGTGTCCAACTACTTCGCCACCGAGCCGGAGGTCGAGCTGGCCGAACGGCTGCTGCGCCTGACCGGCGGGCAGCGGATCGTGTTCGGCAACTCCGGCACCGAGGCGATCGAGGCTGCGATCAAGCTGGCCCGGCGTACCGGGCGCCCCCGCATCCTCGCGCTCGAAGGCGGATTCCACGGGAGATCGACCGGCGCCGCCGCGCTGACCGGCAAGGCCTCCATGCGCGAGCCGTTCCTGCCGCTGATACCCGGCATCGAGCACATCGAGCCGACGATCGAGGCGCTCTCGGCCGCGATGAACGACGACGTGGCGGCGGTGTTCGTCGAGCCGATCCAGGGGGAGGCCGGCGTGCTCGACCTGCCGCCCGGCTACCTCGAGGCGGCCCGCCATCTCACTTCGAGACACGGTGCCCTGCTGATCCTCGACGAGATCCAGACCGGCGCGGGCCGCACCGGCGACTGGTTCGCCTTCCAGCGCGACCTGGCCGCCGGAACGCTCCCGGATGCCGTCACGCTCGCCAAGGGCATCGGCGGCGGCTTCCCGATCGGGGCCCTGGTGGCGTTCGGCCCGGCAGCGGAGCTGCTCCAGCCCGGCCAGCACGGCACCACCTTCGGCGGCAACCCGCTTGCCACGGCGACCGCGAACGCGGTGCTCGGCGAGATCGAGCGGGCCGGCCTGGTTGAGAACGCCCGGGCACGGGGCGAGCAGCTGCGCGCCGCGATCCTCGGGATCGGGTCGCCGCTGATCACCGACGTCCAGGGCAGGGGGCTGCTGCTCGGCGTCGGCCTGGCGGAGCCCGTCGCAGGCGCCATCACCGCCCGGGCCCTGGCGCTGGGACTCATCGTCAACGCGGCCAGCGAGAACCGCATCCGGATCGCACCCCCGCTGATCATCGGCGATGCCGAGATCGCCGAGTTCGCGACCCTGTTCACCGAAGCCCTCGTGAGCTTCGCCGACCCGAACGACGGAGCCACCGCATGACCCGCCATTTCCTCCGCGACGACGACATCAGCCGGAGCGAGCAGAGCACCATCCTGGATCTCGCCGAGACGATCAAGGCCGATCGCTGGGGCCGCACCCCCCTGGCCGGCCCGCAGACCGTCGCCGTGATCTTCGACAAGTCGTCGACCCGCACGCGGGTCAGCTTCGCCGTCGGGATCGCCGACCTCGGCGGCAGCCCGCTCATCATCTCGACCGCGAGCAGCCAGCTCGGCGGCAAGGAGAGCCCCTCCGACACGGCGCGCGTGCTGGAGCGGCAGGTGGCGGCGATCGTGTGGCGCACCTACGCGCAGTCCGGCCTCGAGCAGATGGCGCTCGGCACCACGGTGCCGGTCGTCAATGCGCTGAGCGACGCCTTCCACCCCTGCCAGCTGCTCGCCGATCTGCTGACGATCCGCGAGCACAAGGGCGAGCTCGCCGGATTGACCGTCACCTTCCTCGGCGACGGCGCGAGCAACATGGCGCAGAGCTACCTGCTCGCGGGGGCGACCGCCGGGATGCACGTCCGGGTCGCCGCGCCAGAGGAGTTCAGCGCCTCGGATGACGTGGTGGCGGATGCCGACACGCGCGCCGCGCTGACCGGCGGGTCCGTCGCGCTCTTCACCGACCCGAACGAGGCCGTGGCCGGGGCCGACGTCGTCGTCACCGACACCTGGGTCTCGATGGGCAAGGAGGACGAGAAGGCGCACCGCGTCGCCACCTTCGGCGGCTACCAGGTCACCACCGAGTTGATGGCGCTCGCCAAGCCGGATGCCCTGTTCCTGCACTGCCTGCCTGCCGACCGTGGTTACGAGGTCACGGCCGAGGTCATCGACGGCCCGCAGAGCGTCATCTGGGATGAGGCGGAGAACCGCCTGCATGCCCAGAAGGCGCTGCTGGTCTGGCTGCTCGAGCGAGCGGGCTAGGCGCGATCAGCCGCCGATGCGCGAGGTGAAGCCGGGGTCGCTCAGCAGCACCGAGGCGAGCGTCGACCAGAAGATGATCGCGGCGACCACGCCGATGACGAGCGGGATCCAGAACACCACGATGCGACCGCGCACCAGCAGCGGGATGCTCAGCCCGAGAGCGAGGAGGAACAGCACGATGTGGCTCACCACCAGCACCGTCGGCGCGGTCCCCGCCGTGCCGGTGAAGCTGCCGTATCCCGCGTTCGAGATGGCCTGCGACAGCACATCGGGGTCGGAGAAGATCGCGGCGTACAGGATGCCGAGGAGCATTCCGAAGAAGGCGAGCACCAGCAGGATGATCGTCAGCACGACGTCCCAGGTGCGGCGCTTCCTGGGCATGGGCGCATACGCCGGAGCGGGACCGGCCGGCTGCGTGCCGTACCCGGGAACGCCGTACGGGTTCGCCGGCACCGCGGGAGCCGCCGGAGCGGCGGGCATCCCCGGCGCCACGTACCCGGCCGGCGCGTACTCGCCGTACTGCGGAACGGGCGGGCGCTCGGGAGCGGGAGGCGCCGGCGGTGCCGGGGGAGCCACGGGAGGCGCCGGCGGTGCGGTCGGAGGAGACGTCGGCGGGACCGGCGGATCGAACGGACGGGACGGGTCTGAGTTCTGCTCCGACATGCCTCCCACCCTAGCCCGCGGCCCGAGACCCCCCGCTCTGCCCTGAGCCGAGCGGGCATCACAGCGTCAATAGACTGAACACCGACCTCTAGGAGACATCCCTCATGACAGAACGCGTCGTCCTCGCCTACTCGGGCGGACTCGACACCTCGGTCGGCATCGGCTGGCTGCACGATGCGACCGGTAAGGACGTGGTGGCCCTGGCGGTCGACGTCGGCCAGGGCGGGGAGGACATGGAGGACATCCGCCAGCGTGCTCTCGCCTGCGGCGCCGTCGAGGCGATCGTGGTCGACGCGAAGGACGAGTTCGCGAACGACTTCCTGATGCCCGCCCTCAAGGCCAACGCGCTGTACCAGAAGCGCTACCCGCTGGTGTCGGCGCTCAGCCGTCCGGTCATCGCCCGCCACCTGGCGCGCGTCGCCCGCGAGCTCGGTGCCGACTCGGTCGCGCACGGCTGCACGGGCAAGGGCAACGACCAGGTCCGCTTCGAGGCGGCCGTCGCCGCGCTCGCGCCCGAGCTGACCAGCATCGCGCCGATCCGTGACCTGGCGCTGACCCGCGACAAGGCGATCGTCTACGCCGAGGAGCACGGCCTGCCGATCAAGCAGTCCAAGAAGAACCCCTACTCCATCGACAAGAACGTCTGGGGCCGCGCCGTCGAGACCGGTTTCCTCGAGGATCCCTGGAACGCGCCCATCGAGGACCTCTACGAATACACCCAGGACCCGGATCACGACGGCCCGGCCGACGAGGTCACGATCACCTTCACCGAAGGCATCCCGACGGCGATCGACGGCGTTTCGGTGACCCCGCTGCAGGCGGTCGAGCAGCTCAACGCGCTCGCCGGCAAGCACGGGATCGGCCGCATCGACATCGTGGAGGACCGCCTGGTCGGCATCAAGAGCCGCGAGGTCTACGAGGCCCCGGCCGCGCTCGCCCTGATCGCCGCGCACGAGGAGCTCGAGAACCTGACCCTCGAGCGCGACGTCAGCCGTTTCAAGCGGGGCGTCGAGTCGGAGTGGGCGACCCTGGTGTACGAGGGCCTCTGGTACTCGGGTCTCAAGCGCAGCCTCGACGTCTTCATCGACGACACCCAGAAGATGGTCAGCGGCGAGATCCGGATGAATCTGCAGGGCGGCCGCGCGACGGTCACCGGCCGCAAGAGCCCGAAGAGCCTCTACGACTTCGACCTGGCCACCTACGACACCGGTGACACCTTCGACCAGTCGCAGGCCAAGGGATTCATCGAGATCTGGTCGCTGCCGTCGAAGATCAGCGCGAAGCGGGATGCCAGTTGAGCTGGTCGAGCAGCTGCGGCCCAGCGTGTCGAGACCATGGCTGACGAGAAGCACGGCTCCCTCTGGGGCGCCCGCTTCGCCGACGGCCCGGCGCCCGAACTCGTCGCCCTGAGTCGTTCCACGCAGTTCGACTGGCAGCTCGCGCCCTATGACCTGGCCGGTTCGCGAGCGCATGCCCGCGCCCTCTCGGCCGGCGGGTTCCTCGGCGGCGAGGAGCTGGCGCGCATGATCGCCGGGCTCGACTCGATCGAGGCGGGGGTGCGCGACGGCTCGATCGTGCCGCTCGACTCGGACGAGGACGTGCACTTCGCCCTCGAACGCGAGCTGATCTCGGCGGTCGGCCCCGAGCTCGGCGGCAAGCTGCGCGCCGGCCGCAGCCGGAACGACCAGATCGCGACGCTGATTCGGCTCTATCTGCTCGACCACGCGGCCACCATCGCGGGTCAGACGGTCGCGCTGATCGATGCCATCGCCGGCCAGGCGAGCGCGCATCCGGATGCCGCGATGCCGGGCCGCACTCACCTGCAGCACGCGCAGCCGATCCTGCTGGCACACCACCTACTCGCGCACGCCTGGCCGCTCGTCCGCGACCTGGAGCGGATCCGCGACTGGCGCGTCCGGGCCACGGCGTCGCCGTACGGTGCCGGCGCACTGGCGGGCGGCTCGCTCGGGCTCGACCCGGATGCGGTGGCATCCGAGCTGGGACTCGGCGCGCCGATGCCGAACTCGATCGACGCGACGGCGAGCCGAGACGTCGTCGTGGAGTTCGCCTACCTCACGGCGCAGCTCGGCGTCGATCTCTCGCGCTTCGCCGAGGACCTGATCATCTGGAACACCCGCGAGTTCGGTTTCGTGACCCTTGCCGACGGCTACTCGACGGGATCGTCGATCATGCCGCAGAAGAAGAATCCCGACATCGCCGAGCTGGCGCGCGGCAAGGCCGGCCGGCTGATCGGCAACCTCACCGGGCTGCTCGCCACGCTGAAGGGGCTGCCGCTCGCCTACAACCGGGACCTGCAGGAGGACAAGGAGCCGGTCTTCGACTCGGTGACGACCCTCGAACTCCTGCTGCCGGCTTTCACCGGGATGGTCGCGACCTTGAGCTTCGACGAGGCCCGGATGGCCGAGCTCGCGCCGCAGGCCTTCTCGCTGGCCACCGATGTCGCCGACTGGCTCGTGCGCCAGGAGGTTCCGTTCCGCGAGGCCCACGAGATCGCGGGCCAGCTCGTGCAGTTCTGCGAGACACGCGACCTCGACCTCGACCAGCCGAGCGATGCCGACTACGCCGCGATCGACCCGCGCCTCACCGGCGAGGTGCGCTCGGTGCTCACGGTGGCCGGCTCCATCGCGAGCCGCAGCGGCACCGGCGGCACCGCGCCGACCCGAGTTGCCGAGCAGCTGACCGCCCTGACCGCCGCGGTCCGCGCGGCGCTGACCTGAACCCGATCCGAGGAGCACAGCGATGACCCTGTCCGGAAACGGCCGCCGCGAACGCGGCAAGGCCTACAAGCAGGCCCGCCTCGACCGGCAGGACCGGCAGAATGCGCGCTTCCCGTGGCTGATTCCGGCCATCGCGATCCTGGCGGTCGTGATCGTCGTGGTCGGACTCGTCATCGCCGCATCGCTCGGGCACCTGTTCTGACGTCGCAGCCCCTTCTCCCACTGCTCGCCGGCTCGTCCGTCGACATCGCGCCGCGCCTGCTCGGCGCGCTCGTGCACGGCCGCGGGGTCACGGTCCGCCTCACCGAGATCGAGGCCTACCGCGGCGAGACCGATCCCGGCTCGCACGCCTTCCGAGGACCGACGCCGCGCACGCGCATCATGTTCGAGCGTCCGGGCACCCTCTACGTCTACTTCTCCTACGGGATGCACGTCTGCGCCAACATCGTGACGTCGCCGTTCGGCGAGGCCTCTGCCGTCCTGCTGCGCGCGGGGGAGGTGGTCGACGGCATCGAGCTCGCTCGCTCGCGGCGCGTCACCAGCAAGACGGATGCCGACCTGGCCCGCGGTCCTGCCCGCCTCTGCGTGGCCCTGGGCATCACCCTGGCCGACGACGGGGACGACCTGCAGAGCGGGCCGATCCGCCTCGAGCTGCCGGATGCCGCGACTCCGCCCCTCGCGTTCGCCCAGGGGCCGCGCACCGGCGTCTCGGGCGCTGGCGGGTCGGAGGAGTATCCGTGGCGGTTCTGGATCCCCGGCGACCCGACGGTCTCGCCCTACAAGAAGAGCCCGCCCAAGGGCGGCGACAAGGGCCAGAAGGTCCCGCGTTAGCTCAGTGCCCCACCCGGAAGGATGACGATCGCGGCGCAGACCGCCGCCCAGATCATGCTGGTGAGCGTGCCGATGATGAATCGCTCGCGTGCTTCGGCGCTGTCGAGTTCCGAGAAGCGACCGAGGCCCTTGACGGCGATGACGGCGGCGATGACCTCCGGATGCCCGACCACGATCGAAGCGACGATGGCCAGGCGCTCCAGGTAGCCGATGGCGGCACCGCCGCGCAGCACCTCGCGCGCCGAGCGTTCCCCCTTCTCCTTGACGAGGATGCCGCCGAACTTGCCGTCGGTCGCGTCACCCTGTGTCGCGCGCTCGAGCACGAGCGCGGTGAGCGGGCTGCCTGCCGCCACGCCCAGCCCGGCGAAGCCGATGGCAAGCAGCACGTTGAGCGCGTGCACCGGCGCCGGGACGTGGAGCTGGAACGCGATGACGACGACGGCGGCGATCACGGGAAGCAGCGCGACGAGGGCGAGCAGGGGCTGTTGGAGCCGGCGTGCCACGATCGTCAATGCCAGCGTGCCGAACACGAGCACGATGTCGGTGATCCAGACGCCGAGATCGAGAAAGCCGGTCGAGATCATGCGCCGATCCTGTCACCCGCGTCCGTCAGCAGAGTGACGAGCGCCTGGTGCGCCGCGAACTCGGTCCGGAGTTGCGCGGCCTGGGCCCGCAGGCTGATCGCCTGAGGGGTGATCCCGAGCCGGCTCGCGGCCTCCGCCTGGGTGAGCCCGTGGTCCAGCAGATCGAAGAGCTCCCAGCCCTCCGGCGTGCGGCGCGCCCGCAGCTGGAGAAGCAGGTCGATGAGGGGCTCGAGAGTGGCGGCATCCGGGTGCCGCCCTTCTTCGATGCCCAGCGCGAAACGGCTCGGCCGTTTCTTGGCGGACTCGACGGCGGTGCGCGCCAGCTCGAATGCCGGGCCGGTGATCGCGCGGGTGACGTCGGGAATGGGCCGGCGCACCTCGCCGACGCCCATTCCGACGCTCCACGCTCCCGTCTTGGTCAGATGGAGGAGGAGTCGGAGCGCGGTGCCCGCATCGACGGTCGCGACCTGCAGCTCGTCGCCTGCCGAGCGGTCGGGCGGCAGCAGCAACCGGGCGCCGCCCAAGTCGGCGAGCTCGAGAAGGGCACCGGCGACGAGGTCGTCGCCGTGCCGGCTGTCGACCTGATCGGCCGTGATGGCGAACATGGAAGCTCCTGGACTTGATCGTGGCTTGATCAAGCCTATTAGCTTAATACAGGCCAAGACAAGCCTGCAAACTTAATCATGGAAAACCGATTCGGCGACCGCCCCTCCCGCCCTCGTCGGGGACCGCTCCGACCGCGCTGGTAATCTGTGCCGGTGCCCGCACCCGCAGACGCCCTTGCCGGGCAGCAGAACGATCCGTCGTTCCCGGATGTCTGGGAGGAACTCGTCTGGCGCGGCCTCGTGCACGTCTCGACGGATCCCGCGGAGTTGAAGTCGGTTCTGGCCGGGCCGCCGATCACGTTCTACTGCGGCTTCGACCCGACAGCCCCGAGTCTGCACCTGGGCAATCTGGTGCAGCTGCTCACCATGCGCCGACTGCAACTCGCGGGCCACAAGCCACTCGGCCTCGTCGGCGGGTCAACCGGGCTGATCGGCGATCCGCGGCCGACCGCCGAGCGCACCCTCAACACCAAGGACACCGTCGCCGAGTGGGTGGGCTACCTGAGCGCCCAGGTTCAGCGCTTCCTGAGCTTCGAGGGTGACAACGCGGCCCGGCTCGTCAACAACCTCGACTGGACCGGCGGCCTGAGCGCCATCGACTTCCTCCGCGACGTCGGCAAGTACTTCCGGGTCGGCACCATGCTCAAGAAGGATGCCGTCAGCGCCCGCCTCAACAGCGACGCCGGCATCAGCTACACCGAGTTCAGCTACCAGATCCTGCAGGGCTTCGACTTCCTCGAGCTGTACCGGCAGTACGGCTGCGTGCTGCAGACCGGCGGCAGCGATCAGTGGGGCAACCTCACCAGCGGCACCGATCTGATCCATCGAGCCGAGGGCGCCTCAGTGCATGCCATCGGAACGCCGCTCATCACGGATGCCGACGGCCGCAAGTTCGGCAAGAGCGAGGGCAACGGCATCTGGCTCGATCCGCAGATGATGAGCCCGTACTCGTTCTACCAATTCTGGCTCAACGTCGACGACGCGATCGTGGTCGGCCTGCTCAAGATCTTCACCTTCCTCGGCCGCGCCGAGATCGAGCGGCTCGAGACGGTCGTCGCGTCGGAGCCGTTCCGGCGTGAGGCGCAACAGGCGCTCGCGACCGAGATCACCGAGCTCGTGCATGGCAAGACGGCGACGGACGCGGTGATCGCGGCATCCCGCGCGCTGTTCGGGCAGGGTGACCTGGCGTCGCTGGATGCCGCGACGCTGCGCTCGGCGATCGACGAGCTGCCCCGCGCGACGGGGACCCCGGCGTCGCCCGTCGCCCAGCTCCTGGTGGACTCCGGACTCACGACCAGCCTGGGGGAGGCGCGGCGCGCGATCGAGCAGGGCGGCGTGTACCTCAACAACATCCGGGTGGAGGATGTCGCGGCGGTGCTCGGGTCCGCGCTGCTGGCCGATGGGATCGCGGTGCTGCGTCGGGGCAAGCGCACGCTGGCCGGTGTTCTGACCGCCTGAGCGGCGCACTCGGACGCTCAGGGCCGGCCGTCACCTCGCAAATCGCAGGTGTCTTATGCTCATGTTGGGGGGAGAGGCACCCATGGAAACGATCGACACAGCGGAACCGGACGAGTTCGCGCGCCTGCTGGGACAGTTGAACGGCGACCCGGTGGCGCCTGCCGCCCCGGCAATGCCTGTCCCTCCTGGGCCGTCCGCCGCCCCGGTGCCGCCCGCCGCTCCCGTGCTCCCTGTCGCGCCTGCGCCATCCCTCGCGCCTGCCTTCGGCATGGCGGTTCCGACGCCGAGGCTGCCGTCGGCCGTCGCGCCCGCTCCGGGCGCCTTCCCTGCTGTCGCCCCACCCGCGTCGATCTTCGCTCCGCCCCCGCCGACGGCCACTCCGATCACGCGTGCTCCCGAGCTGATGGGCGCGGACGAGTTGGCCGCCCCGCCTTCCGGCGCTCCCGCGACGCCCGCCCCGTCGTTCGGCGTCGACCCGGGTGCCCTGCCGCCGCTGGTGGCTCCGCCGGCGGTCGCCGAATCCGTCGCACCTGCTGCTGCCGCCGCCGTGCCCCCTTCGTCGGTGCCGCCGGCCGCCCTCGCGGCGGCTCTCGCCGCGTCGCCTCCTCCGCCCGGGTCGGCATCGCCCTCGCCTGCACCCGCACCGGTCGCACCGCCGCAGCTCAGCTCAGTGGCTCCCTCCGCCTCGGCACCCGGCGCGACGCACGCGCCACTGGATTTCTCCGCCCTGCTGGCGTCGCCGGTCGACGCCGATGGCACACCGGGCGCGGCCGCCCGCCCACTGGTGTTCGGCGGGGGACCGGCTGATGCCCCGGACGAGACCGGGCTCGCTCGCTCGACGCTGTCGGAGCGCATCGGCTTGATTCTGGCGATCGTGGTCGCGCCCATCGGCCTGATCCTCGGAATCGTCTCCGCCATCGGCAGCGTCCGCCGCCGCGGCTGGGTGATCGGCATGGTGAGGGCGACCGTGGCCGTCGGAGCGGTGCTGACGGTGGTGCTCGCCGTCGGCGGCTACTTCGCCTACACCCAGTACGAGCAGCAGGTGCACCACGACGAGGTCGCCGCGGAAAGCGCGGCGTTCTGCGCGACGCTGAAATCCGACCCGAGCATGTACCAGGCGCCCACATTCGGATGGCCGGCGGTCGCCTCATCGATTCCCGACAGCATCACCGCGATGCAGGCCTTCGAGGACCGCTGGACGAAGCTCACGAAGGTCTCGCCCGCCGGCATCAAGGCGGATGTCGCGAAGGAGGCCGCATCCGCCAAGGACATCATCAGTTCGGTCACGGTGTCACGCACCATCGACGACGCATCGAACGTCGCCCTGATGACATCGGTTGCGTCGTCGTCGGGGATCCCGGCGTGGCACGCCGAGTACTGCGGATAGCTCGATCCGACCAGCCCTAGCGGCTCGTCCCCGACCGCGACACGCCCGGGATTCCGGCGAGATTTGGCAACAGCGCGCGGGACACGTAATGTAATCCCTCGTCACCCCAAAGGTGCGGGAGAGCCGAAGTGCTCCCCGGCCTCAAGCGGGACAACCACCCCGGCATCACCCTTCGCAGCTTCACGGATCTCGATCCTTGAAGTCGGACGAGTGGCGAGCCTAGGATGGAGCCCCCACAGGCACCGGAGACATCGTCTCCCGCCCGCAGCGCGGTTTTCGAACTCGTGCAGCAGGCAGTGTCCTTTGGTGGTAGGTTTGAGCAGTTGCCCTGAATCCAACCCGAAAAAGTTGTGATTCTGGCGCGCCCGATCCTTGAGAACTCAACAGCGTGCACTATGTCAAATGCCAAATAACCTCGACGCCTGACTTCGGTCAGACGTAGAGATTCCTTTGGATTGATGGATTGTCAGTAGACGATCCGACAGTCAGATCAAACTCGTCGCAGCCCACCGGTTTTCCCCGGCAGTTGTGACAACAGATGTGCCGTTCAGCTTGCTGAGCGTGCAATCAAACATTTACGGAGAGTTTGATCCTGGCTCAGGATGAACGCTGGCGGCGTGCTTAACACATGCAAGTCGAACGGTGAAAGAGGAGCTTGCTCCTCTGGATCAGTGGCGAACGGGTGAGTAACACGTGAG
>DASYDQ010000052.1:0-49563 GCA_036499485.1 Pseudolysinimonas sp. | reverse complement strand
GGAGGGGGTGCTTGACAGCGCATTGCGGGGGTGCTAACGCCGCGCCATCCAGACCTATCGGGTGGCCCGATGCGCATACAGCTCGTGGATGGATGCCAGCGGCACAGTGCCGCGCGCACGCTCGGCCAGCTGCGGATCGAGCGCGATGAGCGCGTCGGCCTGGAGCCGCGTGACCGCCAGATACTCGGCGTCTGCGGTGTCGTCGAAGCCGAGTTCTTCGGCGATCTTCCACGCCGTGCCGCGCGAGACACGATCGCCGAGCAAACGGATCTTGAGTTCAGTCACGCGGTTCAGCAGCAGCTGACCCTCTTGCCTGCTCAGCTGGTCTGAACGCACGGCGCGGTACAGCGTCGAGAGCACCTGCGAGCGCAACAGCGAGGGCGCGACAAGGGAGTGCGCACCGTCGAGCGGCCGGTCGGCGCGGGCGATCTCGATGGCTGCGGCCGCGTCGATCACGTAGCGGGTCACCAGTCGTGCACCGTGCCGTCGGCCAGCCGGTTGTACGGCAGGTACGCGGTCTCGTACGGGTACTTGCCCGCCTCATCCACGTCGAGGTCGACACCGAGGCCCGGCTTGTCGCCGGGGTGGAGCAGGCCGTCGTTCCAGGTGAAGGACTGCTGGAAGACGGCATCCGTCTTGGCGCCGTGCCTCATGTACTCCTGGATGCCGAAGTTGTGGATGCTCAGCCCCAGGTGCATCGCGGCCGCCATGCCCACCGGCGAGATGTCGGTGGGCCCGTGCATGCCCGACTTGATCTGGTACTGCCCGGCGTATTCGAGGATCCGCTTCAGGTGGGTGATACCGCCGGTGTGCGTCACCGCGCTGCGCACGTAGTCGATGAGCTGCTCGCGGATCAGCTGCTGGTAGTCCCACACGGAGTTGAAGATCTCGCCGATCGCGAGCGGCGTGGTCGTGTGCTGCCTCACCAGTCGCAGCGCCTCCTGGTTCTCGGCCGGGGTGCAGTCCTCCAGCCAGAACAGGTCGTAGGGCTCGAGCGACTTGCCGAGCTTCGCGGCCTGGATCGGGGTCATCCGGTGATGGCCGTCGTGCAGCAACGGGAGTTCGGGCCCGAACTCATTGCGCACCGCTTCGAACACCCCGGGCAGGTGGCGCAGGTAGGCGCGGGTGTCCCAGTCCTCCTCGGCCGGATACGCGCCGCGCTGTGCCGGCTCGTGGTCGTAACGGACCCCCTTGTTGCCCGCCGAGGTCTCGTTCGACGCGATGCCGTAGATCGCCTTCAGCCCGGGCACCCCGGTCTGGATGCGGATGGCCTTGAAGCCCTGGGACAGGTGATCGCGCACGCTGTCGAACAGCTCGGCGGTGTCCTTGCCGGAGGCGTGCCCGTAGGCGAGCAGCCCGGTACGGGATGCCCCGCCGAGCAGCTGATACAGCGGCATGTCCGCGGCCTTGGCCTTGATGTCCCAGAGCGCCACGTCGACCGCCGAGATCGCCGCCATGGTCACCGGGCCGCGCCGCCAGTAGGCGCCGCGGTAGAGGAACTGCCAGGTGTCCTCGATGCGGTGCGGGTCGAGCCCGATCAGCAGGGGAGCGACGTGATCCTTCAGGTAGCTCACCACCGACAGCTCCCGACCGTTGAGGGTGGCGTCGCCGAGACCGGTGAGCCCATCGTCGGTCGTCAGCTTGAGGGTGACGAAGTTGCGGTCCGGGCTGGTCACGATGACCTCGGCCTTGTCGATTCTCACGGGGTCCCTTCTGTGGCGGTCAGGATGGCGAGAAGTTCGGGGGCGTCGGCTAGTGCACGCAGGGTGGCGGCTCCGGTTCGGCCGGCTTGTCGTTCAGCGCGCAGTACGGGCAGCAGGCGCACACGCACCTTGGCCGGGGCCTGGTCGGCGATGTCGGTCAGCCGGTGGGCGATCCGCGGGTTCGCGAACCGTTGCCGCAGTTGTGCCAGATACGACGGGATGTCGAGCCCGGCGTTCGTCAGATGGCGCGCGGCCTCGTCCCAGAAGCCCGTCACGAGCGCGGCGCAGTACGGGCCGGCGAAGGCTGCCGCGACCGTCTCATGGCCGCGGCCCGGGCCGGATGCGGCGAGGATCGTGTGCGCTCCGTTCAACAGCCAGAGCTTGCGGCGCTCGAACGGCTCGACGTCGTCGACGAAGCGGGCGCCGCCGGTCTCCCACTGCGGCCGCCCGCCGGGGAAGACGCCCTGGAGCACCCAGTCGCTGAACGGCTCGGTGACGACGGGGGCGTCGTCGTCCCATCCGGATGCCGTGCGCAGCCCGACGAGCTCGGCCGCGGTGAGCCGCGGCGTGATCCGGTCGACCGAGGTGGAGACGAAACTCACGGTGTCGTCGAGCCCTGGGTCGAGCCGCTGCAGCGCCTGCCGCAGCGCCTCACCATTCGACGGGAGGTTGTCGCACGGGACGAGGGCGATCGGTCCGGCGTTCGCGCGGCGGCGCGCCTCGAGCCCACGGGCGAGGCGACCGAGTGCGAGGGGCGGAGTGTCTCCGTCGAACGAGTACCCACCCTCGGTGGTGGTCAACGTCACGACCGCGGTCGTCGGCGCCGTGAGCACTTCGACGAACCGTGGAGAGTCGCCGGCATGCGTCTCGACCAGGCTGCCGATCACCTCGACCCGGTCGGCCTCCGGGCCGCGCTCGACCAGCGAGTACAGCCCGTCCTGCGCGGTCAGCCGCTCGGAGAGGCCGGCGCTGCGCACCGAGAACGCCGCGATCCCCCACTCGGCCCGGTTGCCGGCGTGCTCGGTGTACCAGGCCTGGTGCGCTCGATGGAAGTTGCCGAGCCCGAGGTGCACGACGCGCACCGGCGGGGTGTCGAGCCCGAGCGCCGCGCGTGACAGGAGCGTCACAGTCGCCACGCCGTCCGGGGAATGGCATCGACGAGGTCGCGCGCTACGCGCAGGGCCGACTCCTCGTCGAGGCGGCCCTCGCCGACGAGTCGCGCCAGGAACGCGGCATCCAGTCGTCTGGACATGTCGTGGCGGGCCGGGATCGACAGGAAGGCACGGGTGTCGTCGACGAACCCCGAGCCGCGATAAAAGCCGGCGGTCTCGGTGGTGGCGGCGCGGAATCGCAGCACGGCATCCGGGGCGTCCAGGAACCACCACGGCGCGCCAAGAAAAACACTCGGGTAGAACGCAGCGAGCGGGGCGAGCTCGCGCGAGTACGTGGTCTCGTCGACCGTGAACAGGATGAGGTGCAGCCGCGGATCGGCGCCGAAGCGCTGGAGCAGCGGGCGCAGGTTGTGCACCCACTCGGTCGCGACCGGGATGTCGTGGCCGGTGTCCGGGCCGAATCGCTCGAAGGTCGCGGTGTGGTGGTTGCGCTGCACACCGGCGTGGATCGTCATGACCAGCCCGTCGTCGACGCTCATCCTGGCCATCTCGATCAGCATCCGCCCGCGGAACGCTCGCGCTTCGGCCGACGTGATCGTGCCGGAGCACGCGGCGTCGAAGATCCGCGCGGCGTCGGCGTCGTCGAGTTCTGCGGTGAACGGCTCCAGCACACCGTGGTCGGCAGAGACGGCGCCGTACTGGCGGAAGTGGATCCGACGGCCCTCGAGCGCCCCGAGGTACGACGCGAAGGTCGAGGCGCCCAGCCGATCCATGCGCTCGCCGAAGCCCGGTGGCTCGGGGTCGAGATACGCGTCAGGCCGGAAGGTCGGGATGACCCGTCTGCTGAAGGTTGGGTCGGCAGCCATGGCGGCGTGGCTGTCCAGCGGGTCGAGCGGATCGTCGGTGGTGGCCAGCACCTCGATGCCGAAGCGGTCGAACAGCGCGCGCGGACGGAACTCGGGTTTGGCGAGAGCGGCTGCGATCACATCGTAAATTGCGCCGGCGTTCTCGAACTGCGGCTGCTCGTCGATGCCGAATTCCTCGACCAGGATCGACGTCAGCCAGAAGCCGGATGCCGTTCCGGCGAACCGCGGCCAGAGACTGCAGAAGACTAACCATGCCTCGCGCGGGTCGACCGTGACGGCGGGATCAAGCCCCAACCGCTCAAGAGGAATGCCCGCTGCGTGCAGCAGCCGCGTCACGTAGTGGTCGCGGCGCACGAGCAGCTCGACCGGGTCGGGGAACGGCTGATCGTCGAGCAGCAGGCGCGGATCGACGTGGCCGTGCGGCGAGAGGATCGGCGCGTCCGACACGGCGTCGTAGAGCCGGCGCGCCACCGAACGGGCGGAGGGCTCGATCGGCAGCAGCCGGTCCGCATCGAGGCCGAGTCTCATCCGTTCATTGTGCTCCGGCGGAAGCGTGAGAATGGACTGAAGCTGACGAAGGAGACCACGTGGCCCTGAAACTCGGATACAAGGCATCCGCCGAGCAGTTCGACCCGCGCGAGCTGGTCGAGATCGCGGTGGCGGCCGAGGCGCACGGCATGGAGAGCGTTGCGGTCAGCGATCACTTCCAGCCCTGGCGGCACGAGGGCGGGCACGCGCCGTTCTCGCTGACCTGGATGGCCGCGGTCGGCGAGCGCACGACGACGATCCAGATCGGCACGTCGGTGATGACCCC
Source organism: Pseudolysinimonas sp. (assembly GCA_036499485.1). GTDB lineage: Bacteria > Actinomycetota > Actinomycetes > Actinomycetales > Microbacteriaceae > Lysinimonas. The sequence goes on along the minus strand of DASYDQ010000052.1, from coordinate 45,068 downwards.
GACGTTCCGCTACAACCCGGCGGTGATCGCGCAGGCCTTCGCCAGCATGGGCGTGATGTATCCCGGCCGCATCATGCTCGGGGTCGGCACCGGTGAGGCGCTGAACGAGATCGCCACCGGCTGGACCGGCGACTGGCCCGAGTTCAAGGAGCGCTTCGCCCGACTGCGCGAGTCGATCGACCTGATGCGTCGACTGTGGAGCGAGGACCGCGTCAATTTCGACGGCGAGTACTACAAAACGGTCGACGCTTCGATCTACGACCGTCCCGAGACGCCGATCCCGGTGTACGTGGCCGCGGGCGGCCCGGTGGTCGCCCGATACGCGGGGCGCGCCGGCGATGGCTTCATCTGCACCTCCGGCAAGGGCATGACGCTCTACACGGACGAGCTCATCCCCGCGGTCAAGGAGGGTGCCGAGAAGGCCGGCCGGGACTACGACGACATCGACCGGATGATCGAGATCAAGCTCAGCTACGACACGGATGCCGACACCGCCCTCGAGAACACGCGCTTCTGGGCTCCCCTCGCGCTCGGCAAGGAGCAGAAGCACGACATCACCGACCCCATCGAGATGGAGAACGCCGCGGATGCGCTGCCGATCGAGCAGATCGCCTCGCGGTGGATCGTCGGCTCCGACCCCGACGAGGTGGTCGCGGGCGTGAAGCAGTACGTGGACGCCGGCTTCAACCACCTCGTCTTCCACGCGCCCGGCCACGACCAGCGCCGCTTCCTCGAGTTGTTCGAGCGCGACCTCGCGCCCAGGCTCCGCGCGCTGGACTGACGTCGCTCAGCTCGCGACGCGCTCCCGGAGTTCGCTTGGCACCTGCGTGCGAACCCGCGAGCTCTGCAGCCCACGCCCGATCACGAGCCGCTGGATCTGGTTGGTCCCCTCGAAGATCTGCATGACCTTGGCCTCCCGCATGTAGCGCTCCACGGGGAAATCCCGGGTGTAGCCGTAGCCGCCGAGCACCTGCACGGCGTCCGTGGTGACGCGCATGGCGGTGTCGGTCGCGATCAATTTGGCGACGGATGCCTGGCGGCTGTACGGCATCCCGGCATCGCGTCGCCGTGCCGCATCGAGGTAGGTCGCGCGTGCGGAGTCCACGGCGGCCGCCATGTCGGCCAGCAGGAACCCGAGCCCCTCGTGATCGGCGATCGCCTTGCCGAACGCGGTGCGTTCGCGGGCGTACTCGACCGCGACATCCAGAGCCGCCTGCGCCAGTCCGGTCGCGATGGCGGCGATGCCGAGCCGGCCGGAGTCGAGCGCGCTGAAGGCGATCCGCAGTCCCTGGCCCTCCTTGCCCAGCAGGCGGTCGGCGTCGAGGACGGCGCCGTCCCAGTGCACGCTGGTCGTCGGAATGGCATCCAGACCCATCTTGCTTTCGGGCCTGCCGAACGAGAGTCCCTTGGCCCGACCCGGCGCAAGGAAGCACGAGACGCCGCGGCTGCCGGAACCCGTGCGCGCGAACAGCGTGTAGAAGTCGGCTTTGCCGCCGTGCGTCACCCAGGCCTTGGTCCCGGTGATCCGGTAGCCGGGGGAGCCGGGTGCCCCATCGATCCGCTCGGCGCGGCAACTCAGCGCCGCCGCGTCGGACCCGGCGTCCGGCTCGGACAGGCTGTACCCGCCGATCAGCTCGCCGCGCAGCATCCGGGGCAGCCATTCGCTCTTCTGCGCCACGGAGCCGAAGGTCGCGACCGAGAAGCAGGACATCACGTGCACACTCGTGGCGACGGCGACGGCGGCCCAGCGGGAAGCGAGCTCCTCGAGCACCTGCAGGTAGACCTCGTACGGCTGGCCCCCTCCGTCGTAGTCCTCGGAGTAGGGCAGCCCGAGCAGGCCGATCTCGCCCATCTTGGTGAACAGTCCATCGGGGTAGACCTCGTGGCGCTCGGATTCGTCGACGATCGGCGTGAGCTCGCGATCGGCGAACTCACGCACCAGATCGAGCAACTCGCGAGACTCCGCGGTCGGGAGCAGGCGGTCGACAGGCATGGGGCTCCATTCAGTGCTGTACGCAAGATGGTACGCGCGTACAGTTATGGAGGCCAGAGCGACATGCGTCGTACGGTGGACCAGGTACGAAACAGGCGTGGCGAAAGGTGACGATGCAGATCACAGGAATCACCGCGCTCGTGACGGGCGCCGCCTCAGGGCTGGGCGCCGCGACGGCAGCGCTGCTGGCGTCCAAGGGCGCGCAGGTCGTCGGCGTCGATCTTCCCGGTGCCGTCGAGAAGCCGGTGTCACCACCGCCGGCGGGCGTCCGTCTGGTCGGCGGCGATGTGACCAGCGAAGAGGATGTGACCGCGGCGCTGGCCACGATCGGCGCCGGCGATCCGCCACTGCGGCTGGTCGTGAACTGCGCCGGGATCGCGCCGGCGCGGCGCCTGCTGTCGTCGAAGGGCGCGCACGACCTGGCGACCTTCCAGAAGACCATCACGATCAACCTCGTCGGCACGTTCAACGTCATGCGGCTCGCCGCTGAGGTCATCGCGCAGACCGAGCCGGTCGACGAGTTCGACCAGCGCGGCCTCATCGTCAACACCGCATCGGTCGCCGCCTTCGACGGCCAGATCGGGCAGATCGCCTACTCCGCGTCGAAGGGGGGCGTGGTCGGGATGACGCTGCCGGCGGCCCGCGACCTGGCTCGCAACGGCATCCGGGTCAACACGATCGCGCCCGGGATCATGGACACGCCGATGCTGGCGGCGCTCGGCGAGGAGGTCAACGCCTCGCTGTCGGCGAGCGTTCCGTTCCCGCACCGCCTCGGCCGGCCCGAGGAGTACGCGCAACTCGTGGTCATGCTCGCCGAGCACGATTACCTGAACGCCGAGACCATCCGCATGGATGGCGCGATCCGGATGGCCCCGCAGTGAGCACCGAGGGCCGCACGAGCGTCATCGTGGCCGGTGCCCGCACTCCGATCGGCAAGCTGCTCGGCGGCCTGTCGAGCCTGAGCGGAGCCGAGCTCGGTGGCGTCGCCATCGCCGGCGCGCTGAAGAAGGCGGGAGTCGCCGGGTCCGACATCGACTACGTCATCATGGGCCAGGTGCTGACCGCGGGCGCCGGGCAGCTTCCCGCACGTCGGGCGGCGATCGCGGGCGGCATCCCGATGAACGTGCCGTCGACCACGGTCAGCAAGGTCTGCCTCTCGGGCATCCAGGCCGTGATCATGGCCGACCAGTTCATCCGCAGCGGCGACGCCACCACGATCGTGGCGGGCGGCCAGGAGTCGATGTCGCAGGCGCCGCACGTGCTGACGGGCTCCCGCACCGGCACCAAGTTCGGGCCCATCACGATGGTCGACTCGATGGAGGTCGACGGGCTGGTCGACGCCTACACCAGCGAGGCGATGGGGTTGCTGACCGAACGCGTCAACGACGTCGAGCCGATCACTCGCGCGGCCCAGGACTCACTCGCGGCCGCCTCGCACCAGCGTGCGGCCGCGGCCTGGGATGCCGGCGAGTTCGCCGACGAGGTGGTTACGGTGTCCGTTCCGCAGCGGCGAGGCGACCCGATCGTGGTGGCGCGCGACGAAGGCATCCGCCCCGACACCACCGTCGAGACCCTCGCCAAGTTGCCAGGCGCCTTCCGCCCGGACGGCACCGTCACGGCCGGCAATGCCTCCCCGATCTCGGATGGCGCGTGCGCCATGGTCGTCATGGACAAGTCCCACGCCGAGTCCCTTGGCCTCACCTGGCTCGCCGAGGTCGGCGCCCACGGGATGGTCGCCGGCCCGGACTCGTCGCTCCAGCTTCAGCCCGCCAACGCCATCGAGGCGGCCTGCGCGCGCGAGGGCATCACGCCCGCCGACCTCGACCTGGTCGAGATCAACGAAGCCTTCGCGGCGGTCGGCGTCGCCTCGGCGGCGCGCCTCGGGATCCCGCTCGAGAAGGTCAACGTGAGCGGCGGGGCGATCGCGGTCGGGCATCCGATCGGGATGTCAGGGGCGCGGCTGGTGCTCCACTTGGCGCTCGAGCTGAAGCGGCGCGGGGGCGGCATCGGTGCGGCCGCGCTGTGCGGAGGCGGAGGTCAGGGCGACGCTTTGATCGTGCGGGTGCCGAAGAGCTGAGCAGCCCGCTGCCGCCACCCCGGCTTGATGATGCCGTTCACGATGAGATTCGCCAGGTCGGCATAGGCCTCGGCGTCGCTGAGGCCGGTGTTCTTCGAGACCTCGCGCCGCTGGATGCGCACCATGACCGAGCTCACCACCTCGGCGATGAACGCGGCCGGCACATCGCGGAAGGCGTCGTTGGCGATGCCGTCCAGGGTCAGCTGCCGCACCCGCTCGGACGCGATCGCGGTGTTGCGCTCGTAGATCTCGCGGGCGGGCGCGAAGCCGGCCACGTCCTCCATGAATTGCGCGGAGGCGGGCCGCAGCTCGTCCGCGACGGCGAGCAGGTAGACCTGGATGCGGCGCACCGGGTCGTGTTCGGCGGCCACCCGTTCCTCGACGCGGCCGGCCGCGTCCCGGAAGAATGCGACCACCACGGCGCGGATGAGCTGCTCGCGTGAGCCCGCAAGGGCGTAGATGGTCGACTTCGAGCAGCGCAGCGCGATCGCGGCCTCTTCGAGCGTGTAGCCGGCGAAGCCGCGCTCGAGCGTGAGCGCGACCAGCCGCCGGAAGACGTCCGCCTGCCGCGCGCTTCGATGGGGGCTGGCCTGCTCGACCGCGAAGGAGGGTGTGGACACGCTCACCTCATTCCCTCAGCGGCATACTCGACCGTTCGTTCCTACGAGCGTATAGCGTCGATCGGGAACACGACGAGGTGGAGCGAGGAGTCTCATGAATGACGCAGTGATCGTGGATGTCGTGCGCACCCCCTCCGGCAAGGGCAAGCCGGGTGGCGCGCTCTCGAGTGTGCACCCCAGCGATCTGCTGGCTGGAGTGCTGTCGGCACTCCTGGAGCGCAACGAGCTGGAGTCGACGCAGATCGACGATGTGCTCGTCGGCTGCGTCAGCCAGGCCGGCGAGCAGACCGGCGACATCGCCCGCACCTCGTTGCTCGCCGCGGGTTTCGATGAGACCGTGCCGGGTGTGGCGATCGATCGCCAGTGCGGCTCGAGCCAGCAGGCCGCGCACTTCGGCGCGCAGGGTGTCATGGCCGGCGCCTACGACATCGTGATCGCGGCCGGAGTCGAGTCCATGAGCCGCGTGCCGCTCGGCTCGGCGGCCGGACCGCAGGATCCCTACGGCGGCGCGGGGATCCGCGCCCGCTACCCGGAGGGGCTGGTCAACCAGGGCGTGTCGGCTGAGCTGATCGCCGCCAGATGGGGGTTCAGCCGCGAGGAGCTCGACGCGTACTCCGCCGAGTCGCACCGGCGCGCGGCGGCCGCCGCGGCATCCGGAGCCTTCGCGCGCGAACTGATCGCGGTGACGCTCGCCGACGGCACCGTCGTCGAGGCCGACGAGACCATCCGAGCCAGCACCACCGCCGAGGGCCTCGCCGGCCTGAAGCCGGCCTTCTTCGACGAGCGCACCGCCGAGCGGTTCCCGCAGATCGGGTGGAACATCACGGCGGGCAACTCCTCTCCCCTGACGGATGCCGCGAGCGGCGCCCTGATCATGAGCGGCGAGCTGGCGCAGAAGCTGGGGCTGACCCCGCGGGCGCGATTCCACAGCTTCGCGGTCGTCGGAGACGACCCGCTCTACATGCTGACCGGGCCGATCCCCGCGACACGCCGGATCCTGGAACGCTCCGGCCTGTCGTTCTCGGACCTCGACGCCTACGAGGTCAACGAAGCCTTCGCCTCGGTTCCCCTGGCCTGGGCACACGAGTTCGACGCCGATCTCGACAAGCTCAACCCGCTCGGCGGAGCGATCGCCCTCGGGCACGCGGTCGGCGCATCGGGAACCCGACTGCTCGGCACCCTGCTGCATCAGCTCGAGGCCACCGGCGGCCGCTACGGACTGCAGACCATGTGCGAGGGCGGCGGTATGGCCAACGCGGCTGTGATCGAGCGGCTGTGATCGAGCGGCTGTGATCGAACGGGCTAGCGCGGCTGCTGCTCCGCGAAACCGCGTCGGCGAGCGAGAGCCCCGCGCAACGAGACCCGCCGCCCGTACTCGATGGATCCGTAGCGGAACAACTGCACGGCGATCCGCAGCACGATCGCCGCGAGCACGAGCAGCCCGACCCCCAGCGTGAGGCCCTGCCACAGCGGGAGGGTCCCGAACGCGTTCCGCAGCAGGGCCGTGACCGGGGCCGAGTAGGGGAACCACGAGAAGAGCTCCACGATCGGGGCCGTGGGGTCGGAGACCACGAGCGTGACGATGTAGAAGGGGATGAAGATCAGGATCATCAGGATCCCGAAGATCGGTCCCGCATCCTTCGCGGTGGGCATGACCGCGCCGATCGCGACGAGGGTGCCCGTGAACAGGGCGAACCCGCCGATCAGGATGAGCGCTCCCACCAGCATCTGCTGCGGATCCAGTGACAGGTGGCTGAGGTCGAGGGTGGGGATGTTCAGCTGCGTGCGGAACAGGGCGTAGGCCACCACGAGGGGGAGGGCGAACACCACGATCTGCACGAGCCCGAGGGCGAAGAGGGAGATGATCTTGCCCAGGATCAGCGAGGTCGGGTTGATCGTGGTCAGGATCATCTCGGTGACCCGGTTCTCCTTCTCCTCCAGAGTCGACGCGAGCATCTGGTTGCCGAGAAGGATGATCAGCAGGTAGAACGCGACCAGATACAGGATTGGGGCGATGAGGCCGTTGAATCCGGCGGTCTCGTGGCCGTCGCGATAGGTCACCGTCACGGAGTTCACGCCGCCGCTTGCGAGCTGGACCAGCTTCGGGGAGTCGAGCTTCTGCTGGGCGCTGAGCTGCAGCAGGGATTGGGCGACCGAGCTGTAGACCCCGTTGGCGAAGATGTCCTTGTCTTGTCCGTAGACCTTCACGGATTGCTTGGCCGGATCGGCCGGGTAGTCGAAGAAGGCCTGGCTGGTTCCCGCCTTCACGGCGGCGATCGCCGCGGCCGGGTCGGTTGCGGGGCTGCCGCCGAGCTTCGCCGCCAGGGCGTCGTCGACGACTCCGGACTCGTCGAGGTAACTGAATTTGATGTGCGCGTTCTTCTGCGCGTCGGCGGTGGCGCTGGTGGAGGTGTTCGAGAGCAGCACCAGAACGAAGACCACCATCAGGGCGATGGGGACGACCAGGGTGATGATCCAGAATCGCGGCTTGGAGAGATTGCGGCCGAACTCGAAGCCGATCACGGTGCGCAGGTTGTGACGGGCCATGGTCACTCCTCTCCCTTCTCGCCGGACAGCTCGTCGCCGTAGATCTCGACGAAGATGTCGTCCAACGACCGCCGTCGCGGCTCGAACCGGCTCACCGTCACCCCGGCGTCGATCAGGGCTCGCAGGATGCCCGCCAGGTCGGCCCCGTTGTCGACGCTGAGAACGGCGTGGCCGTCGCCGTGCGAGACCACGTCGTAGTCAGCCGATTCCGGAAGCGCACCGGCGTAGTCGAGGGTGATGGTGAGACCGCCGAACTCCTCCTGCACCTCGGTGACGGTGCCGTAGGCGCGGGCCGCGCCGTCCTTCAGCAGGATGATCCGATCGCACAGGCGCTCGACCTCCTCCATCTGGTGGGTGACCATCAGCACGGTCGCGCCCGCGGCGCGCTGCTCGTCGATGATGTCCATCAGCAGCCGCCTGTTGACCGGGTCGAAGCCCTTGGTCGGCTCATCCAGAATGAGCAGCTCGGGCTGGTTCATGATGGTGACCCCGAGCTGCACCTTCTGCTGCTGGCCGCCCGACAGCTTGTCGACGCGGGTCTTGGCCTTGTCGGCGATCTCCACGCGTTCGAGGTACTCCATCGACCAGGTCAGGGCCTCGTGCTTGTCCAGCCCCTTCAGGCGGCCGAAGTAGGTCATCACGTCGATGACCGATTCCTTCTTGTACAGACCGCGCTCCTCGGGCAGATACCCCAGGCGGTGCGCGAAGTCCGGATCGAACGGCGTGCCGTCGATCAGCAGCCGTCCGGCCGTCGGGCGGTAGATGCCGAGCAGGGCGCGCAGCGTCGTCGTCTTGCCGGAGCCGTTGCTGCCCAGGAAGCCGAAGGTCTCGCCGCGACGCACGTCGAACGACAGGTCATGGATGACGGTGGTGTTGCCGAAGTCCATCCGGAAATGGTCGACCTCGACGATCGGTGCGGGGGTCACACGACGACGCTAACGGCTGGATGCGCGAGCGCAAGAACACCGCGCGCATCTTGTTGTCGAATAGTACTTCATCTGATACAGTACTCAACATGACACCGAACACGCCATCGGCCGCGGCCGCGGACGAGTCGCCAGACGCCTTCGCCTCCGATCTGCTGCGCGGGCACACCGACACCATCGTGCTCGGCGTGCTGCGCACCACCGACCGCTACGGCTTCGAGATCTACAAGACGATCCGCGACGCGACCGACGGCCGGTACGAGATCAAGGAGGCGACCCTGTACGCCACCTTCCGACGCCTCGTGAAAGACGGTCTCGTCGAGGCCTACTGGGGTGACGAGACCCAGGGCGGCCGGCGCAAGTACTACCGCATCACGGATGCCGGCCGGGCCGTTTACAAGCAGAACGTCCTCGACTGGACCGCCACCGAGAAGATCATCAACACCCTCCTGAACCTGACCGCACCCGCACAGAAAGCAGCGAAGTCATGAGCGACATCCACCGCCTCCTGGATGAGGCATTCGCGAGCGTCACCATGACGCCCGAACTGCAGGACCTCAAGGAGGAACTGCGCGGCAATCTCCCCTCCCGCGTCGCCGAACTGCAGCAGAAGGGGATGGATGCGTCCAAGGCCACCTCGACGGCGGTCCGCGAGCTCGACATCCCGGCCCTGATCGCCGACGTCGACGCGCAGCCGCGCGCCACCACCCCGGGAGCGCAGGCGGCCGAGGCCGCACGCCTGCACCGGGTGCGGCCCAAGCCCGGATTCGTGGTGCGGGCCAGCATCCTCGCGGTGGCCATCCTGGCGTTCGCGTTCCACGTGGTCATCGACCTGATCCAGCAGCCGACGGCCTCCTCGCTCGACGCGCAACTCTGGACGATCGGATTCGCCGTGCTGATCGCCGCACTGGTGACCGACAGCCTCCATCAGGAGACCGCGCAGCACTATCCCATGCCGCTTCCGCGAAGCATCCGGTGGGGCGTCGCCTCGGGGTTCCTGGCGGCGGGCATCGGGTACGGACTGTTCTTCTTCTGGCACCGTCCGCCGCTCGGCCTGCTCGCCGCGGCCATCATCCTGGCCCTCGCGGGCATCATGGCGCTGATCGCACTGGGGGTCACGCAGACGAATCGACTCAAGCCGTGGGCCCTTGCGCAGAACCGGCAGTACGAGGCCGACGACCGCTTCTCGCAGGATCCGATCGCCGCCGCCCGCTTCGGGATCTACACGGTGATCATCTGGATCGCGGCGATCGCGGTGTTCATCGTGCTCAGCATCACGGTCGGCTTCGTCTGGTCGTGGCTCGCCCTCGTGGCGGGTGTGCTCGTGTTCTTCCTGGTGCTGAACCGGATGCTCTTCACCCCGGTGAAGGCGACGGGCACCGCCCCGACGAAGTAGCGAACACGGCGGTGGCCCGGATGCGTCAACATCCGGGCCACCCGAACCCGACGTCTCCCGAGAACGGGACTGCGCAAACAGTGGTCGAGGCTCTCCTCGACTGTAGAAGAAGAGGAGTACTGCCATGGCGTCACCCGAGGTGGGCATTTCGGCCTACGAGCTGCACAAGAGCTACCCCGCAGGTCACACGGCCCCGCGCGTCCAGGCCCTCGACGGCTTGAGCGTCGAGGTGGAAGCCGGCACGATCTTCGGGCTGCTCGGCCCGAACGGTGCGGGCAAGTCGACGACCGTCAAGATCCTGTCGACGCTGTCGCGGGCCGAGTCCGGCATCGCGGAGGTCGCGGGGATCGATGTGGCGCGGCATCCGGAGCGGGTGCGCCGGGTCATCGGCTTCGTCGCCCAGAAGCCGGTGACCGACCCGATGGACACCGGCCGCGAGAACCTGGTGCTGGCCGGCCGCCTGCAGGGAATGAGCCGCCGGGATGCAGCGGCGCGCGCCGCCGAGCTGCTGACGCGCTTCTCGCTCGGCGAGTCGGCCGACCGCCTGGTCAAGACCTACTCGGGCGGGATGGCGCGCAAGCTGGACGTCGCCCTCGGGCTGATGAACCGCCCGCAGGTGCTCTTCCTCGACGAGCCGACGACGGGCCTCGACCCCGAGGCGCGCGCGGAGCTCTGGGCCGAGCTGGAGGCGATGGCCGAGCTCGAGCGGATGACCGTGCTGCTCACGACGCATTACCTCGAGGAGGCCGACCGGCTCGCCGGCCGTATCGCGATCGTCGATCACGGACGCGTCGTCGTCACCGGGTCGCCCGAGGAACTCAAGGACGGCCTGCACGGGGACGCCGTGATCGTCGAGCTCGCCGACGCGGCCGACGCGCCGGATGCCCTGCCGCTGCTCGCGCGCATCCCCGGCCTCGGCGACGTGCTGGTCGAGGGCCGGGTGCTGCGCGGTCGTGCCGCCTCCGGCGCCGGCGCCCTTCCGCAGGTTCTTGCCGCCCTCGACGGAGCGCGGCTTTCCGTCGCCTCCGCCACCGTCGCGCGACCCAGCCTCGACGACGTCTACCTCCGCCACACCGGGCACAGCTATTCAGAAGGAGCTCACTCATGACAACGATCACGGCCCCGGTCGTCCACACCGGCCTTCTCACCGCCCGCCAGCTGCGCGCCTTCTTGCGCAATCCGGCCTACCTGCTGATCAACCTGGTGCAGCCGATCATCTGGCTGCTGCTGTTCGGCCAGCTCTTCAAGGCGGTCGTGAACATCCCGGGCTTCGGCGGCGGGCCCGACTACCTGACGTTCCTGACACCCGGCATCGTGATGATGATGGCGCTGTTCGGCAGCGCATGGGCGGGCACCACCTACATCCAGGACATGGAGCGGGGAGTGATGGACCGCCTCCTGACCTCCCCCACCAGCCGCGGTGGGCTGATCGTCGCGACCATGCTCTATCAGGCCGTCCTGACGGTGATCCAGACCCTCGTCGTGCTCGGGGTCGCCTGGCTCGCGGGCGCCCGCTTCGACGGCGGGGCCGCCGGCATCCTGGTACTGCTGCTCTCGGCCGTGCTGCTGACCTTCGTGTTCGCGGCGTTCTCCGACGCGATCGCGTTGCTGGCCCGCCAGCAGACGGCCCTGATCGCGATCTCGCAGCTCATCTCGTTCCCGCTGATGTTCCTCAGCTCGGCGATCATGGACACGAAGCTGTCGCCCGACTGGGTCGGGAACGTAGCCCGGTTCAACCCGGTCGAGTGGGCGGTCGCCGCCGGTCGGGGCGCCATGCAGGCCGCGCCCGACTGGGCGGGCGTCTGGGGCCACCTCGGACTGCTGGCGGGTCTGGTGGTCGTCATGACGGCCCTCGCGACCGCGGCATTCCGGGCCTACCAGCGGTCGGTGTAGGGCGACCTTCCGAATCTCCTGTGCGTTCCGCCCGTCCCGGGGGCTGTTTACCTTGCCCCGCAAGGCTGGCGGAATGCCCAGGGGATTCCGTCCCGACATCCAGGGCCTGCGTGCCATCGCGGTCCTGGCCGTCCTGCTCGACCACGCCAGCGTGCCGTTCGTCGGCGGCGGCTATGTCGGCGTCGACGTGTTCTTCGTGATCTCCGGCTTCCTGATCACCTCCCAGCTTGTCGACCGCCTGACCCGTGACGGCCGGGTCGGCTTCGCCGACTTCTACGCCCGGCGCGCGCGCCGCATCCTGCCGGCGGCCCTCGTCGTCATCGCCCTCTCGGTGGCGGGGGCCCTGATCTGGATGCCGCCCCTCCTGCTCCCGCAGGCCCTTCGTGACGCGATCGCGAGCGCGCTCTACGTGCCGAACTACGTGCAGGCGGCTCAGGGCACGGACTACCTGACCGTCGCCTCGCCCTCGCTCTTCCAGCACTACTGGTCGCTCGGCGTGGAGGAGCAGTTCTACCTGATCTGGCCAGCTCTGCTCGGGCTGCTCTGGGCCGTCGCCCGTGGCCGCCGGTTCGTGCTGCCCGTCGTGCTCGGCCTGATCGTGGTTGGCAGCCTGGTGGCGTGCGTCGTCGAGACCTCGCAGGACCAGCCGTGGGCCTTCTTCCCGCTCTGGACGCGCGCCTGGGAGCTCGGCGCCGGCGGCCTGCTGGCGGTGCTCGCGGCACGGGCTCCCGTGGTGCTGGCCCGGGTGGCGGGACCGGTCGTCGGACCGGTCGTCGCGTGGTCGGGCCTGGCCCTGATCGTGGTGGCCGCCGTGACCTACTCCAGCGCGACGGTGTTCCCGGGGGTCGCGGCCGTCGTCCCGGTGCTCGGCGCGGTGCTGGTGATCGCCGGGGGCTCGCGCGCCGCTCCTGGCGGGCCCGTCGTTCTGCTCGGCACGCCGCCGGCGCAGTTCCTGGGACGCATCTCCTACTCGCTCTACCTGGTGCATTGGCCGATTCTGATCCTCGCCGCCTCGGCGGTCGGACCGTATGCGGCGCTTCCGGACTGGGCGCCACCGTTGCTGGCGCTCGGGGCGGTCCCGGTCGCCTGGCTGCTGAACCGCTTGGTGGAGGAGCCGGCCCGCCGGCCGGGATTCCTGGTGCGGCGCCGGCCGACGGCCAGCCTGCTCGCCGCGGGCCTGGGAACGGCCACGGTCGCGGCTCTTGCCGCGACAGTTCTCGTGATCACCTCGCTCCAGCCGCTGGACGCCGGCCACGCCGTGCAGGCCACGCGCCCGACCGATCCGCCCACGTCGACCGCGGTGGTCCCGAGCAACCTGGAGCCGTCGCTCCAGCTGGCCGCCGACGACAACCCGGCCCTGTACGCCGACGGCTGCCAGGTCGGCTACACGCCGTCGGTGCCGCATCCGTGCTTCTTCGGCGATGCCGGGGCCGAGCGCGTCGTGCTCTTCGGGGACTCGCACGCCGCACAGTGGTTCCCGGCTCTGCAGAAGATCGCCGGGCACGACGACCTCCAACTCGAGACCCAGACCAAGAGCGCGTGCCCCTCGGTCGACGCGAAACTGCTCTGGGGCGGCCTGCCCTACGTCCGCTGCGACCGCTGGCGCAACGCCGTGATCGCGCAACTGCTCGCCGATCCGCCGGATCTCGTGGTGCTCGCCAACTACAGCAACCCCGACTTCGCCGACCCGAGGGATGCCGCGGAGCAGTGGCAGCGCGGACTGGCCGCGACGATCGCGCAGCTCAGTCCGGTCACGCGCGTGGTGGTGATCGCCGACACCCCCGATCTGCGCGACGACCCCGCCGTCTGCCTCTCCGCGCACCTGGACTCGGCGCAGGACTGCGGGCGCGACGCTTCGCTCGCCCTCGACTCGCCCGGGCGCGACGCCGAACGTCTGGCGACAGCGGAGACCAATACCCCGCTGATCGATCTGACGGACTACTTCTGCACCGACGTGTGCCCGGCGATCATCGGCAACGCACTGGTCTACCGCGATTCGCACCACCTGACGGCGACGTTCTCGGCACAGCTCGCGGGGATCCTGGGGGCACGACTCCGCCCCCTGCTGTGACCCGTGGCCGGCGGGGAAGCTAACCTGACCGCATGACGACTGCCGTGACGCCGCCGGCCGTCGGCAGCAGGATCGGGGCGATCGCGTCGATCGTGTCGGCGGTCAACATCCTCCTGTTCGCGATCCTCGGCTTCGGGCTCGCCGCGGTGAACGTGGTCAGCGTGATCGTGCCGGTGCCCGCCGGGTACTTCATCGGGTTCGCCGCGATCCAGCTGGCGCTGGTGCTCGTCACCTGGCCGCAAGCGAATCGGTCGATCCCTCCGGCCCTGACCCGCGCGCCCGGCTTCTCGCTCTCGTCCCGGATGCTGACCACCCTCGCCACCATCGGCGCCATCGGCCTGTACGGGTTCGCGAACCGATATGACCCCTTCGGCACCGCCTTCGGCCCCTACGCCGTTGCCGGATGGATCTGCCTGGCGGCCGTCCTCCTCGGCTACCTCCGCGGCCAGTTCGATCCGCCGGCGGTGACGCTGCTCAGCCCGCTGCTGACCCGGGTTCCCGATCCGAGCCGCTCCGCGAGGGTGCTGGGCACGGTGTCCTTCATCGCCTTCGTGGCGATGCTCGTGTTCTGCGTCGCCCTGATCCCCGTCGAGCAGCTCATCTCGCTGGTCCGGCACGGCAGCCTGCGGGCGATCCGCGAGGACCCGCTGCCCGTTCCGGTTCCCGCCGTGCTGTTCTGGGTGCAGCCGGTCGTGCTGGCTGTCGTCTTCATCGCGTCGTTCTGGAAGTCGAACCGGTGGATCCCCGACGGCAAGTTCGCGGGGCCGCGCACCGTCACGCCGCTGCTGATCAGCCTGTTCGCCGTGACGTGCCTCCTCGCACCGCTTCCCGCGCTGCTCTACGTGAATCCGCTTGACGAGGGGACCTGGCAGTACTACGGCGGTGAGGCCCTGCTGTTCCTGATCTTCGCGTCGGGGGCGATCGGCGGCCGATGGTTCGGGTACGCGGCGCCCACCAAGCCGGGCAAGCGCATCAGGGGGCAGCTGCCCGTCGTCGATGTGGGACAGCTGCCGCAGGTCGCGATCGCGCCGACCCCCGGCTGGCTGGTCCTGCCGTACAAGTTCCCCGCCGACGGCTACCCCAACGCGACCGCGTGGGCCACCGGGATGCTGCCGCGCATCGGCGCCGAGGTGGGCACCGGCACCGACGAGCAGAAGCACGCCTTCGCTCGTTCGCTCGTCACTCTCATCAACTCGCGGCTGAAGCGGAACATGGGCACGCTCGTCCTCCGGCTCGAGGAGTGGGAGGGGGCCTTCCTGGTCGCCGGACTTGCGAGCGACCTCAGCCAGCCATGGCGAGGGATGCCGGTGCACGCGCTCGATGAGCAGCTCGCGCGGGATGACGCGTTCTCGAAAGTCGATCCCTCCGCCTCGGCGGCGCCTCTGACGGGCTTCACCACGGCAAGTGGCCTGGAGGGGCATCGCCGGCTCGCCGCGGACCGGGTCGACTACTGGGTCACCGTCGAGGGCGGCTGGGCGCACCTGTCCTGCCAGGACGACCCGGAGCGGATCGCGGAGGCCCTCCACGATCTCGACGCCCTGTCCCTGGCGATCCACCTCAGTGATCGCGTCGTCGGACGCGGGAGGAAGCCGGTGGAATGACGGTGCCGCAGAAGTCGCAACCGACGCCTCTCGACGTCCGCAGCGTCCCCAGCGCTGCCGGAGCGACCGCCGCGGGCGTCGCCGCGCGTGCGCGGGTGCCGCGCACCTCGCTCGCCGACTACCGGCGGTCCGATCGCAGCGCGACGCTGCTGGTCGAGGCGCAGAATGCTGACCGGGTGCCCGAACTGGTGCCGATCCGGATGCAGCGCATGAGCGCCGATCCCTTCTCCTTCTTCCGCGGCAGCGCGGCCGTGATGGCCGGCGACCTGGGCCGCGAGTCCTCCAGCGGGATCGAGGTGATCAGTTGCGGAGACGCCCACGTCGGCAACTTCGGCCTCTTCGCCTCGCCGCTGCGCACCCTGGTCTTCGACCTGAACGACTTCGACGAGGCCGCGATCGCGCCATGGGAGTGGGACGTGAAGCGCCTGGTCACCAGTGCGATCATCGGGGCGCGGCAGGCCGGCTTTCCCGAGGCGGCGGCCCGCAAGGCCGGCCGGGCAGCGGCGGCCGCGTACCGCACCGGTCTCGCCGAGATGATGCGGATCGGCGTCGCCGACCGCTACTACTCCCGGGTGGACACCGATGTCATCAGCGGCGCGATGGACACTGCCGGGCAGCGCATCCTGCAGAAGACGATCCGCGAGGCGCGCCGCCGCACCTCGGCGCACTTCGTGAAGAAGTCGACCGAGCTGGCCGCCGACGGGCACCGGATCTTCGTGGATGACCCGCCCGTGCTCAGCCATGTGGTCGATGACGACGACCGGGTCGACATCGACGAGCTGTTCCGGGAGTACCGCCGCACGGTCTCGCCGGATGTCGCGGTCCTGCTCGAGCAGTACCAGGTGAGTGATGCGGCGCGCCGGATCTCCGGGGTGGGCAGCGTTGGAACCCGGAGCTTCGTCGTGCTGCTCACGGACCCGCTCGGCCAGGCGCTCGTGCTGCAGGTGAAGCAGGCGTCGGCATCGGTGCTGCAATCCCACGGCGGCCTCGGAACGCCGACGGGTCACGAGGGGCGTCGCGTGGTCGACCATCAGCGGGTGCTACAGGCGGTCTCCGACGTGTTCCTGGGCCATGTGCGCTTCGGCGGTCGTGACTTCTACGTGCGGCAGTTCCGCGACATGAAGACCTCGGTCAGCATCCCCTCCCTGACGCCCGCGCAGTTCGTGAGCTACGCCGGCGGCTGCGCGATCGTGCTGGCCCGCGCCCACGCGCAGAGCCCGCGGGCCGCCGAGGTCTCCGGCTATCTCGGCTCATCGTCGAAGGCCGACGACGCGCTCCTCACCTGGGGTCTGGCCTACGCGGAACAGGCCGCCGACGACTACCGCGCGTTCTGCGCCTCGCTGTCGGTCGCCCCGCACTGAGCGACGATTCCCACGGATTCCCGATGTCGGTGGTCACCCCGACAATGGAATCACCGCGACACGCCGAATCACTAGATGTAGTGGAATGACATCGGTGGCATTCCGGTTATATAGTGGGAACTCACCCCGGTGGTTCAACCGGGGGTTGAGACTTTGCAGTAGACCACAAGAAGGAGGATCGCCATGAACGAGCTCGACAGCGTGGGCGGTTACGCGGTTCCGGTCGATCCCATGGACGACCTCCAGTGCGAGAGCTGCCAGTAGGCGCTCCACCCCATAACCCCCCGAAAGCCCCGACGACCGCGACGGTCGCCGGGGCTTTCGTTTTCTCCTGGGTCGAACGGGGCGCCGATAGGGTTGTGACGTGCCAGTCAACGCCGAGCTCGCGGGCCGTAGCTACCCCGCAGCACCGCCGTATCTCGTCGGCCGCGAGAAGGTGCGCGAGTTCTCCCGCGCCGTGCTCGCGACCAGCCCGATGAACCTCGACTCCGACGCCGCGCGCGCCGCCGGCTACGCCGACGTGGTGGCCCCGCCCACCTTCGCCGTGGTCGTGCAGGAGCACACCCTCGCGCAGCTGCTCGCGGATCCGGAGGCCGGGATCGACTTCTCCCGTGTCGTGCACGGCGACCAGCGCTTCACCTTCACCCGCCCGATCGTGGCCGGCGATGAGCTCATCGCCACCCTCACGGTGACGAGCGTCAAGTCGTTGGGCGGCCACAGCATGGTGACGGCCGAGACGGCGGTCGTCGATGCCGCCGGTGCGCATGTCGTCACCGCCATCTCCACGCTGGTCGTCAGGGGCGAGGAATGACCGACAAGGTGCCCGCCGAGCCGGTGAGTGTTCCCGAGAAGCTCAGCGTCGGCGACGTGGTCGCCCAGCAGAGCTTCCACCTGACGCGCGACACCCTGGTGCGCTACGCCGGGGCATCCGGCGACTTCAATCCGATCCACTACCGGGACGACGTCGCCACCTCGGTCGGGCTTGACGGCGTGCTGGCCCACGGGATGCTGACCATGGGCCTCGCGGTGCAACCCGTCGTCGATTGGCTCGGCGGCGACAGCGGCAGGGTGCTCGACTACCAGGTGCGGTTCACCCGCCCGGTCTTCGTGGATGGCGCCGCCGGCGCCGACGTGACCGTGGTCGCCAAGGTCGGGCTGCTCGACGACGACGGAGCGCGCATCGACCTCACGGTCACCTTCCGCGACGAGACGGTCCTGGGCAAGGCCCAGGTGCGGGTCGCCCTCGCGTGACCGAGCTCCGCGAGCTCACCACGCTGCGCGTCGGCGG
This sequence comes from Pseudolysinimonas sp., assembly GCA_036499485.1. Taxonomy (GTDB): domain Bacteria; phylum Actinomycetota; class Actinomycetes; order Actinomycetales; family Microbacteriaceae; genus Lysinimonas. The sequence goes on along the minus strand of DASYDQ010000052.1, from coordinate 27,295 downwards.
TCCGGCCGAACGGGTGCTCGAGCCCACGACCCGTGACGGGCTGATCGCCGCCGCGCTCGAGCTGTGGGGGAGTCCCGAGGAATCCCTGATCCTCGGTGGCGGCTCGAACCTCGTCGTCTCCGATGACGGCATCGACGGCACCGTGCTGCGCGTGGTGACCCGCGGCATCTCCGCGCAGCCTGCACCGGACGGCAGTGTGCACCTGCTGGTCGAGGCCGGGGAGTCGTGGGACGGTGTCGTCGCGTACGCCGTCGAGCACGGGCTCGCCGGGATCGAGGCGCTCAGCGGCATCCCGGGGACCACCGGCGCCGCCCCCATCCAGAACATCGGCGCCTACGGACAGGAGCTCGGCGAGCGGCTGGTGGGCGTCGACTTCCTCGATTTCACCAGTGGAACGACCGCGCGGCTCGCCGCCTCCGAGCTCGGGCTGGGCTACCGAACCAGCGCGCTCAAGCGCGGGCGAGCCGGCATCGTGCTCGGAGTCGAGCTCGCGCTCGTGCCATCCGCTGAGGGCCTCTCGGCGCCGGTCGCCTACGACCAGCTCGCGAAGGCGCTCGGCATCGAGCTCGGCGGCCGCGTCCCGCTCGCTCAGGCGCGTGCCGCCGTCATCGCCTTGCGCGCCTCGAAGGGCATGATCCTGGATGCCGCCGACCCCGACTCGGTCAGCGCCGGCTCGTTCTTCACCAACCCGATCGTGAGTGAGAACTTCGCTCGTGGGCTCCCCTCGGACGCGCCGCGCTGGCCGACCGAGCCCGAGCGCCCCCCGCAGATCCTTCCGCTCGGTGCGCCGATCCCACCGCTTCCCTCCTCGGGCGAGTATCTGGCGAAGCTCAGCGCCGCGTGGCTGATCGAGCGCTCCGGGATCACGCGCGGCTTCGCTCTGCCGGGCTCGAGCGCGGCGATCTCGAGCAAGCACACGCTCTCGATCATCAATCGAGGCCACGCGACGGCCGCCGAGGTCGCCGAGTTGGCGCGATTCGTGCAGACTCGCGTGCTGTCGGAGTTCGGGGTCACCCTGCAGCCGGAACCGGTACTGGTGGGCATCGAACTCTAAGGGAACCGGCCGACCGTCTAGTCAAGTTTGAACAATAGACTCGGGCCATGTCCGCGCTGACCACCCGCATGCTGGTTCTGGGCGTCGTGAAGCTCTTCGGCCCGGCGAACGGCTACCAGTTGCGCCGGGAGCTGCTCAGCTGGCGCGTCGAGCAGTGGGCGGCGCTCAACCCCGGATCGATCTACTCGATGCTGTCCACTCTCGAGAAGCAGGGCTCGATCACCCGGCATGAGCTCTCGGCGGTCGGCGACGAGCGCGCCGCCACCGTCTACACCGTCACGGATGCCGGCGACGCCGAGTTCCACCGGCTGACCGTGGCCGCGCTGGACAGCGTGCCGGATTCGGGCGACGTGCTGCCCCTGAGGGTGGCGGCGAACTTCGCCCCGCTTCTGTCGCGGCAGGAGTTCCTGGCCGCGATGCGCACCCGGGCCGAGCTGCTGCGCGACGGACTGCCGAAGTTCGCCGAGGCCATCGCGCAGTTGCAGGCGGACGCCACCGTTCCGCCGTCGGTCGCCATCGAGCTGCAACTCGAGCGCGGCCTGGCCGACGCGCAGCTGGAGTGGGTCGACGCCCTGATCGCCACCGTTGACGGGGGCGGCCTGTACTTTCGCGGAGAGGACGACAAGGTGTCGTGGGCGCCAGCGCCCGACGACCCCGGCTGGCGCATGTTCCAGGAGCGGGAGGGTTACCGTCGTCGGATCACGGCGGGTGGCACGCCATCGCGCGGCGCTTGACAGCCTCATCTGTTCAAAGTTGAATAGTCAAACTTGATCAACAAGGAGTCGATGTGATCCACGCACGCGGGCTTGCCAGGAGCTTCGAGACGAAGAAGGGCCGGGTGAAGACGGAGGTCAAGGCCGTCGTGGGTGTCGACATCGACGTGGACGCCGGCGAGATCGTCGGGTTCCTCGGGCCGAACGGCGCCGGCAAGACCACGACGCTCCGGATGTTGACCACGCTGCTGAAGCCGACCTCGGGTTCCGCCACGGTGGCGGGCTACGACGTCGCCACCCAACCCGAACTGGTCCGACAGAGTATCGGCTACGTCTCGCAGTCCGGCTCGACACTTCCCGAGGCGCTGGCCGGCGAGGAGGTCGTCGACCACGGCCGGCTGTACGGGATCAGCAAGGAGCAGGCCGAGGCGCGCGGCAAGGAGCTGTTCGACCAGCTCGATCTCGAGGGCTTGTGGACCCGGCAGCCGCGGGCGATGAGCGGCGGCCAGCGCCGCCGGCTCGACATTGCGATGGGGCTGGTGCATGATCCCAAGCTCATCTTCCTCGACGAGCCGACGACCGGCCTCGACCCGCAGGCGCGGGCCAACCTCTGGGAGCACATCTCGGCGCTGCGCACCGAGCGCGGGGCGACGATCTTCCTGACCACGCACTATCTCGACGAAGCCGACGCCCTCTGCGACCGCATCCTGGTCATCGACCACGGAGTGCTTGTCGCCGCCGATACCCCCGAGGCGCTCAAGCAGCAGGTCGCCGGTGACCTGGTCGAGCTGATCGTGACGGATGCCGCATCCGTCCCCCGCGCTGCGGCGGCGCTCGCCGCGCTCGTCCCTGGTTCCACCGCCGAGGTCGATGGCCACCTGGTGTCGTTGCGGGTCCCGAAGGCCGGACGTGAGCTCACCGGCCTGCTCCGCACCCTCGACCGCGATGGCATCGCCCTCGACTCGATCGAGGTGCGCCGTCCGACGCTCGATGACGTGTTCCTCAGCCTGACCGGTCGATCGCTCCGAGAGGAAGCCGCCTGATGTCCACCCCGATCGCCAAGACCTCCGCATCCGAGACGATCACCACGTCCAATGGGATCGCCTTGCATCGCCCGTCGTTCGCCCGCGTCACCTGGATCGTGTTCTGGCGCCAGCTTCGGATCGCGCTGCGCAACCCCGCCTGGGTCATCATCGGGCTGGCGCAGCCGATCCTGTACCTGGCCCTGTTCGGCCCGTTGCTCGAGCCGCTGAGCGCCTCCTTCGGCGTGACAAACGCCTACACGATCTTCGTGCCCGGCCTGCTGGTGCAGCTCGGGATCTTCGGCGCCCTGTTCGTCGGATTCGGCCTGGTCGCCGAGTGGCGGGCCGGCGTGATCGAGGCCGAGCGCGTGACGCCGGCGAGCCGCACGGCACTCCTGCTCGGCCGCATCCTGCGCGACGTCGTGCAGCTGCTGGTGCAGGGCGTCGTGCTGATCGCCCTCGGCTATGCCTTCGGGCTGCGCGCCTCGGTGCCCGGGATGCTCTTCGGGCTGGCGCTGACGCTGCTGCTCGGGGCATCCTGTGCGGCCGCCTCGTATGCACTCGCGCTCGTGACCAAGAGCGAGGACGTCATGGCGCCGCTGATCAACTCCATCGCGCTGCCGGTGCTGCTGCTGTCCGGCATCCTGCTGCCGATGACGCTCGCGCCGAAGTGGCTGCAGGTCGTGAGCGACATCATCCCGACCAAGCACATCGTGGACGCGATCCGGGCCAGCTTCGTCGGCGACTTCGGGCTGCCGATCCTGTGGGGCACGATCTGGAGCGTGGTGATCTTCGCCGTGCTGATGTGGGTCGGCACGCGGACGTTCCGGCGCGAGAACTCCTAGCGGAGGATCCCCAGCTCCATCGCCCGGGTGACCGCGCGGGTGCGATCGGCGACGTCGAGCTTCGCGAAGACGTGCAGCAGGTGGGTCTTGACCGTCGCCTCGCCGACGAAGAGCCGCTCGCCGATGACGCGGTTGCTCAGACCGTCGGACACCAGGCGCAGCACCTCGAGCTCGCGCGGGCTGAGCTCGGGAACCGACGGCGCCGCGGGAGCGGCGGCACGCTGGACCAGCAATCGGCTCACGCTCGGCGCCAGGGCGACCTCCCCGGCGGCGACGGCCCGGATGCCGGCCAACAGCTCCTCTTCGGGCGCCGCCTTCAGCAGATAACCGCTCGCCCCCGCCGAGATCGCGCGCAGGATCGCGTCGTCGTTCTCGTAGGTGGTGAGGATGATCACCCGGGTCTCCACTCGGGCGGCCACGATCTGCGCGGTGGCCTCGTCGCCGTCGATCCCGGTCATGCGCAGATCCATGAGCACGACGTCGGGCAGCAGTTCCGCGGCCAGCTCGATCGCGGCCTCGCCGGATGACGCGGTTCCGACAACATCGATGTCGGCAGCGGCATCCAGCAGGGCCACCAGGCCCGCGCGCACGACCGGATGGTCGTCGGCGACGAGTGCGCGGATGATCATGACGCGGCCGTCGCCGGAGTCGAACGCAGGGGCAGTCGCGCGCTGAGCGTGGTGCGACCGGGGGTGCCGTCGACGTCCAGCGATCCGCCGACCAGTCCGAGTCGATCGCGCAGGCCGCTGAGCCCGAATCCCGCGGATGCCGCCGCCGCCGGCTCGAAGCCGTGCCCGTCGTCGACCACGTCCACCCGGGCGAAGCCGTCCGCCGAGCTCAGCCCGACCCGGACGGCGTGAGCGCCGGCGTGCTTGCGCACGTTCGCCATGCCCTCCTGAGCGCAGCGCAGCAGCACGACCTCGGCGTCCCGGTCGAGTGCCGCGTCGAGGCTGCTCGTGACGGACACGGCGATCCCCGACTCGCGCTCGAACCTTGCGGCCAGCTGCTCGAGCGCCGTCACGAGCCCGCCGCCCGGCAGTTCGACCCTCGCACTGGCGGCGACCAGCGAACGCGTCTCGGTGAGCGCCTCGCGGGAGCCGGTCTCAATGAGTCCCAGGGTCTCGTCGGTGAGGGTGCCCGCGGCCAGTTCCCGCCGGGCCCGCTGTGCCAGCAGCACCTGTCCCGTCAGGCTCTGCGCGATCGTGTCATGCAGTTCGCGCGCGAGCCGCTCACGCTCGTCGGTGGCACCGGCATCCCGATGCAGCACCTCGAGCTGAGCCTGCGCCGCGGTGAGCTCGTCGAGCAGACGCTTTCGCTCGTTGCCGAGTTCGGCGATCCGGCTGATCCAGACGCCCATCGCGATCGCGAAGACGAAGGAGATGCCCTCGACCGCGACGGCGAGCACGATCGGTGTCGTCGTGAATCCGAGGCGGATCGGGAAGGCGATGCCGACGACGATGGCGATGACCGCGCAGGCGATCGCCGAACGGCGGATGCTTCCCAGCAGAGTCCAGGCCGCGGGGTACGCGATCACCTGGAAGAAGGCCAGCGAGGTGTCGGTCGCCGTGAGCGCCCCGGTCACGAGGACGGTGACGGCGAGCACAGTGACCGAGCGGGGCGTGTTCTCGTCGTCCGGATTGCGGACCACCACCGCCCAGAACGCGACGAACGCGGTGAGGATCGCGGCGCCGACCCAGAACCGCGGGCCGAGACCGACGCTCAGCCACAGCACGACGGCGCAGAGGACCGCGGTGCCGGCGACCGCGAGCAGCCACCAGCGCCGCGCGCTCCCCGTGCCGGCTCCCACCTAGCTATCCTTGCGGATCCAGCGGAAAGTGAGCCGCGCGAGCACCAGCCCGACCACCAGCCAGATGGCGAGCACGATCGCGACGCCGGTCAGGTTCCAGCTGCCGCCCGCCTCAGCCGCCTCCAGCGTCGACGGCAGGAACACCGAGCGCATGCCCTGTGCGAGCCATTTCAGCGGGAAGATGCTCGCGACGTTCTGCAGCCAGGTGGGCAGATTCGTGAAGGCCAGGTAGACGCCCGAGATGAACTGCAGCACCAGCACGATGGGGATGATGACCGCTGTCGCGCTCTTGCCCGAGCGGGGCAGGGCGCTGAGCCCGATGCCGAGGATCGCGCAGGTCGCCACGCCCAGCAGGAAGACCCAGACGAAGGTCAGCCACTTGCCCGGCTCGGTCGGCAGCGCGACCCCGAAGGCCACGCGCGCCACGAGGATGAGCAGCAGCGCCTGCAGGATGCCGGTGATGAGGGCGCGCCCGATCTTGCCGATGAAGTAGCTCGTCACCGAGAGCGGCGTGCCTGCCAGGCGTTTCAGGGTGCCGTCGCTCTTCTCGCCCGCAATGTCGATGGCGAGGTTCTGCAGTCCGCTCAGCAGCACGCCGGCGGCCAGCATGCCGGGGAGGTAGTAGGTCGCCGCGCTGACCGCGTGGCCCGCCGCATCCTTGCCGAAGAAGTCGCTGCTGCTGAACGCGACCGAGAAGATCGTGAGCATCACGACCGGGAACAGGAAGGTGAAGAAGACCGCGTCGCCTTGCCGGAAGTAGGCGAGGAATTCGTAGCGGATGCGCGAGAAGCCGACGCGGATGATGCGGCCGGGGGTGACGACCGTCTGGGTCGCGTTGGTCATGCTCATGATCGCTCCGGTTCTTGGCGCGTGCGGGTTGAGGGTTCCGCCATCGCAGCCTGCGGCTGCGCGGGTTGCACCTTGGCAACGAGCTCCAGGTAGATGTCTTCGAGGCTGGGTCTGATGACCTCAAGCCGTTCCGGCTCGCCGTCGGCGGCCAGTCGGGCCACGAACGCGCCTGGGCGCTCGGTGCGCTCCTCGTGCACGGTGCCGCCGCGCGTCCAGCGCACCAGCGGGATGCGCGCCTCGGCGCCGCCGATCGTGTCGATCGGCCCGAGCTCGATGAGCTGGCCGCCCGCGACGATGCCGGCGCGGTCACTGAGCTGCGCGGCCTCGTCGAGGTAGTGGGTGGTGAGCAGGATGGTGGTCCCCTCCGCCTTGAGCTGCTCGATCAGTGTCCAGAACTGGCGTCGCGCTTCGGGGTCGAATCCGGTGGTCGGTTCGTCCAGGAAGAGCAGCTCGGGGCGCCCGATGATGCCGAGGGCGACGTCCACGCGGCGGCGCTGACCGCCCGACAGCCGTCGGATGAGAGACGATGCGTTGTCTTCGAGGCCAACGGCCGCGATCACCTCGTCCACGTTCCGCGGGTTCGGGTAGAAGCCCGCGAAGTGGGTGAGCTGCTCGCGGACGGTCGCCGCGCCCTGCTCTCCGCTGCTCTGCAGCACGATGCCGAGCCGGGCCTTCCAGTCGAGGCCGCCGTGCTGCGGGTCGGTGCCGAGCACGCTGACGTCACCGGCGGTGCGGTCGCGGTAACCCTCGAGGATCTCGATGGTCGTGCTCTTGCCTGCGCCATTGGGCCCGAGCAGCGCGAACGTCTCTCCGCGCTGGATGTCGAAGTCGAGGCCGCCCAGCGCCGTGACGCCGTGGTAGTCCTTGCGCAGGCCGTGGACCTCGACGGCGGGCCCGTGAGAAGGGGTGGAAGTCGTCATGCGCCCATGCTGGCGGCTCGCGCCATCCCGGGACAACGACCCGGCGGTGGACGCCGGGGTCCACCGATCGGTGGATGCCGTCGTCGGGGCGTCGGGGCGTCGGGGCTCAGGGGTTCAGAGCGCTCACCGCGAGACCAACGGCGAGCGCGACCATGACGACGGCGATGACGCCGTCGAGCACGCGCCAGGCGATCGGGCGTGCGAAGAGCGGAGCGAGCAGCCGGGCCCCGAACCCGAGAACCGAGAACCACAGGATGCTGGCGAGCCCTGCCCCGACGCCGAACGCCCAGCGCGCCTCCCCGTGGGTGTTCGCGACGGACCCCAGCAGCAGCACGGTGTCGAGGTAGACGTGGGGGTTGAGCCAGGTGAGGGCGAGGCAGGTGGCGGCGATTCCGAGGGTGCTCGACCGGCTGGCGGTGGCGCTCTCGTCCGGCGGGATCAGCCCGGCGGAGCGAATCGCCCGTCGCGCGGCGAGGGTGCCGTACAGCAGCAGGAACGCCGCCCCGACCCACCGGATCACCTCGACCAACCAGGGGACGGCCGTGAACAGCAGGCCACCGCCGCCGATCCCGGCACCGATGAGGGTCAGGTCGGAGAGGGCGCAGAGCGCGACGACCAGGAAAACGTGCTCTCGCCGAAGCCCTTGTCGCAGCACGAAGGCGTTCTGTGCACCGATCGCCACGATCAGCGAGAGGCCGAGACCCAGGCCGGCGAGGGCGGCGGGGATCCAGGTCGCGGGCACGTGACCAGGCTATGGCGGATCGCAGGCATCAATCCAACTATTGATTCTTGTGAGTCATTAGCACGTCTGTTGGTAAGTTGACGTGCATGCGCTTTGATCGAGAGCAGCTCGAGACCGTGGCCGTGGTCGTCGCGGCCGGCACCTTCGAGGCGGCGGCCGCCCGGCTCGCGGTCACGCCCTCCGCGGTGAGCCAGCGGATCAAGGCGCTCGAACAGCAGCTCGGCCGGGTCGTGGTGGTGCGGTCCAAGCCGATCCGGGCCACCGAGTCCGGGGCCGCTCTTCTGCGGCTGGCCCAGCAGCTGGCCGTCCTCGAGCAGGACGCGGTGGGGCAGCTCGGGCTGGCGGAGTCCGGGGCGAGCGTCGCCCTGCCGCTCGCGGTCAACGCGGACTCGCTCGCGACCTGGCTGCTGCCGGCGCTCGCCGAGGTGGCGCAGCGCCATCCGGTCGTCTTCGACCTGCACCGAGACGACGAGGAGTACACGGCCGGCCTGCTCGTGGACGGCACCGTGATGGCGGCGGTCACCGCCGACTCGCGCCCCGTCGCCGGCTGCACGGTGACCCCCCTCGGGCGGATGACCTACCGCGCGGTGGCGACGCGCGAGTTCGTCGCCCGCTGGTTCCCCGACGGCGTCACGGCGGCTGCTCTCGCCATCGCGCCGGTGGTGGACTTCGATCGCAAAGACGAGCTGCAGTCGCGCTTTCTCCGGTCGGTCAGCCGCAAGCCGCTCGCCCCGCCCCGTCACCGCGTCCCGGCGTCGGCCGATTTCGCCGCCGCCGTCGGGCTCGGCATGGGCTGGGGGATGCTGCCCGACGCGCATTCGCAGGAGGGCCGGCGGTCGGGTGCCCTCGTGACGCTCGACCCCCGTCGCTCCCTGTCGGTGCCGCTCTACTGGCAGCAGTGGAATCTGCGCTCGGCAGCCCTCGACCTCGCGGCCGGCGCCGTGATCGCGCACGCGCACTCCGCCTTGGAGTGATGGCAGCCGGAACGCCGAACGCCCGGCGGCCCCGCTCCGGGAGATGGAGCGGGGCCGTCGTGGCAGCGGGTGACTGACGAGCTCGCGCTCGTTCTGGTGCGTGGAGCGAAGGTGCGCGATCCCGGCCGGGACCGGATCAGGGAGAACCCGGCCGGGATCGCACGGCGGGGTTCAGCCGCCGAGTCCGAGCAGTCCGAGCAGTCCGCGCAAGCTCGAGGAGCTCGCCGGGCTTGGCGCCGGTGCGGTCGGAGTCTGAGTGGGCTTCGGGGCCGGGCTGGCCGTCGGTGCCGGAGCGGCCGCGGCGGGCTTCGTCGGCGTCGGGCTCGGCGGGCTTGCCGGGCTTGCCGGAGCCGCGGGAGGCGTGCCGGCCGGGGCGCTCGTCGCCGGGGCGTTCTTGGTGCGCACCAGCGAGGCCGAGTCGAGGCGGTAGGAGCGTCCGGAGTTGGAGAGCACCACGTCGATCCGCAGACCCGTGTGACCGGCCTTTGCGACAGGCAGGCCGACGCTGACCTTCATCCAGCCGGAGCTGACGCTGAAGGAGGTGGTCGCGGTCTCGGTCGTGCCGCCGACGGCCGTCAGCTTGAGCTGACCCGCCACCGCACCGGTCGAACCGGGCTTCACCCAGATCGTCACGGTGTCGGTCTCGCCGGCGGTCACCGCGGTCGAGACGGTCTGGCTCACGGTCTGGCCGCCGTTCACGGCCAGCGCGAACTTGCCGCCCTTGGCGTTCGTGTTGGGGCCGTCGAGCGCGGCGCCCGACGCGGTCCAGCCCGCCGAGCTGCCCTCGAACGACGGCGAGCTCAGCGCGATCGCGGTGCCGGCAGGAGCGGCCGGCTCACCCGCGGCGGTGCCGGAGGAGGCAGGGGCCGACGACGCAGGGGCCGACGATGCGGGTGCGGAGGAGGCGGGAGCGCTCGGCGTGCTCGACGGCGCGTTGTTCGGCGTCTGCTTCGGCGGCACGGTGGTCGTCGAGTACTTGCCGAACTCCTGCGTCCAATAGATCTTGCCGTCGGGGCCCTGGTAGAAGCCGATCCCGATGTCGGTGTAGTCGCCGACCAGGTTCTTGTAGTGCTCGGCCGAGGCCGTCCACGCCGGGGTCACCTGCGTGTCGTCGTAGCCGGCCGCGACGTTCTCGCCCGCGTGGCTCCAGCCGGCGGGGATCTGCGTCGAGTAGTTCGGGTTGTGGCTCATGGCGCCGTTCTTCCACTGCTGGTACGCCCAGTCGGACGCGACCTTGTCGAGGGCCGCGTTGCGCACGAGCGGAGTGGTCCCGGCCTCGGCGCGCACCTCGTTGGTATCGGCGAAGACCCGCTGGGTCTTCTGTGCGTCGGTGACCGCGGTGGACGAGGTGGTACTGCTGGTCACGGCGAGGGAGGACTGCGCCCCGCTCAGCGCGGCGGCGGCACCTCCCACCAGGGCGACGGCGGCGACCGCGACGATGATCTGACGACGCATGGGCGTGCCTGATCCACGAAGAATTGAGAGCATGGTGAATTTCCCCCTGGAGCCGGTGCGGGTGACGCGTGCTCCGAGCTTCACGGTAAGGGGGACAGACAGGGGTACACAGCCCCCTTCTCAGGGATAGACAAGGCTGTGCGTCACCGCGGGATCACCCGCGCGTCATCCGGAAAATTCAAGGAATTCCAGGGGTGTTGCTCTCCGTGCCGAATTGCGATCGGGGTACACGCCCCGAAATGGGGGTGCACCCCGAAATGGGCAAGAAGAAGCCGGGACCGTCGGTCTTGGGGGGCGGACGGTCCCGGCTTCTCGGCGCTACCGCGTGTTACCCGGCCATGGCCGAGTGGTTGCGACGGTAGCTCTCCCGCACCAGATAGGCACCCGCTGCCAACAGTGCGAGGACGGCGGCGACGAGAGCGGCAATCCCCATGCCGGTCGTCGCCAGCCGAGCGATGGACGCGGCGGTGGTCGCCGGGTTCCCGTCGGTCGGGGGAGGCGTGGTGTCAACCCCGCCAACGGTCCCGGTCACGTTCGGTCCGACCGAAGCGCGAGCCAGGTTGATCTGGGCCGCGGCTCCGGACGCCATCCGAGAGGTTCCGCCACCACCCAGGGCCCCCGGGAGCACCGTGACCTGAAGGGCGGTCTCGGTGAACGTCCCGTCACTGACGTCCTGGTTGTTCACCTTGGCAGACACCATGTCGGTCAAAGCGGTGCCGACGGAGTTCGATCCACTGGTCAGGCCCTGTACGGCGGGGGTCACCAGGTTGGTGTCGAGCGCGTTGGTCAGATCGGTGATGGCGCCGTCGGTGCCGAGCAGCTGGCCGGTGAGCGAGTCGGCGATGCCGCTGGTCGCGGTGCTGAGGTTGAGCGGCGGAAGCGTGACGCCGAGCACCTGGGCGGTGCCCTTCGCCTGCAGTCCGCTGCCCTGCAGCGCCTCTCCGACGGTGCCGGTGATGTCGGCCGTCAGACTGGTCGTGAGGGGCGGCAGCGCGCTCGTGACGTCGTTGCAGACGTTCTGCGTCACGGTCTGGTCGACGAGCTTGGTCACGGTCTGGTTGACGGTCTGCGTGATGTAGGTCAGGGTTCCCGTGATCTTGCCGAGCAGGCTGCCGACGACAGGAACGCCGTCGAGTTGCGGAATGCCGTTGACGACAGGAAGCGGGACCCCGTTGATGACCGGGACCTGGATGGCCACCTGCTGCACCACCTGGGTGGGCACCTGCACGACCTTCGACACCAGGTTGCAGACGTTCTGCACGAGCGGCGCCTGAGCCACGTTCTCGCTGAGGTCGGCATGGACGTCGAGGGTCGCGTTGTTGAGCAGGTCCTTCACGCGATCCACGACCTCGTCGGCGATGCCCGAGACCTTCGTCGTGACCGAGTCGAGGACGGGGTTGATGATCGAGGCGTCGATGAGTTCGGTGCCGGGGGCCAGATCGTTGAGGTTCTTGCCGAGCAGCTTCCCGAGGTCGAGTGTCACGACGCCGGTCTCGAGGTTGAAGGTGACACCGTCGCTGCCGTACTGGGCCTGCAGCAGGTCCTGCACCTGCTTCTGCAGGTCACCCGTATCGATGGTGGCCGTGACGTTCGCGTTGCCGCCCACCAGATTGAGGGCCGGGTTCAGGTTCACGAGAGCCTTGTTCAGGTCCGTGGCGAGGAGCCCATCCGCCCCGTTCAGTTTGGCCAGGCGGCTCGTCACGTCGTTGAGGGCCGAGTCGACCTTCTCAGTCAGCTGGGAGATCGCCGGGCTGGTGAAGTTCAGATCGACCCCATCCAGCGAATAATCTCCGGTCGCGTTCGTGCCATCGGAGGCGGCCTTGGCGGCGACCGCGTTGATCGCGAGCGTCAGGTTGGCCAGATTGGCGGCGAAGTCGCTGCCGAGGAGCTTGCTGAGGTCGACGGTGGCCTTTCCACCTGGCATCGGCTGGTCTTGTCCGACTCCGACTCCGCCGTCGGGGCTGACGGCTCCGGTCCAGGCCATCGAGGTGCCGTCCTTCGCCGCCGTGGCATATTGACCGACGGCACCGAGCTGGACGGCGCCACCGAGATTGGATTGCACGCTCGAGCCATCACCGACCGTGACGGAGTTGAGCACCGTGGCCTTCAGGGGATCCTGGACGGTCATGGGTGCGTCGTCCGCATCGGCGTGAGCAGACGCCGGCTCCAGCGAGACGACGTTGTCGAGGTTGGTGCCGAGCAGGTCGCCCGAGAGGAACTGGGCCTCCGAGACGGCGACCGGATCGGTGTCCGCCGCCTGGGCGGCGGTGGCACCGGCGAGCGCGAAGCCCGTGGCGAATGTGAGTGCGGTGAGTCCTGCGCCGATCCGGCGCGCGGAGCTGAGCTTCCGTGCGGTCCTGCGCGGGTGCGAGGTGGTGAACACGACGGTGCCTTCCTGATCCAGACGGACGAGGAAGCTAGGTCGGCGTCGACCCCTCAGCGGATGCTGCGGCGGATGCCGCCGATCGGTGAAGATGCGGCGACGGCTGCTCGGCAAGCACAGGTTGAGGCGAACGATGGTGCTGCTGATCCCAGCTTTCGTTGCCCGTATTCGGTTGTGGGCGGTGCGGTTGGATGAAGGGATGGTTCGGCCCTTCGCTGAGAGAGACCGGGTGATGCCCGGGTTATGACGCGGGTGGACGGGCCGGATCCCGACCCCACTTCGAGGGCCATCCGCTTCGGCGGAGAGGCCGCGCGGCCGATGGCATACACTGAAGGTCGTGGTGAAGTCTGCCAAGCTTTGTCGTGCCCGCTTTCGGGTGAGCGCGGAGCCAGGCGGGCCGAACCCTGTAGGGCGGTGGCTCAATTGGTAGAGCAGCGGTCTCCAAAACCGCAGGTTGCAGGTTCAAGTCCTGTCCGCCCTGCGATACCCCGCACGACAGTGCGGAGTTCCCTGTTGAAAGGTGTTGAGAGTGGCACGCAAGGTGGCCGAGGAGCCCAGTGAGGACCTCGTCGCGAGCGCCAAGCGGGAGCGCGCCGAACGGCGTGGACCGTTCTCACGCATCGCACTCTTCATCCGACAGGTCATCACCGAGCTGAAGAAGGTCGTCACGCCGACCCGGCGCGAGCTGTTCAGCTACACGGGCGTCGTGCTCGCCTTCGTCATCGTCATGATGGCGCTGGTCTACGGACTCGATTTCGGCTTCGGCTGGCTCGTGGCCTGGGTCTTCGGCAACGGCACCCTCGCCCAATAGACATTCGAATGGAAGAAATCACTGTGACTGAAGACGAGCGCCGCGACGTCGATCTGGCGCCGGCCGCCGAGCAGTCGTCCGAGACCGACGACCTGCTGCAGGACGACGTTCTCGACGTCGACGAATCCTCCGACGAGAACGCCGAGAGCCGCGCGATCCATGTGATCGACGACGAGGGCGACGTCGAGGCCAATCTGGACAGCATCCTCGATGCCCTGGATGCCGCGACCGACCCCGAGGCGGACGCCATCACCGACGCCGCCCTCGACCTGGGTGAGGCGTCGGACACCGAGAGCGCCGACGACCTGACGACCGCGGAGGCGCTCGCCGAGGGTGAGGAGCCCGACTCCGAGCTGGATGCCGCCGAGACCGCGATCGCGGACGAAGAAGAGGTCGATGGCGCCGACGACGACGAGACCGCCGTCGACCCGTACGAGGACTTCCGCAGCGAGCTGCGCGCCAAGCTCGGCAAGTGGTACGTCATCCACTCCTACGCCGGGTTCGAGAAGCGCGTGAAGCAGAACATCGAGTCGCGCCGCCAGTCGCTGGGCATGGAGGACTACGTCTTCGAGGTCCAGGTGCCGATGGAGGACGTGGTCGAGATCAAGAACGGCCAGCGCAAGCTGGTCAACCGCGTGCGCATCCCCGGCTACGTGCTGGTGCGCATGGATCTCAACGAAGACAGCTGGTCGGTCGTCCGTCACACCCCGGGTGTGACCGGATTCGTGGGCAACTCCCACAACCCGACTCCGCTGCGCTTCGAGGAGGCCTTCAACATGCTGAAGAGCCTGGTGCAGGTCGTCGAGGCGCCGGCCAAGGGCGGCGTCGCCGGCAAGGGCGGTGGCAAGACCGCGGCGCGTGTCATCCCGGCCGAGGTCGACTTCGAGGTCGGCGAGACCATCACGATCAAGGAGGGCTCGTTCGCGGGTCTGCCCGGCACGATCAGCGAGATCAAGCCCGAGAGCGGCAAGCTCACCGTGCTCGTCTCGCTCTTCGAGCGCGAGACGCCGGTCGAGCTCAGTTTCGACCAGGTCACCAAGCTCTAGATCGGCTAGACTCGCTCGGTTCCCACCCACCACTGCCCGGAATAGCCGGGTTCGTGGAAGCGCGCCACTGTGTTGAAAGATGCGGGGCGCACGACAGAAAGAGGTAGCCACCTATGGCACCCAAGAAGAAGGTGACGGGGCTGATCAAGCTCCAGATCCAGGCCGGTGCGGCCAACCCCGCTCCGCCGATCGGACCGGCTCTCGGTCAGCACGGCGTGAACATCATGGAGTTCTGCAAGGCGTACAACGCCGCGACCGAGTCACAGCGCGGCAACGTCATCCCGGTCGAGATCACCGTTTACGAGGACCGTTCGTTCACGTTCATCCTCAAGACCCCGCCGGCCGCCGAGCTCATCAAGAAGGCCGCGGGCGTGCAGAAGGGGTCGGCGACCCCGCAGTCCGTGAAGGTCGCCAAGCTCTCCAAGGAGCAGGTGCGCGCCATCGCCGAGCAGAAGCAGGTCGACCTCAATGCCAACGACATCGACGCGGCCATGAAGATCATTGCGGGCACCGCCCGGTCGATGGGGATCACGGTGGAGGCGTAATCATGGCACCCAAGTCCAAGGCATACCGCGCCGCCGCCGAGAAGATCGAGCCCGGCAAGTTCTACGAGCCCACCGAGGCCGTCACCGTCATCCGCGAGACCGGGTCGAAGAAGTTCGACTCCACCGTCGAGGTCGCGATGAAGCTCGGCGTCGACTCGCGCAAGGCGGACCAGATGGTGCGCGGCACCGTCATCCTCCCGCACGGCACCGGCAAGGTCGCCCGCGTCATCGTCTTCGCGACGGGCCCCGCAGCAGAGGCGGCCATCGCGGCCGGCGCTGACGAGGTCGGCGGCGCCGAGCTCATCGAGAAGGTCGCCGGCGGCTACACCGCCTTCGACGCCGCCGTCTCGACCCCGGAGCTCATGGGCCAGGTCGGCCGGCTCGGCAAGGTGCTCGGCCCGCGCGGCCTGATGCCCAACCCGAAGACCGGAACGGTCACGCCCGACACGGGCAAGGCCGTCTCCGACATCAAGGGCGGCAAGATCGAGTTCCGCGTCGACAAGCACAACAACATCCACTTCGTGATCGGCAAGGCCGGCTTCACCGCCGACCAGCTCGACGAGAACTTCCGCGCGGCCCTTGACGAGATCCAGCGCGCCAAGCCGAGCTCGTCGAAGGGCCGCTACATCCAGAAGGCCACGCTCTCGACCACCTTCGGTCCTGGCGTCCCGCTGGACGTCGCTGTTCTGTGACATTCCTGGCTGCGCCGCCGCTCCTACGGCGCAGCGGTGAATTGCGACGTACACGCCGCCGTATTTCACCTGCAACACTCTCGGTATGACGACAGAGAGGGGTTCCGCTTCGGCGGGGCCCCTTTCTGCGTACCTGGATGAGCTCGAGCCGCGGGTTGCAGCGGCCCTCGGCGCCATCGCGTTGCGAGCCGAGCAGCTGGTGCCCGGCTTGGAGGAGGGCGTGAGCTACGGGATGCCCGCTCTGCGATACCGCGGC
Source organism: Pseudolysinimonas sp. (assembly GCA_036499485.1). Lineage (GTDB taxonomy): Bacteria > Actinomycetota > Actinomycetes > Actinomycetales > Microbacteriaceae > Lysinimonas. The sequence goes on along the minus strand of DASYDQ010000052.1, from coordinate 11,181 downwards.
CGCGCGCTGCTCAGTGTGCGCGCGACCACCGGGCACCTGGGCTACTACCCGTTCAGTCCGTCCGTCGTCGACTCGGTCGCCGCCCGGCTCAAGGGCTTCTCGCTGTCGAAGGGCACCGTGCGCTTCTCGCTCGAGCACCCGCTGCCGCCGACGATCGTCGATCGGATGATCCTGGCTCGTCGCGACGAGATCGACGCCGCGCTGGACCGCTGACCGACCCCTCTGTGCTCCCACACTCCAGTTGTGACGGACCGTCCGTCACAACTGGAGTGTGCGAGAGGCACACAGCCCCGTCGGTATCGTGAGAGGCGTGCCGTTCACCGTCCGCTCCGCCGTCCCCGGGGATGCCGCGGCTCTCGCCGCCGTCGCCGCCGTGACCTTCCCACTCGCCTGCCCGCCGCACACGACGGACGCCGCGAAGGCCGACTTCATCGCGAAGAACCTGACCGAAACCTCCTTTCACGGTTACCTCGCGGATCCAGAGCGTGTGCTGTACCTGGCGGAAGTCGATGGCGAGCCCGTCGGCTACACGATGGTGGTGTTCGGGGAGCCCCACGATCCCGATGTCGCCGCCGCCGTCACGGCGCGCCCGACCGCCGAGGTGAGCAAGCTGTACGTGCTGCCGGCTCAGCACGGGGCGGGGGCGGCATCCGCCCTCATGGACGCCGCCATGGATGCGGCGCGAACCCGCGGGGCGGCTGGAGCCTGGCTCGGAGTCAACCAGGAGAACGCGCGCGCCAATCGCTTCTACGAGAAGAACGGGTTCGCGCTCGCCGGCACCAAGAGGTTCCTGGTCGGCGACCGGTGGGAGGACGACTTCGTCCGCGAGCGTCTGATCGAGCGCTAGCCCTCGCACACCTTCAGCACGATCTTGCCCCGGGTGTGCCCCTCGGCGATCTCGCGGTGCGCTTCGGCGGCCTGATCCAGGTCGAAGACCTTGTCGACGTAGACCCTGACGTCGCCCGACTCGAGCAGCCGCGAGATGATCGCGAGCGTCGAGCCGTCGGGAGCGACCTGGAAGCCGGTGGCGCGCACTCCCGCGGCCTCCGCCTCCTCGGTCATGGTCGGCCAGCTGCCGCCCGGTCCGTTCACGATGAGACCGCCCGGCCGGAGCACGCTCAGCGATCGGGTGGCGGTGTCGAAGGTCACGTTTCCGATCAGATCGATGACGGCGTCGACGTCCCTCACCGCGTCCTCGAACGGCCCCGCCGTGTAGTCGATCACCTCGGCGGCGCCGAGCTCGCGCAGCCAGCCCGCGTTACGCGGCGACCCGGTTGCGATCACGTGAGCCCCGAAATACGCGGCGAACTGCACCGCGAAGTGGCCGACCCCGCCCGCGCCGGCGTGGATGAGCACCCGCTGTCCTTCGTGGGCCTTGGCGGTTTCGACGACCATGCCCCACGCAGTCAGCGCCGCGAGGGGCACGCCCGCGGCTTCGACGTGCGACAGGGACGACGGCTTGCGGATGACGCTGAGCTCCGAGACCGTCAGATACTCGGCATACGCGCCGCTCAGGCGGGGCACCATTCCCATTCCGTACACCTCGGTGCCGGGCTGGAGCGGATGAGCCGCGTACGGCGCCTCCACCACGACGCCGCTGAAGTCGTTGCCCAGGACCACCGGGAACGAGATGATCGCGCCGAAGGGTCCAGCGCCCGAACGGGTCTTCACGTCGATGGGATTCACGCCCGCGGCGTGGACCTTGATCAGCAGCTCGGAGCTGATGCGCACCGGGCGCGCGATCTCGGCCATCGAGAGCACCTCGGGCCCCCCGGCGCCCGACATCGTCATGGCCCGCATCGTGGTCATTCCTCCGGCCTCCCCGCCTCTCGGTCAAGTAAAGAGGCGCAATGATTCGGCGGCGTTACGGTCACGTCACGGTGCTGCAAACCTTCGGCGGGTGGCGGGGTGCTGTCCCGATAGGATTTCGCCAGAGCGCGAGCGCGCTCGGATGGGGTCGGCATGCGCGCACTGTTCATCGTTGTCCGGATCGCGGGGGCGGCGGCCATCATCGCCGCGATCGTCACGCAGCTGACCAACAACTACGCGTACTGGAAGCAGGCGGGCATCGCCGACTTCTCGAGCCTTCCCGTCAACTTCTTCAGCTACTTCACGATCGACTCGAACGTCGGCACCATCGTCGTCTTCCTCATCGGCGCGGTGCTGCTGATCCGCAAGCTCGACGACCCCGGATGGTTCGGCATCCTGCGCGCGTGCGTCACGGCCTATATGGCGGTGACGGGCATCGTCTACAACACCCTGCTGCGCGGGGTGAACGTCTCCGACGGCCTCGTGGTCCCCTGGACGAACGAGGTGCTGCACGTCGTCGGCCCGATCCTGATCATCCTCGACTGGCTGTTCGCGCCGGGCCGGATCCGGCTCGACTGGAAGCGCATCGGCACCATCGTGATCTTCCCGCTGGTCTGGGCGGTCTACACGATGATCCGCGGACCGCTGGCCTACAACGAGCTCGGTCACAAGCAGACCTGGTACCCCTATCCCTTCCTGGACCCGGCCAACTCGCCCGAGGGCTACGTCTCCGTGGCGTTCTATGTGGTCCTGATCGCGGTGATCATCGGACTCGTCGGCGCCGGCGTCATCTGGGTGTCGCGGCGTCGTGCACGCTGGCCGCTGCAGGCCGTCTCCGCCTGAGCCGCGCCATCCGATCGTGATCAACCGGCTCGTCGCGCTCGTCGGCACCCTCGCCCTCGCGGTCGCGCTGGTGCTGCTCTGGGTCGCGCGCGCCCGCATCCCCTATGACGTCTACGTCAGCGAGCTTGGCGCCCCGGGGATGCCGACCGCCCGCGTCTTCGAGGCCGTCTTGCTGCTCATCGCGGCGGGTGCGGTGCTGCTGGCCTGGGCGGGACGCGGCATCCGGTCGCGCGCCCGCGTCTTCCGCTGGTGGCCGCCGTCGATCTCCCTGGCCGCGGCAGGCGCGTTCTTCTTCGTCGACTCGCAGGTCAGTTGCACGCCGGGGTGCCCGGTGCCGGTCGGGCCGACCTTCACCCTGGAGGATTTCGTCCACACCTTCGCCGCGGTGCTCGCCTTCGCCTTCGCCAGCTGGGCGATCATGCAGTGCGCGTTCGCCATCGGCCATCCGGTCCTGTCCCGGATCTCGGCCGCTGGGGCGATCGCCGTCGCCGCCGCCTCCACCGCGGGTGGGTTGATGTCATTGCTGCACTTCGAGGCGATCTGGGGGAGCCGCCTCGAGTGGGCTGCCACCACGATCGGGCTCGCCTGGGTGGTCGTATTCGGGGTGTCGCTGGTGCGGTGGCCGTCAGCGCCGCACGGGTCAGCGCCGCACAGGTCAGCGACGCATCAGCACGAGAAGCTGGTCGGCCAGGTCGACCAGCCGGTGGATCTCGTTCTCGTCCCGGTCCACCCACCGGCACTCGGGCTCAGCCCCCACCGGGACGAAGGCGTCGTGCTGCTCCCAGACGACGAGCGTCCGCTCGGCGCCTAGGACGTACTGCTGCCACCAGACCTGACGCAGGTAGTGGCGGGGGATGCTCTTCCACGCCGAGTTCGTGGTCTTGATCTCGCACAGCTCGAGAACCACGCCGTCGTTCGACAGAGTGCGCTCGCGCAAGCCGTCGGGGGTGGCGAGGTGCTCCGGGCGGCCGTCGGCGTGGAACAACGCGCTGCTCGGACGCATCCCGTAGACCCGGCGGGCCCAGTGGGCGATCTCGGGCTCGCGCAGCCGGCCGTGCGCCGTGAAGGCGTTGCCGCTGAATCCGGTGCCGAGCAGTTTCTCGAGGGCGAGCGGACGGAGCGCCTTCGGGCCGGACAGGCGGGCCACGTCGGTGGCGGTGACCCCGCGGGCGCGTGCCTTGAGCCACGCCATCCGGTCGGAGGCATCGGCGACCACCCGGTCGGTGTGACGACTCGGCGGCTCATCCCAGAGGGAGAGAGTGGGCTGCATGATGGTCACGGCTCCATTGTGCGTCTCGCGGAGGTCATCCCCGGGCCGCCTCACCGCGGATGACCGCGCAGCCCCGCGTGCGAGGTGCCGTCCCCCGACGCGTACCCCGAAAGCGGCCGGTTCACCCCCGAACGGGTGTCGGCATTCTGGGGGACACCCCCCGGAGTGGGGCAGACAGACCCCCCTCTCGGGTGTCGGCATTGAGGGGGACATCGGCCTACCGTTCTTGTGGGGGACAAACCGGTCCCCCTTTCAACTGACAGACAGCCGCCACCATGGCGGACTACGTGGGGTAGAGAAGATGGATCAGCTGGGGAACTTCGGAGGCGTGGCCAAGCAGGTCGCCCACCTGGCGCACGAGAACGTGACCGGCATCGCCGGCATGGAGCCCGTGCCCACGATGATCGTCGTGGGCCTCGTCGCCTTCTTCGCGCTCGTCGGCCTGGTCGTCGGCGGCACCGGCCGCCGTCCGCGGGGTGCCCACCGCGCCTGAGTGCGCGCCTCCCGCGTCTTCCTGTGAGGCGCATCAGCGCCTACCGAGCTCGACCCGAACCCGCTCGGCAGGCGCTGACGCATCTCACAGGGTTCTCATAGCCCGCGAGAGCTTCATTGACAGGTGACCTCACCCCAGACCGTCCCGCCCGCCAAGCTCACCCGCGTCGACGGCACGCCCGTCCGTGCCCTCGTCGTCGACGACGAGGTCTCCCTCGGGGATCTGCTGCAGATGGCGCTGAGGTACGAGGGATGGGACGTCCGGACCGCGACGGGCGGACAGCAGGCTCTCGGTCTGGCGCGGCAGTTCAAACCCGACGTGATCGTGCTGGACGTGATGATGCCGGATCTCGACGGCCTCGAGGTGCTGCACCGGATGCGGGCGGACGGTCTCGACATCCCGGTGCTCTTCCTCACCGCCAAGGACTCGGTCGACGACCGGATCGCCGGGCTGACCGCGGGCGGCGACGACTACGTCACCAAGCCGTTCAGCCTCGAGGAGGTGGTGGCCCGTCTGCGCGGCCTGATCCGCCGCTCCTCCCGCATCGTCAGCGACGCGGTGGATCCCGAGCTGCGGGTCGGCGATCTGCTCCTCAACGAGGAGAGCTACGAGGTGTCGCGCGCCGGCATCCCGATCGAACTCACCGCGACCGAGTTCGAGCTGCTGCGCTATCTGATGCGCAATCCTCGCCGCGTGCTGAGCAAGTCGCAGATCCTCGACCGGGTGTGGAGCTACGACTTCGGCGGCCGCTCGAGCATCGTCGAGATCTACATCTCCTATCTCCGCAAGAAGATCGACGCGGATGCCGACCCGATGATCCACACCGTGCGCGGCGTGGGCTACCTCATCAAGCCAGCGAGCTGAACCGGTCGATCGTGCCGACGCTTCCCGCCTCCCTGCGGAGACCCCGCTGGTCCTTGCAGCGCCGTCTCGTCGTCGGCATCGTCGTGCTGCTCGCGGTGGTCAGCGTCGTGGTGGGGGGAGCGAGTGCCCTCGTGCTGCGGCAGAACCTGCTCGGTCGGCTCGATCAGCAGCTGATCACCTCCTCCGGGTTCACGAATCCGAACTCGGCGAACCCGCCAGGCGGGGCAGGGACCGGGGGAGCCGGAGACGAGGGGAACGGGCCGCGCCGCTTCGGCGGCCTGATCCTCATCTCGCATTCCGGAGTGGCCAGCGTGGCGGAGGTCATCGGCGAGGACGGCGTGAGCAACGCGCTCTCCGCCTCGCAGCAGGCGACGCTGCTGGCCCTGAACGGTCCCGACCGCGTCCCGGTGACGGTGGATCTCGGCGGCAGCCTCGGCGCGTTCCGCGTCACGAGCGCGACCCGCCTCGACGGCACGGTGGTGACGGTCGGGCAGTCCCTGGCCGAGGTCGAGACCACGACCGACAACCTGCTGCTGATCTTCGGACTGATCACCCTGGCGGCACTGATCGCCGCCGCGGTGGCGGGAACCATTGTGGTGCGCCTCGCGCTGAGACCTCTTGGCCGGGTGGTCGCGACCGCGACCAGGGTCTCCGAACTCGAGCTGGCCACCGGTGACGTCACTCTCGCGGATCGCGTGCCAGCAGCCGACACCGACATCCGCACGGAGGTCGGCCAGGTGGGCGCCGCACTGAACCGCCTGCTCGGCCACGTCGAGGGAGCCCTCGTCGCCCGCCAGGCCAGCGAGGACAAAGTGCGGCAATTCGTAGCAGACGCCAGCCATGAGTTGCGCACCCCGCTCGCGTCGATCCGGGGCTATTCGGAGCTGACCCGCCGAGGCGGCCACCAGTTGCCGGACGACGTGGTGCGCTCCCTGGGCCGCATCGAGTCCGAATCGATCCGGATGACCTCTCTCGTCGAGGATCTGCTCCTGCTGGCACGGCTCGACGCGGGCCGCGAACTCGTGCTCGGCGAGGTCGACCTGGTCCCGCTCGTCGTGGACGCGGTGAGCGATGCCAACGCCGCCTCCCCCGACCACGACTGGCAGCTGACGGCACCTGAGGCCGCGGTACTCGTCACGGGGGACCGTGGACGCCTGCACCAGGTCGTCGCGAACCTCCTGGCCAACGCGCGGACGCACACCCCGGCTGGCAGCCACGTCACCACAGTGCTCTCGGTGGTCGGCGACGACGCCCTCATCACGGTCTCCGATGACGGGCCAGGCATCTCACCCGGCCTTCTCCCCGTGCTGTTCGAGCGCTTCGCGCGCGGCGACGGGTCGCGCTCGCGGGCGACCGGCAGCACCGGACTGGGCCTGGCGATCGTCTCGGCCGTGGTGGATGCCCACGCCGGCAGCGTGAGCGTGGAGAGCGAGCCGGGCGACACGCGGTTCGTCGTTCGTCTCCCGCTGCGCCTGCCGTCGCTCGCGCCGGTCGTGTGATGGGATGGGGACGCCCCGTCCCCCGCCCGAGAGCCGTCGCGAACCATGTTCGAAACCCGCACCCTCCGCCGTCGAGGTGCGCCGCGATCCCTGGTGTCGACGCTCATCACCTCGGTGCTCGCCGCGAGCGGGCTGGCCGCCGTGCTGCTCGGGGTCGTCGCGGGGCCTGCGGGCGCGGCATCCGCGAGCCTGGGGTCGGTCCCGGCCGACGTGACCGCCTACGTGAGCAGCGGCGCCATGGTCGCCCGCCTCAATGACGTCTACGGCCCGAACGCGTCGGGGACCAAGGGGATCGCCTTCGACGCGGCGACGACGAAGGCCGGGCCGATCAGCCGGGTCTACGAATGGACCGCAGCACGCCTCGCCAATCAGGCGACCGATCACCCGGTGCAGCTCACCAACAACTGGGTCGTGCCGATCACGATCGGGGAAAAGTCGGTCGGACTCGCCACGATCTGGATCAATCCGCAGACCGTCGAGCCAGAGCTGGCCCAGTTCACCCCGGGCCCAGCGCTCGGCACCGCGCTCACCACCGTCCCGGCCACGGCGGCCCTCGTCCGCGACACCGCGACCGGCGCGTGGCTCGCTCTCGCAGACGCGAAGGTGACACCTCTGGTCGCCGGCACGTCCGGGCTCACGACGCCGGCCCCGGTGGCGTCGCTGACGCTCTCGACGGCCGCCGCGACTCCGATCAGCACGGCGGCGGAGCCCAACACCGGGCTCGCCCTGGCGATCGGACTCGTCGGGCTCATCGTCGTGGTGATCGTGGTTGGGCTGTTGCTTCCACGCGGGCGACGCGCGCGCACCACGCGCAAGACGGCCGGTGATGCCGAAGCGGCGAGTGCCAGCGCGGCAAGCGCGCCGGAGCCGGCGACCCACGACGAGCCTGTCCCGACGCCCGTTGTGCCCGCTCCGACGCCGGTCGTGAAGAAAACGGTCGCCAACAAGCCTGCCGTTCGAAAGCCCGCTCCCCTCGCGGCGACGTCGGCGACTCCAGCCGCCACGGGCCCGACCGGGAGGGCGTCGACGCCGAAACCCACCGGCGCTCGTCCCAGCGGCCGGACGCCGACGAACTCCGCCGCGTCCAAACCCGCGACATCGAGGCCAGGAGCCACCAAACCCAGTGCGGCCAAGCCGCCCGTCTCGAAGCCGCCGGCTCCGAAGCAGCCCCCGCGACCCCGCGCCCCGCGTCAGAAGCCGCCGGCCGCGGATTCCGGGACCGCATCCGATTCCTGAGCGGGTTTGCGGGGATCGGAAACGTCCCGTACTCTTGTCGAGGCCGTAGACCGCTGGTGTCTGCCGTGTTCGCAAGAACGCGGTGGTGCAAATCCCGCGCAGGTGTGTGAAGCAACTTTCTTGGTTCTCTGGGAATTCAGCTCCGTGCGCTCGCGCCGGAGCTTCTGTTTTTAAACAGAGGCGGTGGTGAACGGCCGCATCCACGAATACCAACCAGGAAAGAGCGCCATGGCGAACAAGGAAGCAACGGTCGCCGAGCTGACGGACTTGTTCCGCACCTCGAACGCGGTCGTGCTCACCGAGTACCGCGGCCTCACGGTCGCGCAGCTGAAGCAGCTGCGCGGAAGCATCCGTGAGCACGCGAGCTATGCCGTGGTGAAGAACACGCTGACCAAGATCGCGGCGAACGAGGCGGGCATCTCCTCCTTCGACGCCGAGCTCGCCGGCCCTTCGGCCATCGCCTTCGTGCACGGGGACACCGTGACCGTGGCGAAGGCTCTGCGTGACTTCTCCAAGGCCAACCCGCTGCTGGTGGTGAAGGGCGGCTACTTCGATGGCGCGCCCCTGACCGCGGCAGAGGTCGGCAAGCTCGCCGACCTGGAGAGCCGTGAAGTGCTGCTGGCCAAGCTGGCCGGTCTCTTCAAGGCACCCCTGTTCGGAGCTGCCTACCTGTTCCAGGCGCCGCTGTCGAAGGCCGTTCGCACGGTCGACGCGCTGCGCGAGAAGCAGGAATCCGCGAGCTGATCGTCCGCCCCGGACGACCTCACACACCCACCAGCACCACAACGCAACTAGGAGTTAGAAATGGCCAAGCTCAGCACTGACGAGCTGCTCAACGCATTCAAGGAGCTGTCGCTCATCGAGCTCAGCGACTTCGTCAAGAAGTTCGAGGAGACCTTCGAGGTCACCGCCGCCGCCCCCGTCGCCGTGGCCGGCCCCGCCGCCGCCGGTGGCTCGGGTGCCGCCGTCGAGGAGGTCGAGGAGAAGGACGCGTTCGACGTCGTCATCGAGTCCGCCGGCGACAAGAAGATCCAGGTCATCAAGGAGGTGCGCACCCTCACCAGCCTCGGCCTCGGCGAGGCGAAGGCGCTCGTCGACGGCGCGCCGTCGACGGTGCTCGAGGGCGCCAACAAGGAGACCGCCGAGAAGGCCAAGGCCGTTCTCGAAGAGGCCGGCGCGACCGTCACCCTCAAGTAGTTTCCCGCGGCATCAGCCGCACACGCGAAAGCGCCGATCCTCCGGGGTCGGCGCTTTCGTCGTCTCAGTCGGAGGCAGGGATGTAGCGGGCCTTCGCGAGGTCGACGCGGAAGAAGGCGCCGCTCCACTTCAGCGGGGTGTTCTCGGCACGGTAGTACTCGAGGGCTCGGGCCTCGTGGTCGGCCACAGCATGCCCCGACGCCCGAACCACCCGCCACCACGGGACATCCGACCCGTAGTAGGCCATGACCTGTCCGACACCGCGCGCCGCGCGCGAGCCGATCGCGGCGGCCACGTCGCCGTAGCTCATGACCATCCCCTCGGGGATCGCGGCCACCACGTCGAGCACCCGCGAGACGAAGTCCTCATGCGGCAGGGGGCTCACGGTGACTCCTTAGGCGCGGAATGCGCCATTCAGCGCAAAACCGACGAAGATGCCGACGACGATCACGATGGCCAGGCCGAGTCCGATCAGCATGGCGCCGCCGTAGCCGAGGTAGGAGACCTTCGCGCCCGCGGCGCGCAGTGCCCGCGACCATCCGGGCACCTGGGCCCGGTGGGCGGCACGGCGCTCCAGGACGAGGTCGGAGAAGTACACGTCGGCGTACTGGACTGTTCCGTCCACGATGAGGGCATACCGGCGACCGGCGACGGTGACCGTGATGTAGCGCTGCAGGATCCGCACCCGGGCCTCGCTCGCCGGCACATCGAACGTCGGGGTCGTCGAGGCCCCATCGCCATCCAGCTGCACCAGCACGAGACGGTTGCCGGAGGTCAGCGTCAAGCGTGCCGGGACCGTGCGCATCCCGCCCTGCTCCCAGGTCACGCCACTGGACAGCACATCGTCGCTGGTCGGAGCCGGGGCGCCCGGATCGGCCATGCTCACAGCGCGAGAGCGCCGAGGTTCTCGCCGTACGGGGTCTGGCCCACGACTTCGAACCCGACGGCCTGGAAGAACTTCTCGGGCCCGCCCTCGCCGCTGCCCCAGACCACCGTCAGGCGGTCGAAGCCGCGGGCACGCGCCTCGTCGGCGAGCGACTGCACCGCGAAGCGGCCGACCCCGGCGCCCTGCGCGCCATCGGCGACCTCGATGCGCCAGACCGCGGCGCGGAGGTACTCCTCGGAGGCGTCGGCGTCGAAGGTGCCCATGATGTAGCCGACGAGCCGGTCGCCGTCCATCACGACGCGCGGCCACGAGCCCGAGGGATCGAGCTGCGGTTCGGCGTGGGTGTACGTCTCCGGCTCGAGGAAGGCCTCCTGGCCGGGCTTCAGGGTGAGGCCGTTGGCCGCCACGATGGTCTGAGCCGTCAACTCCTGCAGGGTGAGGTCCGCCATGCCAACAGGCTAACCCGAGCGGCCGTCGCGCGCCCAGGTATCTCGATGTCAAGATATCTCGCAAAGGCGCTAGGCTGGTCCGCGGCCCTGAACAACGGGGTTTTCGGTGCGAAAGGGTAGCGACGTTGGTCACCAAAATTAAGGTCGAGGGCAAGGTCGTCGAGCTCGACGGCGACGAGATGACGCGCATCATCTGGCAGTTCATCAAGGACCGCCTGATCCACCCCTATCTCGACATCGACCTCGAGTACTACGACCTCGGCATCGAGAACCGTGATGCCACCAACGACCAGGTGACGATCGACGCGGCCCACGCCATCCAGAAGTACGGCGTCGGCGTGAAGTGCGCCACCATCACCCCCGACGAGGCCCGCGTCGAGGAGTTCGGCCTGAAGCAGATGTGGAAGAGCCCGAACGGCACGATCCGCAACATCCTCGGCGGCGTGATCTTCCGCGAGCCGATCATCATCAGCAACATCCCGCGCCTCGTGCCTGGCTGGAACAAGCCGATCATCGTCGGCCGCCACGCCTTCGGCGACCAGTATCGCGCCACCGATTTCCGCTTCGAGGGCAAGGGCACGCTGACCATCTCGTTCCAGCCCGAGGACGGGAGCGAGGCCCAGAGCTTCGAGGTC
>DASYDQ010000051.1:0-3788 GCA_036499485.1 Pseudolysinimonas sp. | reverse complement strand
TGGTCCGCCGGTGAGATGAGAACGTTCACCGGTGCCGGCGCGACGGCGGTCACGATCGCGACCAGGGAATCGAGGTCGGGTGGGAACGGCGCGTAGAGCACGTCGGCGCCGACCTCGGCGAAAGCCGTCAGCCGTCGGATGGTGTCATCGAGATCGGGCCGTCCCTGGATGAAGTTGTCGGTGCGACCGGTTATGACGATGCGTCGCTTCGCCGCGGCGACCGCGCTGCGAACGCGGTCGACGGCGTCGTCGAAACCGCGGATCGGGTCGTCGGGATTCCCGGTGGTGTCCTCGATCCCGATGCCCGCCAGCCCGTGCGCAACGGCGCTGTCCACGGTCGCGGCGACGTCCTCGGAGGTGGCGCCGTAGCCGTCCTCGAAGTCGCCGTTGACGGGCAACCCGGTGAGCCGATCGAGCAGTTGCGCGTGGTCGAGGTGCTCTTCGCGGGTGACGCTGTGACGTCCGTCGACGCGGCCGAGCGTGGCCGCCAGAGCCGCCGACGACGTGCCGATGGCCTCGAAGCCGGCATCCGCCAGGACCAGCGCCGACAGGCCGTCCCAGGCGTTCGGCATGACGAGGCCCCCCTCGCGGGTGTGCAGCGCCATGAACGTCTCATAAAGCTCAGAACCGGGCAAGTTTCTCTCCGTGTGGTTGATCAGGGCGAAACGTTCGACCGGTCAGGCCGCCGTCCTCGCGAGCTCGGCGAGCGCTCACGCCGCGATGGGCGCGGGGATGTCGACGTCGGTCAGGTTGACGTTGTTGAGGAAGTTCGTCAGCAAGGTCCGGACGGCCAGCGTGACGATCGCCAAGATCTGCGGATCGGTGTACCCGGCGTCCTTGACGGCCGCGAGATCGGCGTCGCTGACGCGTCCGCGCGTCTCGATCACCTGCTGCGCGAAGCGGGCGACGGCGGCCCGCTTCGGATCGACCGAGCTGCCCGCGCGGGCGAGCTCGATGTCCTCGACGGACATGCCGCCGTGCCGGGAGGCGGCCGTGTGCAGCGCCAGGCAGTAGTCGCAGCCGTTGGCCTCGGACACGGCCAGCGCGATGGTATGGCTCGTCTTCGCGTCCAGGAGCCTGCTCGTCTTCTTCTGCACCGTCAAGACGAAGTCGAGGACGGTCGGGTTCGACGCGAGCATCGTGAACATGTTCGGCACGAAGCCGAACTGCGCTCCGATCTGGTCGAGCGTGCCCTGCACGTCGGCGGAGGGCTCGTCGGCGGGGACAACGTTCAGACGTGACATGCGAATCGACTCCAGTTCTTGGGTGGCCGGTAGCCGGCCTGGATCAGATTTTGGGCTGCGCAGCCCACTCCCTGGATACAACACCATCAGGATTGGGCTGTCAAGCCCATTTTGCTACGATTCGAATCGTGAAGTCCACGACGGCGCCAGAGCCTCGCCGGCTCACCGAGAAGGGGCAGGCCACGCGTGCCCGGATCCTCGAGCACGCCGCCACGCTCATCTACGCCGAGGGCGTCCACGCCACGAACAACGACAAGCTCCGGCGCACCGCGGGCGTCAGCGGGTCGCAGATCAACCACTACTTCCCGACCAAAGAGAGCCTCGTGCTGGCGGTGATCGAGTGGCAGGCTCAGCGCGTCCTCGGGCTCCATCGCGGCCAGGAGTTCGACCGGTTCGAGGACCTTGATGGGTTTCGGAGGTGGGCCGCCTTCTATGTCGGCTACGAGCGCGCCTACCACGAAGGGTGCAGCCTCGGGTCGCTCGCGAGCGAGATCATCAAGACCGACCTCGACGTTCACGATGAGCTCGCTGACGCATTCACCCAGTGGCGAGAGATCTTCCGCGACGCGCTCGTCCACTTACAGCAGGTGGGTCGCCTGAGCACCGAGGCCGATCCCGAGCAGCTCGCGAACCTGCTCCTCGCCGCGTTCCAGGGCGGCATGCTCCTCGCCCAAGTCGCCCGGGAGATCTCTCCTCTCAGGGATGCCCTGCAGGCGGCGATCGACTACGTCGAGACCTTCGCGATCCTGCGCGACTCCTAGGACGCGCTTCACCCCACGTGCGCCCTCTGCGTCCGGGGTCAATACGGGACCATATCGTCCAATTCTACCGACGCCGCACACGATGGCGCGCGAGCCCCTCTCCAGTGCGATCGCACACAGACCCTCCGCGCTGACGACCGGAGTGCTCATGCTCGCCGGGCGAGTGTCACGAACCGAGCCGCCGCCGCGGCGAGCACGGCGGAGGCAAGGACGATGAGGCCCGCCGTGAGGAACAGCGTCTGCAGGGTCGTCGACGAGACGAGGATCGCGCCGAGGCCGGACCCCGCCGCGAGAGCTATCTGCAGGTTCGTCACGTTCACCGCCGACGCGGCCTCCGGGGTTTCCGGGGCGGCGTCGAGGATCCAGACCAGCGCGCCCGGGTTCACGACGCCCCACATCAGGCCCCACAGCACGAGCAGCAGGCCGGCCAGCCAGGGCAGGGTGCCCGCGGTCGCCAGCCCGATGAGCAATGCGGCCACCATCGCCGCCGCCCCGGCGAAGCTGCGGATCACTCCGCGTTTGAACAGCGATCCGGCAACGAACGAGCCGACGATGCCACCGCAGCCGTAGATGACGTAGAGCAGGGAGATCACGCCGCTGGACAGATGCGTGTGGTCCATCAGGAACGGGGTGATGTACGTCCACGCGGTGAACTGCCCGATGAACGCCAGGGCGCCCGCTGCCATCCCAAACCGGGCGGCCCGCCGCGTCAGGACGCCCACGAGATCACGCAAGCGCGTACGTCCGTCCGGCGGAATGCCCGGCAAGACGACCGTCTGCGCAACCACGACGAGCAGCGTCACCGCCGCCGCGATGGCGAACGTGAGACGCCACCCGACGAGGTTTTCGAGGAACTGTCCGGCCGGCAGTCCCACCGCCGTTCCACCCGAGATACCGGCCGCGATGATGGTGATGGCGCGAGTGCCGCCGGCTGGGCCGACCAGCTTGGGCCCGACCGGTGCGACCACGGTCCAGAAGGCTCCGAGGGTCGCGCCGAAGAGCACACGGGCGATCAGCACCACGGCGAAGCTCGGCGCCACCGCGACGAGCGCGTTCGACGCCAGCACCGTGAGGCCCAGGGCGAGGATGACCGGGCGCCGGTCGAAGCGGCCGGAGTGAAGGAAGAACAGCGGCGCCGCCAAAGCGGCGCTGAAGCCCGGCAGGAGCACCATCAGCCCGGCGAGGCCGAGCGAGACATCCAACCCGTCGGCGATCTGCGGCAGCAGTCCGACGGGCAACGTCTCCGTCATGACGACCACGAACGCGCCGAGCGCGACGGCACCGACGGACAGCCAGCCGCGTTGGCTGCCGGGCTCCGCGGCCGTGGCGGCAGCGCGGTCGGCGGCACACTGGGTCGGGACGGCCGCGGCGCACGACGTTGCCGTGACCACGCGAACCGGCGGTGCGCGATGCGTCGGCGGCGCCTCTTCGGTTTCGGTCATGTTCTCGTAGCGCATCGCTTCACGCTGCGTTGCGTGCGCCGATGACGGTGAACACGCCCGTGACCAGGGCGAGTGCGCCGACGGCGGCAAACGACGCCACCAGGGCGACCACCGCAGAGACGAACGCCGCCGGCACCGGTGGGATCGCCGGCGGGGCGTCAAGAACGTGCTCGTCAGGTTCGCGGGAGACCAGCATCGCGGCTCGCGTTCGGTCGAAGGTGGAGAAGGTGGACTGCGACGGCATGGTCGAGCAGCACGCGCCCGACGCCACGCACCGTAGCGCATAACAGGACTTTCTAGTCCTCTATTTGCGGCAAGGTGCGAGCGGCCACCCGCACCCC
>DASYDQ010000050.1:0-120414 GCA_036499485.1 Pseudolysinimonas sp. | reverse complement strand
GGCTGGAACAAGCCGATCATCGTCGGCCGCCACGCCTTCGGCGACCAGTATCGCGCCACCGATTTCCGCTTCGAGGGCAAGGGCACGCTGACCATCTCGTTCCAGCCCGAGGACGGGAGCGAGGCCCAGAGCTTCGAGGTCTTCCAGGCGCCGGGCTCCGGCGTGGCGATGGCCATGTACAACCTGGATGCCAGCATCCGCGACTTCGCGCGCGCCTCGCTGAACTACGGGCTCGCCCGAAACTACCCGGTGTACCTCTCGACCAAGAACACGATCCTCAAGGCCTACGACGGCCGTTTCAAGGACATCTTCCAGGAGGTCTTCGACGCCGAGTTCAAGGCCGACTTCGACAAGGCGGGCCTGACTTACGAGCACCGCCTGATCGACGACATGGTCGCCTCGGCGCTCAAGTGGGAGGGCGGCTACGTCTGGGCCACCAAGAACTACGACGGCGACGTGCAGAGCGACACCGTCGCCCAGGGCTTCGGATCGCTGGGCCTGATGACCTCGGTGCTCACCACGCCAGACGGCAAGATCGTCGAGGCCGAGGCCGCCCACGGAACGGTCACCCGCCACTACCGCCAGTACCAACAGGGCAAGCCCACCTCGACGAACCCGATCGCCTCGATCTACGCCTGGACCCGCGGCCTGCAGCACCGCGGCAAGCTGGATGACAATCAGGCTCTGATCGACTTCGCGAGCGCGCTCGAGCAGGTCGTCATCGAGACGGTCGAGAGCGGCAAGATGACCAAGGATCTCGCCTCGCTGGTCGGACCCGAGCAGGCCTGGCAGACGACCGAGGAGTTCCTGGCGAGCCTCGACGAGAACCTGCAGAAGAAGCTCGCCTGACGGCCCCGGCGCGCTAGCGGGCGAACGGCCCGCTCAGCACGGCCCACTGCAGCAGCATGATCGTCTTGCCGTCGACGACCCCGGTGCCGATCGCGGCGACGGCGTCGTCGATGTCGAGTTCGACGAGTTCGATCGACTCGCCCTCCTCGGCGAGCCCGCCGCCGGCCGTGCGCCTGGTTCCGGCGTCGTAGGGAGCCGCGAAGAAGTGCACGCGCTCGGTGACCGAGCCGGGGCTCATGTAGGCGTCGAAGACGTGCTCGATCGCTCCCAACTCGTGCCCGGTCTCCTCCATTACCTCCCGGCGGATGGCGGTCTCGGGGTCGTCGGCGTCGAGCAGCCCGGCGGCGGTCTCGAGCAGCATCCCGTCCGGGTGGTCGTTGACGTAGACCGCGTAGCGGAACTGCCGCGTCAGCAGCACGGTTCGTCGCACGAGGTCGTAGAGCAGGATCGTCGCCCCATTGCCGCGGTCGTAGGTCTCGGCCTGCTTCGATGTCCACCTGCCGTCGGCGCCGCGTTCGTCGAACCGCGTCGTGCGCAGCACGTGCCAGTTCGAGGCGAGGAGCTCGACCTCGCGCACGACGACGTCCGGATTGCGATCGAGGCCGAGCCCGGTGAGGTGCAGCCCGATGCGACCGCGCGGGTCGGGTTCGTCGATGCCGCGGGTCATGGTGTGCTGCGCCTCACCGGGGTGCCGGACTGACGGCTATGCAGCCGAGCAGACCGTCCCGAGTTTGTTGAACGCGGTCTGCACCTTGTCGGCATTGCTCTGCAGTGAGTCGACGACATCGGAGTCCGTCGGATCGGCCACGTACTTCTTGAGGTCGGCGTCGAGGGCGTTCAGTGACTTCACCGAAGCGTCACCTGCTGCACGAACGGTCGGGTTGGTGACCTTGGCGACCGCGCTCGTCCACTTGGTGTCGAAGTTCTTGAGGGCCTTCTCGGCAGCGGCCGGGTCGTCTTGGATCTTGGTGAATGCCGCCTCGAGCGTCGTGGCCGCGCTCGAGGCGTCGGACTGGATGAGCTTGCAGGCGTCGGCTTTGCTTTGCGTTCCGGCGGAGCAGCCGGTGAGTAGCATGCCCGAGACGGCAAGGACGCCGAGCGCGGACAGGACGGTGCGACGATCGATCATGAGTGCTGTTCCCCCTGGGATGTGAGTGATCCTCTCACGCTATCGGAGAACGCCTCCGGCCTCGGACAGCACGAAGCCCGGGTGCCGATCTCGGCATCCGGGCTTCGTCAGGGGGAGCTATGCAGCGAGGTCCTCGCCCACCTCGGGGGCGGGCGCAGCGTCGATGACCGGGCTGCCGGCCTGGACCGCGACCTTGCGCGGCTTGGCCTTCTCACTCACCGGGATGACGACGCTCAGCACGCCGTTGTCGTAGCTGGCCGAGATCCCGGCGGTGTCGATGCCCTGGCCGAGGGTGAAGCGGCGCAGGTAGGAGCCGCTCGTGCGCTCGCGGGCGAGCCAGGTCACACCACCCTCCTGGGTGCGAGGAGCGCGCTCGGCACGGATGCTGAGCAGCTGACCGTCGACGTCCACGTCGACGCTCTCCGGGTCGATGCCCGGCAGGTCGGCGTTCAGCACGTAGTTGTCGGCGTTGCGATAGAGATCCATCGGCATCAGCCGCGGAAGGGAAGTAGCCATCGATTTCTCCTGAGAGTCAGAACCTGAGTCACTTTGACTCAACTTGCTGCCAAGTTAGCAATCAAGAGGTGAGAGTGCCAGAGATCTCGCGCAGGGCGAACGCTCCCCGACACCGCTCGACACCCGCGATGTGCCCCCCTTTCGGGGGGAGATGATGTCGGCAATTCGGGGTACAAACCCCGTTGCGGTTCACCGCAATGCGCTGATACACCTGTGGGGGACTGCTTCCTGACAAAGCTTCAGGCTTGGCAGCTCATTCGAGAGAGGTCCGCTGGGATGGACTCCGGACGATGGACCGCACCGCGCCCGTCTCGCGCGTTCGAAAATCCGCCACGAGGCGAGGTGCTCGCCCAGGTCCGCGAGCGGTGACCCATGCCCGTGTCGATCCAGCGCACTCGAGACCTGGACGCGATCACGCGCGTGATCGAAGGTCAGCACGAGTCGGCCCTGCTGCTCGTCGGTCCGCCCGGGAGCGGTAAGACGCACCTCATCGACATGGCTCAGCAGGAGTTCCCGTTCGGGTCGAGTGTCGTTCGGGCCAACCCGGCCGAGGCTGACTGGCCGCTGTCGGGGCTCTCGGCCGTCTTCGCCTCCCTCGATGACGAGCGCGTCATCGAGTTCGGCGGCCGCTTCGCCCTGCTCGAGTCGGGTTCGGCCAATGTCTTCGTCGCGGCGTCCGAGATCCTCTCGATGCTCAGGGCGCTGCACCTCGCCCCTCGCCTGGTGCTCATCGACGACGCCGACCAGTTGGACATCCACAGCAGGAGCCTGCTCGGCGTGATGGCCTCCCGGCTGGCGGGCACCGGCCTGCGGATCGTCGGCACCGTCACTCGCGTCGATTCGGGCGGCGGGTTGGAGGGCATCCCGCAGACTCAGATCACGGCGTTCGACGATGCCGAGTCCTTCAGTCTCGGACGGTGGCTGTCGCCGGATGTCTCGGAAGGCACCCTGCGCATCCTCGTGCGCTACGCCGGCGGCAACCCGTGCGCGCTGACTCACGCCCTGGGTGACCTGAGCCGCGCGCAGCGGATGGGAACGGATGGACTGCGGCTGCCTCTGGCGCTGGATCGTCGCGTCTCGGGGCAGCTGTCGGCGGCCTTCGACGAGCTCGATCCGGTGTCGCGTGAGCTGATGGCCGATCTGGCGAGTGCGCCGATCTCGCTCGGTACCGTCCTGGCGGCGGATCACAAGAGGGCGGATGCTCTGAGCGACCTCGTCGATGCCGGCCTGGTCGTCGACCTCGGCGGCTATCTGAGGATGGCGGATCCTGTCGTACGCTCCTGCCTGTTCTGGCAGGGGAGGGCTCAGCTGCGGCGGGAGCGTCATGCTCGGTTGGCGGCGGCGTACGCCGGAGCGGACCAACGACTCGAGCACTGGCACCGCGTCGGCGTGGATCCCCGCTGCCCGGAGGCGAGTGATCTGATGACCGACTCGTTGGACTTCGCCGCGGAGGGGGAGATCGGCGCGTCCATCGAGTTCGCCGAGCGTGCGCGTCAGATCGGTGCCTCGATCGACGACCAGACGATCATCCGTCTCGCATCGACCCTGCTGCTCAACGGAGAGCTGGCGGTCGGCGGCCGCTACCTGGCCATGGTCGATCGGCGGTCCGCCCCCGACGAGATCCGTCTGCGCGCGGAACTCCTGGCGGCGACCTTCGATTTCCTCTCGGGGCGGCCGTTGGAGGCGATCGGGCTCGCGGGCGAGAGCGGATCGCGCGCGGCCAGGACTCTCGCGATCGCGACCGCGGCGATGCTGGCCCTGCGCGGTGACTTCCCCCTCGCGCGGAGCGCGCTCTCCCACCTGGGCCCCTCGAGCGACTCGGATGGCAGGGTGTCGCCGGTTCGGCTCGCGTCGGTCGAGGAGTTGCTCGATGCGGTCGTGGGGGACCCCGTCGTCTCGCGCCCCGAGATGGCCGCTGGCCCGATCCCCACGCACGCCGCAGCCGAGCTCGGCGCTCTCGACGAGATCCTGATCGCCCGCGCCGCCACCTTTCGCGAGCGATACGGCGAGGCGGAGCGGATGCTCGAGAGCGTCATCGTGGGAACGCCCGACCCGGTCTGGCTCGAGATCGCCGCTCTGCACCGCGCCGAGAACGCGATGAGGAGTGGCCGGTTCCACGAGGCACTCAGCCGCGCGGACGAGTGGGCTGCGCTCCCGCCCGCCCAGGGCGAGTCGGACTCCAGGGTCTCCATGAGGGCCTGGAGGGAGATCGCCGATGAACGCTTCGCGGATGCCGATGCCCGCCTCGGCGAGGCTCTGGCTTCCCGGCAGGTGGAGCGATCCGAGATCGCGGCGGCCAAGCTGCACGCGCTGCGCGGCCAGCTCGCCCTGATCACCGGCGACTTCGTCGCGGCCGCCGACGAGCTCGTCGCGGCGGACCGCGCCGCGGCCAGCGGCGTCAACCCGGCATTGCTGCGGAGTTCCGCCGATCTGGTCGATGCGCTGCTGCACAGTGGCCGCAAGGCGGCGGCGGGGGAGGCCTTCGAGCGGTTCTCGGTGGGAGTGGCGGATCATCCGAGCCGATGGGGGCGGATCGCCCTGGATCGCGCTCGTGCCATGCTCACGCCGGGTGAGGAGGGTCTGGCCTTGTTCGACGAGGCCATGGCGCGTTTCGAGCCCGGCGACTCACCGTTCGAGCTGGCCATGACGGCGGGAGCCCGAGCGGCGAGGCTGGAGGACCTCGGGATGCGGACCCAGGCCACTGCCGCGATCGCGGAGGCGACGTCCCGGTTCGTCGTCGCCGGTGCCCGGCCGTGGCTCCGCCGGATCGCCCCCGTCACACCGGATCGGCACCCCGAGGCGGTCGGCCTGCGGCTGGACATGCTCTCGCCGGATGAGCGCGAGATCGCCTCGCTCGTGGCCGGGGGTTTGCGCAACAAGGAGATCGCGGCGCAGCTGTTCGTCTCGGTGCGGACCGTCGAGCTGCGGTTGACGCACATCTACCGCAAGGTCGGCGCGCGTTCGCGCTCGCACCTGGCAGCCATGCTCGCCTGAGCGACCCGGGTCGGCGTGCCTGTGCCGTCACTCCCGAGTGGCGACGTCCACGGCGCGCCGTGCCGGGCTGTGCCACCGGCCGTCGCCGCCTCGGCCGAACGCGTCGACGAGGGCGCGCAGGCAGAGGGCGGCGTCGAGCATCCGCAGCAGGGGGAAGAACACGCCGATCAACAGATAGCGCGGGCGCCGGGTGACCACCGCGGTGAACACGGTCAGCACGTAGTCGGGCAGCAGGGCACCGACGACGATCACCCAGGGCGGAAGGATGTCGGCGATGGCCGCGACGACCCCGTTGTGATCCACGCCGATGGCCACCATCGAGGTCGCGACGATGCTGAGCAGAAGCAACGGCAGGAGCGCCAGCACGAAGGCGCTGCTCGACACGAGTTCGAGGATGAACAGGGTCAGGATCGCCCAGAAGCGCCCGAGGTGGACTCCGTGGCGTCGCACGGTCTGCCAGAAGCCGAGGTTCCAGCGCCGCACCTGACGGACGTAGTCGTGCAGGCTGTCCGGATCCTGCGTGAGCGCGATCGCGGCCCCCGGGTGGAACGCGATGCGCCCGAGCCGCTTCGCGTGCACCTCGAAGGTCATGTTGTAGTCCTCGATCGTCAAACCGGGAGCGTCGATGTCCACCCGGTCCAGGATGCGCGTGCGGTACATGCTCGCAAAGCCCGGCACGATCGACACCGCGTTGATCCAGCGGGACGCCTGCCCGAACTTCTGGAGGTACTGCACGGCCACGTAGACCCGGTCGCGATAGGCGATCAGCAGCCGTCCCGTCGCGGTGGCGGGCGCGGGGCTGGTCAGGGTCATGGCATGTCCTGCCACGGCGACGACGTTCGGATCGTCGAACATCGGCAGTCCGGTCGACAGGTAGTCGGGGCTCAACTGGGTGTCCGCGTCGAGCAGCAGCACGACCTCGAATCGGCCGGCCAGATCGAACTCTTCGATCAGCGCGGCCAGGGCTCCCGCCTTGCCGCGGTTGGGACGCAGGTCGAGCACAGTTGCTCCGACTTCCGAGGCGAGCTGCGCGGTCTCGTCGCTTGAGCCGTCGGAGACCACGAAGACGTTGTCGACCGGCACCGCGGCGGCCGCCGACCGCACCGTGGTGGCGATGCCCAGCTCTTCGTTGTGAGCGGCGACCAGCACGGCCACATCCGACGGACCGAGCCGGCCGGGAGGCGCCGGGACGGGCCGACGTATCCGCTCGCCGACGGTCCGGACGGCGGCCGCCGCGGTCCACAGGATCGTGTTCACGCCGACCACGAGCAGGGCGATGAGTGCAACGGTCAGCATCCTCGTTCCTCTCGGGTCGTCTTCACCGTATTGCGGTTCGCGCGGGTTCGTTCCGCCGGAATCCCGCAGCGCGATGCGGAAACCCGCACGGCTCCGCCGCCCTGCGACGGATCGCCGCAATCCCGCTCTGCACACGTTGACCCTGAGCGCGAGGCAGCGAGAAAGTGTCACCCTCGACCGGTACCCCCGCCGGTCAGAACAGAGGTCGCCGGTTTCGACGGCCTTGCCCGGAGGTATCCCCCCATGACCCTCACTCGCGAGGCACCGCCGTCCCATCTGGCCGGACTCCAAGCTCATGAGTCCGCTCTGCCGTCGTCGCGGCCGATGCCCGTCGGGCACCCGGAGGTCGCCATCGTCGGTCTCGGCTATGTGGGTCTTCCTACCGCCCTGGCCTATCACCACGGAGGCAAGCGGGTTCTCGGGCTTGAGGTCTCGGAATCGCGCATCGCGACGATCCGGGCCGGCGGAGCCGACCTCCTGAGCGACGACCGTGCGCGTCTCGAACGCGCCATGCACGACGACGGATTCGAACTGAGCAGCGACCCCCGGCGTCTCGCGGCGGCATCGGCGGTGATCATCTGCGTTCCGACCCCGGTGGACTCGCATCTGGTTCCCGACCTGACGATCCTGCGCGCAGCCTGTCGCACGGTCGTCGAGAACGCGGTCGCCGGCCAGCTGATCATGCTCACCTCGACGACCTACGTCGGCTGCACGAACGATCTCATCGTCGTCCCGCTGCAGGAGCGCGGATTCGTGATCGGCAAGGACATCTTCGTCGCCTTCAGCGCGGAGCGGATCGATCCGGGCAACGGCAGCGTCGAGCACGAGGAGGTGCCGCGCGTCGTGGGCGGCGCCACCCTGATGTGCGAGGTGCGCGCCTCCCTGGTGCTCAAGTGGTACGTCGGGCGGGTGCATCGCCTTCACTCGCTGGCGGCCGCCGAGATGACCAAGCTGCTGGAGAACACCTTCCGCGCCGTCAACATCGCGCTCGCCAACGAATTCGCCGACATCTGCAGCGCGCTCGACATCCCGGTGACCGACGTGATCGATGCGGCCTCGACGAAGCCGTACGGATTCATGCGGTTCCTGCCGGGTCCCGGAGTCGGTGGGCACTGCATCCCCTGCGACCCGCACTATCTGCTGTGGCAGCTCAAGGAGCGCCGGATCGCCGCGCCGATGATCACCCAGGCGATGACGTCGATCTCGGAGCGGCCGACCCGGGTCGTTGACCGCGCGCGCCAGGTGCTCTCCGATCGCGGACTCGGCCTCGGCGGCGCCCGCGTGCTCGTGGTCGGTGTGGCGTACAAGCCCGATGTCGCCGACCTTCGCGAGTCGCCCGCCCTCGAGATCCTCGCCCAGCTCGCGGAGAACGGCGCGACCGTCGGATTCGTCGATCCCTTGTTCCGGTCGGTGCGCCTCCACGACGGATCCGTGTTGGACGCCGTGGACGACCCGGCGGCCTTCGGCGCCACGCTCGTGATCCTGCACACGCGTCACAGCGATGCGGATCTGGACTGGATCGGCCGGGCACAGCTCGTCCTCGATGCCACCTACAGCGAGGTCGGTCCGCGTCGGCGGATCGCGGTCTGAGAGAGGAGGCCTCCTGTGCGCAGCGTCATCACCGGCGGAGCCGGCTTCATCGGCAGCCACCTCACCGAGTACCTGCTTGCCGAGGGGGATGAGGTGGTCGTCTTCGACGACCTCTCCACAGGATCGCGGCAGAACCTGGCGGCGGTGGCGTCCCATCCGCGGCTGCAGGTCACGGTCGACTCGATCCGGGATGCCGCGGCCGTCCGCGCGGCCGTCCAGGGCGCCGACCGGGTCTTCCATCTCGCCGCGGCAGTGGGCGTGAGGCGCATCCTGGACCGCCCGCTCGACGGTCTGCGCACCAACATCTTCGGCACCGACAACGTGCTCGAAGCGTGTCTCGCGGCCGGTGCCGTATTGCTGCTCGCGTCGACGAGCGAGATCTACGGCAAGAACGCCGCGGATCGGCTCCACGAGGACTCCGATCGGGTTCTCGGATCGACCCTGCTGTCTCGGTGGAGCTATGCCGCGGCCAAGGGCATCGACGAGGCGTTCGCGCACGCCTACTTCACCGAGCAGGGCCTGCAGGTCGCGATCGTCCGTCCGTTCAACACGGTCGGTCCCCGCCAGACCGGCCGGTACGGGATGGTGGTGCCCACCCTGGTGGGGCAAGCGCTTCGCGGCGAGCCGCTGACCGTCTTCGGCGATGGACGGCAGACACGGTGCTTCTCCTACGTGGGCGATGTGGTACCGGCGTTGGTCCGACTCGTCGAGCAGCCGGCCGCCATCGGCGCCGCCGTGAATCTGGGCGGTGCCCACGAGATCTCGATCCTCGAACTCGCGCAGCGCATCATCCGGCTCACCGGTAGCGACAGCGAGATCAGGCTGGTGCCGTATTCCGAGGCGTATCCCGCTGGTTTCGAGGACATGCGCCGTCGCGTTCCCGACAATTCCCTCGCTCGCGAGCTGATCGGGTTCGTCCCGGTCACCGGCGTCGACGAGATCATCCATCGCGTCGCCTCCGGCCTGCTCGTCCCCGCAGGTGCGGAGGCGGCTTGACCGCCCGAGCACACCCCAAGACCGTCGACTGACGGTCGATGATTCACCCGAACGAAGGACCTCATCATGGATTGGCATCGTCTCGGCCGTTGGGCCATCGTCATCGGCGCCCTCGGTGCCGCATTGGCGATCGGCATTCCCTCGCTGTCTTCGCTTTCGACGCCGTCGAGCGGCTCGTCGCCCGTGGCGATCACGATTCCCCGGCTGCCTGTGCCGACGCCCAAGGTCACGCCGCCGGTGTTCCCGACCAAGCCCGTCCCCCTGCCGAAGCCGGCGCCGACGAAGACGCCGGTTCCGACCCCCACGAAGACGCCCGCGCCGACCCCGACGAAGACGCCGACGCCGACCCCCACGCCGACCCCCACGCCGACCCCGACGAAGACGCCGACGCCGACGCCCACTCCGACGCCCACTCCCACTCCGCCCCCGGCGGCCTCGACCGTGGTGAGCCTGACCTTCGATGACGGGACCGCCGACCAGATGACGGCGCTCAGCATCCTGCAGGCGCACGGGCTGAAGGGGACCTTCTTCATCAACTCCGGAACGATCGGCCTGCCGGGTTACCTCACCCTGGGCAATCTGCAGTCCATCGCGGCCGCCGGCAACGAGATCGGCGGCCACACGGTCACTCATCCCGACCTGACGACCCTGCCCGCCGACGAAGTGGCTCGGCAGATCTGCGACGATCGCGCACAGCTGACGAGCTGGGGATTCCCGATGCGCGACTTCGCGTACCCCTTCGCCAGCACGAACGACGCCGTCGAAGCCGCTGTGCAGGCCTGCGGGTACAACAGTGCGCGCATGCTCGGCGACATCCAGTCGCAGGTCGGATGCACCGGGTGCGGTTTCGCCGAAACGATTCCGCCCGCTGATCCCTACTACACGAAGGCCCTGGACGAGTTCGACCCGAGCTGGACGCTGCAGGATCTGGAGAACGCCGTCACCAACGCCGAGAGGCGCGGCGGTTGGGTGCAGTTCACCTTCCACACCGTCTGCGCAACGGGATCGTGCGACTCGCTCGCCATCTCGCCGACGCTGCTGACGCAGTTCACCACCTGGCTCGCGGCCCGCACCGCGAGGGGCACGGTGGTCAAGACGGTGGCGGACGTCATCGGAGGCACCGTGAAGCCCGTCGTGACAGGCCCCGTGGCGAACCCGCCCGTCACCGGCTCCAGCTCGGTCACCAACCCCAGCCTGGAGACCACGGCGGCCGGCCTGCCCAGCTGCTGGTGGAACGCGACGTACGGGACGAACAGCCCCGCGTTCTCACTGGTGTCGCCCGGCCACACCGGATCCGTGGCGGATCGGATCGTGATGAGCGGCTACAGCTCGGGTGATGCCAAGCTGCTGCCGGTGTTCGACCTCGGCTCCTGCGCTCCCACGGTCACGCCGGCGCGAAGCTACTCGCTCCGCACCTGGTACACCTCGGATGTCGTGACCCAGTTCGCGGTCTACCTGCGCACGGTTCAGGGCGGCTGGCAGTACTGGACATCGAGCCCCTGGTTCGGTGCGGCATCGCAGTGGACGCAAGCCGCGTGGACGACACCCGCCATCCCGGCCGGTTACAACGGCATCAGCTTCGGGTTGAGCATCTTCTCCAACGGAACGCTGACGACCGACGACTACGAGCTGTATGACAGCGTCGGAGCGCCGCCGGTCGCCCCGGCACCCCCTGTGATCGCCGCGCCGTTCGCCGTCGCCGCGCCGGATGTCGCCACCGACGCGGTTGCAGCGCCGGACGGCACCAGCGGAACGGACCCGAGCGGAACCGACCCGAGCGGAACGGACCCGAGCGGAACGGACCCGGCGACGCCGACCGACCCGAGCACGCCGGTCGACTCTCCGCCCGCCGAGCCGCCGGCTTCCACTCCGGCCGACCCCTCGACCGACCCGTCGACCTCGACGCCGGCCCCGCCACCGGCTCCTGCCCCGGCGCCGCCGGCTCCCTCGGTCCCGGCGTCCGGTCCCCCTGACGACTCCAGCAGTTCCGTTGCGACGCCGGAGAGCACTCCGTCGGCGTGAGGGGGGTCCGTCGCGGTCGCAGCACCTCCGTCCTGGTGGCGGGGGTGCTGTTGGCCGCTGCCCTGACGGGCTGCGTGCCGCATCATCCGGAATCGGGGCCGCACCCCACCGCGAGCCATCATCGGTCGCCATCCCCGACGGCAACCCCGACCCCGACCCCGACACCGACCTCCCCGGCATCGCCGGCGCCGCCGGCTGCGGTGACCTCGCCGTACCCCTGGCATCACGGCATCGTCTCGACGACCTTCTGGGTCGGTGAGATCTTCGACCCGTCCGCCGACGACGGCAGCCAGGTGATCTCGACCTACGATTCCGACTGGCTCGGCAGCTTCGGCGGCTGCGACGGGGTCGTCCGGTCCGGCTCCTGCGAGACGGAGGCCCGATCGCCGGCGAACGGCTGGTTCCCGACGTCGATGACGCCGCGTCAGAACCCGTTCTACCTCGACCTGCCCTACGACGACATCAACGATCCCACCGGCTTCGCGCAGCGTGACGCCGTCATCCCGTGGGCGCACACCGCGCCGTACAGCGCGCATGTCGGCGACGACAACTTCAGCTATCTGAAGAACCGATGGGTCGAGCTCCAGCGCAACGGCAGGACCTGTTACGGCCAGATCGAGGATGCCGGGCCGGGCGAGTACCACGACGCGACGTACGTGTTCGGCGCCGGCGACGCCCGCCCGGCGAACACGCGCTACGGCGGGGCCGGGATGGACGTCTCACCCGCCCTGACCGGATGCCTCGCCTTTCCCGAGCTGGACGGCACATCGGGCGTGGTGGACTGGCGCTTCCTCGAGGCGGGTCAGGTGCCCGCCGGCCCCTGGACGCGGCTGGTGACGACGAGCGGCGTGCGCTGATCCCCGCGGGTCAGTAGCCGATGAACACGTCGGTGACGATCCACTTCACGCCGTCCTGGTGGAGGGCCTTCTCGAGGCTCGTCACGAGGTCGGGGGCGCCGGAGAGATAGGTCGTGCGGGAGGCGGCATCCGGAACGGCCTTGTGGATCTCCTCCGACGTCAGGGCACCGCCCTCCCCCGCCCATGACCAGCTCTTCGGCAGCTCGCTCGGCCGGTTGGGTGACAGGATGACGACCCGGCATCCGGAGGCGGTGAGCACGTCGGCGAACGCGATGTCGTCGGCGGTCAGCACCGAGTAGAGCAGCACGATGTCGCGCTTCTGGCTGGATCCCATCTGGCCGCTGGCGGTCAGCTGCTCGAGCTGGCTGATGTACGGCGTGATGCCGATGCCTGCGGCCACCAGCAGCAGGGGCTTCGCCGGATCCTTGGGCAGGATGAAGTCGCCGCTGACCGAGGTCCCGCTGATCACCTGACCCGGCTCGAGGGCGAGCAGCGCGGACTTGAAGCTGCTCGAGCGCTCCGGCATCCGGGTGGCGAAGGACACCAGCCCCGAGCCGTCAGGCGCCGCCGCATCGGGTGCGGACGCGATGCTGAAGACCCGGCGCCAGCCCCTTGCGTCGGTCTTCGCGTGCGGCAGCGACAGTTCCATGTACTGGCCGGGCAGGAACTTGACCGGTGCCTTCGGCCGGAAGTCGAACCGCCAGCTGGTCGGGGTCAGCTGCGTGCGACCGACGAAGGCGAGGCGGATGCCGCGGCGCTGTCCCCAGAAGAAGGCGAGCAGATTGCCGAGCACCAGGGCGAGCTCGGGGGTGGACGAGAGCGTGCCGATCGAGAAGCCGAGTTGGAACAGCACCCCGACCACCACGGCTTCCACCAGCTGCTGCCAGCGGCGCGGCGGGAGCGTCAGGGGCTCGTCGAGCATGAAGCAGGCGAAGAACACGATCGGCGAAGACAGCAGAGCGAAGCCGAACGCGGCGCCGATCGGCACCCCCGTGACGGCATAGCGGATGACGATGTTGGCGGTCGCGACCACGATGAAGACGATCGCCAACGGGAACCGCCGCGTGCGGAACAGCACGAGGAAGCCGGCGACGGCCACGAAGGGCAGCATGATCGGGGCGCCGATCCACCAGGCACTGAAGGTCAGGCCGGTCAGCACGCTCACGAATGCGCCGATCGCGGCCGGGTTGAAGATGTGCCGGCCGCGCCAGGCCAGCAGGTACTTGGCGAGCACCGCGATGACCGCCGCGAGGGCGACGCCGCCGAGGCTCGGCAGATCGAGGCTCGGCGGGAAGATGAAGAGCAGCAGCAGTGCCGTGATCGCGGTCGAGCTGAGCTGCGGCCGGGTGCGGAAGATCAGCCCGGCGAATCCGTTGGCCAGGTAGCTGAAGATCAGAAGGACCGCCGCATTGGTGAGCAGCCCGACCGGGGAGAGCTGCAGCAGCCCGACGAACATGAAGATCAGTGAGAGCAGCGCCAGTACGACGAGGCAGATGATCACGAGCGCGTACATCGTGACGCGCCCCAGGATGCGGTCGAGCCAACCGGTCACTGCGGTCATAGGAACAACTCTCCGGTGAAAGACGGGGAGCGCTCGACGCGCCCGTTAGCGAACATTCTGATGGTGACCACGTTGTGGAGGCGGTAGAAGTTCGTCGCCGTGTCGAAGAAGAGGGCGGTTGCGGCCCCATCGGCCAGAGCGGCGGTGGCCGCGATCGCCCAGGTGGCGATGACGTCGGCGGTCGGCTCGCCGGTGACCGCGTCCAGCACGTGGTGCAGGCCGCCGCCCCAGGCGCGGCGATTCGATGCGCTGGCGCAGAGTGCGGCATCGGCGGGACCGCCGCTCAGTTCGACCACCCCGATCGCCTTCGTCGGATCGGCGGGATGCTCGAGCGCCACCCGGAGCGGAACACCGACGGTGCGCAGATCGCCGCTCGCATCGACCACGTGCTGCGGGATGCCGTGAGCCGTGAGCAGCTCGCTCACGATGTCCACCAGGTAGCCCTTGCCCGCGGCTCCCACGTCGAGCAGGACCTCGGTCGCGGTATCGAGGTGCTCCCCGTCCCAGGAGATCGCGTCATCCCAGCTCGGAACGGGCGCGGGCGTCGAGGCCGGAGTCAGCCGGTAGCCGGCGTCGTAGCCGAGCGACTCGAGGGTGCGTCCGACGAGAGGTGAGACCCGGCCGTCGGTCGCCTCGTACAGCTCGCGGTAGAGCGCGAGAAGGGCCGGCGCGTCGTCGGGTAGGCGGTGGCGTCCGGGATGGCGCGCGATCCGGGTCACCAGGGAGTCCTCGCGGAACCGAGACCAGTCGTGGTCGAAGCGCTCCACCCTGGCGGCGACCGCACGGCGCGCGGCATCCGGGAGCGGTTCGGCCGTGTCGATGCGCCAGGTCGTTCCGATGGCGTCGAAGGTCCAGGCCTCCGGCAGGGGATCGGTGATCATCGGCGCACGCAGGGCGACCAGGTGGAGGCGCTGATCAGGCCGCCGCGTCGTTCTCGATCGCGGCGATCGCCTGGTTGAAGCCGCCGCTCGTCAGGGAGGAGCCGGCAACGCGGGAGACGTTGAGCTGGTCGAGCTGCTTGCCGACCACCTGGGCCGCGATCCCCTGGACGAACAAGCCCTGGTAGCCCTTGGCAGTGGGGTCAGTGGCGTGCGGAGTCACGGTGACGGCCGTGATCTTGTCGTCGGCCAGCGTGACCTTCACCGTGACCGTCTGCTCGCCGGCGGGGGAGAGATACCTGCCGTCCGCCGTGTAGGTGCCGTCCCGGTACGGACCGGCGGCGGCGGAGACGTTCGAGCCTCCGGACCCGCCGCCCGCGTCGCCGGTGACCGCGGCGGTCGTGCACCCGGCAAGGGCTCCCGCCAAGCCGAGGCCGGCGAATCCGATGGCAAGAGTCCGGGTGGGGCGGGGCGTCATGGGTGGCTCCAGTGGCGAAGGGCGGTGGGGTCGGACGGCGTCATCGTCGCGTGCACTCAGCATGCCAGCGGGGCCGGGGAAAATTGTGAGTGCTTGCTGAAGAACGACACAGGCCGCGAGAGGGTTCACCGCCGGCGATCACGTCCCGCGTGTAACGAATATGTAAACCCTCCTTCCAAAAGTTGCGCATCTTTTGTTCGTACGGTGTACTAACAAACATGTCTGCATCGGAAGTGCAGCGAGGCTCTTCCGTTCGTGATGGCGCACCCATCACCAACCCGGGCCTCGCCAATGCCGCGAACGCCAGGAGCTCGGCGTCGTCGGCCGGTGCCGCTGGCTATGCAGGCGGTCGCGTGCTGCGGCCAAGCGCCAAGTCGCTTCCCGAGCACGCGCGCGGCCGCAACCGCTCCCTGGTGCTGCAGACCCTTTACCGCTCGGGAACCCTCAGCCGGGCCGACCTGGCCCGCGCCACCGGCCTCACCCGCGTGACCATCTCCGATCTCGTCGCCGATCTGCTGGCTGAGAACCTGGTCGTCGAGGTCGGTCAGCGCGACGAATCGCGCCCAGGCAAGCCCGCGACGATGCTCGACATCAACCGCGGCGGCTTTCAGATCATCGGGATCGACCTCAGCGACTACGCGGTGTTCCGCGGTGCGGTGCTCGATCTCGACGGGGTCGTGCTCCAGCGTGCGGAGGTGCCGCTCGACGGCGCGGTCGGCGTCGACGCCAGCGCCAAGGTCGTGGCGCTCGCCGAACGGCTGGTGGGCGCGGCATCCCTGCCCCTGCTCGGGATCGGAGTCGGATCACCTGGCGTCGTGGACCTGGCCGGCACCGTGCTGAGCGCGCCGAACCTCGGCTGGCCGTCCGGCGGCAGCTCGGGCGAGCCGCTGCAGGCCACCCTGGCCGCCGCGACGGGCCTTCCGGTGATCGTGGCCAATGATGCCAACGCGGCCGCGCTCGCCGAGCACAGCTTCGGCGCTGCCCTCAGCGACATGATGCTCGTCAAGGTCGGCCACGGCGTGGGCGCCGGACTGATCATCGGCGGCACCGCCCTCGTCGGCAGCCGCTTCGCCGCGGGCGAGATCGGTCACGTCGTGGTCGGCACCGATGGCGGCGCCGCCTGCGCCTGCGGCAAGCACGGCTGCCTCGAGACCTGGCTGGCCACACCGCGGCTCGACGCCGCGCTCGCGGCGACCGACGACGGCCCGGACGGAGCCGCCGAGCGCACGGCGATCCTGCGGCGAGCGGGCGAGCGACTCGGAATCGCCCTCGCGCCGGTCGTTGGCGCCCTGGATCTCGCGGAGGTCGTGCTCAGCGGCCCCGTCGAACTTCTCGATGGTCCTCTCGCCGAGGCCGCCATCGAGACCCTCCGCATGCGCACGATGGCCGAGTTCCACGGCGATCTGAGCCTGCGGATGACCGCCCTCGGTCAGGACATCGTCATGCGCGGCGCCGCCGCCATGGTCCTGTCGGGACAACTCGGGGTTTCGTAGTCGACAGCGGCCCCCGTACCAGGCGGGGCTCCCTCCCGGAGCTCCGTTTCCCTCACCGCACAGAAGGAATCACACGATGAAGAGAAAGATTGCAGTCGTCACCGCTGTCGCACTCGCGTCGGCTCTCGCCCTTGCGGGTTGCAGCGCCGGCGGCACCTCCGGTGGAAGCACCGGCGCCAGCACCGATGGCAAGGGCAAGACGATCACGCTCTGGCTGGTCGGCGCCGACACCCCTGACAAGCTGCGCGATTACCTGACGACCGAGTTCCACAAGGAGACCGGCGGCACGCTGAAGATCGAGCAGCAGGACTGGGGCACCATCGTCCAGAAGCTGACGACGTCGCTGCCCGACGCCAACAACACCCCCGACGTGACCGAGATGGGCAACACGCAGTCGCCCACCTTCACCAACGTCGGCGCGTTCCTCGACATCAGCGACATGTACTCGGAGCTCGGCGGCAGCAAGCTGCTGCAGAGCTTCGTCGACGCCGGAAAGGTCGGCGGCAAGAACTACACGCTGCCCTACTACTTCGGCTCGCGCTACGTGTTCTACCGCAAGGACGTCTGGGCGGCCGCCGGCATCACCTCGGTGCCGAAGACCCTCGACGAGTTCAACACGGATGTCGCCACCATCGCCGCGAAGAACCCCGACAACATCAGCAACTTCTCGGGTCTCTACCTGGGTGGCCAGGACTGGCGCGACGGCATCTCGTGGATCTTCGCCAATGGCGGCAACATCGCCTCGGAGAAGGACGGCAAGTGGACCGCCACCCTGGACGACCCCAAGACGATGGAGGGCCTGAAGCAGCTGCAGGCGATCTACCAGAACGCCTCCAAGGCGCCGAACGACGCCAAGGACAGCAACCAGTACATCTACATCAACGACGACGACGCGATCCCGGGAGCCACGGCCACCGACCCGACCACGCCGGTCTCGCTCTCGGCGGCCACCATCATGGCTCCTGGATGGGCGCACTGGTCGGTCGGTGTCAAGGGCACCGGCGCGGACGGCAAGGTCACCCGCACCTGGGATGACAACGTCTTCGGCGTCTTCCCGCTGCCGGGCAACGACGGCAAGCCGGCCCCCGTGTTCGCGGGTGGCTCGAACATCGGCATCTCGGCGAAGAGCAAGAACCCGGGTCTGGCCAAGACGCTGCTGAAGATCATCTTCAGCTCGAAGTACCAGACCCTGCTCGGCCAGAACGGCCTCGGCCCGGCCAACTCGGACGACGTGTCCTCGTTGGGCAGCGACGAGTTCGCCACCGCGCTGATCGACTCGGCTGAGAACTCGAAGCTCACCCCGGCGGCGCCGGGCTGGGCATCCGTCGAGGCATCGAGCGTGCTGGAGGAGTTCTTCAGCAAGCTCGGCACCGCGACCGATCTCGATGCGCTGGCCAAGCAGTACGACGACAAGATCACCCCGATGCTGAACGCCAAGTAAGGCATCTTCCCTCTCGTGGGGCGCGGCAGCTGCCTGGCGCCGCGCCCCACGACACCCCATGATCCCCCCGTACTCTCACGCCCGGAAGGAGGCCCCCATGACCACGCTGAACCGGCCCCTGGCAGCTCCGCGCCGCCGCCGCTCCTTCGCTCCGTACGCCCTGCTCATCCCGACCGTCGTGGTGCTCGCCCTCGCCATGGGCTACCCCCTGGTCTGGCAGCTGATCACCTCGCTGCAGAAGTTCGGGCTCTCCCAGCAGTTCGGCCAGCCGGCCCCCTTCGTCGGTCTCGGCAACTACATCAAGCTCGCCACCGACCCCTATCTCTGGACGGTCGTCGGCCGCTCCCTGCTCTTCTGCTTCGCCTGCGCTGCCGCCACGATGGCCGTCGGCACGCTGCTCGCGCTGCTCATGCGGTCCGTGCCCGCCGCGGTGCGCATCATCCTGCAGATCGCGCTGCTTCTCGCCTGGGCGATGCCCGTCGTGGCCGCCATGACCATCTGGACCTGGTTGTTCGACTGGCGCCGCGGCGTCGTGAACTGGGTGCTGACCGCGATGGGGCTGCCCTTCAGTCAGCACAACTGGCTCGAGAACCCTCTGAGCTTCTTCCTGGTCGCCGGCATCATCGTGGTCTGGATGAGCGTTCCGTTCGTCGCGTTCTCGCTCTTCGCGGGCCTCACGCAGGTGCCCGATGAGGTGCTCGAGGCCGCCCAGGTGGACGGCGCCAGCCCGGCCCAGCGCTTCTGGCGCATCACCGTGCCGATCGTCCGGCCGGTCATCTCGATCGTGCTGCTGCTGCAGGTGATCTGGGATCTGCGGGTGTTCACCCAGATCAAGCTGCTGCAGGATGCCGGCTCCATCGCCAGCGAGACGAACCTGCTCGGCACGTACATCTACCAGTTGGGCGCGGGCTCCAGCGACTTCGGCACGGCCTCCGCGGTCTCGATCTTCGTGCTGGTGCTGACGATCGCGCTGAGCGCGTTCTACATCCGGTCGATGCTCAGGGAGGACCGGGCGTGACGCGGGCGCTGGAGCTGGGAGCGACGCATCGCGTCGCCGCGACGCCGGCCCCGTCGAAGCTGCGCTTCGGCGGTCGTCACGTCCGGAAGGTGATCCTGTCGATCGTCGGCATCGTCGTCGCGCTGGTCTGGTTCTTCCCGGTCTACTGGATGCTCAACTCCTCGCTGCTGTCGAACGTGGTGCTCACCTCCAACACGCCGACCTTCCTGCCCGTCGGCGCGAGCCTCGACAACTTCGCCGCGGTGTTCCAAGGTGGCTCGTTCTTCCCCGCGCTCGGGATGAGCGTCGTGATCGCGCTCGTCGTCGTGGTGGTCTGCTTGCTGTTCGCCTTCCTCGCGGCGGTCGCGATCAGCCGGTTCCGCTTCCGCGGGCGCACCGGCTTCGTGCTCGCCATCCTGTTCGTGCAGATGCTCCCGGCCGAGGGGCTGTTCATCGCGCAGTACAAGCTGATGGCCTCCGTCGACCTGCTCAACACGGTGATCGGCGTCAGCATCCTCTACATCGCCTCCGTGGTGCCGTTCACGATCTGGATGCTGCGCGGCTTCGTCGCCGGCATCCCGGCCGAACTCGAGGAGGCCGCCATGGTCGACGGCCTCAGCCGCTTCCAGGCCTTCATGCGGATCACCTTCCCGCTCCTCGCGCCGGGCCTGGTGGCATCGGGGGTGTACGCGTTCCTCCAGTCCTGGAACGAGTTCACGGTGGCGCTGGTGGTGCTGCCGGATCAGTCGGCGGCGACCCTGCCGCTCTGGCTGCGCGGCTTCATCCAGGCCAGTGCGGCGCGGGCCATCGACTGGGGACAGGTCATGGCAGCCTCGACCCTGGTCGCGATCCCGGTCATCATCTTCTTCCTGCTGGTGCAGGGACGCATGACGAGCGGCCTCGTGGGAGGGGCGGTGAAGGGATGAGCGTGACGGATTCGGCGCTGGGCGCCCTCCTGCCCGGGTTCGAGGGCACCGAGATGCCCGAGTGGCTGCGCGTGCGCCTCGCCGACGGGCTCGCCGGCGTCTGCCTGTTCGCGACCAACATCGTCTCGCCCGAGCAGGTGCGGGCTCTGACGGACGCGATCCGCGCGGCGAATCCGCGCGCGGTGATCGCGATCGACGAGGAGGGCGGTGATGTCACGCGGCTGTTCCAGCACGTCGGCTCCCCGTATCCGGGCGCGGCCATCCTGGGGCGGCTCGACGATCTCACCCTGACCCGGGGGGTCGGCGAGCGTGTCGGGCGGCAGCTGCGCGCCGTGGGCGTCACGATGAACTTCGCCCCAGACGCCGACATCAACTCCTCCGACGACAACCCCGTGATCGGCACGCGCAGCTTCGGCGCCGATCCGCAGCTCGTCGCGCGACACACCGCGGCCTGGATCGAGGGACTGCAGTCCACCGGCGTCGCGGCGAGCGCGAAGCACTTTCCGGGCCACGGCGACACGGCGACCGATTCGCACCTCGCGCTGCCCGTGGTGGATCTGCCGCTCGGGACCTTGCGCCGCCGCGAACTGCTGCCTTTCGCGGCCGCGGTCGGGGTCGGCACCGCGTCGATCATGACCTCGCACATCCTCCTGCCGCAGCTCGACGACGTGCCCGCGACCTTCTCGACCCGGATCCTGGGCGAGCTGCTGCGCGGCGAGCTGGGCTTCACCGGCGTGATCGTCAGTGACGCCCTCGACATGTGCGGGGCGAGCGGTGAGAGCGGCATCCCGGATGCGGCGGTCCGCGCCCTCGCCGCGGGCTGCGACCTGCTCTGCATCGGCACCGCGAACACCGACGCGCAGCTCGGCGAGATCGAGGCCGCGATCGCGGCCGCGCTGGCGGATGGGCGACTCGACCCGGCACGCCTCGAGGACGCGCTCGCGCGGGTGGCCGCCATGGCCGCCGATGGGCCCGCTCCGTCGGAGCCGGACGCCGAACCGGCATTCGACCTCGCCCGAACGATCTCCGCGTTCGACATCGCGCCGGGGACGCACCAGCCGCTCGAGGCGCGCGCCCTGGTGCAGCTCGACACCGTCGCGAACATCGCGGTCGGTCCCGCGCCATGGGGTGCCGCGGCCGCGGGAGCCCCCGTGCTCGCCCTGCACGACGGCGAGCCGTTGCCCGGTACGGACCGGCAGCTGGTCCTGATCGGTCGTGACAACCACCGCCGCGCCTGGACGCGTGAGGCGATCGATGCCGCGCGCGCCCGGGATCCGCGGACGGTCGTCGTCGACATGGGCTGGCCGTCGGCCGACCGGCGGTACGCCGACGTCGCGACCTTCGGCGCGTCGCGTCACGTCGGGCAGGCGCTCCTGCAGTGGCTCGAGGGGATGCGCTCGTGAGGGTCGGGGTGGACATCGGCGGCACGAAGACCGAGGCCGTCGCGATCGACGAGTCGGGCCGCGTGATCGAGGAGGTGCGCGTCGCCACCGGTTTCGGGGCTGACGCGGTCGTCGCCTCCACGGTGGAGGCCGTCGAGGGGCTCGCCGATCGGCTCGGACGCGTCGCCGCCGACTTCGGGGCGATCGGCGTCGGGGTTCCGGGGGCGGTGGATCCCGCATCCGGGAGCGTCAGCCACGCCGTCAATCTCGGGCTGGAGGGCCTTGCTCTGGGCGAGAAGCTCTCGGCACGCCTTGGCGTGCGGGTGCGGCTCGAGAACGACGTGAACGTCGCCGCGCTCGGCGCCTTCCACCTGCTCGGGCATGGCGCGGAGCACTCCATGGCCTACCTCAACCTCGGCACCGGGCTGGCGGCCGGCCTCGTGCTCAGCGGCCGGCTGTGGCGCGGCTCACGCGGGACCGCGGGCGAGATCGGGCACATCCCGGTGGACCCTGCCGGCGAGCTGTGCAGCTGCGGGCAGCGTGGATGCCTGGAGCTCCTGGCGTCGGGTTCGGCGGTCGCCCGGCAGTGGCCGACCGAGCATCCGCGTCCCGTTCAGGATCTCTTCGAGGCGGCCGCTCGCGGCGACGCCCTCGCGATCGAAGTGCGCCAGCGCTTCATCGACAATGTTGCCTCCGCCGTTCGCGTACTCGTCCTCACTGTCGACGTGGACGATGTCGTGATCGGCGGAGGCATCACCTCGCTCGGCGTCCCGCTGCTTGACGCCATCCGCGCGGTGCTCGCCGACTGGTCGACCCAGTCGCAGTTCCTGGCCTCGCTCGAGCTTCCATCACGGGTCGGGCTCGCCCCGGCCGGCCCGGTCGCCTCCGTCGGAGCGGCCCTGCTTGCGGAACTCGCACCGGCACCGGCACCGGCACCGGCCGCGTCGCAGGCGCCCGCGCGGGAGTCCGCGTCGCGGGAGTCGGACGTCGCCTGATGGCCGAGGTGGTCATCCTCGACTCGGCCGAGGAGGCAGGCGCGCTCGGTGCCGAGTACGTCGCTCGCCTGATCGACGCCGAGCCGGAAGCCGTGCTCGGCCTGGCCACCGGGTCGACGCCTCTGCCGCTCTGGCACGCGCTCGCGGCGCGGTCGCTCGACCTCTCGCGGGTGAGCGGCTTCGCCCTCGACGAGTACATCGGCCTGCCGCCAGGACACCCGCAGAGCTACCGCGCGGTGATCACGCGCGAGGTCGTTGAACCGTTGGGGCTGACGCCGTCTCTGGTGCACGTTCCGGGCGATGACGGGGGTCCGGTCGAGGGGGCGGGCGACCGCTACGAGTCGGCGATCGCGGATGCGGGAGGCGTCGACCTCCAGGTGCTCGGCATCGGACGGACGGGGCACATCGGCTTCAACGAGCCCGGCTCGTCCCTCGCCTCGCGGACCCGTGTGAAGACGCTCACGGAGCAGACCCGCCTCGACAACGCGCGCTTCTTCGACGCTCTCGACGACGTGCCACGGCACTGTCTGACCCAGGGCCTCGGCACGATCCTGCGCGCGCGGCACCTGCTTCTGTTCGCCTTCGGCGAGTCCAAGGCGTCAGCGATCGCGGGAGCGGTCGAAGGGCCGGTCTCGTCCTCGCTGCCGGGATCGGCCATCCAGCTCCACCCGCTCGTCACCGTCGTCGTGGACGAGGCGGCGGCCTCTCAGCTGCGCTACGCCGACTACTACCGCTTCGCGTGGGCGAACCGGCTCGATTTCGAGCGCTAGAACAATCTCCGGCCGTCGGCCCAGACCGCCGTGACGGTGCCGTCGTCGGAGAGGGCGACGGCGTCGGCGGCGAAGCCCGGTTCGAGCAGGCCGAAGCGGTCGCCGAGTCCGAGTGCCCGCGCCGGCACGGAGGTCAGCGCCGCGACGGCGACGGCTGGATCCAGCCCCACCTCGGCGAGCGCGAGCTGCAGCGCGACGTCCTGGGTGAGCGTCGAGCCGGCGATCGTCGAGGTGCCCGAGAGCACGGCCAGCCCATTGCGGACCGTCACGTTGAGCGAGCCGAGGCGGTAGTCGCCATCCGGTGCGGCGGCCGCCGCCATGGCGTCGGTGATGAGCGCGACGCGGCCGGGCGCCTGCTCGAAGGCCAGACGCGCCACCTCTGGATGCACGTGCCGGCCGTCCAAGATGAGCTCGAGGGTGACCCGCGGGTCGTCGAGCGCGGCGAGCACCGGTCCGGGGGCGCGGTGGTGCATGCCGGGCATCGCGTTGAACGCGTGCGTGAGCATCCGGGCCCCGGCATCGAACGCCGCCCTGGTCTGCTCGAAGCCGGCTTCGGTGTGGCCGACCGCGACCAGGACCCCGGATGCCGCCAGCTCGCCGATGACCTCGAGAGCCCCTGGCAGCTCGGGCGCGATCGTCAGCTGGCGGAGGGTGCCGTCGGCCGCGTCGAGCAGCGACTCGACGGATTCGGGGTCGGGCGCCCGGAGGAACTCCGCGTTGTGGGCACCGCGCTGTCCTGGCGCCAGGAACGGCCCCTCGAGGTGCGAGCCGAGCACCAGCGAATCGGAGGCGGTCAAGGCCGCGATCTCGGCCAGCCGCTCGCGCAACTCGCCGAGCGGGTTCGCGACCAGGCTGATGACCGATCGGGTGGTGCCGTGCCGACGATGTGCGGTCAGGGCCTGCGCGAGTTCGGCGCCCCCGTCGTCGTAGCTGTGCCCGCCACCGCCATGGCCGTGGAGGTCGATGAACCCCGGGACGAGGCGCGCGCCGCCGAGGTCCATGCTCTCGTCGGCATACGGTGCGCTCGCCCGACCCGCCCCGGAAGCTGCGATGACCGATCCGTCAAACAGCACCCAGGCATCCTGAGCCTCGCCGCGCTCGTCGATGCGGTGAGCGGAATGCAGCAGCAGGGTGCTCATGTGAAGATGATCGTGCGTGCGCCGTCGAGCAGCACGCGGTGCTCCGAGAACCACTTGACGGCCTGGGTCAGGGTGCGCGACTCCTCATCCTGCCCGATGGTCACCAGCTCGGCCGCGGACCGCGCGTGGTCGACCCTGACGACGTTCTGCTCGATGATGGGCCCCTCGTCGAGGTCGCTCGTGACGAAATGCGCGGTCGCGCCGATCAGCTTCACACCACGGGCGTGGGCCTGCTTGTAAGGATTAGCGCCCTTGAAGCCGGGCAGGAACGAGTGGTGGATGTTGATGATCCGCCCGTTGAGCTTGCGGCAGAGCTCGGGCGAGAGGATCTGCATGTACCGGGCGAGCACGACGAGCTCGATCTCCTCCTGGTCCACCACCTCGAGCACCCGCCGCTCGAGAGCCGCCTTCTGATCGGCGCCCGAGATGGGATGCGACTCGAAGGGCACCCCGTAGAAGGCCGCGAGGTCCGCGAGCTCGGCGTGGTTGCCGAGCACCAGCGGGACGTCCACCGCGAGCTGCCCGGCGCGCTGGCGGAACAGCAGGTCGTTGAGAGCGTGGGCGGCGGTCGAGACCAGCACCAGGGTGCGCATCCGCCGGCCGACGACGTCGAGCTGCCAGTGCATCCGGTACCGCTCCGTGACCGGCAGCAGGGCCGCCTCGAACTCGGTGCGCGACACCGCCGACTCGACCTGG
The DNA here is from genome assembly GCA_036499485.1 of Pseudolysinimonas sp. GTDB lineage: Bacteria > Actinomycetota > Actinomycetes > Actinomycetales > Microbacteriaceae > Lysinimonas. The sequence goes on along the minus strand of DASYDQ010000050.1, from coordinate 95,409 downwards.
AGGCGCATGAAGAAGGTGCCCGTCTCGGCACTGCTGAACTGCTGCGATTCGGTGATGTTGCCCCGGGCGGTCACGATCGCCCCGCTGAGGGAGTGGACGATGCCGGGGCGGTCCTCGCACACCAGCGTGACGATCCAATGAGTCGTCGTCTGGGTGGGGGTGTCCGGCACGTGACCAGCGTATCGGCGGGTCGCTAGAGTGTCGGCGAGGCAGTGCTCCGCTTCCTCCCGCGGCCGGCGTGACGAGCCCTCCGATCCGAAAGCACCACCATGAGCTCCGAGGGCTCTGACTCCCGCTTCCCACTGTTCCGCCTTCTCGTGTTGTCGGCGGCGATCTTTGTCGCCGTCTCGAGCGAGTTCCTGCCGACCGGCCTGCTGCCCGACATGGCGCGCGATCTGCGCGTCTCGGAATCGCAGATCGGCCTGCTCGTGACGATCTATTCGGGCACCGTCGTGGTGACGGCGGTACCGCTCGCCGCCATCACCACCCGTCTGCCCCGCAAGTGGTTGATGGTCGCGACGCTCGCCGTGTTCGCCGTCGCGAATGTGATGGCCGCGGTGTCGCCCAACTACGGCGTGCTCGTCGTCTCGCGCGTCGTCGGCGGGCTGGCGCACGGGCTGTTCTGGTCGGTGACCGGCCCCTACGCGGCCCGCCTGGTGGCGCCGCGGCAGTTGTCGCGCGCGATGGCCGTGACGCAGGCCGGCGCCACGCTGGCCTTCGTGCTCGGGGTCCCGCTCGGCACCGCACTCGGGCACGCGCTCGGCTGGAGGCTGGCGTTCATCGTGATGGGCGGCACCATCCTGCTGTTCCTCGTCCTGGTGGCGACCGCTCTGCCGCACGTCTCGCATCTGGTGCCGCTGGCGACCGGAGAGGTCGCCGTCCCCTTGCGCCGTGACCGCACCCTGCCGGTGATCGTGATCGTCTGCGCGACGATCCTGCTGGTCGGGATCGGGCAGAACAGCTTCTACACCTATATCGTCCCGTGGTCGACCGGGGTCGCGGGGATCCCGGCTGGGCAGGTTGGAACGCTCCTGTTCGGCTACGGCGCTGCCGGGGCGATCGGGCTCGTTCTGGCCGGCCTCCTCGGCGATCGCCTGCCCCGGGCCGCCGTGCTCGGATCCTTGATCGTCGTCGTGGCGACCGGCGTGTTCCTCGGACTCCTGGGCGGGTTCGGGCCGGGCATCGCGATCGTCGGCGTGATCGCCTGGAGCATCGGGTGGGGCGGCGTCCCTTCGCTGCTGCAGACCCGGATGATGCACGGTGTCTCGCTCCGGCTGCGCGACACCGCCGCGGCGTGGACGACGATCGCCTTCAACATCGCGATCGGCGGCGGCGCCCTGATCGGGGGGCTCGAGCTCGACCATCTCGGCGTGCAGGCGCTGCCGTGGGGCATGGCCCTGCTCGTGGGACTCACCGTGGTCCTGGTGATCATCACTGACCGACGGGCCCTGCGCCGCGATACGGTGATCGAATGACGACAACCGACAACGCAGCCGGTCCCACCGGCACAAAGAACGGCATCGAACTCACCGGACTCGAGACCATCGCCGAGAGCGAGCGGAAGGGCCGGCCGGCCGGTCTGTTCTGGCCGTGGTTCGCCGCGAACGTCTCGGTGTTCGCGATCGCCTACGGCGCCTACGTGCTCGGCTTCGGGATCTCGTTCTGGCAGGCGGTCATCGTCGGCGTCATCGGCATCGTGATCTCATTCTTCCTGGTCGGCGTGGTCTCGCTCGCGGGCAAGCGGGGATCGGCCCCCACCATGGTGCTCAGCAGGACGATGTTCGGCGTCGACGGCGCGCGCGTCGTCGCGCTGCTCTCGTGGATCCTCACCGTCGGGTGGGAGACCGTGCTCACGGTGAGTGCCGTCTACGCCGTCGACGCGACCGTGTCGGCCCTCGGGGGTCCCACCGACAGCCCGGTGACGAAGATCATCGCCCTCATCGTCGTCGCGGGCATCGTCGTGCTGTTCGGGATCTTCGGCTTCCAGCTGATCATGCGGCTGCAGCTGGTCATCACGATCGTCACCGGTGTCGTGACGATCGTCTACCTGATCACGGTCCTGCCGCTCATCGACTTCGGCAAGGTGATGGCGACCCCCGCGGGGCCGTTCGCGCTGGTCGTCGGTGCCCTCGTGTTCATGATGACCGGATTCGGTCTGGGATGGGTCAACGCCGGCGCCGACTACTCCCGCTATCTGCCGCGCACCTCGAGCGGCAAGGGCGTCGTCGGGTGGACGACGTTCGGCGCCGCGCTCGCGCCCGCAGTCCTCCTGGTGTTCGGCCTGCTGCTGGCCGGCTCCTCGACGAAGCTGTCGGACGCGATCGGCTCGTACTCACTCGGACCGCTGATCCCGCTGACGCAGCCCTGGTTCATCATCCCGTTCGCCATCGTGGTGGTGCTCGGCCTGATCGCGGGCGCCGTCATGGACATCTACTCCTCGGGCCTCGCCTTGCTGGCTGTCGGCCTCAGGATCCCGCGCCCTGCGGCGGCCGGGGTCGATGGCGTCATCATGGTGCTGGCCTCGATCTACGTGCTGTTCTTCGCCGGGGACTTCTTCGGCCCGTTCCAGGGCTTCCTGATCACGCTGGGCGTGCCGATCGCCGCTTGGTGCGGGATCTTCATCGCCGACGTCATCCTGCGCAAGAAGGATCTCGCCGAGAAGGATCTGTACGACCGGCGCGGACGATACGGCAGTGTGCGCTGGGTCGCGATCGGCCTGCTGATCGTCGGAACGGTGATCGGCTGGGGCCTGGTGACCAACGGCTACGCCGACTGGCTGGGCTGGCAGGGATATCTGTTCGGGCCCGAGAAGGGAAGCTTCCGGGTCAACTGGGGCGGATCGAACCTGGGAGTGCTGGTCTCGCTGGTGATCGGATTCGTCGGCTACCTGATTCTCGGTCGGTCCTCGGTGCGCACCCAGGAGCACGTCGAGTCGTGAATGCGCCGAGCGCGTGCTGGCTGGTCGCGATCGACATGCAGGAGATCTTCGGCCGGCCGGACAGCGCGTGGTTCACGCCCGAGTACGACCGCGCGTCGGCCGGGATCCAGCGACTGCTGCCGGCGTTCGGCGGTGACACGATCTTCACCCGCTTCGTCGCCCCGTCCGAGCCGCGCGGCGCCTGGATCCCCTACTACGAGCAGTGGCCCTTCGCGCTCGTGCCGCCCGAGGACCCGCTGTACGAGCTGACGGAGCCATTCCGCGGCGTTGCGGCTCACGTGCAGACCCGCGAGACTTTCGGCAAGTGGGATGCCGAGTTCGCGCGGGCCATGGCCGGCGCGACCGAGATGGTGCTGACCGGCGTCTCGACCGACTGCTGCGTCATCTCGACCGCGCTCGCGGCCGCCGACGCTGGCGTGCATGTGCGGGTCGCTGCGGACGCCTGCGCCGGCCTCAGCGCCGCCGACCACCAGCGTGCGCTCGATGCGATGGCGTTGTACGCGCCGCTCATCGAGATCACGACGGTCGACGAGGTGCTGGCGTCGCGGTGAGCTCGCGCGACCGAGCGCTCGCGGCGCTGCACGGGCTCGCGATCGGCGACGCACTCGGGATGCCGACACAGCTGCTGTCGCCCGGCGAGATCGCGGAGCGCTTCGGCGCGATCGACGGCTTCCGCGCCGCGGGCGACGACCATCCCATCGCTGCGGGGATGCCCGCCGGGTCGATCACGGATGACACCGAGCAGGCTCTGCTGCTCGCGCGGCTGCTCGTGGAACGCGACGGCGACGTACCCGCCAGGGAGTGGGCCGAACGCCTCGCCGCCTGGGAGGACGGGATGCGCGCCCGCGGCTCGTCGGACCTGCTTGGCCCCTCGACGCGCGCCGCGATCGCGGCGATCCGTGAGGGCGCGGACCCCGCCGTCTCCGGTCGCGCGGGGACGACCAACGGCGCCGCCATGCGCATCGCTCCGCTCGGCATCGCGCACACCGTGCACGATCTCCCGCGTTTCGTCGACGCCGTCGAGGATGCCTGCCGGCCCACTCACGACACCGGGATCGCGATCGCGGGTGCTGCGGCGATCGCCGCAGCGGTGAGCGCGGGCCTCGACGGAGCAGGACACGTCGAGGCGACCGAGGTCGCCGTCGCCGCCGCTGAGCTGGGGGAGCGGCGCGGACACTGGGTCGCCGGGGCGTCAGTGGCGGCACGCGTGAGGTGGGCGGTCACCCTTGATGCCGATCGGCTCGCCGCGCTCGTCGGCACGAGCTTGGCTTCACAGGAGTCGGTGCCGGCCGCATTCGGGCGCCTCGCGCTCGCGGACGGCGACGGCTGGCAGGCCTGCCTCGCGGCTGCGGCAGCCGGCGGCGACACGGACACGATCGCCGCGATGGCCGGTGCGATGGCCGGTGCGACGGGATCGGGCTGGCCCGCCGAGGCGATCCTGACCGTCGCGCACGTCAACGGCCGCGAGCTGACCGACCTCAACGAGCTCGTCGACGGCCTGCTCGCGCTGCGGGCGGCCACGTGACGCGGGTGGTGAGCGTCGGCAATGCCGTCGTCGACCTCCTGCTCGAGTTGCCGGCTCTACCGCGCTCCGGCGATGACATCACCGCGACGGCATCCGGCACCGTCGTCGGCGGCAGCGCGACAACCCTCGTCGCGGCGCGCAGGCAGGGTGTGGCGGCCGCCTACGCGGGAGGGCACGGCACCGGACCGTTCGGGGACCTCGTGCGGGGCGCGCTCGCCGCGGAGGACGTCGCGGTGCTCGCCGCGCCGATCCGCGACCGCGACACCGGGTGGGATGTCGCGATCGTCGAGCCAGGCGGTGAGCGCAGCTTCCTCACGACGGTCGGTGCTGAAGCGGACGGCGATCCCTCCGATCTCCGGCTCGCCGCCGGCGACCTGCTCCACGTCTCGGGGTACGCGCTCGCGCGGGAGCCGAGCGGGTCGAGGATCGCCGCGTGGATCGGCTCCGTGCCCCCGGAGGTCATCGTGCTCGTCGATCCGGGTCCGCTCGGCGCGCACCTGCCGTCGAGCGTTCTCGACCCGGTCGTCGCGCGCGCCGACTGGTGGAGCGCCAATGCCAGGGAGGTGGCCACGGCACCAGCATCGGTGCGGCGGCTGCTCGTGCGCCGCGGCGCCGACGGATGCACGGTCGACGGGATCGATGTTCCCGGCTTCGCCGCTCACGCCGTCGACACCAACGGGGCGGGCGATGTGCACGCGGGTGTCTTCCTTGCGGGCCTGGGCGGCGGCCTCGATCCCCTTGCCGCAGCGCGCCGCGCGAACGCCGCCGCGGCGATCGCCGTCTCCCGCCGCGGCCCGACAGGGGCGCCGACCCGCGCGGAACTCGATGCGTTCGTGCAGGCCGGCTCCGCCGAGCACCCTTCCTCCGGCCCGCCGAACGAGTAAGCTCGTGACGTCGCGACTGGCGTTCGGATGGGTCACCATCAGGGAGCGACTTCTTGGGAACGGCCGTACGCCTGGGCTGTGACAGACATCCATCTGTTCAGAACTCAGGAGGCTCGTTCCATGACCGACACTTTTCTCGCCCCGCTCTCCGAGGTCGACCCGGAGGTCGCCGCGGCCCTCGAGCAGGAGCTCGACCGCCAGCGCACCACGCTCGAGATGATCGCCAGCGAGAACTTCGTGCCGCGCGCCGTGCTGGAGGCGCAGGGTTCCGTGCTGACCAACAAGTACGCGGAGGGCTACCCGGGCCGCCGCTACTACGGCGGCTGCGAGTTCGTCGACATCGTCGAGAACCTCGCGATCGAGCGCGCGAAGTCCCTCTTCGGCGCGGCGTTCGCCAATGTGCAGCCCCACTCGGGAGCATCCGCCAACGCCGCGGTGCTGGCCGCGATCGCACAGCCGGGCGACCGCATCCTGGGCCTGGACCTCGCATCGGGCGGTCACCTGACCCACGGCATGCGGCTCAACTTCTCGGGCAAGCTCTATGAGGCGCATGCCTACGGGGTGGACGAGAACGGCTACGTCGACATGGACGACGTGCGGGCGAAGGCGCTCGAGGTCAAGCCGCAGGTGATCATCGCCGGATGGTCGGCCTACCCCCGCGAACTGGACTTCGCGGCGTTCCGCGCGATCGCCGACGAGGTGGGCGCCCTGCTCTGGGTCGACATGGCGCACTTCGCCGGACTCGTCGCCGCCGGGCTGCACCCGAGCCCGGTTCCGCACGCGCACGTCACCTCGTCCACCGTGCACAAGACGATCGGCGGACCGCGCTCTGGCTTCATCCTGACCAACGATCCGGAGCTGGCCAAGAAGATCAACTCGAACGTCTTCCCGGGTCAGCAGGGCGGCCCGCTGATGCACGTGATCGCCGCCAAGGCGACGGCGTTCAAGCTGGCGGCGACCGACGAGTTCATCGACCGTCAGGTGCGCACGAAGAGCGGGGCGAAGATCCTGGCCGAGCGCCTCACGGCTCCGGATGCCAAGGCCGCAGGCATCGACGTGCTGACCGGAGGCACCGATGTGCATCTGGTGCTCGTCGACCTTCGAACGTCGGAGTTCACCGGCAAGGACGCCGAGGACCGACTGCACGAGGTGGGCATCACGGTCAACAAGAACGCGGTGCCGAACGACCCGCGGCCGCCGATGGTGACCTCGGGCGTGCGGATCGGCACCCCGGCGCTGGCCACCCGTGGCTTCGGCGACGCCGAGTTCACCGAGGTGGCCGACATCATCGCGCTGGCCCTGATGCCGGATGCCGACCTGCCGGCCCTGCGCGCGCGTGTCGCCGACCTGGCCGGCCGCTTCCCGCTGTACGAAGGCCTGACCTCGCCCGGGACGTGGAAGTGACCGCCCAGATCCTCGACGGCCTCGCCACGGCGGCGGCCATCAAGAGCGAACTCGCGGTGCGGATCGCGGCGCTGCACCAGAAGGGCATCGTGCCCGGGCTCGGGACGCTGCTGGTGGGCGAGGATCCGGGTTCGCTGAGCTACATCGGCGGCAAGCACCGCGACTCGGCGGAGGTCGGGATCGCCTCCATTCGCGTCGATCTTCCGGTGACAGCATCCGAGGCCGAGGTCCGTCACGCGATCGCCGGGCTCAACGCCGACCCGAGCTGTACCGGCTACATCGTGCAGCTGCCGCTGCCGGCCGGCATCGACGAGAACGCCATGCTCGAGCTGATCGACCCGGCGAAGGATGCGGACGGCCTGCATCCGACGAACCTCGGCCGGTTGGTGCTCGGTGTCGACGGCGACCTGGATTCGCCGCTGCCCTGCACGCCGGCGGGCGTTGTCGAGCTGCTCCGGCGTCACGAGGTCCCGATCTCGGGGCAGCACGTGGTGATCATCGGCCGCGGCCTGACCGTCGGCCGCCCGCTCGGCCTGGTCTTCACCCGAAAGGGCGTGGATGCCACGGTCACCCTGACCCACTCGCGCACCGCCGACCTCGCGGCCGAGGTGCGCCGGGCCGACATCGTGGTGGCGGCGATCGGCGTTCCGCACTTCGTCAAGCCGGACTGGATCAAGCCGGGTGCTGCGGTGCTCGACGTGGGCGTCACCCGAACGGGCACGACCGAGTCCGGCAAAGCGAAGCTGTCTGGCGACATCGATCCCGGCGTCGCAGAGGTGGCCGGCTGGCTGTCGCCGAACCCGGGAGGGGTCGGCCCGATGACGCGGGCCATGCTGCTGTCGAACGTGGTCGAGGCCGCGGAGCGCGCCGCGCGCTAGCTCAGATCGGGTCGATCATCGACGAACCGATCCCGTCATCCCAGGGCCGCGCGCGCTGTGCCGTTGCGAGCTCGCGTCGATGCTCGCCGATCGCCGCGATGGCGTCCTCGCAGTCCAATTCGCCGTCGTGGTCGTCCGGCATCACCACGAACTGGCTCGCGGGGCCCAGCAGGACCGTCGCCGTGCCGGGGGTTCCGTCCGGGAGCAGGACGGGGATGTCGACGCTGGACGCGAGTCCCTGTTCCGCGAGCTCCACCCCGTACTCGAGCAGTTCGGACGCGATGTGATCGCACGTCAGGAAGCTGCCACCGCCGTAGAGGATCTGCTTCATCCCCTAACACTGCGCCCCCCGGGGTCTCGGCACCACCTGTGACCGCGGGCGTCCAGACGCCATACAGACTTGGCCGGACACGGCGGCCGGCGCTCCATTACCCTGTGCAAGAGGAGGCTGCGATGGGACGACTGATATATGGCGCCCGCGGCGTCCGCATCGAGATGGACGATCTCCTGCTGGCCCACCTGCAAATGCTCACGATCGCGAAGCTGCGGCGGGGTGAGCCATTCCTGCTGAGCTGGGTGGAGACCATCGACGGCGTCGACCGCTCCTCTTCCATCTGGATGACCCAGAACGTGGATCTGCTCTGGGAATACGAGGGACTCCGGCCGACGAAGCTCGATCCGCAGCAGTTGGAGACGATGGCGACGCAGGCGGCCTCCAACGGGGGCCTCAACGTGGGCGAGGAGGCGCACAACCCGCCAGTGGAGTCGACAACCGTCAGCCCCGCGAGCTGAGGCCGCAGCCGCACCGCACGTCCGCGTTCGCGCCGCGCGCTCGCCGCTCAGCTGCCGCCGAAGAAGCAGGCGAGACCGTTGTCCGTCTGCGGCGATGCCGGCCAGCCGCTCGCGAAGGCACTGGCGTGCCCGCCGCCGCCGAGCTGGATCGCGCAGTGGCTGAGCACGACATCCGTCACGCTCGGGCCGGTGGAGCCCGCCTCGGTCGGCACTCCGAAGCCGTAGCGGTAGATCCCCCAGCCGCCGTTGGTGTCTGCGTCACCGCCGCCGACCGGCGAGACCGCGCGCGCGGCGCCGGGGATGGTGGGCAGGGCGCTGGCGCACGGGGATTGGAAGGGTTTCTCGTCACCCTGCCAGACCGGATAGCTCGCCAGGTCGGCCGCGACCACGTCGTCGTCGTTCCAGACGCCCGACGTGACCTTCTCCGAGAACTGCCCGACCAGGAACTGGGTGGGCGAGTACGCCTGACGCCAGCCGTCGCATTCGTTGTCGAGCTGAGCCTCGTCGGCGCTCTGCTGATCGGTGGCAGCCACCGGCGCGTGCACCGTCTCGGTGAGGATCGCCTTCGCGCCGCTCGGGCCGGTCGCCATGACGGTGATCTGGAAGAGGACGTCGTCGGGCAGCGGTGTCGGCGTCGGGGTCGGTGTCGGCGTCGGGGTCCGGCTCGCCGTCGCCCCGCCGTGGTGGCTTGGTGCGGCGGAGGGATGCGGAGCACAGCCCGCGAGCGCGACCGCCATCGCGATGCCCGCTGTCACAAGAACGGCGGAACGCCTCATGCTGCCCCCTGAAAACCGGCGCGGCACTCACCAGCCGCGGTGAGCACGACGGTACCAGGATGTGATCGGTGTGCGAATGCCCCGCCCTAGGCTTGGCGGGTGGTCGTCGCTTCCGCCCCTGCCGTTCCCGCCCCGCTCAGCGGCCGCCAGTTCGTCATCGAGAACGCCGCGGCCCGCGCTGAGATCGGCTCCCTGGCGGCGGTGCTGCGCTCGCTCTCGGTCGACGGAGTCCAGCTGACCGAGCCGGTCGGCACCGACGTCGTTGCGCCGATGGGATGCGGAATGGTGCTGGCTCCCTGGCCGAATCGGGTGCGCGACGCCGTGTGGCGACTCGATGGCGAGCCGCAACTGCTCGACATCACCGAACCGAAACTGGGCAACGCCAGCCACGGGCTGCTCCGCAACACCGGCTACCGGCTTCTCACGCAGACTCCCTCGGCGGTCTCCCTCGGCGCGCTGATCGCGCCGCAGCACGGCTGGCCGTTCCTGCTCGACACCTCGGTGAGCTACGAACTGCAACCGGATGGGCTGACGGTGACGCACGCGGTCACCAACCTCTCGGAGCGCGACGCGCTGTGGGCGGTGGGGGCGCATCCCTACCTCCGGGTCGGCGAGGTGCCGAGCGAGGAGCTGACCGTGACCCTGACCGGGGCGAGCAGGCTGGAACTGGATGATCGGCTCAACCCCGTCGCCGTGCATCCGGTCGAGGGGGCGTACGACCTCCGGGCCGGTGTGCCGGCGCGCGGGCTGAACCTCAACACGGGCTACGGCAGCTTGGCCAACCGGGCGGTACGCGCGGATGTCGCGTGGCTGTCGGCCCCCGACGGCAGATCCACGACGCTCTGGGCCGACCCCGATTTCGGCTGGATCCAGGCCTACTCGCCCCCGGACTTCCCGCGCGCCGACGGCCCCGGCTTCGCGATCGCGCTCGAACCGATGACGGCTCCGCCGAACGCGCTGAACTCGGGCACCGACCTGGTCACGCTGCCGCCGGGTGGTTCGTGGCGGGCGAGCTGGGGCATCCGCTACAGCCCGGAGGGCGAGCGATGAGCGGGGCCATGCTGCCGACCGGGCGGTCGATCGTGCTCGATCGGGACGACGTGCGCGCCGAACTCGGCACGGTCGCGGCGGTGCTGCGTTCGCTGACCGTGCGCGGCGCCGAGGTCACCCAGCCGATCACGGCAGGCGCCGCACCTGCGCTGTGCAACGGCGTGATCCTGAGCCCGTGGCCCAACCGCGTGCGCGCCGGGCGCTGGACGCTCGACGGCGTGGCGCAGCAACTCGATATCACCGAGGCGGCCCGCGGCGGCGCGTTGCACGGGCTGCTGCAGTTCGCGGACTACGACATCGCCGAGCAGACGGATGCCGCAGCCACCCTCACCGCGACCATCTACCCGCAGCACGGCTGGCCGTTCCTGCTCGAGACCTCGGTGCGCTACGAACTCACGCCGGACGGCCTGACCGTCACGCACGGGGCCCGCAACCTCTCGAGCGCTCGTGCGCCGTATGCGACGGGTTCGCATCCGTACCTCCGCGTGGGCGACGCCGCGATCGCCGAGCTCGAGCTGACCGTGCCGGCGGCGTCGTACTTCGCGGTCGATGAACGCCTCGATCCGATCGGTGAGCCCGCGGTCGACGGCACCCCCTTCGATCTGCGCGCCCCGAGGCGGGTCGGCGACCTCGACCTCGACACCGCTTTCGGCTCGCTTCGCCCCGCCGACGTCGCCGACGGCCGCGGCGATGTCGCGTGGCTGACCGCTCCCGACGGGTCCCGGACGACCGTGTGGCAGAGCACCGAGTGGGGATATGTGCAGGTCTTCACCACCCACGTGATGCCCGGCGCCGATGGTCCGATCGACGCGATCGCGGTCGAGCCGATGACTGCTCCGCCGAACGCGCTGAACTCGGGGCAGGGCCTGCTCTGGCTGGAGCCGGGGGCGAGTTGGGAGGGCTCGTGGGGCCTCCGCTACGCTGGAGGAGACGAAGGGGAGTAGTTCCCCGCGGAGACATCGACATACTGGCCGCCACGATGACGGCCCGGTGCTCCACCCGGCGGCCCGAGGCGGCCGGGCGAACGAGACCTTCGGCCAGACTCATCTGACCGGAGGCGCACATGTCGACGACTGTTCCCCAGAGCCCGAATGGCGCAAGGAGACCGGCGCCGAAACCGGTCGGCCGCGAGGCGCGCATCAAGCGCTGGCGGCAGTATCTGGCGGATGAACGCGCCGAGGCCGCCGTCTACCGCGAGCTGGCCGACCGCCGGAGGGGCCAAGAGCGGGAGATCCTGATGGGCCTCGCCGACGCCGAGGGGCGTCACCAGGACCACTGGCTCCAGCTGCTCGGCGACGACGTCGGCAAGCCGCTCAGGGGCGACCTGCGCACGCGCTTCCTCGCCTTCCTGGCTCGGCATTTCGGGTCGCTGTTCGTGCTCGCCCTGGCGCAGCGCGCCGAAGCGCGTTCCCCCTACGACGCGGACGCCGACGCCTCGGAGTCCATGGCAGCCGACGAGCGCATCCACGGCGAGGTGCTGCGAGGACTGGCGGCACGGGGCCGCACCCGCCTGGCCGGATCCTTCCGGGCCGCCGTGTTCGGCGCCAACGACGGGCTCGTCAGCAATCTCGCGCTCGTGCTCGGCATCGGTGCGACCGGGGTTCCGGCCGCGACCGTGCTGTTCGCCGGGATCGCCGGCCTGCTGGCCGGGGCGCTCTCGATGGGCGCGGGGGAGTACGTCTCGGTGCGCTCGCAGCGGGAGCTGCTCGAGGCATCCCGGCCCGACCCGGCCTCGCAGGCTGCGCTCGCGCACCTCGACGTGGACGCCAATGAACTCTCGCTCGTCTACCGAGCACGCGGGATGACGACGGCGGAGGCCGACGCCCACGCGAAGGAGGTGCTGTCGACCCTGCAGCTCGACGCCGACGACCCCGCGGCCGCGGGCGTCGACGAGCACGAGGAGATCGGCTCGCCATGGAACGCGGCGATCTCGAGCTTCCTGTTCTTCGCCTCGGGGGCTCTGATCCCGGTGCTGCCCTACCTGTTCGGAGCCCGGCATGTCGCCGCCGTCGCCATCGCGGCCGGAGCGGTCGGGCTGGCGCTGCTCGGAACGGGCGCGGTCGTCGGCATCCTGTCGGGCGCCTCGCCGTGGAAGCGCGCGCTGCGCCAGCTGCTCATCGGCTTCGGGGCGGCCGGCGTGACCTACCTGCTCGGCCTGCTGTTCGGGGCGGCCGGGCTCTAGCGCCGGGCGAGTCGCTCCTAGTGGTTGAAGACCGCCGGCAGCTTGCTCTCGTCGAAACGGAACAGCTTGGTCAGATCGGTGCCGCGGATGGTGCCGTCGGCGTAGTAGGCGATGCCCCACTCCTCGATGAAGGACCCGTCGGCGAAGGTGCAGGGGGAGAAGACGACGTCGTCAGGATCCTGGGTGTTCACCAGTCCGCCGCCATCGGCTCCTGGCCCGAAGGTCGACGCTCCACCGAGCACTGTGCACAGGGCTGTCGCCGGGTTGCCCGTTGCTCCGGACGGGATGGGCGTCTTCGACAGGTAGGCCAGGGCTGCGAGCGTGGGGTTGGTGTCGTAGAGCGTCACCAGGTCCACGTAGATCCGCGACGCGTCGGCGTCGGTGCTCTGGAACCGGCAGGCCACGACCGGGGAGCCGATGGTGACCCACTGGCTCTGATCGGCGTTGGTGTTGAACATCGGCTGGCGCTCCTGCAACTGGCCGCCGTGCCCGGTGCAGTAGGCCTCGGCGGCCGCGGTGTCGAAGGCGGCCGAGGGGGTGCCGCTGCCGCTCGGGGTCGGCGTGCGGGTCTCCGGGGCGGAGGCGCCTCCGGTGCAGGCCGACAGCAGGACGATGGTCGCGGCCAGGCCGGCACCGCCCGCGATCCGGGCGAGCAATGGCTTCATGGGCGTCACCCTATCGCTGCCGACGTTGGCGGCGCGGTCACGACGACGCGGAACCCGACGACCTCGCCGCCCGCGTTCGAGCCGGTGAGAGCCACCTGCGTCGAGCCGGCTTTGAGGGGGACGAGCTCGGGCTCGAAACGTCCGTGCGCCGCGTCGCGGTGCTCGACGACCGCGACGATGGTGGGATCCGCGACTTGGGCGGTGTAGTGCTGATCGTCGGCCAGCGTGAGCACCATCACCTGGTGCAACGGGATCCGGACGGTGCCGGACTGAATGGCCGCGAGCGGCGTGGCCAGGGGGCGGCCCGCGGCATCGTCCGCGCTGCAGCCGGCGACGGCGAGCACCGCCGCCACCGCGAGGACGGCGCCGAGCCCTCGGACCACCGCCGACCCCACTACGGCACCAGGATCAGCTTGCCCATCGAGGAGCGGTCAAGGAGGGAGCGATGGGCGTCGGCCACGTTGTCGAGCGAGTAGCTGTCGCCGATCACCGCACGCAGCTCACCGCGGTCGAGCATCCCGAGCAGATCGGTGACCGCAGCAGCGAGCATGGCGGGGCGCTGGACGACGTGGACCAGCCAGAAGCCGATGACAGCGGTGCTGCGACCCATCAGCTGCGCCGGCGAGACGTCGTGCGGCGGGACGCGGCCGGCCATGCCGAACACGGCGAGGCGGCCGAGCGGGGCCAGCGCGCGCAGGCTCTGGTCGAAGACGGGGCCTCCGGTCATCTCCAGCACGATGTCGACTCCGCGGCCGTCGTTGGCCCGCTTGAGCGCGGCGGCGAGGTCGTCGGTGCGCGGATCGATCACGGCATCCGCCCCGAGGTCGAGCGTCAGCGCGCGCTTCTCGTCGCTGGACGCCGTGGCGATGATGCGGCCAGCACCCCACTTCTTGGCGAGCTGGATGGCGATGGTCCCCACTCCGCCGGCCCCCGCGTGCACGACCACGGTCTCGCCATCGGCGAGGTGCGCGCTGGTGCGCAGCAGATGCCACGCGGTCGCGCCCTGCACCAGGGTGGTGAGCGCGTCGGCGTCGCTGACCCCGTCGGGGATGCGGAACAGGTGCTTGGGGTTGACGGCGATGCGCTCCGCGTAGCCGCCTCCCGGAACGAAGCCAAGCAGCCTGCTGCCGTCGGAGCCGCGCACCACGACCTCGCTCCCCGGGACGAGGGGCAGGGTCTGCTTGGCGAGGTAGGAGTCCTCGGTCTGGTGGGTGTCCGCGTAGTTGATGCCGGCCGCGAGCACCTCGAGCACCTCTTCGCCGTCCCCGGCCACCGGATCGGGCTGCTCGCTGACGACCAGCTTCTCGGGGCCGCCGAACTCGGTGAGGTGGATCGCGCGCATAGCGGCGAGGTTACTCGCGCCGCGAGAGCGCAGCTCGCGGGGCGCTGCTACGAGGTGCTCGGGGGGCTCGAGAGCCGCACCAGCCATTCGTCGAAGGTCTGGGTGCCGAGCTGGGCGCCCGGACCCGGCAGCAGCGTCCCGTCGCGCATCGCGCGGCCTCCGGGCCCCGGCGCGGGCACCTGGATGATCGGGCCCGGCTTGCCGGTCGCCTTGGCGTAGGCGCGCACCATCCGGGCCATGTTCTCCTCACGCGGACCGCCGAGCTCCGTCACCAAGCCGGCCGGAGCCCCGGTCGCGAGTTCCGCGAGCCGCTCGGCGACCTCCCGGGCGCCGATCGGCTGCGACCTCATCCACGGTGCCAGGATGAACGGCCCCACCTTGATCACGCCGTAGATCTGAGCTGCGAACTCGTGGAACTGGGTCGCGCGCAGCTCGGTCCATGGCACCTCGCCGGCGTGGACCAGCGACTCCTGCACGATCTTGCCGGCGTAGTACCCGTTGTCGGACTTCTGGCTGCCCACGATGCCGAGCAGCACGTGATGTCCGACGCCCGCCGTCTTCTCCGCGTCGAGCAGGGCTCGAGTGGTGGCGCCGAAGAAGGCGCGCGACTCGTCGGCGTTCTGCGTGGAGATCGAGAGCACGTCGATCACGGCGTCGGCACCGGCGAGTGACTCGGCGAGTCCGGCTCGGGTCAGCACGTCGATGCCGTTCGACCGGGAGAGCACGACCGGCTCATGCCCGCGTTCGCGCAAGACGGCGACGATGTGGCGTCCGACGGTTCCGGTGCCTCCGGCGACGGCGATTCTCATGGCGGTCATTCCTTCCCTCTGCCACTACGACGAGGCAGGACTCCGGATTGTGACGGTCAGCGGTCCGCCCAGGCGGTCAGCTTGTCGGGATTGACGGTGATCCAGACATCGACGATCCGTCCGTCACGGATCTGGAAGCTCGTCGTCCCGGCCACGGTGCCCTCCTGCCGGAACACGATCCCGGTGCGGCCGCCCACGATCTCCATCGACGGCACCAGGCTGTCGGCCTTCGACAAGACGCCGAACAGGAACCGTGCCGAGCGGTCGGCGCCGACCACGGGGTTGAGTGCCGCGCGCACGCGCCCGCCGCCATCCGATCGGGTGACGACATCGGGGTCGAGCACCTCGAGAAGTGCGGTCATGTCACCGCTGGTGCAGGCATCCCAGAACGCCCGAACGACGGCCGTGTGGGTGGCCGGATCGGCTTCGCGCGAACGGCGGTCCCGCACGTGGGCTCGAGCGGAGGAGGCCAGCTTGCGGCAGGCCTGGGGCGTCCGGCCGACGATCTCGGCCACCTCGTCGAACGGCACCGCGAAGACGTCGTGAAGCACGAACGCGACGCGCTCGGCCGGGGTCAGCGATTCGAGCACGACGAGCAGGGCCATGGTCACCGAGTCGTCGAGGGTCGCGTGCTCGAGCGGGTCGACCGCGCGGGACGCGTCGCTGAGGGATGCCGCGGGCAGCGGTTCCGGCAACCACTCGCCGGTGTACAGCTCGCGTCTGGCTCGGGCGCTGCCGAGCACGTCGAGGCAGATCCGGCTCGCCACCCGGGTGAGCCAGGCGGCGGGTATCTCGATGACCGCCCGTTCCGCGTCGGTCATGCGGTACCACCGCGCGTAGGTCTCCTGCACCACGTCTTCAGCGTCGGCGGTCGTACCCAGCATCCGGTAGGCGAGATTGAGCAGGTGCTGGCGCTCGCCCAGCAGTTCCGCGAGGGGGACCGGCTCGTCGTTCATCGGCACATCATGACGTTACGACGACGCAGCCCCGCGGAGTGTGACGCCGGGCCTCACTGAGGGCCACCTGGGCAAGCGCCGAGTCCGCCCTCCGACCCCCTAGGGTCGGCAGCACTGCAGCTCCTGTGGCGCGCAGCCGCGCGGAATCTGGACGTGACGAGAGGAATCCCGATGGCGACGAAAGCCGCTCAACCCGCGAAGTCGACGAAGAGCACGGCCTCCGGCAGTACGGCGAAATCGGCCGAGATGCCCGAGGACGTGAGTGCGCACGTCGGCTGGTTCGACAACTTCGCCACCAGCGCGTCGAAGTTCGTCAGCCGCGCCTGGTTCTTCGCCTTCTGCGTGCTGCTGGTCGTGGTCTGGGCGCCGTCGATCCTGCTCATCCACAGCATCAGCACCTGGCAGCTGATCATCAACACGCTGACGACGATCATCACGTTCCTGCTGGTGGCGCTGCTGCAGAACACGCAGGAGCGCAGCGACCGGGCGACGCAGGACAAGCTGAACGCCATCGCACAGGCCCTGTCGAAGATCGTCGAGAAGCAGGGCGACGCGAAGGATGCCGCGGAATTGCGCGCGGCGGTCGGTCTCGAGGACCGCGAGAGCAGCGACGGGAAGTAGCCGCGTCGATCGCCGGTCGCGTGTGCCGGCTAGACGGCGGCGAGCCCTCCGGCCCGGAGCGGACGCCGCTCCAGGATGCGCGCCCGGTGCTCGAGCTGTCCGCCGAGATGCCGGCTCGCCGACCGCAGGGTCGCGGGATCGGCGTGCACGTGGGCGGCCGTACCGAGACAGACGTACACGTAGGCCGAGTCCGGGATCGACCGATCGTTGAAGCGGTAGACGACACCGGCTCCGCAGCGCTCGCAGGTTTCCACGAGGTGACGGTAAGCGCGGTCTCGACCAGAACGGAAGAGCAGAACACGTTGTTCACCTGTTCTGGGGGGAATGCTCAGCCCAGGGTCAAGACGATCCGGCGGCGGGAGCCGGGGCGCTCATCCCACACGGACTCGACGTCGGTGAGCGGACGCGCGTCGGTCTCGATCGGGAGGGAGCCGGCATCCACCGCTTCCATCAGGGGGATGAGCTCGGTCACGATGTCGCGGGTGCTGACCGATCCCTGACCGCTGCCCATCAGCGCGATGTCGGCGCCGCGGAGGAAGGCCGAGGCGATCGTGATCTCCGGGCCGGTGATCGCGCCGACCTGGACCCAGTCGAGGTGCGCGCTCCGATCGGCTCGGCGGCTCAGCAGGGCCGGGATCGTCGCCTGAGTGGTGGGACCGAACAGGTAGTCGATGACGATGTCGACGTCGGCCGCCGCCTCGCCGACCCGGGCGGCCGCCTCGACGGGATCGCCCGCGAGCGACACCACGGTGTCGGCGCCGAGCTCGGTCAGCTTTTCGAGGGTCTCCGGATCGCGGCCGGCGGCCACGACGCGGGCGGCCCCGAGGTGCCGGGCGACTTCGATGGCGAGCCGGCCGGCGCTGCCCGTAGCCCCCAGGATGAGCACCGACTGCCCGGGCTCCAGGCGGGCGCGCTTGCGTAGGGCCAGCCAGGAGGACATCGCCGGGTTCATCGCTGCGGCGATCGTGACCGGGGAGGCGCCAGCGGGCAGCGGAACCGTTCGCCGCAGGTCGACCACGGCGTGCTCGGCCATGCTCCCGAAGCGGGTGTCGGGCAGCACGAAGTAGACCAGCGATCCGTCCGCGCGGCGCGCGACGCCGTCGATCCCGGGGATCAGGGGCAGCTCGGCATCGTCCTCGAAGGTGCCGCTCGTGTAGTGCGAACCGGCGGCCTGGGAGCGGACGCGGGGATGCAGGGCGGCGGCGACGACATCCATCCGCTCCGCGTCCTCATCGGTCACCGGCGGGAGGTCGATCTCGGCGTAGCGGGGAGCGTGGCCGAACTCGGTGACGACGGCGGCGCGCATAGATCCTCCGGTATAGTTTGCGGTACCAACTAATGTAGTTGGTACCACCAACTAATGCAAGGAGATGCGGCAGATGGACCGAGGAGACGTCGTCGACGCGCTGGCGCAGCTCTCCTGGCATGTGCAATCCCGGATCGGCGACGCGGCGGCGGCGGCGGGCGTCTCGCTCTCGCAGTTGCGGCTGCTCGGCATCCTGAGGGACCGCGAGCCCGAGATGCTCGAGCTGGCGCGCTTCCTGCAGCTGGACAAGTCGAGCGTCTCCGGGCTGGTCGGCCGCGCGGAGATCCGCGGCCTCGTCGAACGGATGCCGCTCCCGAGTGACGGGCGCCGGGTCGCGGTGCGGCTCACGGCATCCGGGCGGGCGCTCGCCGCCGGGCTCGAGTCGGCGGTCGAAGAGCAGCTCGCTGCGTTGATCGATGCGATGTCGGACCGCGATCAGGTCGAGCTCGTCCAGCTCGTGACCGAGAACGTGCCCACCCTGCCGCCGTCGCGACGATAATCGCCGCATGGGCACCGTCGCGGATCACCTGATCGCCACTCTCGTCGCCAGCGGCATCCAGCGGGTCTACGGCTTGCCCGGCGACTCGCTCAACGGCTTCACCGACGCCGTGCGCCGCGACGACGACATGGCCTGGGTGCATGTGCGGCACGAGGAGGCGGCCGCCCTCGCCGCGGCGGCCGACGCGGCGCTGACCGGCGAGCTGGCGGTCTGCGCCGGCAGCTGCGGCCCCGGCAACCTGCACCTGATCAACGGGCTGTTCGACGCTCAGCGCAGCGGGGTGCCGGTGCTCGCGGTCGCCGCGCACATCCCGCGGGCCGAGATCGGCTCGGACTACTTCCAAGAGACGCATCCGCAGGAGCTGTTCCGCGAGTGCAGCGTCTACTGCGAGCTGGTCAGCACGCCCGAGATGGCGCCACGCATCATCGAGATGGCGATCCGCGCGGCGATCGAGGAGAACGGCGTCGCGGTCGTCGTGATCCCCGGCGAGATCTTCCTCAGTCAGGTCGAGGTGGATGACGCGGGCCACGACCGCTGGGCCGGTGCACCCCGCGCGATCACCCGGTCGCGTTCGAGTCTGCGCCCCGACGACGACGCGCTGCGCGCGGCCGCGGAGCTGCTCAACGCCGGCGAGAAGGTGACGATCCTCGGCGGCATCGGCACCGCGGGTGCGCGCGAGCAGGTGCTCGAACTTGCGGGCCGGCTCAACTCCCCCATCGTGCACAGCCTGCGCGGCAAGGAGACCCTCGAGCACGACAACCCCTTCGATGTCGGGATGACCGGTCTGCTGGGATTCGCCTCCGGCTACAAGGCGATGAAGGAGGCCGGCGTGCTGCTGATGCTCGGCACCGACTTCCCCTACCCGCAGTTCTTCCCGGGCGACGCCACGGTCATCCAGGTGGATCGCACGGGGCGCAACCTCGGCCGCCGCACGCCGATCGATCTCGGCCTGGTCGGCACGGTGAAGGACACGCTCGATGCCCTGCTGCCGCTGATCGAGCAGAAGAAGAGCCGCCACCACCTCGACGCCTCCTTGGCGCACTACCGGCACGCTCGGGCGTCGCTCGACGCGCTCGCGGTCGACGACCACGAGCGCACGCCGATCCGCCCGGAACTCCTGGCGACCGAGGTCTCGCTGCGTGCCGCGTCGAATGCGGTGTTCACGGCCGACGTCGGGTCTCCCGTGGTCTGGGCGGCGCGCTACCTGAAGCTGGGTGGCGGCCGTCGCCTGATCGGCTCGTTCAACCACGGCACCATGGCGGCGGCGCTGCCGCACGCCATGGGCATCGCGCTCGCCGACCCCGCGCGCCAGGTGGTCGCGCTGGTCGGCGACGGAGGCCTGACCATGATGTTCGGGGAGCTGTTCAGCCTCATCCAGAACCGGGTGCCGGTGAAGATCGTGGTGGTGAACAACTCCTCCCTCAACTTCGTCGAGCTGGAGATGAAGGCCGCAGGCATCGTGAACTTCGGAACCGACTTGCAGAACCCCGACCTGGCCGCCGTCGCGCGCTCGATCGGGCTGTTCGGGAGGCGGGTAGAGAAGCCGTCCGACCTCGGCGCCGCGCTCGACGAGGCCTTCGCGCACGATGGGCCGGCGCTCGTCGACGTGGTCGTCGCGCGGCAGGAGCTCGCCATCCCGCCCGCGATCACGGCCGAGCAGGCGAAGGGCTTCTCGCTCTACGCGATCCGGACGATCCTGTCGGGGCGCGGGGAGGAGCTGCTCGACCTGGTGACGACGAACGTGGCGCGGCGCATCCTGAAATGACGCCGCGCCGCCTCCGGAGCTCCCAGGAATAGGGTCGGCATATGCGTATCGCCGTTACCGGATCGTCGGGCAAGCTCGGCACCGTCGTCGTCGAGGTCCTCCGGTCGGCGGGGCACACCGTCCTGGCGCTCGACCTGGTGGGGCCGCGGGTTCCGGGATTCGTTCGCATCGACCTGTCGGAACTGGGCGATGTCGTCGACGCGTTCTCATCGATCGGCGACGTGCATGGCGGGCTGGACGCGGTCGTGCATCTCGCGGCGATCCCGGCGCCGGGGCTCGTGCCGGACTCCGCCGTCTTCCGCAACAACATGCTCGGCACGTTCAATGTGCTGCAGGCCTGTCGGCGCGTCGGGATCCGGCGCATCGTCACGGCGTCGAGCGAGACGGTCCTCGGGCTCCCGTTCGACGTGCCGCCGCCCTATCTCCCGGTCGACGAGCAGTACGAGACACGGCCGGAGTCGATGTACTCGCTGACCAAGCACCTCGAGGAGCAGCTGGCGATCAAGCTGGTGCGCTGGGATCCGGAACTCAGCATCTCGGCCATGCGCTTCTCGAACGTGATGGTTCCCGCCGACTACTCGGCGTTCCCGTCGTTCGATGCTGATCCGATGCTCCGCAAGTGGAACGCCTGGGGCTACATCGACGCGCGTGACGGGGCGCACGCCGTCGAGCGAGCGCTCGAGCTGGCCAAGCCGGGCTTCGAGGCCTACATCATCGCGGCCGCCGACACGGTGATGAGCCGGTCGAGCGCCTCCCTGGCCGCCGAGGTGTTTCCCGGAGTTCCGATCACGAAGGAGCTCGGCGATCACGAGACCCTGCTCTCGATCGACAAGGCCCGCCGCGTTCTGGGATACGAGCCGGCGCACAGTTGGCGCGACGGGCGGTAGTCGGCGGGTCAGGCCCGCAGGGTCACGCCGGCGCGCTCTTCCAGGAGCCGCGCCGCGAGCAGCTCTCCCAGCAACGGCCCGAACCGGTCGAGTGCCTCCTCGTTGATCCGCCTCACGAGCACGCCGAGCTCGAACGGGGTGCCGGCATCCCGCGCCAGCTCGGTGATCGTCCGGAGCTCGTCCACGCAGCGGTCGAGCGGAAAGTCCTCGAGGTAGTCGCCGGCCAGCAGCCGGTCGACGTGCCGGTCGAGAAAGGCGCTCCCGCCCGCGCTCGCGGCGAGCGCGTCACGCAGTACGGCGACGTCGAGACCCAGGCGCGCCCCGAGCAGCAGCGCCTCGGTGGCGGCGATGACCTGACCGAACCACAAGAGGTTGGCGAGCAGCTTGACGATCTGCGCGTCGCCGGGACGTGATCCGACGATGGTCGTCTTCGCGGCCGGCCCCAGACGACGCAGCACCATCAACGCGTCTCGCACGTCGGAGCGGCGGCCAGAGACGAAGAACCCCAGATCGCCGGCTGCCGCCTCAGCAGGTCCGCCGCTCACGGGGGCCGACACCGTCCGGATGCCGCGGCTGCGCGCCTCACGCTGATCCGGCTCGCTGAGCCGGGGGTCGCCCGAGCTCAGGTCGATCCAGAGCGCGCCTTCGTGAAGCGCCAGGATCGACACCCGCGCCGCATGTACGGCCTCCCCGTCGGGGAGCACGGTGAGCAGCACCTGGACCGCCGCCGCCAGGGCATCCGCGGTCGGCACCGTGACGATCCCGGCGTCGCGCAGCGGCGCCTCTTTCGCCCACTCCGAGTCGTAGGCGAACACCTCGAAGCCGGCGGTCTTGAGGTTGCGTGCGATCGGCAGGCCCATGCGGCCGGTGCCCAGCACACCGATGCGTGTCACGAGCGCGCCGCCGGGAGCCATGGTCAGAAGTCGCGGAGGTTCGCCCGCAGCCCTCCGCCGCCGAACTCCTGGCGCAGGATCCCGCGGCGACGCAGGATCGGCACGAGGCGGTCGAGGATCTGGTGGACGCCGACCGGATGCAGGTCGCCCCAGAACAGGAAGCCGTCGTTGTCGGCGTCCGACCCCTGCTGCTCGATGAAGTCGGCGATCTCGTCGGCGGTGCCGACCCAGCCGGCACGATCCGTGATGCGGCCCTTGCGCGCCTTGCGGGTCGCGATCTCGCGCAGCGGTGTCGTGGCGAGATCGGCTCCGCCGAGCAACGAGCCGATCGATCCCTGCGAGACGTGCTGTCCGAAGACGCTCGGGTCGATCGGCCGATCCAGCGGGAGGTTCTCGAGATCGGTCTCGAGGTCGCTGGACTGCTTCGCCAGCACGGCACGCAGGGTCGCGTCATCCGGATGCAGCGACGCGGCGACGACGCGGTCGGCCTCCTCGCTGCTGTCGACGACCTCGGGCGTGAAGGCGAACAGCACCTTGATGTCGGAAGGGTTCCGACCCTGCGCGATCGCGGCCGCGTGCACGCTCGCCCGGTAGGCGCGCACCTTCTCGGTGTCGAGCGAGGCGACCGCGAGCTGCACGTCGGAGTTGGTTCCTGCGAAGCCGAGTCCGCGCGGGGAGCCGCCGGGGGACACGATCGTGGGGTCGCCGTTCTCGAACGGGATCGCGTTCAGAGGACCGGCCACTCTGAAGTACTCGCCCTCGTGGCGGAAGGGTCGCACCTTGCTGGCGTCGGCGAAACGGTTGCCCGCGGCATCCTGCACCAGCGCGCCGTCGTCCCAGCTGTGCCAGAGCCGGCGCACCACCGAGATCCACTCCTCGGCGCGGTCGTAGGCGGCGTCGTGCGGCAACTCCTCGAGCCCGAAGTGGCGCGCGCTCTTCACGTCGGTGACGACGTTCATGCCGAAGCGGTCCGAGCTGAGGTGCTGCAGCGTGGCGGCCTGACGGGCGGCCAGGTACGGAGGCGTGGCTCCCGCGTTGATGGTCGGTGCGATGCCGATGTTCCGGGTGGCGGCGAACAGGTACGGCGTCAGCAGCAGCGGGTCGTGCTTGGGGCCGCCGTAGGCCGAACGGATGCGCAGGTCGAGGGTCTCGTCGGTGCCCAGCGAGATGGCATCCTCGATCACCAGGATGTCGAGGCCGGCCTGGTCGAGCTCGCGCGCCGACTGCGCGTAGACCTCGGGCCGCCGCCAGTCGTAGTTCCACTCCCAGTACGGGCGCCCCCAGCCCTGCGGGCCGAAGCCGCGGGCGAAGAACCATCCGAAGTGCTGCATGCGCGCCATCGTCAGCCCCTCGCGACCGCGGCGTGCTGCAGGAGAGCCCGGTGGGTGGCGTGGGTGGCGCCGTCGCCGTCGCCGGCACGTGCGGCGGCATCGAGGCCGGCCCGCAGATCCCGGATGAGGTCGTCGGCATCCTCGATCCCGATCGACACGCGGAGCATGCCCGGCGTCACCCCGAGCTGCTCGCGTTCGGCGTTGGTCAGTCGGGCGTGCGAGGTCGTCGTCGGGTGCATGATCAGCGACCGCACGTCACCCAGGTGGCTCATGTGGCTGAACAGCTCGAGCCGCTCGATCAGTGCGGCGGCGGCCTGCTGGCCGCCGCGGACCGTGAAGGCGAAGACGGAGCCGTTGCCGTGCTGGTACAGGCGGTCGATCGTCGCGCGCGCCGGGCTGTCGTCGAGCCCGGCGTAGTCCACCGACTCCACCTCGGGCTGCTCGGCGAGCCAGCGAGCCACCGCGAGCGCGTTCGCCGAGTGGCGTTCGACGCGCAGCGAGAGCGTCTCGATGCCCTGCTGCAGCAGGAAGGCGTTGAACGGCGCGATGGTCGGGCCGAGGCGCCCGGCAACGGTGTTGCGGATGTAGACGGCATAGGCGCGCGGGCCGTGCTTGGCGATGTCGAGCTGCGGCCAGCGCGCGGGATCGGCGGCCCAGTCGAAGCGGCCGGCCTCGATGACCGCGCCCCCGAGCGCCGCACCGTGGCCGGAGAGGAACTTGCTCGTCGAGTGCACGACGAGGTCGGCTCCCCACTCCAGCGGACGGTGCAGGTACGGGGTCGCGAAGGTGTTGTCGACCACGAGGGGGACGCCCGCCTCGTGGGCCACCGCGGCGACGGCCGGCACATCCAGCACCTGATTGCGCGGGTTGGCGATCGACTCGGCGAAGAACACCCTGGTCTCGGGACGGACCTGGGCCCGCCAGGCATCCGGGTCATCGATCTCGTCCACGAAGTCGACGGTGATGCCCAGGGCGGTGAGGTTCTCACGGAACAGGCCGCGCGATCCCTCGTAGATGTGGCGCGACGACACGATGTGGTCGCCGGTGCGCAGCAGGCCCAGCATCGCGACCGTCAGGGCCGCCTGGCCGCTGCCGACCAGCAGGGCTTCGGCGCCGCCCTCGAGCGCGGCGAGCTTGCGCTCGACGGCGGACGCGGTCGGGTTTCCCATGCGGGTGTAGCTGTAGCCGTCGTCGTCACCCGAGAAGCGATCGCGGGCCTGCTCGAAGTCATCGAACGCGAAGCCGGACGCGAGATGGATCGGGATGACGCGCGAACCGTGCGCGGCCGCGCGGTCCTGCCCGGCGTGGATCTGGGCGGTGGCGAACGCCCAGGGCTCTGAACTCATCGTGCGGTCCTTCAGAAGGCGTCGGGGCGGGCGGGTTCGGGCGAGAACACGGCGGAGTAGCGCGGATCCAGTTGGAGGTGCGAGTGCAGCAGGGGCACCGTGCGGCTGACCGCGACGTCGATCCGAGACCGCAGATCGTCGGAGGTGACACGGTAGTCGCCGAAGTCGTTCTCGCTGGCGAAGATGCCGAGCGGAAGGGTCAGCGACTGGAAGAAGCCGAACAGCGGCCGCATCTGGTGCTCCACCAGGAGCGCGTGGCGGTCGCTGCCGCCGGTGGCCGTCAGCACGATCGGCTTGTCGACCAGGGCGTACTGCCCGACGTGGTCGAAGAAGAGCTTGAACAGGCCGGTGTAGGTCGCCCGGTAGGCCGGAGAGCCGACCACGATGACGTCCGCCTTCTCGACGGTTTCGAGGGCCGCGCGGGCGTCAGCCCCGATGTCGCTGCGGAAGGGACCCTGGCCGAGCTCGGTCAGCAGAGGGGCGAGCTCGATCACGGTCGGTGTGCCCCCGAGACTGCGTGCGAAGGTCTCGGTGACCTCCGCGACCAGCGCCGTGGTGCGCGACGGTCGCGTCGGACTGCCGCTGACGCCGACCACGGACACCGTCCGGGGCGTGAACTCCTGCTCGCTCATCCGACGATTTTCGGCGCGCCCTCTCTGCTTAACAACTTCCATGACGGTCTGTGACGTCGCGTGAAGAAATACGGCGGCCCGTGATTCGGCCGCCGCGCATCAGCCGCGACGCGTGAGAAGGGCCGAGAAGGCGCCGCGAAGGGGAACCGCGAGAACGTCAGCAGGCACCGCCGACAGGGGCGGGATGCCGCCCCCCGTGACCCGGAGCAGGGCGATGCCGAGAGCCATGGCGACGGCGAGCTGGGCCCGGAGCAGCAGCTCCTCGTCGGCCGAGTCGGAGCTCGACCCGCCGACCCCTGCCGCGATCCGCTCGGCGAAGGACCGGATGGTGTCCAGCCGGATCTGATCCGCCCGCTGATCGCCCGAGCTCCGCAGCAGGAGCAGCAGCTGGTACGGCTGCTCATCCGCGACGGAGGACGCGACGTTCTCGACAACCGACTCGACCACCTGCTCGAGCGTCATGGCGGACGGTCGATCGAACTCCTTCGCGACGTGGGACAGGCAGGCCTCGAACAGGCCCTCCTTGGAGTCGAAGTAGCGGTTGATCAGCGCGACGTTGACGCCGGCGTCAGCCGCGATGTCGCGCACCGTCGTCGAGCCGTAGCCGTCGAGGGCGAAGCGGCGCCGGGCCGCGTCCAGGAGCAGCTGGCGGGTGGCGATGGCGTCACGAGGACGGGGCGCGCCCGGGGCGTCGCGCTCATCGTCGGTGATCGCGGGGGTGCTGTTGGCCATGGGGGAGCCTTCCGTTCACGAGTCACGGTAGTTCCCGCGGACGGGGATGTAAACAGTTGCTGACTCGGTGGTAGGGTGTCATGTCAGCGTTTGTTTACAACCTTGTCTGCCCGACTGGAGAATCATGACCGAGACGATCGAGACCGCGCCCGCCGGATCGGATCTGCACGCCCCGACGACCGGCGGCCTGCGCGCCGTGCTGATCGTGATCTTCCTCTCGCTCGGCGGCCTGTCGTTCGCCGTGCTGCAGTCGATGGTCGCCCCGGCGTTGTCGACCATCGGCAAGGATGTGAATGCCTCGACCAGCGATACCAGCTGGATCCTCACCGCCTACCTGCTCTCGGCGGCCGTGCTCACCCCGATCCTCGGACGCCTGGGCGACATGGTCGGCAAGCGCAAGATGCTCATCGTCGTTCTCGTCATCCTGCTCGTCGGCACCGTCGTCGCGGCGCTGGCGCCGAACCTGGGGGTGCTGATCGTCGGTCGCGCGTTGCAGGGCGCCGCCGGCGCGGTCATGCCGCTCTCGATCGGCATCGTGCGCGACGAGCTCCCACGCGAGAGGGTCAGCGTCGTCATCGGTCTGCTCTCGGCCATCTTCGGCATCGGGGCGGGTGCCGGCATCGTCCTGGCCGGCCCGATCGTCACCGGGCTGTCCTGGCACTGGCTGTTCTGGCTGCCCGGCGTGCTGGTCGTCATCGCCCTGGTCGGCGTGATCTTCGGCCTGCCGGAGTCGCCGGTCCGCAAGCCGGGTCGACTGGATGTCGCCGGCACGGTCATCCTGGCCGTCTCCTTGGTATCGATCCTGCTCGCCATCAGCGAGGGCGAGGAGTGGGGCTGGGGCTCGGCGAAGACGATCGGCCTCCTGGTGCTGGGTGCCGTCGCGCTGCTTGGGTTCGTGCTCGTCGAGCTGCGTGTGAAGGAGCCGCTGATGGACATGCGACTGTTCAAGATCCGCGGCGTCTGGACCAGTCACGTCATCGCGCTCGCCTTCGGATTCGCGATGTTCGGCACCTTCGTGCTCGTGCCGACCCTCCTCCAGCTTCCGTCGCAACTCGGCTATGGATTCGGCAAGACGGTCACCGAGTCCGGGCTCTTCCTGCTTCCGACGGTGGGCGCGATGATCGTGCTCGGGCCGATCAGCGGCATCCTGGTGCGGCGCGTCGGTCCGAAGCCCCCGCTCGTCATGGGTGGCGTCTTCGTCATCGCCGCGTTCCTGCTCCCGGCGCTGGCGCACGGCGAGATCTGGCAGGTCGTGGTCTCGGGCATCCTGACCGGCGCGGGCATCGGGACGGCCCTCGCCTCGATCTCCAACGCCATCATCGAGAGTGTGCCGGCCGTGCAGACAGGCGAGTCCATCAGCGCCAACACCGTCGTTCGCACCATCGGCAGCAGCATCGGCACCGCCGTCATCGCGGCCGTGATCTCCTCGAACATCGGCCCGGCCGGCGCCCCGACCGACGACGCGTTCACGATCGGCTTCTGGGTCTGCGCCGGGGTCGGCGTCGTCGCCCTGCTCGGGGCGATCATCGCGCCGAGCATGCGCAAGCGCCGCGAGCAGGCGCTGGCACTGGGGATCGACGACTTCCCGGACGAGACGGCCTGAGTCTCGCAACGTCCCGGCGCGAGAGTCGCGGCATGGCCGACGAACCCGCACCACTCGACGTCACGTTCACGGCACCGATCGGCGTTGACGTGAAGGGCAGCATCTGGTCGTGCGTCGAAGTGCCCGATTCGGTGGCGTTGCTGGGCACCGGCAAGACGGTCCGGGTCGACGCGACCGTCGACGGGATGCCGCTGCCCAACGCCAGCCTCATGCCGACGGGCAGCGGCGGCCACATGCTGTCGATCAGCGCGAAGCTGTGCGGCAAGCTCGGCAAGGACGTCGGCGACGCCGTCACGGTGCGTCTGGTGCGCCCGGTCGCCTAGCCGCTCAGGGCGCCGTCGGGCACCGAGCGGGCCCGGCGGGGGCGAACCCACGACCCGCAGAGAGAAAGTCCACGGGATCGAGCTAGCCCCTCCCGGTGGGTCCCTCTAACGCGGTGAGTAGCTCAGCCCGAGACGCTTCAGGCGGCGGAGCCCGTCGAACCTGGCCATCTCCTCGGGAGTGAACGGCCGGTTTCGGAAGGGCTTGCCGAGCACGATGAATCCGAATCCGATGACCAGCATGAACACGGCCGCTTCGACGATGGCGAGCACCCAATCGAGACCCTGAATGCGGGGCCCAGCTTCGATGAGGTACCAGATTCCGAGCGGGATGAACCCGATGATCACCGTGGCGAGCCCCGGGTTGTACACGCTGCGGATGCGGATGTTGCAGAGGATCCCGTGGGCGAGGAACTGGCCGAGGCCGACGAGCACGGGCGCGAGCCCCAGCCAGATGACGTCGGGCCAGATCACGGGAATGAGGTAGAAGGCCCAGAAGGCGACGTTGTTGAAGGCGCCGTTCACCTGGTTGAGGGGTGTCCGATCCAGATCCGTCCGGGAACCGAGGGTGAGGTTGATCAACCAGGGAGCTCCGCCGGGCAGCCGGTACTCCTCCACCTCATGCAGGAGCATCGCGACCAGGTTGAGCAGCAGGATGAGTCGGAGCCCGTCGTACCGGGCGAACGCTTGCCACAGGAGCGTCACAACCGCCAGGGCGAGCGCGACGTCGTACCAATGGTTGCGGAAGAACCTCATGGTCGCTAGGCGGGCAAGCCAGCGGCCGGGCTCGTGCCCAGTGCCGCTTCCTCTTCTTCGACCCTGTCCTCGGAGACGAGCGCGGCGTTGCGGTTCCGGAAGTGTCCGAGCGCCCCGAGCAGGTAGCCGAGCACGGTCCACCCGACCAGAACCAACCACGGGAACGTGGCGTTCGCGTCGGGGAAGTACGAAATGTCCCGAAGCAGGGTCACGCCCGCTCCCGGCGGGAACCACTGGCCGATGTCGCCCCACGGGCCCGTCAAGAACTCCTTCGGGGTGGCGGCGGACGAGATCGGGTTGGCGAACAAGAGGAAGAGGACGGGGCCGACCGCGAGCCCGGCGCTGCCGATGACGGCAGCGGCTCCCACGATGGTGGCGGAGATGCCTGCGATGGCCAATGCGAAGGCCCCGGCCAGGACGAAGTAGTTGCCGAGCACGAGGCCGAGCCAGCTGCCCAGGATCGCGGAGAGGGCGAGACCGCCGACGACGGCGTAGACGGTGACCCCGAGCAGGCGGCGAGCCGCCCCCCGGATCGAGAGGGTGAGTCCGACCCCGCCGATCATGCCGCCAAGCACGAGCGGGAACGCCGCCGACGTGATGCCGATGCCACGAGGGTCGGTGGATGCTAGCGGCACGACGTCGGTGACCTTCACGGTGATCGTCGGGGCGGTGATTCCTGCCGCGGCTGCCTGGGCGTCCGCCCCTGCCTGCAGCTGGGTCTGGAGCTGGGTAGCCAGGGTGCCGAGCGATTGCGAGATCGCCGCGTTGGCGGCCGATGCCGTCAGCACCTCGGGAGCGGTTCCCTCGACGACGATCGCGCCGTATGCCTTGCGCTCTTTGATGAGCTTCACCGCATCTGCCCGTGTGGCCACGGTGTCGATCGCGAACGCGCCATCCGTCGCGGTCGTCAACTGGCTGACGAGCGGGGCCGTCGTCGCGGACGGGCCGGCGACGACGATGGGCACGTTCTTCGCGGACGCGGTCACGTTGGGCCAGATGAAGGCCAGTACGACCACGACGATGACCGCGGCGAGGCCGACGCTCACGCCGATCGCGCGGCGCCAGGGTGTCAGTGGGGCGACGGGGACAGTTTGTGCGGACATGATCGCCTCCGAGAGAACGGATGAAACCGCCGTCCGAAGGGAGGGCGCGTCGCGACTCTACGGCCGTGGACTTCTCATGTCAACAGCCGTAGAGTTCTGGCATGAGCGAGGCTGCGCGGACCCATTCGTCGCCCACCGGGGGCGGATCTCGCCCCATGGGTCGGCGCCCGGGGAGCAGCGGAAGTCGGTTGGCGATCCTGGAGGCCGCCCGACGGCAGTTCGCCTCCGGAGGGTTCACCGCGACGACGATCCGCTCCGTCGCGGCGGCAGCGGAGGTGGACCCCGGACTCGTCGTTCACTTCTTCCGCACCAAGGACGCGTTGTTCGTGGCAGCGCTGGAGCTCCCGATCGACCTGCCGGGCGAGCTCCTCGCGGCGATGCGCGGCGAGCCCGCGGAGGCCGCGGAGCGTCTGATCTCCACCTACTTCGCCATCTGGGAGAACCCGGCGACCGCGGCCCCCCTCACCGCGATGTTCCGCTCAGCAGCGACCAACGATCAAGCAGCGAACATGCTGCGCGAGTTCCTCCTCGCTCGCATCGGGAAGTCCGCCGACCTACCCCGACCAGCCGCCACCGTCAGCCTCCTGTTCGCCCAGCTCTTGGGCATCGCCGTGGCGCGCTACATCGTGCGGATCGAGCCGATCGCGTCGATGGAGCTCGATCAGCTCGCGCGCGAACTCACGCCTCTGGCCGAATTCGTGCTCGCGCGCGGCGACGCAAGCGCCTCGTGACCTTCTCGACCGACGACCACAAGACAGGAGTGCGTCATGCACATCGGAATCATCGGAACCGGCCGAGTGGGCACCGCCCTCGGTGAGAGATGGATCGAGAAGGGCCACGAGGTCGTCTACGGATCACGGACGCCCGGGGTCGGGTCGGTGACGCACGCTGAGGCGGCAGCCGGCGCCGATGTCATCCTGACCGCGCTTCCGGGAGCCGCGGTGCTGGAGGCCCTCGAGGAGGTCGGCGACGAGAACCTCGCAGGCAAGGTGATCCTCGACCCATCCGTTCCGCTGCGTCCCGATGGGAAGCTCCTCTTCCCGGGCGACAGCCTGGGCCGCCGGATTCAGGAGCGCTTCCCGGCGGTGCACGTGGTCAAGACCCTGAACACGATGAATGTCTCCATGATGATCGATCCCGACGAGAAGGTCGCGCTGCCCATGGTGTACGTCTCGGGCGATGACCCCGAGGCGAAGTCCACTGCGGTGAACCTGCTGACCGACCTCGGCTGGAAGGCCGACAGCGTCCTGGATCTCGGCGGTGTCGAGACGGCGATCGGGACGGAGCATTGCTTCTATCTCTTTTTCGGAGTGGTCACCGCGATCAGGTCGCCGACCTTCACGATCTCGATCTCGATGGCCTCGAAGCTTTGAGGGTGGGCCCGGTGGGGCTCGAACCCACGACCCGCGGATTAAAAGTCCGATGCTCTGCCAACTGAGCTACAGGCCCGTGGTTCCCAGCGTAGCGCCGCCGCACGGCGGGCCGCCCACGCCGCTCACCCCCTCAGACCTCGCAGGTACCCTGGAACCCATGGCCGACGACTTCCACCGCCCCGCGTTCTTCGGCGGCGGCGAGTTCGCAGCGTTCGCGGGCGGCGAGGATCCCGCGGCGGTGATGCGCTCCGCGCACGACAGCGCCCGGATGCTGCTGGCCCGCGCACAGAGCAGCGACGATCCCGAGGTCGTCGACCGGCTCGTCACCTACACCGACGAACACGGCATCGATGCGCTCGCGGAGCTCTGGGCGCGCTCGCCGGCACACAGTCTGCCGGGCGCGCTCTGGCGCATCTACCTGGTGCGCGTGATGATCCGCCAGGACCCCGAGGGCGTCGCCCTGCTGTTCCAGCGCGGCACGGAGGTGCTCAGCACGATCGATCCGGTCGTCGCCGGAGCGCCGACCCCCGCCGGACCCCAGGAGGTCACCGAGCTGGCCGATCTCATCCTCCGCGGGTTGTTCGAGGGCGACTTCGCGGCGGCTCTCGAGCGGGCGGCCGCCTTCTGCCGGGTCGAGGCGGCAGGGGCATCCAGCATCGCCGACGATCAGGATGCCGCGAGCCCCGAGCGCGCGAGCGAGCTCACGACGCGGGCGCTCCGGTTGACCACGATCGCGGACGAGCTCGCGTGGTGCGCTCGGATGTCCCGCGCCGGCACCCTGGACTGACGTCTCCGGTAAACTGTTGGAGCCGGGCCGCGGTAACCCCGGGCTCCAATTTCCGCCGCTTCGAGCGGCCTTCTGCCGAGAGGCGTTCCGCGGTCCGGCACTATCCTCGCCCCCGAGGCGCGTCTAGGCGCCTGAGCCTTTCAGGGCCGTCACCTCGATCTCGATCTTCATCGCGGGGTCCGACAGGCCGGCCTGGATCATCATCGCTGCGGGCTTGGCCGACGAGAACGCCTCGCGCATCGCGGGCCAGCACTGCTCGAAGACCGCGCCATCCGTCAGCACGTAGGTGACGCGCACCACCTCATCCAGGCTCGACCCGGCTTGGGCGAGCGCGGCCGCGATGTTGGAGAAGGCCCGGGCGGTCTGCTCGCCCAGGTCATCCGAGATCGTCATCGTGGCGTAGTCGAAGCCCGTGGTGCCCGAGACGAACACCCAGTCGCCGGCGACGACGGCGCGCGAGTATCCCATCTGGGTCTCGAAAGTCGAACCTGAGTTGATGAGTGAGCGTGTCATGGCCGACACGCTACGGCTACGTGCCTTTCCTGCGGAGCCCCAATCCGTGCGCGACCCGGTTCCGAACCATTGGCGACTCACCGAAACCCGCAAAGGTCGTGACATGCTGACGCTTGTGCCCCGAGATGTCGACAACGTGGATGGAACACCCGCCACGCTGTCGAACGAGGACCTGCTCCAGCAGGTCGCCGCCGGCGACCGGGACGCATTCGCTCAGCTGTACGACCGCACGGCCCCGCGCGTCTTCGGACTCGTCAAGCGCCTGCTGCGGGACCACGCGCAGTCGGAAGAAGTGACCCAGGAGATCTTCCTGGAGATCTGGCAGACGGCGACGCGGTACGACACGAGCAAGGGCGGCGCCATCGCCTGGATGCTGACCATGACGCACCGCAGGGCCGTGGATCGAGTCAGGGCCTCCCAGGCCAGCCGGGACCGCGACGCGCGCATTGGCATCCGGGACTTTGCCATCGAATACGACTCGGTGGCGGAGAGTGTCGAAGTCCGCATCGAGAGCGAGAGGGTGAAGGAGGCCATGATGCGATTGACAGAACTGCAGCGTCAGGCCGTCCAGCTCGCCTACTTCGGTGGATACAGCCATAGCGAGGTGGCCGCCATGCTCAGCGTGCCCATCGGCACGGTGAAGACCCGACTGCGCGACGGCATGATCCGTCTGCGCGACGAACTGGGGGTGGCCTCATGAACCCGAAGCCCTCGAAGGACTTGGGCATCAACAGCGGTGCCTACGTGCTGAACGCACTGAGCGATGCCGAGAACGCTCAGTTCGAACTGCTGCTGAAGGATTCAGAGGAGACGCGCGCCGAGGTGACCGAACTCGCCGACACCGCCGTCGAACTCGGCCTGTCGGTCGAGCAGGTCGAACCGCCGGCCGGTTTGCGCGCCAGCATTCTGGACAAGGTTGCTGCGACGCCTCAACTGGCGCCGCTCCCTGCGGCGGCCGTGCCCGACGAGAGTGATCAGCACGAGATCGCCCGTCCCGCTGGTCCTGCGGAGGAACGTGCCCAGCGTCGCTGGTACACGCGGCCGGTGACCACCCTGGTCGCTGCCGCGGCGGCCGTCGCGCTGATCTTCGGGGGCGGCATCGGTGTGAACGCCGTCATCCAGGGCCAGCAGGCCAGCGCCACGGCGTCGCAGATCAACCAGATCCAGGCGGCGGCCGACTACCAGCGGTCGACCGTTCCGGTGACCACCGGAGGCACGGCGACGCTGATCTGGGCCGCCTCGCTGCAGCGCTCAGCCATCGTGGTGCAGGGCATCGACCGGCTGCCGGGCGGCAAGACATACGAGCTGTGGTACATCGACAAGACCGGCGCGACTCCCGCAGGAACGTTCGACGCCAGCGGGACCTCGCAGAGCGTGGTGCTCACCGGTGCAATGAAATCCGGAGCCAGCGTCGGCGTGACGGTCGAACCCTCCGGCGGATCGAAGTCGCCGACCACTAAGCCGATCGCCGTCTTCGCGACCGCCTAGAGGTTTATCCGAACTTGCCGGAGACGTAGTCCTCGGTGGCCTGAACGCTCGGGCGCGAGAACATCGTGTTGGTGTCGTCGTACTCGATGAGCTTGCCCGGCTTGCCGGCGCCGGCGATGTTGAAGAACGCCGTCTTGTCGCTGACGCGGGATGCCTGCTGCATGTTGTGGGTCACGATCACGATCGTGTAGTCCTGCTTGAGCTCCTCGATGAGGTCCTCGATCGCCAGGGTCGAGATCGGGTCGAGGGCCGAGCACGGCTCGTCCATGAGCAGCACATCCGGTGACACGGCGATCGCGCGGGCGATGCAGAGACGCTGCTGCTGCCCACCGGAGAGGCCCTGACCAGGCAGGCCGAGACGGTCCTTGACCTCGTTCCAGAGGTTGGCGCCCTGCAGGGACTTCTCGACCAGGGCGTCGGAGTCCGACTTGCTGAGGCGGCGGTTGTTGAGGCGCACGCCGGCCAGCACGTTGTCGTAGATCGACATCGTCGGGAACGGGTTCGCGCGCTGGAACACCATGCCGACCTGACGGCGCACCAGCACCGGGTCGACACCCGGTGCGTAGAGGTCGTTGCCGTCGATGATGACCTCGCCCTTCACGTGGGCGCCGGGGATCACCTCGTGCATGCGGTTGAGCGTGCGGAGGAACGTCGACTTGCCGCAGCCGGAGGGGCCGATGAAGGCCGTCACGGTGCGGGGCTCGATCGTGATCGAGACGCCTTCGACCGCGAGGAAGTCGCTGTAGTAGACGTTGAGATCGTTGACCTCGATGCGCTTGGACACTGGGTTCCGTTCCGTCGGGCTAGCTCAGAGCGTGGTGGGCGGTGCGCGGCTAGCGCAGGCCCTTGGGGGCGAAGATGCGCGCGACGATCCGCGCGATGAGGTTGAGGATGACGACCAGGAGCACGAGCAGCAACGCGGCGCCCCATGCCGAGTCGACGGACGCGGCGATGTCCTGCCCCGGGAACTTGTAACCCGTGTACGCCTGCACGGCCAAGGTCGACATCGGCCCGGCGAAGGGGTTCGAGTTGAAGTTGTTCGTGAAGCTCGCGGCGATGAAGATCGGCGCGGTCTCGCCGATCACGCGGGCGATCGCCAGCATGATGCCCGTCACCAGGCCCGCGATGGCCGTCGGGAGAACGATCCGCACGATGGTCGCGAACTTCGTGACGCCGAGGGCGTAGGAGGCCTCACGCAGCTCCGAGGAGACGAGCTTGAGCATCTCCTCGCTCGAGCGCACCACGATCGGGATCATCAGCACCGAGAGGGCGACCGACGCGGAGAAGCCGCTGAACGCCTTCGGCCCGACGATCAGCGTGAAGAGGGCGAAGGCGAAGAGGCCGGCCACGATCGAGGGGATGCCGGTCATCACATCGACGAGGAAGGTGACGGTGCGCGCCATCCACTGGGTGGGGCGGGCGTACTCCACCAGGTAGATCGCGGTCAGCAAGCCGATCGGGATCGACATCAGGGCGGCGATGCCGGTGATGATCAGGGTTCCGACGATCGACTGCAGGGCGCCCTGGGTGATGGTGACCTTGAGCGTGTTGGGGTCGAAGTGCGTCCCGCTGCTCTGCGTGATGAAGGGGATGTTGATCGCCCCGGCGCCGCGCACGATCACGGTGCCGAGCGTCGAGACCAGGGGGATGAAGGCGAGCAGGAAAGCGACGACGACGATGCCGCGCACGACCCGGTCGGTCGCCTTGCGGCGGTTCTCGACGATGCTCGAGAAGACGCCGACAGCCACGAGGTAGATGATCGCCGTCACGACGAGCCAGCCGACGACGTTGAATCCCATCAGCGCGAAGGCGATGCCGACGACGACGAGCGATCCGACGAGCGCGTAGACCTCGAAGAAGCGCGGCAGCTGCCCGGTGGTCAGACCGTTGCGCTGCGGCGTTCCCGGATCCCGGGGCTTGGTCAGGGCCGTGGCGGTCATTCTGCTCCTTCGCGTCGTGCGCGGGCGGCGGGGGAGAGCGTCTCGACGGCCACGATGGACTCGAGGGCGGCATCCGAGGTCGGGTTGCCGGCGATCGAGGTGGTGACCGGGGGCGTGGTCGAGACGGCCGCCTTCTTGCCGCGCTTGCCGCCCGACCCGGTGCGGTTAATGACCGCGCGCGCGACGAAGTTCACCGCGAACGAGATCACGAACAGCACGAGGCCGGTACCGATCAGCGCTTGCCGCTGCAGGGTGTTCGACTCGGGGAAGTTGAGGGCGAGGTTCGCCGCGATGGTCTGCGAGTTCGAGGTGTCGGTGAGCAGGTGGAGCGAGAAGATCAACGAGGGCGACACGATCAGCGCGATGGCCATCGTCTCACCGAGGGCGCGGCCGAGGCCGAGCAGGATCGCGCTCACCATGCCGGAGCGGGCGTAAGGGAAGACGGCGAGACGGATGGTCTCCCACTTGGTCGCGCCGAGCGCGAGCGCGGCCTCCTCGTGCAGGCGCGGCGTCTGCAGGAAGATCTCGCGCGAGATCGAGGTGATGATCGGCAGGATCATCACGGCCAGCACGACGCCGCCGGCGAGGATCGTAGATCCCGTGCTGCTGGCCGGTCCGCGGAAGAGCGGGAACCATCCCACGTTGTTGCTCAGCCAGTTCTCCAGCGGAAGCAGGAACGGCCGGATGACGAAGATGCCCCAGAGGCCGAAGACGATCGACGGCACGGCGGCCAGCAGGTCGACCAGGTAGCCGAGAACGCCGGCGAGGCGGCGCGGGGCGTAGTGCGAGATGAAGAGCGCGATGCCGATGGCGACGGGGGCGCCGATGACCAGCGCGATGAGCGAGCTGAACAGCGTGCCCCAGACCAGAGGGCCGACGTAGGTCCAGAAGTTGCTGTGCCCGGCGGTGGTGCCGCCGTTGAGGTCGGTGTTCGTCTGCCAGTTGGCGACGATGGCCGGGAGCGCCTGGATGATCAGGAAGAGCGCGACCGCGGCGAGGATCACCATGATCAGCGTGGCCGAGCCGATGCTCAGGCCGAAGAAGATGCGGTCCTCGGGACGGCCCTTCGACCGGTTGCGCTGCGCTTTGCCGGCGGGGGAACCAGTCGTGCTAGTACTCACTGATTTCTTTCTCGCTGAGGGGCGCGGAGGGCCGGACAGAGCCGGTGGCAGCAGGATAGGCCCTGCTGCCACCGGCTATGAACTACTTGATGAGAGCGATGCTCTTCTGGGCGTCCTTGAGGACCGAGTCCGGCAGCGGGGCCGAGTTCGCGTTCTTCGCAGCAACCGCCTGGCCGACGGTGCTCTCGAGGAAGCCGAGGTACGCCTTGGTCAGCGATCCCTGCGTGGCGTCCTTGTGGACGGTGCAGGTGATGATGTAGCTGAGCAGCGGGATGGCGTATGCCGACTTGTCCGTGATCTTCGTGTAGTCGATGACCTGGGTCATGTCGCCATCACCCTGGGCCTGCGTGGTCGCTGCTGCGGCAAACGCGGCCGTGGCGCCCGCGGCCGAGTAGGCCACGAAGTCCGTACCGGTTCCGACCTGGACCTGAGCCTGGGCCAGCGTGCCGACCGAGCTCTGGTCGGCGTAGCCGATGGCGCCCGCGCCCGCGGTCACTGCCGCCACGACGCCCGCGCCACCCTGCTGACCACTGGTACCGGCGATCGGCCAGGCGGTGGTCGCCGGGACGGTGAAGATGCTCGGCTGGGTGTCGCTCAGGTAGGTGGTGAAGTTGGCCGTGGTGCCCGATCCGTCCGAACGCGTGACGACCGTGATGGGCGTCGCGGGCAGGGTCACACCGGAGTTGTCCGCGGCGATGGCCGGGTCATTCCAGGTCTTGATCTGCAGCGTGAAGATCTTGGCGATGGTCGCCGAGCTGAGCTTCAGGTCCGTGACACCGGACAGGTTGTAGACCAGAGCCACACCCGAGAGGTAGGCCGGCAGGTCGATCGGCTTGCCGGTGCCGCAGGTGGTCGCGGCAGAGGTGTACTGGTCGGGCTTGAGCGCCGCGTCCGAGCCGGCGAAGTCATAGCTGCCGGAGAGGAAGTTGGTGACGCCACCGCCCGAACCCTGCGACTTGTCGTAGTTGATCGTGACGCCCGACGCCTGCGCGTTGAACGCAGCGGTCCACGCGGTCTCGGCGTTGGCCTGAGCGCTGGAACCACCGGCGGTGATCGTGCCGGCGAGGGTCGAGTCGATCGTGGGGCCGGCAACCGTGGTGTCGGCGCTGGCGGACGGGGAGGAGGAGCTTCCGGAGTCGTCGCTGGTCGCGGCGCAGCCGGCGAGTGCCAGCGTTCCGATGAGTGCAAAGGCAGCAATGCTGCCAGAGCGCGTGATCTTCACTGTGTTCCCTTCGGGAATGTGGTTTTTGTCTTGGTCGACCCAGGAGCGGGTCGGTAGCGACGCTACGAACAGCGCGTGACCACCCTCGGGGCGGTCGGTGAACAGGAGGTGAACTGATGCCGAAATCGCGGTGTCCTGGCCCGCGGGCGACGGCAACCTCAGGCGGTCGGGCTGTGGACCTCGACGGCGACGACACCGGATTCCGGGTGATCCACCGGGATGTGCAGCACGGCGTACTCGCCGGTCGAGAGCATCGCGGCGCGCTGCAGCTTGCCGGAGTCGGGAGTGCCGGTCGCGGTGACCACCGCGTCGATGATCTGCGGAAGCACCGGTCCGTGACTGCAGAGCACGGTGGTCACGCCCTTGCGCAGCCGCTTGTCGACGATCTTCGTCACCGCGGCTCCGCCGCTCTGGTAGGCGTCCTGGCTGATCTCGACCTTCTCCTTCACCTCGAGGCCGGTGACCCGGGCGCTCGGGGCGATGGTCCGAAGGCACCGCTCCGCGGTGGAGGAGAACAGCTTGGCGGGTCGGTACGCCGCGATCCCGGGGGCGACGCTGAGCGCCTGGTCGACGCCGCGCTGCAGCAGGGGCCTGGTGGCATCCGGGCCGTCCCAGTTCTGCGGCGACATCGCCTTGCCATGACGAAGGGCGATGATCGCGAAGGTGCGCACGCGTCCTTGCTCGTGGAGCGCGGCGAAGCGCTCGACGACATCGACATCGTGCGGGTAGCTGAGCTTCGTGCGCGCCTCTGCCAGAGACATCCAGTGCAGGCTCTCGATCTCGTCGTTCGCCGCGAAGGTGGAGTTGGCCAGGGAGAGCTCGCCGACCTCGGCCGCCCAGTAGTAGACGATCTTGTCGCGGCCGTTCGGCAGCTGGTACTCGACGGTGCCAAGCGGGGTGCCGAGCCCGACGACCAGGCCGGTCTCCTCGGCGATCTCGCGGACGGCCGTCTCGGGAAGGGTCTCGCCGGGATCGACCTTCCCCTTGGGAAGTGAGGTGTCGCGATGCTGGGTCCGGTAGACGAGCAGGATCTGCACGCCCTTCTTCGTCTCGCGCCAGCACACGGCACCGGCGGCGAGCACCGGTGTGCTCACCGAGGTCGAGGGTGTCACCGCAGGACCCGCTTGCGCCCGGCGATCTGGCGCATCAAGTCGGACTGCATGTCCGTGAGCGGCGCGCCGTCGTGATCGCGATCGTGGCGCACCCAGACGCCGTCCTCGCCGAGCCACCACGACTGAGTCTCGTCGCTCATCGCCTCGTCGAGGATGCCGCGCAATTCGTCGAGGTGCTCGTGCCGGACGATGCGGACCAGCGCCTCGACTCGGCGGTCGAGGTTGCGGTGCATCATGTCGGCGCTGCCGATGTAGACCTGCGGGTCGCCGTCGTTGGCGAACCAGAAGATGCGCGAGTGCTCCAGGTAGCGGCCCAGGATGCTCCGCACCCGGATGTTCTCGCTGAGACCCTCGACTCCCGGCCACAGGGAGCAGATGCCCCGCACTACGACGTCGACCGGGACTCCGGCGTTGCTCGCGCGGTAGAGCGCGTCGATGATGGCCTCGTCGACCATCGAGTTGACCTTGATCCGGATGCCGCTCGGCTTGCCGGCCGCCGCGTTCTCGGTCTCGGTCTCGATGCGCTTGAGCAGGCCCTTGCGCAGGTGGAGTGGAGCCACCAGCAGGCGCTTGAACTTCTTCTCGATCGCGTAGCCCGACAGTTCGTTGAAGAGGCGCGTGAGGTCCTTGCCGACGATGTCGTCGTTGGTGAGCAGGCCGAGGTCCTCGTAGATGCGGCTGGTCTTCGGGTTGTAGTTGCCGGTGCCGATGTGGCTGTAGTGCCGCAGCGTCCCGTTGCGGTCCTGCCGCACGACAAGGGCCAGCTTGCTGTGCGTCTTCAGGCCGACCAGGCCGTACACCACGTGCACGCCCGAGCGCTCGAGCTTGCGCGCCCAGCCGATGTTGGCCTGCTCGTCGAATCGCGCCTTGATCTCGACGAGGGCGAGCACGGCCTTGCCGGACTCCGCGGCGTCGATCAGGGCTTCGACGATGGGGCTGTCGCCGCTGGTGCGGTACAGGGTCTGCTTGATGGCGAGCACGTTCGGGTCGGCCGCTGCCTGCTCGAGAAAGGCCTGCACGCTGGTCGCGAACGACTCGTAGGGGTGGTGCAGCAGGATGTCGCCGCGGTCGATCGACGCGAAGATGTCGGGCCGGTCGGTGGGCTCGACCGGCAGCAGGTTCACGCTGGTGGTGGGGACCTCGCGCGGGTACTTCAGGCTCGGCCGGTCCAGCTTGGTGACCTCGAACAGGCCCCCGAGATCGAGCGGTGCCGGCAGCCGGTAGACCTCCTGCTCGGTGATGTCGAGTTCCGACATCAGCAGGCTGAGCGTGACGTCGTCCATGTCGTCGCTGATCTCGAGGCGGATCGGCGGGCCGAACCGGCGGCGCAGCAGCTCCTTCTCGAGCGCCTGCAGGAGGTTCTCGGTCTCGTCCTCCTCGACCTCGACATCCTCGTTGCGCGTCACCCGGAACTCGTGGTGCTCCACGATCTCCATGCCGGGGAACAGATCGCCGAGGTGATTGGCGATGAGATCCTCGAGCGGGATGTAGCGCAGCAGGCCGCGTTCGTCATCCGGCAGCTGCACGAAGCGAGGCAGGTTCGGCGGCACCTTCAGACGCGCGAACTCCTCCTTGCCGGTCTTCGGGTTGCGCACCCGGATCGAGAGGTTGAGCGAGAGCCCGGAGATGTAGGGGAACGGATGCGCGGGGTCGACCGCGAGCGGCATCAGCACCGGGAAGATCTGGCTCGAGAAGATCTCATCGATGCGGACGCGGTCCTTCTCGTCGAGGTCGCTCCAGCTCTCGATGTGGATGCCCGCCTCGTCGAGGGCGGGCTTGACGAGTTGGCGGAAGGCCCGCGCGTGGCGGTCTTGCAGCTCGTGCGCCTTCTGGCTGATGTCGGCGAGAACATCCAGCGGAGCACGGCCGACGTTCGTGGGCACGGCGAGCCCGGTCGCGATGCGGCGTTTGAGGCCGGCCACCCTGACCATGAAGAACTCGTCGAGGTTGCTGGCGAAGATGGCGAGGAAGTTGGCGCGCTCGAGGAGCGGCTGATTCAGGTCTTCGCCGAGCTCGAGCACCCGCTGGTTGAACGCCAGCCAGCTCAGTTCGCGGTCGAGGAAGCGGTTGGGCGGCAGGGTGCCGTCGTCGATGAGCACCGGCTCTGCTTCGTCGTCGTCGAGCAGATCGGCCGCGATCGTGGCATCGCCGAGGGGGCTGTCGCTCTCCATGGGCCCATCATGGCATTTTCGTGTGAATGGGCGGTGAACGGGCTCAGGTCACCGGGGCCGGCAGTCGTTCCGCCTCGTCGTCGTACACGTTGAAGCGGTAGCCGACGTTGCGCACCGTGCCGATCAGCGACTCCAGGTCGCCGAGCTTTGCGCGCAGGCGCCGCACGTGCACGTCGACCGTGCGAGTGCCGCCGAAGTAGTCGTAGCCCCAGACTTCGCTGAGCAGCTGCTCGCGGGTGAAGACCCGGGAAGGATGCGTCGCCAGGAAGCGCAGCAGCTCGAACTCCTTGAACGTCAGATCCAAGGGGCGGCCGTGCACCTTGGCCGAGTAGCTCGCCTCGTCGATGACGACTCCGGAGGCCTGGATCTTGGAGGCCGACTTTTCTTGGGCGAGGCGTCCGATGACGAGGCGGATGCGGGCATCCACCTCGGCCGGTCCCGCCGACTCGAGCAGCACGTCGTCGACGCCCCAGTCCGCGGAGACGGCGGTGAGGCCGCCCTCGGTGAGGACCAGGACGAGGGGAACAGTGACGCCCGTCGTGTTGAGGATCTTGCAGAGCGACTTGGCGCTCGCCAGATCCTGCCGGGCATCGACGAAAATCAGGTCGGCGGCGGGAGCGTTGATGAGGGAGGCCGGCTCGGCCGGGATCGAACGGGTGCGATGACTCAGCAACCCGAGAGCGGGCAGAACGTCGCCGTCGACCGCAGAGGTCAGGATCAACAGCTGGGCCAAGGTGTGCCTCCAAAACGCCTATCGCACAGTGTATCGACGGATTCCGCACCTCTCTTTCCCGATGCCTGGGCCGCCCCGCTCGCGATGGCGACGGTACGATCGCCACATGGCCTGGTCGCTCCGCAGTGTGGTGCCCGTGTGGGTGGTCGCGCTGGTCGGCGCCGTCGTGGTGGGCGTGTTCGACGCATCCGCCTCACTGGTCTGGTTGCCGATCGTGCTTGCCGGCTCGGTGCTGGTGACCATGGCGATCCAGCTGGCGCTGCAGCGCAAGGAGGGACTGGTGGTCAGGATGATGGCCAGTCTCGGCGGTGCGCTCGTGATCTGCGCGATCGCCACCGGCATCCTCGCATTGGTCTGAGCGCTCGGCGCCGACCAACGGGGGCGCGTGGAACATAGACTGAACGCATGATCCTCGCCCTCGAACTCCTCTTCGTGGGTCTGCTCGTGCTTGCCGGGCTGGCCATCGCCTTCGTCTCGGTGACAGTGCTCTACAACCTGTTCCGCGG
Source organism: Pseudolysinimonas sp. (assembly GCA_036499485.1). Lineage (GTDB taxonomy): Bacteria > Actinomycetota > Actinomycetes > Actinomycetales > Microbacteriaceae > Lysinimonas. The sequence continues at coordinate 52,448 of DASYDQ010000050.1, read as the reverse complement.
CCAGTCCTGACTCCTGTCGACGGCACGCGGATGTTCGAGCTCGACACCACCCTGCCGGCCGAGATCGTGCCGCTGTCGTGGCTGCTCGGAATCTGGGAAGGCAGCGGGATCGTCGCCTACCAGGTGGGTGACGAGACGCGCGAGCACGAGTTCGGTCAACGCGTCGCGTTCACCCAGGACGGCACCCCGCACCTGCAGTACAGCTCATCGACCTGGCTGTTCGGGGCGCCAGACGACGCCGCTGCGGATGACGCCGAGGCTCCCGCTCCGACGCCGCTCTTCGCCGAGATCGGCTACTGGCGCCTCGCGCGGCCGCTGGGCACCGCCGACGCCGGACCGGGCATGCTCCCCGGCCTCGGCGATGCGGTCTTCACGACCGCCGAAGAGGTGGAGACCCTGCGAACGCCGGACGGAGCCTTCGAGCTCGAAGTGTCGATCATCCATCCCGGCGGCGTGAACGAGCTCTACCTCGGCCAGGTGAAGGGGCCGCGCATCGACCTGGCGACGGATGCCGTGGTGCGCAGCGCCTCGGCCAAGGAGTACGCGGCCGCCACCCGTCTCTACGGCCTGGTCGACGATCACCTGCTCTGGGCCTGGGACATCGCGGCCCTCGGTCAGGAACTGCGCACGCATGCCTCGGGGAGGCTCGCCCGTGTCGAGTGAGATGCTGTCGAGTGGCCGGCCGGATCCCTTCGTCCTGCGCGAGGGCGCCGTCGGCGCGCCGCCGCAGCATTACGGCAACCCGCTCGGGGAGCAGCGCGAGCTCGCGGCGGGCCGCGCCATCGTGGATCTGTCGGATCGCGACATCCTGTCGGTGACCGGCCATGACCGGCTCAGCTGGCTCGATTCGCTCACCTCGCAGCGGCTGGTCGGCATCGCCCCCGGCGTCTCGGCCGAGACCCTGCTGCTCGACCCGAGCGGTCGCGTCGAGTACGCGGCCCGGGTGCTCGACGACGGCGAGACCACCTGGCTGCTGATGGATGCCGGGACCGGAGCCGGCTTCCTCTCCTTCCTCACGAAGATGCGGTTCATGCTGCGGGTCGAGGTGCTCGACCGCTCGGCGGAGTACGCGACCATCGGCACGATCGGTGAGCCGGCGGCGCACCCGCGTCTGGCCTCGGTGACGGCCGCGCCGAACGGCGTCCCGCTCGCCTGGCTCGATCCGTGGCGGTCGATCGTGGCGGGCGGATTCCAGTACGCCGCGATCGAGACCCACCCGGCCGACGGCTGGAACTACCTCGAGGTGCTCGTCGATCGATCGCGCCTCGACGAGCTGGGCTCGGTGCCCGCCGCCGGCACCCTCGCGCTCGAGGCGCTCCGGATCGAGGCCTGGCGTCCGCGCGCGGCCACGGAACTCGACGCCGCGACGATCCCGCACGAGCTGGACTGGATCCGCTCGGCGGTGCACCTGAGCAAGGGCTGCTATCGCGGGCAGGAGACGGTCGCCAAGGTGCACAACCTCGGGCATCCGCCGCGCCGGCTGGTGCTGCTGCACCTGGACGGCTCGGAGGGCGTGCTGCCATCGGCGGGCGACGAGGTGCTGCTCGGCGCCGGTCCGGACGGGGACGGCGCGACCGTCGTGGGGCGCATCACCGCCGCGTCACGGCATCACGAACTCGGGCCGATCGCGCTCGCTGTCGTGAAGCGCTCGACGGATCCCACGGTGACCCTGAGCGTGCCGACGGCCGAGGGGCCGGTGCTCGCCGCGGCTCAGCAGGTGATCGTCCCGCCGGATGCCGGGGCTGAGGCCAACGTGCCGCGCCTGCCGCGGATCGGCGCCGTCCGGCGCTAGCCGGCCGAGGACACCGTGGCAGAGTCGACGGGGAGCAGCACCGCAGGCCAGCTCCGCCGCCTCGAGCGGCGCGTACGCCGTCAGCTTGACGCGAGGCTCGCCGGCCAGCGGGTTCTGCACTCCCTGCCGGCGATCGTGCAGATCCTGGTCGCCGTCGCAGCCGCGTACTCGATCGCGCACTGGGGGCTCGGGCACTCGGTGCCGATCCTCGCCGTGACGCTGACCATCAACGCGCTCGGCTTCTCGCGGGACGCGCGGCCCCGGCGCGTCGCCGAGTCGGTGCTCGGCATCCTGCTCGGGGTCGCGCTCAGCGACGGGCTCTCGCTGCTAGTGGGCAAGGGGCTCTGGCAGATGCTCGTCGTGCTGCTGGTGGTCTTCGTCGTCGGACGCGCGGTGTCGACGAATCCGGCGTTCGCCGTGGCGGCGGCCGTGCCGTCGGCCCTGGTCGTGCTGCTGCCGATCCCGGCGGGCGGCCCGTTCGGCCGCACGCTCGACGCGCTGGTCGGCGGCGTAGTCGCGCTGATCCTGACGGCGCTGATCCCCCGCGATCCGACGCGTGCGGCCCGGCGCGACGGGCGGGTGCTGTTCTCGGTGCTGAGCGAGTCGATGGGGTCGATCGTCGACAGCCTGGCCGACGCGGATGAGGCGGCAGGCGAGCTGGCCCTGACCCGGCTGCGGCGCACCCAGCCGTTGATCGACAACTGGGACGCCTCGCTCGACACCGCCATCGCGGTCTCGCGGATCTCGCCCTTCCTGCGCCGCCAGCTGCCCGAGCTGCGCCGGAACGCTCGCGTTCAGCGGGCCGCCGACCTCGCGTCGCGTCATCTGCGCACGCTCGCGCGGCGCGTCGAGTTCCTGGTGCGCGACGGCGCCGCCCGGCCCGCGCTCGCCGGGCTCGTGCACGAGGTCGAGACCGCGCTCACGCTCCTCGGTCGCGAGGTCGACGATCTGCAGCTGACGGGTCAGGCGCGCTCGCTGCTCACCGACCTCGCGCGTCGCCTCGATCCCGCGGTGGTGGTCCCGGATGCCGGCATCACCGACGCCGCGATCGTGTTGATGCTGCGGCCGTTGGTCGTCGATCTGCTGGTCGGCACAGGGCTGGAGCCGGACGCCGCCCGCGGGCTGCTGCCTTCCCTCTGATCCCGCGAAAGTACGGAGTTCTGCGTACTCTCAGCACTGAAATCGGCGAGAGCGGGTACTTTCACCGCGGCAGCGGCGCAACGGCGGCCCAGTCCAGCGTGAGCTCACCGAGTCGCCAGCGCGACCGACCGTCGCGCACCGGCCACCCGGCCGCGCGCAGGGACGAGGCCACCGCGATCCAGCGCTGCGTCGGTCCGTAGACCGCGAGCGGCGCGTGCACCGCCCACAGCCGATCGAGCTCGAGCAGCAGCTCATGGATGCGCTCGCCCGGGACGTTGCGGTGGATCAGCGCCTTCGGCAGGCGTTCGGCGACGATCGACGGCTCCTCGAGCGACGCGAGGCGGAGCGACACGGTGAAGGTCCGCGGCCCCTCCACGCCGAGCGCGACCCAGCTCGCCACGCGACCCACCTCGTTGCAGGTGCCCTCGACGAGCACCCCGCTCGGCTGCAACCGCCCCGTCATGGTCGCCCAGGCGTCGGCCACCTCGCTCTCGTCGTACTGCCGCAGCACGTTGAGGGCGCGGATCACCGCGGGCCGGCGCCCCGCCTGAGTCGGCGTCTCGAAGCCGCCGAGCCGGAAGGTGACGCCGTCGCGCGCGGCCGCCGATGCGATCCGGACCCGCTCCGGATCGATCTCGACCCCGACCACCTGCACGTCGGGCCGCACGGCCGCCAGACGGTCGCGCAGCTCGAGCGTCGTGGTCGCCGACGCACCGTAGCCGAGGTCGACGACGAGCGGATCGTCGGTGCTGCGCAGCACCGGGAGCGTCGCGATCCACCGGTCGATCCGGCGCAGGCGGTTCACCCCGGTCGTGCCGCGCGTGATGCGGCCGCGAGGAGAGGAGGGCCGCGCCATCCCCCGATTCTGCCGTTACTCCGAGGCGCCTCGGGCCTGGCTAGGCTGATTCGCATGACCCACACGCTGATCCTGCTGCGGCACGGCAACTCGGACTGGAACACGAAGAACCTCTTCACCGGCTGGGTCGACGTCGACCTGAACGACCAGGGCCGCGCCGAGGCGAAGCGGGCGGGTCAGCTCATCGCGGGGTCCGGCATCCAGCTCGACGTCCAGTACACCTCGCTGCTCAAGCGGGCCATCCACACGGCCGATATCGCCCTCGCCGAGGCCGACCTGGACTGGCTGCCGGTAAAGCGCAGCTGGCGCCTCAACGAGCGCCACTACGGCGAGCTGCAGGGCAAGGACAAGGCCCAGACCCTGGCCGAGTTCGGCGAGGAGCAGTTCATGACCTGGCGCCGCAGCTTCGACGTGCCGCCGCCGCCGCTCGATGACGACAGCGAGTTCTCGCAGGCGCACGATCGCCGCTACGCGCACATCGACGGCGAGCTGCCCCGCACCGAATCGCTGAAGCTGGTGATCGACCGGATGCTGCCCTACTGGCATTCCGACATCACACAGGATCTCGGGGCGGGCAAGACGGTGCTGGTCACGGCCCACGGCAACTCTCTCCGCGCGCTCGTCAAGCACCTCGACGGCATCTCGGATGAGGCGATCGCCGAGCTCAACATCCCGACCGGCATCCCGCTGGTCTACGAACTGGATGACGCCTTCATGCCGACCGGGCCGGGCCGGTACCTCGACCCCGAGGCCGCGGCAGCGGGCGCTGCGGCAGTCGCGAATCAGGGCAAGAAGTAGCGAGCAGTACCGCGCGGCGGCTCACGTCAGGGAATGGGCGCGCCGATTTATGCGTCGAGCGGCACCCAGTCGCCGGTCGCGAGGTACTGGACCTTCTTCGCGATCGAGACCGCATGGTCGGCGAAGCGCTCGTGATAGCGGGAGGCGAGCGTGGCATCCACCGTGTCAGCGGCCTCGCCCTTCCAGGTCTCACCCAGGACCTTGTCGAAGACGCTGAGGTGGAGCGCGTCGACCTTGTCGTCCTCGTTGCGGATCTCCTCGGCGAGGTCGAGGTCCTCGGTGCGCAGCAGCTCGGTGAGCTTCTTCGCGATCTCGACGTCGAGCGCCCCCATGTCGCGGAAGGTGCCGCGCAGTCCCTTGGGCACGACCTTCTCGGGGAAGCGGTACCGCGACAGCTGGGCGATGTGCTCGGCCATGTCGCCCATGCGCTCCAAGGATGCGCTGATGCGCAGGGCGCTGACCACGATGCGCAGGTCGCGGGCGACCGGCTGCTGGCGGGCCAGGATCTGGATCGCGAGCTCGTCGAGCTCGTTAGCCAGCTCGTCGATCTTGTGGTCCTCTTCGATCACCGTCTCGGCCAGCGCGACGTTCGACTCGTTGAACGATCGCGTCGCACGGTCGATGGATCCGGCGACGAGGGTGGAGATCTCGACGAGGCGGTCCTGAACCTCTTGCAGCTCCTGCTGGAACACCTCGCGCATGCCGATTTTCCTCTTCTCGCCGTCGGGCACGATGAAACGGCCCGGTCTCTGTCCACGGTGCACCCGGCCGGTGAACGGATGGTGTCGTGACTCTGAACATCACGCCAAGTCGCCTGCGATCATCGGGATCCCGACGGGCCGCGTAACCCGGCGCCGCCTAATCTAGTCCCATGGACGCGGAGCACTGGCTCGTGCCCGTCGCGCTCGCCTTCGGCCTGCTGGTCGGCGTGGGCGTCTCGGTCGCGATCATGGCCGCGCATCGTCGCGGTCGCAGCGCGGTCGCCGTCATCACCCCCTCGGTTCCGGATGGCGTCGAGGAGGTCATCGATTCCCTCGAATCTGCGGGGGTCGTCATCGACTCGTCGAACAACGTGCTTTCGGCGTCGACGGCGGCGCTGGCCTACGGCCTCGTGTGGAACCAGAACCTCGTGCATCCGGAGCTGGTGGCCATCGTCGATCAGGTGCGGCGCGACGGCGTTCCGGTCAGCAAGGAGCTGCACCTGGCTCGCACGCCATTCGGCGAGAGCCAGTTGCATCTGCAGGTGCGTGTCGCCCGGCTCGGGACCCGCTTCGTGCTGGTGCTCGCCGAGGACCGCACCGAGTCGTACCGGCTCGACGAGGTGCGCCGCGACTTCGTCGCCAACATCAGCCACGAGCTGAAGACCCCGATCGGCGCCATCGGGCTGCTGGCGGAGGCGATCGAGACCGCGTCCGACGAACCGCTCGAGGTGAAGCGCTTCGCCAAGCGCCTGACCATCGAAGCCGACCGGCTGGCTCGTCTCACCCACGAGATCATCGAACTCAGCCGGCTTCAGGCGGCCGAGCCGCTCGCCTCGCCGTCCAAGGTCGACATCGACTCGGTCGTCGCCCAGGCGGTCGACCGCAATCGCGTCGCTGCCGAGTCGCACCGGATCTCGCTGGTGAGTGGCGGGGATGCCGGAGCCGAGGTCTACGGAGACGAGCAGCTGCTCGTGACGGCGGTGCACAACCTGATCGCCAACGCCATCCAGTACTCACCAGACGGCTTCCGGGTCGGGATCGGCGTGACCAACTCCGACGGGGTCGTCGAGATCGCGGTCACCGACCAGGGCGTCGGCATCCCCGAGAGCGAGCGCGAGCGCGTGTTCGAGCGCTTCTTTCGCGTCGACAACGCGCGCAGCCGGCACACCGGCGGCACCGGACTCGGGCTGAGCATCGTCAAGCACGCCGTGCAGAACCACGGCGGAGACGTCCGGGTCTGGTCGCAGCAGGGGAGCGGCTCGACGTTCACGATCCGCCTCCCCGAAGCCTCCCGATCGCCCATCCAGCCGGCCCCGAACTCGGCGGCCGACTCAACCACCACCCTCGGAGCAACAACGTGACCCGAATCCTGATCGTCGAAGACGAGCCCTCGCTGAGCGAGCCGCTCTCGTTCCTGCTGCGACGGGAGGGATACGACACCGAGATCGCCGCGGACGGTCGCGAAGCCCTCGCCGCCTTCGACCGCGAGGGCGCCGACCTCGTGCTGCTCGACCTGATGCTGCCGGGGCTGTCGGGCACCGAGGTGTGCCGCGAACTGCGCACCCGTTCCTCGGTGCCGATCATCATGCTGACGGCCAAGGACAGCGAGGTGGATATCGTCGTTGGCCTGGAGCTCGGCGCCGACGACTACGTCACGAAGCCGTACTCGACGCGCGAGCTGCTGGCGCGGATCCGGGCCGTGCTGCGCCGCCGGGTCGAGGTCGACGACCTGGATGAGGCCGTGCTCGAGGTCGGGCCGGTCCGCATGGACGTCGACCGGCATGCGGTCTCGGTCGGTGGCGGCGAGGTGGCGATGCCGCTGAAGGAGTTCGAGCTGCTTGAGCTGTTGCTACGCAACGCCGGTCGCGTGCTGACTCGCGGCCAGCTCATCGACCGGGTCTGGGGCGCCGATTACTTCGGCGACACCAAGACCCTCGACGTGCACATCAAGCGCATCCGCTCGAAGATCGAGAACGACCCCTCGCAGCCGACGCTGCTGCTGACGGTACGCGGCCTCGGCTACCGCTTCGAGGCCTGACTCTCGGGGAGTCAGTTGCCGGTCGGCGTCGGGGTCGGCGTGGCGGTGAGGACCGGTGTCGGAGTCGGAGTCGGAGTGGGCGTCGCGGTCGGGAGCAGGTTCGCGTACTGGGGCTGCGATCCGTCGAGCACCGGGACCGTGAGCTGCTTACCCGGCTCGTCGCCGTACTGGAAGTAGATGTGGGCGAGCTCGCCCGCCTTCACTCCGAGGCCGGGGAGCAGGAACTGCCCCTCCTTGCCGTAGCCGAAGTCGGAGGTCGCGTCGGGGAGCAGGGCCGCATGGGCCGTGGTCTGATCGCTGCCATCGCCGAACTGCACGTTGAGCTGGATCAGCTGATCGGTGGGGTTGTAGGCCGAGAACAGCAGGTTGCCGTTCGCACCGGTCTTGGTCAGCACCAATGCGTTCAGCACCTTCACGTCGCCGACGGTCGTGCTCACGCCATCGCTCGGGTCGTAGTGCTTCAGGCTGGAGATCGGGGCGCAGGCGGCAACGCCCAGCATGACCAGGACGGCGACCGCCGCCGCAGCTCCGGCACGTACCTTCACGGGTGAACCTTCCGATCGCGAATCGACGGTCACAGCTTAGCCGGGCTCGCCGGCGTGCTTCTCCCCGCCGCGGGTCTACCAGCCGCAGTAGACGCCGACCCAGTCCATCAGCGCGTTCTTCATCGCGGGAGACACGGCGACGGAGAACAGAGCCCCGGTGTAGGGCCCGGCATCCACCCGCATCGGGATGAGCGTGCCGATCTTGTCCTCGGCGATGCGGTGCTGCAGGCATCCTTCGGGCACGTAGTCCAGGGTGATCGTCGTCGGCGGTGACGCGGCGGTCAGGGTCAGATCGATGGTCCGCAGCGGACCCTCGCGCTGGGCGAGCAGCGTGGTGTCCTCGGTGCTGCGCAGGGTGACAGAGCCCGGAGCGCCGGTGGGGGCGAAGGTGACGTCGACGAGCGCGGCGTGCTGCCCGGTGTCGGTGCCGCCCGGAGCGATCACGGGGTCGAAGCGCAGCTGGGGGGCGATCGAGATCGCGGCGACCTTCTCGAACTCCTCCTGGCTGCAGTCCTGCGCGTGGACCACCGAGATCGACTCGAATGGGATGGTCGGCGTCACCGTCTCGGCGCCCGTCGAGCCGTCGGCGCGGGTGTAGCGCAGGCGCACGAGAGGTGCCGCCTTCGGCGCATCGCAGCGCCCGTCGGCCAGGACGACCCGGAAGTCGACGGTGCTCTTGGCGAGCAACGGGTTCGGCGTGGACGGCGACGTGACGGTCTTCGCGAACCAGGCCGACGAGAAAGTCGCCGACGTGATCGTCAGGTCGCTCGACCCGCGGTTGGTGATCTCGATCTGGGCTCCGCGGATCGCGTAGTCCGACCGGAGTTGGTAGACCTTGACGGCGAGGTCGGCCGGCCTCGCGGCGGGGGCGCTGCATCCGGTCAGAGCCGCGAGCGCGACGAGGCCGGCGACCAGCATCCCGACCGCGCGCGTCATGGCGGAATCCTAAGCCGGGAGCGCGCGAAAGCCCTGATCCGGCCCGGAATCGCGGGCATCCCCTGTGGTAAAATCGTTCTTCTGCGGAAGGAATCCCCATGCGCTTCGAGGTCGGCGAAACCGTCGTCTATCCCCACCACGGTGCCGCCACGATCGTGGAGGTCAAGAAGCGGATCATCAAGGGCGAAGAGAAGCTGTATCTGAAGCTGAACGTGACGCAGGGCGACCTCACCATCGAAGTTCCCGCCGAGAACGTCGACCTCGTCGGCGTCCGAGACGTGATCGGTCAGGAGGGGCTCGACCGGGTGTTCGAGGTGCTGCGCGCGCCGTTCACCGAGGAGCCGACCAACTGGAGCCGCCGCTACAAGGCCAATCTCGAGAAGCTCGCCTCGGGCGACGTGATCAAGGTCTCCGAGGTCGTGCGCGACCTGTGGCGCCGCGACCAGGACCGAGGTCTGTCGGCGGGCGAGAAGCGGATGCTCGCGAAGGCCCGGCAGATCCTGACCTCCGAGTTGGCGCTCGCCGAGAAGACCGACGAGGAGAAGGCGTCAAGCATCCTCGACGAGGTGCTCGCGTCGTAGCTCGGTAGCCTCTCTCTCATGGGGACAGCGCCGATCACGCCGCGGGTCGCCGTCATCGTGGTCGCCGCGGGCAGCGGCACGCGACTCGGCCACGCCGAGCCGAAGGCTTTCGTCGAACTGCGCGGGGCCAGCATCCTCGAGCGGGCGCTGCGCGGCGTGTTCGCGTCGTCCGAGCCGGCGCAGGTGATCGTGGTCGCGCCGAGCGCACGGGTGGCCGAAGCGCGTCGCATCTCGGAGTTCGTGGCGGGCGCGGCATCCGGCAACCTGTCGGTCGTCGCCGGCGGTGAGACCCGCCAGGACTCGGTGTCGGCAGGGCTCAGCTTGCTCGAGCCGGGAGTGGAGGTGGTGCTCGTGCACGATGCCGCCCGCGCGCTCACGCCGTCCGAGCTGTTCGATCGCGTGGTGCGCGCGGTGGCGCCCGGGCTCGGGGTGATCCCGGCGCTGCCGGTGAGCGACACCATCAAGCGCATCGATGCGCGCGAGCGGGTCGTCGACACCGTCGACCGCAGCGAGCTGGTGCACGTGCAGACCCCGCAGGGCTTTCCCCGGGCGGAGCTCGTCGCTGCCTACGCGGCGGCCGATCACGCCTACACGGATGACGCCGCGCTCTTCAGTGCCGCCGGCCACGGGGTGTCGGTGGTCGAGGGCGAGGCTCGAGCGTTCAAGATCACGACGCCATGGGATCTGCACCGCGCCGAGAACCTGCTCGGCCACTCCGGCTCACTGCGTACCGGCATCGGACTCGATGTGCACGCCTACGACGACGGGACCCCGCTCTGGCTTGGCGGACTGTACTGGCCCGACGAACCGGGTCTCGCCGGTCACAGCGACGGCGACGCGATCATCCATGCGATCTGCGACGCGCTGCTGTCGGCGGCCGGGCTCGGCGATCTGGGCGGCCGGTTCGGCACCGACGACCCGCGGTTCGCGGATGCCTCGAGCGAGGTCTTCCTGCACGAGACGCTGCTGCTCGTGGCGGGGGCCGGGTTCGTCGTCGTGAACGTCGCCGTGCAACTCGTCGCGAACCGGCCGAAGCTCGCGGGGCGGCGCGGAGAGATCGAGGCCCGGCTGAGCGAGCTCGTCGGGGCGCCGGTCAGCGTCGCGGCCACGACCTCCGACGGGCTCGGTTTCACCGGCCGCGGCGAGGGTGTGAGCGCGTTGGCGACGGCGTTGCTGTCCGCGTCGAGCCCGTCATAGTCCCGGGCGGCGGATGCCCGGCCGGTAAACTCTGCAGGTGACCGTCCGCCTCTACGATTCCCGCACGCAATCGCTGCGCGACTTGGAGACCCTCGAACCCGGCAAGGTCGGGATCTACGTCTGCGGACCCACCGTGCAGTCCTCGCCGCACATCGGCCACCTGCGCAGCGCTCTCGCCTACGACCTGTGGCGCCGCTGGCTGTCGACACGCGGCTACGCGGTGACCTTCGTGCGCAACGTCACCGACATCGACGACAAGATCCTGACGAACGCGTCGGGAAGCGAACCGTGGTGGGCGCTGGCCTATCGCGTGGAGCTCGAGTTCACCGCCGGGTACTCGACCATCGGCATCCTCCCACCCACCTACGAGCCGCGCGCCACGGCGAGCGTTCCGCAGATGCAGGAGCTGATCGCGAGCCTGATCGAGCGCGGTCACGCCTACGTCGCCGATGACGGATCGGGCGACGTGTACTTCGACGTGACGACCTGGTCCGCCTACGGCGAGCTGACGCACCAGAAGGTGGCCGACATGGCCGACTCGGCGGATGCGGAGACGCGCGCCAAGCGCGATCCGCACGACTTCGCGCTGTGGAAGGGCGCGAAGCCCGAGGAGCCGGAGTCGGCGAGCTGGGCGTCCCCGTGGGGCGCCGGCCGGCCGGGCTGGCACATCGAGTGCTCTGCGATGTCGAAGCGCTACCTCGGTGCGGCGTTCGACATCCACGGTGGCGGCCTCGACCTCCGCTTTCCGCACCACGAGAACGAACTCGCCCAGTCGACCGCGAACGGCGACGCCTTCGCCAGCTACTGGGTTCACAACGGCCTGGTCAACGTCGAGGGCCAGAAGATGTCGAAGTCGCTGGGCAACTCGGTCTTCGCGGCAGAACTGCTCGCGCTCGCCCGTCCGGTGGTCGTGCGGTACTACCTGGCGAGTGCGCATTACCGCTCCACCATGGACTACTCGCGGGGCGCCCTCATCGAGGCCGAGGCGGCGTTCTCCCGGGTCGAGAGCTTTCTCGACCGAGCCGACCGCGCCCTCGAGGGAACGCGCTTCGCCGGCGTCGGGGCGCCCGTCATCCCGGAGCCCTTCGGTGCCGCGCTCGACGACGATCTCGGCGTGCCCCAGGCGCTCGCGGTGCTGCACGACAGCGTGCGCGCCGGCAACACCGCTCTCGATGACGGCCGGCTCGAAGACTCGGCTCGGCTGCGCGAGGAGGTCATCGCGATGACCGAGGTGCTTGGCGTCAACCCGCGCTCTCCGCAGTGGGCAGGGCACCAGGATGGCGCGGCCACCGCGGCGCTGGATGCGCTGGTGCAGCGCCTCATCGACGACCGCGCCCGGGCCCGGGTGGGCAAGGACTTCGCGGCGGCGGACCGCATCCGCGACGAACTCACCGCAGCCGGCATCGTGCTCGAAGACGCGAGCGGGTCAACCCATTGGAGCATCGCATAATGGCCAAACCAGGACGACCCGGAGCAGCCGGCAAGAAGAAGGGCCCGTCCGTGGGCACCGGTGGTCACAACCGCCGCGCGCTCGAAGGCAAGGGCCCGACGCCCAAGGCGGAGGACCGCAGCTGGCACGTCGCGGGCAAGCGCAAGGCCGCGAACGACCGCCTCGAGGCGGCGCGCGAGCGGCACGGCGGCTCGAGCGTGACGAAGGGCGGCCGCACCGGTGCCGGGGGCGCCGGTGTTCCGCGTCGTCCGCAGCGCCCGAAGGCCGACGACAGCGAGATCGTGACCGGCCGCAACTCGGTCGTCGAGGCGTTGCGCGCGAAGATCCCGGCATCCACCCTCTACATTGCCTCGCGCATCGAGATGGATGACCGGGTCAAGGAGTCGCTGTCGCTCGCCACCAAGCGGGGGCTCAACGTGCTCGAGGTGATGCGCCCCGAGCTCGACCGCCTGAGCGGTCCGGACGCCGTGCACCAGGGCATCGCACTCAAGGTGCCTGCCTACGAATACGCGCATCCGCTCGAACTGCTCGACACGATCATCGCGAGCGGACAGACCCCGCTGCTCGTCGCGCTCGACGGGATCACCGATCCGCGCAACCTGGGTGCCATCGTGCGCTCGGCCGGCGCGTTCGGTGCGCAGGGCATCATCGTGCCGCAACGCCGCACGGTCGGGATGACGGCGTCAGCCTGGAAGACGTCGGCCGGCGCGGCAGCGCGCGTCCCGGTCGCGATGGCGGGCAACCTCACGAACACGCTGAAGGACCTCAAGGCGCGCGGCGTCTTCGTGCTCGGGCTGGACGGCGGCGGCAGCGTCTCACTGCCCGGTCTCGCGCTCGCCAGGGAGCCGATCGTGCTGGTCGTCGGCAACGAGGGCAAGGGCCTGTCGCGGTTGGTCACCGAGACCTGCGACGAGGTCGTGTCGATCCCGATCGAGGCGGCGACCGAATCCCTCAACGCGGGGATCGCGGTCAGCGTCGCGCTCTACGAGATCGCGAAGTTGCGCGCAGAGTAGTTCGCGCCTCGCGGCGGAAAGCCCCTTCGGCTTGACATTCGCGGTTGAACGCCAGAGGATGCAAACGATTGCATCTCGGATGGCGTCCATCCGATGACAACGGCGTTGTTCGAGAGAGGACTCTGCGATCGTGACCACTGCCACATTCGGGACCATGGCGGTCGACTGGGAACAGCGGATCGATTTCGATCGGCTACGGCGAGAACGTCTCGCACGATTGCGGGCGCAGCTGGAGAAGTCCGACCTGGGCGCTGTGCTCGCTTTCGACTTCGCCAATATCCGCTACATGACGTCGACTCACATCGGCACCTGGGCGGTCGACAAGCTCATCCGCTTCAGCCTGTTGACGCGGAATTCTGACCCGATCATTTGGGACTTCGGGTCGGCGGCCAAGCACCACCAGCTGTACGCGCCCTGGCTCAACGCGGCGGAGTTCGACAATGATCCCCACGCGCCTCACCATGGCGCCAAGGCGCCCGCCGGTCAGGGTGCCGAGACGCGTGCCCCAGCCGGCATCTCCCTGTTGCGCGGCGCTTTCCATCCCGATGCCGGGATCGCCGACGGAGTCGCCGCCAAGATCAAGCGCGAGTTGGAGAAGGCAGGAGTCGCGGGTGAGGCACTCGGCGTCGACGTCATCGAGCTCCCGATCCTGGCTGCCTTCCAGCGAGCAGGCATCTCGGTGGTCGACGGGCAGCAGGTGTTCCTCGAGGCACGCCGGATCAAGACCGATGACGAGGTCTCGCTGTTAACCCAGGCGGCATCCATGGTCGATGCAGCCTACGAGAACCTCTACGAGTTCCTCCGCCCCGGAGTGAAGGAGAACGAGGCGGTCGGCCTGGTGGCGAAGACGCTCTACGACCTGGGCTCCGAGTTTGTCGAAGGTGTCAACGCGATCTCAGGTGAGCGCTGCTCGCCGCACCCGCACGTGTACTCGGACCGGTTGATCCGCCCGGGCGACCCTGCCTTCTTCGACATCCTGCACAGCTACAACGGCTACCGCACCTGCTACTACCGCACCTTTGCCGTCGGCTCCGCCAGCCCGGCGCAGCGCGACGCCTACGTTCGTGCGCGCGAGTACATGGATCGCGCGATCGCGCTCGTGAAGCCGGGGGCGACGACCGCGGACATCGTGGCTGTCTGGCCGACGGCGCAGGAGTTCGGATTCGCCGATGAGGAGGCGGCCTTCGCCTTGCAGTACGGCCACGGCGTGGGGCTCTCGATCTGGGAGAAGCCGATCTTCTCGCGGCTGGTGTCGCTCGAGCACCCCGAAGTGCTTGAGGTGGGCATGGTGTTCGCGCTCGAGACCTATTGGCCTTCGGCAGACGGAATCGGCGCCGCGCGCATCGAGGAGGAAGTCGTCGTGACCGCCGAAGGATGCCAGGTGATCACCAAATTCCCTGCAGAGACGCTGATGGTTGCGGGAGGGCAGCGGTATTACACGATCGACGGGCCGTTGAATCTGCTGCGCGAGTCCCAGTCGCAGCTGAACACTCCTGCGGGGCGGGGAGAGCCCGGAGCCTGACCCCCGACCCCACGTGAACTTAGCGCCCGGCCAGCTCATGCTCCCGGGCGGGGCCGGACGAGCCGCGCTCGACGAGGTGGGTCGGCAGCAGCACGCCCTTCTCCACCTCGTTGTTCGCCAACTCGCTGAGCAGCATCTCTGCGGCCTTCTGCCCGAACTGATGCATGGGCGCGCGCACCGTCGTGAGGCTCGGCAGGAGGTCGCGCGCCAGCGACATGTCGTTGAACCCCACGATCGACATCTCGGCGGGGCAGGCGATGCCGGCGTCACGCAGACCGGCGAGGGCGCCGACGGCGATCATGTCGTTGCCGCAGACGATCGCCGTGACGGTGGGGTAGTGCTGCAATATGTGCTGCACCCCCGCGCCGCCGCTCGGCGAGTCGAAGGCGTCTCCCTGCACAACCGGGCACGCCTGGACGCTCAGCCCGTTCTCCTCGACGTAGCGCCGGAAGGCGATCGTGCGCACGTGACCGGCGGAGATGTTCTGGGGACCGGCGATGTAGGCGATCCGCCGGTGACCCAGCTCGACGAGGTGCTCGATGATCTGCCGCATCCCTGAGTCGTCGTCTCCGGCGACCCACGGAAAGAGAGCGATGTCGGTGGTCCGGTTGGCGAGGACAGCCGGGACTCCGAGGTCGAACGCGTCCTGGATGACTCCCAGATCACGCCGCGCATTCGCGAAGATGAACCCGTCTACCTGTCGCGCGCGGAAGGCGTCGAACGCCCGGCGCTCCTTGATCTCGCTGTTGTCGGTGTTGGCGACGAAGGCCGTGAATCCCATCGGCGAGAGTGCGTCCTCGATCCCGCGCACGATGGGGGCGAACATCGGGTTGGTCAGATCCGGGATGAGCACGCCGACGGTCTGGGACCGCTGGCGGCGCAGGCCGCGGGCCACGGCATTGGCGGTGTAACCCAGGCGCTGCGCGGCGGCGAGGACTCTCTCCACCGTCGCCGGCGACACCATCGAGCGGGTGTCCTCATTCAGGGCGCGCGATGCGGTGCCGGGATGCACCTGAGCCGCCCGTGCGACGTCGTGCAGCGTGGGGATACCGGCCATGGCGTCACGATAGCGGTCGGGAGGGCTTGTCACCGGTCTGGCAACTGCGGGTTGCCATTGTCGCGATTCATCACCTACCATCAGTGCAAACGATTGCATCGTGCGCAGCCACACGGGCGAGGCCATCGAAGAGTCGCACGACCCTGCACATTGTGTTCCTTCGCTTTTCAACGATGAGAGGAAAGAAATGACGCTGTCACTTCGCCGG
Organism: Pseudolysinimonas sp.; assembly: GCA_036499485.1. Taxonomy (GTDB): domain Bacteria; phylum Actinomycetota; class Actinomycetes; order Actinomycetales; family Microbacteriaceae; genus Lysinimonas. The sequence continues at coordinate 36,614 of DASYDQ010000050.1, read as the reverse complement.
AAGGGGGTCGTCCTGTCGATGGCCGCCCTTGCCGCTGTCGCAGCACTCGCGCTCGCCGGATGTTCATCCGCCGCGAGCCAGAGCTCGAACTCCACCACGAGCAAGCACGACTACATCGGTCCTGCTGCCACCTCCCCCGAGGCCGCTGCCCTGATCAAGTCCGCCGGAATCGTCGACGGCACCTCCTGGTGCGGCACCAAGAAGATCACCGTCGGCGTCGAGGATGGCGTCGGCGTGAACGGTTGGTCCGCCACCTCCTACGCCACCGTGCGTTCCGAACTGGCCAAGTGCTCGAACGTGACCGTGCTGGTCTCCGCAGGGCAGGGCGACCTGAACAAGGCCATCCAGGCCACGAATGCGGATGTCAGCCAGGGCGTCGACGCGATCGTCATGATCCCCGACTTCGGCGAGTCCCAGTTGCCGTCGATCAAGGCGGCCACGCAGGCCGGCGTGAAGGTCGTCACCTGGGGCGCCAACCCGGGCGGCACGCCCGGCAAGGACTACGTCGCGTACGTCGACTGGAGCACACCGGACGCGGGTGTCGCCTGGGTCGACTGGATGGCGAAGCAGCTCGACAAGAAGGGCAACCTCGTCTACCTGGGCGGCCCGGCAGGCAACCCGGTGTCGGCAGGAACCCTGAAGGGCATCGTGTCGGAGCTCAAGAAGTACCCCGACATGAAGCTGCTCACCGGTGACACGGACTTCCCGGCCACCGACTGGGACCAGTCGAAGGCGCAGACCACCATGGCCTCGCTGATCGCCAAGTACCCGACCATCGATGGCGTGATCACGGATGACAGCTCGTCGTCGGTCGGAGCGCTTCGCGCGTTCACCGCATCGAACCGCACCTTCCCGGTCATCGGCACCGAGGAGTCCAACCTGCTGGCGTGCACCTATCAGGACGCCAAGGCGGGTCATCCTGAGCTGCAGATGGCGACGATCTCGGCACGCAACTGGCTGGGACGGATCGCGGCTCGCAAGGCGGTCGCGGCGGCGCAGGGTCTTCCCGAGAATGACCCGTCGACGTACAACCTGCCCATCTACGAGGACTCGGTCGCCGGGCCTCAGCCCAAGTGCGACCCGAGTGTCTCCCCGTCGACGTTCTTCTCGAACGACCTGTCGGCGGCTGACCTCGCGAAGTACGGTACCGCCACCAACTAACCCATCACCCGAGAGCGACAGGACCCCCACGTGGCCACCACAGCGCACGGCATCGCCGCCGGACAGGACAAGCGCGACGAGGTCGAGACGGCGCAGGACATCGCCCTGAGCTTCGAGAGCATCGTCAAGACCTATCCCGGAGTCCGGGCCATCGATGACGTGTCGCTCGTGGTGCGCCGCGGGGAGGTCCACGCCCTGGTCGGCGAGAACGGAGCAGGCAAGAGCACCCTCATGGGGATCGCTGCCGGCGTCGTTCTCGCCGACTCGGGGTCGGTCGAGATCGGCGGGCAACCGCTCGACCCGCCCACCGCCGCCCATGCCGCCGAGCTCGGGCTGGCCATCGTCTACCAGCACGCGTCGACCATCGCCGACCTGACCGTCCGCGAGAACCTGGTGCTCGCCGCACCCCCCTCGCGTCGTCGCTCCTACCGGGGTTCGGCAAGCTGGGTGGCCGGGATCCTCGCGGCCGGCGGCCTCGAGGGCCTCGACCCCGACACCCGGGTCTCCAGTCTGCGCACCGCAGAACGCCAGCTCCTCGAGATCGCCAAGGCGCTCGCCTTCGATGCGCGAGTGATCCTGTTCGATGAGCCCACCGAATCCTTGACCCAGGATGAATCCGAGCGCCTCTTCGCCCGCATTCGGGACCTGACCGCCCAGGGCACCGCGGTCGTCTACATCTCGCACCGCCTGGCCGACGTCCGCCAGATCTGCGATCGCTTCACCGTGCTCCGCGACGGCAAGTCGCGTGGCACCTTCGACGCCGGCCAGCTCAGCGAGAACGAGATCGTCGAGCTGATGATCGGCCGCGCCTTCGCGAGTTCGTTCCCGCCGAAGCTGCAGGGGCCGGCTGGAGCGGTCGCCTTCGACGTTTCAGGGCTGTCCGGTGAACGTTTCACGGATGTCTCGCTGCAGGTCACCGCGGGCGAGATCGTCGGCCTGGCCGGAGTCGAGGGCAACGGGCAGCGCGAGTTCCTGCGCGCCCTCGGCGGCCTGGAGAAGCAGACCGGATCGATCACCGTGGCGGGTCGCCGCCTGTCCATTCACGGCGTCCGATCCGCGCAGCACCGTGGCGTGTACTACCTCCCCGGGGACCGTCACGCCGAGGGCCTCCTTCTTCCATTGACCGTGGCCGAGAACGCAAGCCTGTTGCGTCTCCCGCAGATCGCCACGGGCGGCGTCCTCTCCGGACGCAAGGAGTCCTCACTGGCCGCCTCGGTGATCTCGCAGTTCGACGTGCGAACGCCCTCGCCGAGGGTCGAGGTGTCCAAGCTCTCGGGCGGCAACCAGCAGAAGGTGCTGATCGGCCGGATCGTCGAGCCGAAGCCCACGGTCCTGCTGGCTGACGAGCCCACCCGCGGTGTCGATGTCGGCGCCCGCGCGGAGATCTACCAGCAGCTCAGGTCGTACGTGGCGGGTGGTGCATCCGTGATCGTGCTCTCCTCGGACGCAGCGGAGCTGGCCGGTCTCTGCGACCGGGTCGCGGTCTTCTCCCGTGGGCGTGTGGCGCGGGTGATCGAGGGCGACGATCTCTCGGAACGCACCATCACCGCGACCGCCGTGACGGCCGTCACCGAGCGCAGCGATCACACGCAGGCGCTGGTCAAGGGCCGGACGGCTGCGGCCCGCTTTCTCGGCGGCGACTACCTGCCTTCCGTGATCATGGTGGCACTGGTCGTCGCGGTCGCCGTCTTCACCGGGGTGCAGAATGATCGCTTCCTGTCGCCGCTCAGCATCTTCAACCTCCTGATCCTGACGTCGGTGACTGCTCTCGCCGGCTACGGGCAGTCGGGGGTGCTGCTGACAGGCGGGATCGATCTCGCCATCGGGCCGATGATCAGCCTGGGCGTCGTGATGGCCTCCTACTACGGGGGTGCATCGGTCCCGGCTGGCCTGCTCGCGCTCGGCGTCGTCGGGACGATCGCGGCCGGAGTCGTGGTCGGGTTGGTGAACGGTGTCCTGATCCGACGGGTCGGGTTGCCACCGGTGCTCACCACCCTGGTGACCGGCATCGTGATCCAGGGCGTGGCCCTCCTGCTGCGGTCGACGCCCGGGGGAACGATCGATGGTCCGATCTCGCAACTGAAGATCGTGGGGACCGGCTCGCTTCCTTACGTGTTCGTGTTCGTGCTCGTGATCGGGGTCCTGCTCGAGCTCGCCCTGCGTCAGACCCGATGGGGGCTCGAGTTCCGGGCCGCCGGCTCATCGGAGTCCAAGGCCCTCTCGCTCGGCGTCCGGGTCGAGCGCTCCATCTTCAGCGGATATGTCCTCTCCTCGGTCCTCGCGGTGCTCGCCGGTCTGATCCTCTCGTCGGTGGTCGGCGTCGGGGATGCGACGACGGGACTGTCGTTCACGCTCGTGACGGTGACGGTGGCCGTGCTGGGCGGCACCAGCGTCTTCGGCGGCCGCGGATCCTTCATCGGCGTCGTCTTCGCCGCGCTGCTCCTGCAGGAATTGGGCTCGGCGACCACCTTCCTGCGGCTCGGTACCGCGTGGCAGCAATGGCTTCCGGCCATTCTCATCATCGTCGGCGCCGCGGTCTTCTCGCGGATCCGACGGAGTCAGGCGGTGGAGGGATGAGCGAGATCACGTCCACGTCGACGTCGCGGTTCGCCCGGTGGGCGCAAGCCGTGCTCGGCTCGCGCTATGCGACGGTTGTCGTCTCACTGATCGCTCTCGCGATCCTGAGCCCGATCCTCGCGACGGGGAGCTTGTCGTCGTCGGCGTTGCTCTCGATGCTGCCGTTCGCCGCGATCCTGGCCGTCGTCGCCGCGGGTCAGACGATCATCGTGCAGCAGGCCGGAATTGACCTCTCGGTTCCCGGCGCCGTCTCTCTTGCCGCCATGCTCCAGAACACGATCGCCGACGGCAAGGATTCGAACATCCTCCTGGCGATGGTGATCTCACTGGCCGCCACGGTCATCGCCGGGGTGCTGACCGGTCTCGCGGTCTCCTGGTTCAGCGTGACGCCGCTGGTCGCGACCCTCGCTGTGAACGGGCTGACCCTCGGCGCGGTCCTCATGATCAGCGGCGGTCAGAACGCGATCCGGTCACCGAACTCGATCACCGCCTTCACGCTCGGCCAGACCATCGGCGTCCCGAACCTGGTCTGGGTGGCTGCGATCGTCATCGCCATCGTCACCTTCGTCACGACCCGGACGGTCTTCGGGCGACGTTTCGTCGCGGTTGGCGTCTCGCCGAGGGCCGCGCGAGCGGCGGGCATCAGTTCGATCGGCTACACCGTCGCGGCGTTCGCCATCGCGGGCTTCTGCTACGGGGTCGCCGGTGTGATGCTCGCCGCGTTCCAGGGCTCGCCAAGCATCGACGTCGGTACGGACTATCTGCTGCCCAGCATCGCCGCCGTGGTGATCGGCGGCACCGCCCTGACGGGCGGCCGCGGAAGCATCGTGGCGACGGCACTCGGCGCGCTCTTCCTCACGCAGCTCGACCGGCTGGTGTCGGGCATCGGCGGCCCCACCTCGATCCAGGACATCGTGCAGGGCGCCGTCATCCTGTTCGCGTTGACTCTTCGCGGGCTCATCCTCTTCATCCGCAACCGCGTCCGACGCAGGAGCCCCGCGCCGCCGGATGACCCGGGCCTTCCGTCATCCGACGAGTCGGAGCCGGTCCTCGCCGGCCGGCCGCCGGCGGACGACGACCTCCACTAGAACACCCACACGACAGGAGACACCAGCATGTCGAGCTATCTCGGGACCGAGCGCATCCTCATCAAGGGCGGCACGGTCCTCAGCCAGGACCCCACTACCGGCGATCTCGACAAGGGGGATGTGCTGATCGACAAGGGAATCATCGTCGATGTCGGGCACGACCTCCCTGCCGACGGCGCGCGCGTCATCGACGCGACCGACCACTACGTGCTTCCGGGGTTCATCGACACCCACCGCCACAACTGGCAGTCGGTGCTGCGCCATGTCGGGTCCGACTGGTCGCTCGGCCAGTACTTCATCGGCATCCACTTCGGGATGTCGAAGCTCTTCCGCCCGCAGGACACCTACATCGGCAATCTCCTGGGTCGGGTCGAGGCGCTCGACGCGGGCATCACCACGATGCTCGACTGGTCGCACAACGTCGAAACGCCTGCGCACGCCGACGGCGCCATCCAGGGTCTGATGGAGTCCGGCGGGCGTTCGGTCTTCGCTCACGGCGGCGGCGCCACGATGTGGCAGGTGGTCAGCGACGTCCCCCACGATGACGATGTCTTCCGGGTGCAGAAGGAGTACTTCCCGAGCGACGATCAGTTGGTCACCCTGGCGTTCGCCGCGCGCGGACCGCAGTACGTCACCCCGGAGGTCGACGTGCACGACATGGAGATGGCGAAGAAGCTCGGGGTGCGCGTGACCGTGCACGCCGGCGATGGCGAGTTCGGCAAGCGCCGCGGCGTCGCCTGGATGTACGAGAACGGGTACATGGGCCCCCATGTCACCTACGTGCACTGCAACACGCTCGCCCCCGACGAGTACCAGATGATCGCGGACACCGGCGGCACCGCGTCGGTGGCGGCCGACATCGAGACGCAGATGGGCCACGGCTGGCCGGCGACGGGCAAGCTCCTCGATGTCGGGGTGCGCCCGAGCCTGTCGATCGACGTGTGCACCTCGAACGGCGGCGACATGTTCCACGCCATGAAGACCACGATCAGCACGCAGCGCGCCCTGGACAACGACGCGCTGGAGGCGGCATCCGACGCGGATGAGTTGCGGCTCACATGCGAGGACGTAGTCGATTTCGCCACCCTGCAGGGCGCGATCGCCACGGGTCTCGACAAGAAGGTCGGCAGCATCGCCAAGGGCAAAGAGGCGGACATCATCTTGGTCCGGGCAGACAGTCTCGGGATGTACCCGCAGAACAACCCGTACGGCGCGCTGGTCTACAGCGGCCACGCCGGGATGGTCGACACGGTGCTGGTTGCCGGCAAGATCGTCAAGGAGAACGGGAAGCTGGTCGGCATCGACGTGGACAAGATCAAGGATCTCGCCCGCGAGACCAACGACTACCTGTTCGAGAACGCGTCAAAGGTCGACACCATCGCGGATGCCCGTCGGGGTGGGACATGGCAGCCGGCGGCGCTCAAGGCGTAGCGATCCCTCGCCCCGCTTCGGTGCTGAACCACGTCGGGGTGACGGTCCCCGATGTGGAGGCGGCCATCCGGTGGTACGGCGAGGTCTTCGGTTTCCGATGCATCATGGGCCCGCGCGTGCTGCGCGCGGGCTCGGCGGCGACGGCCGAGACCGGACAGCTGTTCGGGGGCGACTTCCGCGTGGCGTACCAGGCGCATCTGCTGACAGGCGGGGGAGCGGGGATCGAACTGTTCGAGTTCGTCGAGCCGGCGGCCGAGAACCGTGAACCCGGCCTGGGCAACCTCCGCCCCGGTCCCTGGCATCTCTGCCTGACCGAACCGGATGTCGAAGCCGCCGCGCAACGCGTCGTGGCCGCCGGTGGCCGCCGACTTGCGCCGGTGCAGGACTTCGTCCCCGGGCGCCCATGGCGCCTCGTCTACTGCGCCGACCCGTGGGGGAACGTGCTGGAACTCATGTCGCACAGCTATGCCGAAGTGTTCGGCAATTGGCCGCAACCGGGCATGACCGAGGAAACGGAGTACCTGTGAAGCTCGATCTGAGCGGGAAGTCCTACATCGTGACGGGGGGGAGCTCCGGCATCGGCGCCGCGACGTCGCGCCTCCTCGCCGACAACGGCGCCACCGTGCTCGCGGTGTCGCGCCGACCGAATCCCGAGACAGCGAAGGGGGTGCCGAACATCCGCCTGTTCGCAGCCGACCTCGCCGATTCGGCGAACGTGCCGGGCATTATCGATGCGGCGATCGAGGGGGGCGACGGGATCGACGGCATCGTGCATGCCGGAGGTCACTTCACGCACGCGCCCCTCGCTGAGGCCACGGCCGAGGAGATCGACGCGCTCTGGCAGGTGCACGTGCGCACTCCTTACCTGCTGACTCAGGCCGCTCTCCCGCACCTGACCGAGGGATCGTCGCTGGTCTTCGTATCGTCGACGGTCGCGCGCACGGGCTTCGCCCCCTACGCGGCGTACACCGCGGTCAAGGGAGCGGTGGATGCGCTGTCCCGGTCGTTGGCGATGGAGCTGGCTCCCCGCACCCGTGTGAACACGCTCATGCCCGGATTCACCGCGACGCCCATGATGGGCGTCCAGTACGAGGGCGCGGACGGGCTCGAGGAGGCGATCCGGGTGCGCACGCCGCTCGGTCACATCGGCGGCCCGGAGTACGCGGCGAGCGTGGTCGGGCTCCTGCTGAGCGACGAGGCCGCCTACACGACGGCATCGACGGTCGTCGTCGACGGCGGATGGAGCGGCCAGGGCTGGCAGTCGTCCTGAGCCGGCGGTGCCCGGGCGCGGTGCCCGGTGTACAGGTAGAGTGAACAGTGATGGATGAGCGCACTCCCGGCATGCCCCCGGTCCGCCCCCTGCCGCAGGGCGAGCCGACCGTCGCCGTCGCGGGCGCGGGCCGGATGGGCTCGGCTCTCGTTCGCCGCTTGCTCGTCGCAAACCGGGCCGTCTCGGTATGGAACCGGACCCCGATCCGAGTCGACCCGCTGGAGCAGCTGGGCGCCGTTCGGCTGCCGGAGCTCGCCGGCATCGCCGGACACGACGTCGTGATCTCGTCCGTACTCGACGACGATGCCCTCGACGATCTGGCGGCTCGGATCCCGGCCGTCGACGGGGGCCCGTCGATCTGGATCGACTGCTCGACGGTGTCGCCCGCCGCTGCGGCGGGTGCGGCATCCGCTGCCCACGGCGCGGGGATGGCCTATCTGTCCGCTCCCGTGAGCGGGAATCCGGGCGTCGTCGACGCGGGCGAGGCCGCCTTCGTGGTGTCGGGGGATCCGCGCGCGCTGCCGGCGGCGGAGAGGATCCTGGGGGCGATCGGCAGACAGGTGGTGCCGGTCGGCACCGGCACCGAGGCGAACGTCATCAAGCTCGGGGTGAACGCCGTGCTCACCATCACGATGCAGGCCCTGGCCGAGGTCGTCGTGCTGGGCGAGAAGGCCGGCGTGCCTCGCGGCGCGTTCATGGGTTTCTTCAACGACAGTGCGCCGGGGTCCCGGTACTCGCAGGCGAAGACCGGCGCGATCGTCGATTCCGACTATGCCCCGACGTTCACCGCGGCCGGACAGCGCAAGGACATCTGGCTCGCGCAAGCTCTGGCGCGCGAGGTCGGAACCGCGATGCCCCTGCTCGCGGCCACTGAGGTGGAGTACTCACGTCTGGCGGCGAGCCCATGGTCCGAGCTGGACTACGCCGCACTCGTTCTCCAGGCCGCGCGCGACGCGGGCCTGGACTGGCAACCGAATGGAAGAGATCGATGAGCATGACCGAACTGCCCGCCACCATGTCCGCTGCCGTCTACCACGGTAAGGAGGACATCCGATTCGAGGAGGTCCCCGTGCCGTCCCCCGGCCCGGGTGAGCTCCTGCTCGAGGTCGGCACCGTCGGCGTCTGCGGATCCGACGTGAGCGAATGGGCGAACGGGCCGAAGCAGCATCCCTTCGTGGCGCCGCATCCGGCAACGGGCCACCTCGGCGCGATCGTGCCGGGTCACGAGTTCTCGGGCACGGTCGTGGCGATCGGCGACGGTGTCGATCCCTCGTGGATGGGCCGTCAAGTGGCGTCGTGCGGCTCGGTCGCCTGCGGTCACTGCGATGCCTGCCTCCGCGGGCAGTCGAACCAGTGCAAGCAGTACGCCGGCGTCGGTCTCCACCGCGACGGCGCTCTCGCCGAGTACGTGACGACTCCGATCGAGAACTGCGCGATCGTGGACGACCTGGGCATCTCGCTCGACGAGGCGGCGCTCTGCCAGCCGATGTCGATCGCGGTCCACAACGTCTCGCGAGCCGGCGGCGTCGACGGACAGCTCGTGGTGGTGATGGGCGTCGGCGGGATCGGGACGTTCCTGGTCTATGCCCTCGCCCAGAGCGGCGCGCGCGTGATCGCTGCGGATCTCGACCCCGAGCGGCTCGCCATCGCGACGGAGCTCGGCGCAGACACCGTCGTGCAGGTCGCGGGAAATGCGGATGACCTCTCCCTCATCCGTGCTGCGATCGGTGAGGAGGAGCTGCGTGTCATCTTCGAGGTCAGCGGTTCACGAAGCGGCGTGCTGTCCGCTCTCGAGCTGGCTCCGCGCGGGTGCCGGATCGTGCTCGTGGGCATCCAGAAAGCGCCGGTCGAGGTCGACCTCGCTTCGGTGACCTTCGAGGAGAAGATCCTGATCGGCACCAATGCACTCGTGCGCGAGGTCGACTTCCCGCGGGCCGTCGAACTGATCGCCGCGCGCCGGGGCAGGTGGAGCATCCTGGCACCGCACGTGCTGCCGATCTCCCAGCTCGTCGATGGAGCGCTCCGTCCGATGGCTGAGGGTCGCCCGCCCGCGATCAAGACCCTGATCGACCCGCGGGGGACGACGACCCGCGACATCCGGGTGCTGGCTCAGCGCTCGTAGTCGACGATCGCGCGCTCGGCGACGAACTGGCCGACCCACGCGGACGCCTCGACGTGCGCGGGGTGCGCCTGGTACCCGGCGAGGGCCGGGGCGTCGTCATGCTCGGAAACGAGCACGAGATGGAAGTGGCTGTCGACGACGCCGAGGTCGGGTGCGACGTCCATGCGGAGGAGCCCGGGGACGACACCGACCAGGGAGGTGAGGCGGTCGTGGATTCCCACGCTCTGCCGTGCACGTTCCGCCGGATCTGCGGAACTCAACCGGAAGGCGACGATGTGCCTGATCATGGGGATCCTCTCCGATCGCCGGTTGGCGATGTGCTGTTCAGCCTAGCTGTACGCGAGAGCGGGAAGGGTGCGGGGGTCGCGGGGCGGAGCGGTCGAGCCGCGCACGATCAGCGAGACCGGCAGGGCGACCGTCACCGGCGTCTGGGATCCGGTCTCGACGCCCAGGATCAGCAGCCGCGCTGCCTCGGCGCCCATCTCAAGCAACGGCACGTGCACGGAGGTCAGGGGCGGGCTGAAGTCCTCGAGGAACGCCATGTCGTTGAAGCCGACCACCGAGACGTCGTCGGGGCAGCGGAGCCCGTGCGCCCGGAGCGAGCGGATCGCGCCAAGCGCCTCGAGGTCGTTGCTGGCCACGACCGCGGTCCAGCGGCGTGTGCCGGTCTGGAGCGCCTGATCCATGGCCGCCCGGCCCGCCTCGATGCTGAAGGCCGACGCGGTGACCGTGGTGCCGCGCAGGCCTCGGCGCCGTGTGGCCTCCTTGAACGCCGCGGCGCGCACGAGCGCACTGGTGAAGTCCTTCGGCCCCGCCAGGTGGAGAAGGTCGGTGTGCCCCAGGGCGACGAGATGGTCGACGGCGGCGCGAATGCCCGACGCATCATCGCCGGTCACCAGGGGGAAGGGCGTGCGTTCGCTGGTGCCGCGGTTGACGAGCACCATCCGCACGCCGGCTGCGGCGGCCTCGGCCAGTAGCGGATGGTCGGTGAGACCCGTCCCGACGATGAAGCCGTCGACGCGGCGCTCGAGCAGCGAGCGGTACGCCGCCCGCTCGAGCGAGTCCGTTGCGTCGGTGTTGGCGAGCAGCGCGGTGTAACCCCGCGGCGACAGCTCGCTCTCGATGCCGCGGATGATCGGCGGGAAGATCGGGTTCGTGAGGTCGGGGATGATCACGCCGACCGTCATCGAGAGGCTGCGCCGCAGTCCGCTGGCCATCACGTTGGGGACGTAACCCAACGATGCCGCGGCCCGCTCGATGCGCTCCAACGTGGAGCTGTTGACCTGATCGCGCGTCGCCGGGTTGAGCGCTCGCGAGACGGTGCCCTTGTGCACGCCGGATCGGAGGGCGACATCCGCCATCGTCACCGGTCTGGGCATGGCGCGACATTATCAGCAAGTGGACTTGCGCTGGCGATCGGGAAGGGACATAGTTGCAACCGATTGCAATCACAACCGATTGCAGTCTCGTTGCAAAGAAGGGACGAGGCTCTTGACGGATGCCACGCGGCCATTGCCCGCACCCGGTCACATGGGAGTCGACTACGAGGAGCGGGTCGACTTCGATCGACTGCGCACGTACCGGGTCGAGCGTGCGCAAGCTGCCCTCGAGGCCAGTGACTGCGGCGCGTTCCTGCTCTTCGACTTCTACAACATCCGCTACACCACCCAGACGTGGATCGGCGGCGCCCTCGGCGACAAGATGATCCGCTACGCGCTGATCACCCGCGACAAGCAGCCGATCCTCTGGGACTTCGGCTCCGCCGTCCGTCACCACAAGCTGTATTCGCCGTGGCTCCCGCAGGAGAACTGGCGCCCGGGCTTCCTCGGCTTCCGCGGCGCGGTGGCGCCGGACGCCGGCCTGATGCGCGATGCGATCACCGAGATCAAGGGCATCCTCGTCGACCTCGGTGTCGCCGACGCGCCGATCGGGGTCGACATCGTCGAGCCGCCGTTCCTGTTCGAGATGGAACGTCAGGGCCTCAAGGTGGCCGATGCGCAGCAGCACATGCTCGACGCGCGCGTCATCAAGAGCCAGGACGAGATCATGCTGCTCAACCAGGCCGCGGCCATGGTCGACGGGGTGTATCAGGACATCGTCGACGTGCTCAAGCCGGGCATCCGCGAGAACGAGATCGTGGCGCTCGCGAACAAGCGTCTGTACGAGCTCGGCTCCGACCAGGTCGAGGCCGTCAACGCGATCTCGGGCGAGCGGTGCAACCCGCACCCGCACAACTTCACCGACCGCATCATCCGTCCGGGCGACCAGGCCTTCTTCGACATCATCCACTCGTACAACGGATACCGCACCTGTTACTACCGCACCTTCGGCGTCGGAAGTGCGACCACCAGTCAGCGGGACGCTTACAAGCAGGCGCGCGAGTGGATGGACTCGGCTCTCGACGCGATCGGAGCCGGCGTCGGAACCGACACCGTCGCGCGCGTGCTGCCGGCAGCCACCGACTTCGGCTTCGAGAACGAGCTCTCGGCCTTCGGGCTGCAGTTCGCGCACGGGCTCGGCCTCGGACTGCACGAGCGCCCGATCATCTCCCGACTCAACTCACTCGAGAATCCGATCGAGTTGAAGGTGGGAATGGTCTTCGCGATGGAGACCTACTGCCCGGCGGACGACGGATTCTCCGCCGCGCGCATCGAGGAGGAGGTCGTCATCACCGAGACCGGCACCGCCATTCTGACCAAGTTCCCGGCCCAGGAACTGTTCGTGGCGAACGAATACTGAGTCGTATCCGTCCGCCCTGCACCACCCAGATACGCCACCAGAGTCCGCATTTCTCATTGTGAAAGGACGAAACCCATGCACCACTCTCATCACCTGATGCGCGGCGCCAGTGTCGGCGTCGTGCTCGGCCTGGTCGCCCTCGGCGTCTCAGCCTGTAGTTCGACCACCCCCAGCGGCACCTCAAGCAGCGGCGGCTCGGCAGGCGCCACCATCGGATACTCGGCGCCGTTCCTCGACGCCCAGTTCGAGGTCGAGCTCCAGGACCAGACGCAGGCCCTGCTCAAGAAGCAGGGCTTCGACGCGCTGGCACCGACGAACGCCGACTCCGACTCCGGCAAGCAGATCACCGATGTGCACGACCTGGTCTCGCAGGGGGCCAAGGGGCTGCTCATCGTCGCCAACGACAGCAAGGCGATCATCCCGGCGCTCGACTTCGCGAAGTCGTCCAACGTGCCGGTGGTCACCATGGACATCGGGCCGGATGGCGGCAACGTCTACGCCATCGTCCGGACCGACAATGTCGGCATGGGCAAGATCGCCTGCGACGCGATGGCCAAGGCCATCGGCGACAAGGGCACCGTGCTCTCGCTCGAGGGCGCGCAGACGTCCATCAACGGCCGCGAGCGCACCCAGGGCTTCCACGACTGCATGACCAAGGATCACCCGAACATCAAGCTGATCGAACAGCCGACCGATTGGGACGCCTCCAAGCAAGCTGCGGCTCTGCAGACCACGCTGGATGCGAACCCCGATCTGGCCGGAATCTTCCAGCAGTCCGACTACGCCCTCTCCGCGACCCTGAACGTGCTGACGCAGGCGGGCAAGGACGCCAAGGTCGGACAGCCCGGTCACATCTACGACATCAGCATCGACGCGACCAAGCAGGGTCTCGACCTGGTGCGCGATGGGACGATGGACGCCGAGATCTCGCAGCCGCTCGATCAGTACGCGAAGTACGGCGTGCAGTACCTGAAGGATGCCCTCGACGGGAAGAAGCTGAAGGTCGGCAAGACGGACCACAACAGCACGATCGTCAAGTTCAACGGCAACCTCATGGACCTGCTGCCGGCGACCCTGGTCACGAAGGCCAACGCCGACGACGCGTCCCTGTGGGGCAACGCGCCCGAGAAGTGAGGGACTGAGTCATGAATGCACGGACGGAGAGCGCGTCGGCCCCCGCGCTGATGGAGACCGAGCGGCTGGTCAAGCGCTACGGCGCGACGCTGGCGCTGGACGGCGTCTCTCTGTCCGTGCACTCCGGCGAGTCGCTGGCTCTCGTCGGGCGGAACGGGGCGGGCAAGTCCACCCTGGTCCGCCTGATCACCGGGCTGGACCGGCCCGACTCCGGGCAGATCCGCTTCGCGGGTGCGCCGGCTCCAGAGCCCTCGGCGCGAGAGGCCTGGCGGCCACTCGTCGCGTGCGTGTATCAGCACTCGACGGTCATCCCTCAGCTCTCGGTGGGCGAGAACCTCTTCTTGAACGACTACCCGACCCGCCGCGGCGGGGCCGTCGACTGGGGTCGCGTCCGACGGGACTCGGTCGAACAGCTCGAGAACTGGGGCCTCGAGCTGGATCCGCGTGTGCTCGCCGGCGACCTCACGGTGGGCCAGCGTCAGCAGTTGGAGATCGCCCGCGCGCTGCGTCGCGGCAGCCAGCTCATCATCCTGGACGAGCCGACTGCACAGCTGGAGTCGCGCGAGATCGAGCAGCTCTTCGCCCACATGCGCCGGCTGCAGTCCGAGGGGGTGACGTTCGTCTTCATCTCCCACCACCTCGACGAGATCTACGAGATCTGCTCCCGGGTCGCGGTGATGCGCGACGGCCGCCTCGTGGCGACCGAGGGCGTCCACGATCTGCCCAAGAACCAGCTGGTCTCTGCGATGGTCGGAAGCGAGTATGCCGAGACGTCGCCACGGGCGACCACGGCTCGTTCGGACGCGCCGGTCGTACTCGATGTGAAGAACGTCGTCGTTCCCGGCGCGGTGCACGGCGTCTCCCTCACCGTCCGGGCGGGGGAGAAGGTCGGACTCGCCGGTCTCACGGGATCCGGCCGCCGCGAACTCGCCGGCGCCGTCGTCGGTGAGGTCAAGCAGGAGTCCGGCGAGATCCTGCTCGGCGGTGAGCCGCTGCGGCCCGGGCGCGTGCGCACCACCCGTGATCGTGGTGTCGGCTACGTGCCAGAGGACCGGCATCGCAGCGGGTTCTCTGCGAACCTCTCGGTGGAGGACAACATCTCGCTCACCGTTCTCGAACGGATCGGCACCGGCGGCATCGTCCCGCCGAAGCGCCAGCGCTCGCTCGCCCTGCGGATGATCGACGCCCTGCAGATGAAGGTGAGCTCGCCGCGGCAGCTGGTCGGCGAGCTGTCGGGCGGCAACCAGCAGAAGACCGTGATGGCGCGGGCCCTGGCCGTCGAGCCGCAACTGCTCGTCCTGCTTTCCCCGACCGCCGGGGTCGACGTGGCCTCCAAGGCCGCCCTCTTCGAGACCATCAGGACCTCGGATGCCGCGGTGCTCCTGGTCTCGGATGAGATCGACGAGCTGGCGGTCTGCGACCGGGTGGTCGTGATGTTCAACGGACAAGTCCACGCCGAGTTCGACGCCGGCTGGGACGACAAGGCGATGGTCGCCGCGATCGAAGGAGTCAACCTGTGAGCGAAGCACCGATCCCGACGACCACGCCGGCGGCGACCTCGGCGGTGCCGGCATCTCAGCCCCGCCGTCGCATCGTCGAGCTGCTGAGGCTCGACGAGTTCGCGCTGGTGCCGATCATCATCATCGTGGTGATCGTCGGCGCGCTGATCCATCCGGTGTTCCTCAGCGGCCCCAACATCATCAACATCCTGCGCCAGTCGTCGGAGCTGGCGATCATCGTCATCGCCGAAGCCATCATCCTGATCGGCGGCAAGTTCGACCTGTCGCTGGAGTCGGTCGTCGGATTCGCGCCGATGCTGGCGGCCTGGCTGGTCACGCCCACCTCCATCGGCGGCTCCGGGTTCAACGTGAACCCGTACCTCGCCCTCCTGGTGCTCTTCGCGGTCGGTGCCGCGGTCGGCCTGTTCAACGGCTTCCTGGTGGTGAAACTCGGTCTCAACGCGTTCATCGCCACCCTCGCGATGCTGATCCTGCTGCGCGGTGTGACGGTCGGGCTCACGGGAGGCAAGACGCTCTACAGCCTGCCTGCACCGTTCCTCTTCATCGGCAACGCGAACGTCCTGGGAGTTCCGCTGCCGGTGATCATCGCGGGCCTCGCCTTCCTGATCGCCGGACTGTTCCTGCGCTACAACCGGGTCGGCAGGGCCCTGTACGCGATCGGCGGCAACGCGGAGTCGGCGCGAGCAGCGGGCATCAACGTGAACCGGATCGTCTGGGGCACGTTCATCGTCGGCGGCCTGCTCGCGGCGCTGGCCGGCCTGATGCTCACCGGTCGGCTGGCCTCCGTGGTGTCCAGCCAGGGCCAGAACCTGATCTTCACGGTGTTCGCCGCGGCCGTGATCGGTCGCATCAGCCTCAACGGCGGGCGCGGCTCGATGCTGGGGGCGCTCTGCGGCGTGCTGCTGCTCGGGCTGGTCTCGAACATCCTGACCCTGTCGCAGATCCAGCCGTTCTGGATCTCGGCCGCCTATGGCGCCATCATCCTCCTCGCCCTGATCGCCGCGCGCTTCACCTCGGGTTCGCGCGGCGGTGACGACTGACCGAAGGGAACGGTTGCTCATGACCGACGCTGTGCTGGCCGAACTGTCGCGTGCCGACGGGCGTCCCGTCCTGCTGCGCGGCGGGATGGTGCTCACCCTCGATCCCGCCATCGGAACGCTTCCGTCGGGTGACGTGCTCATCCAGTCCGATCGGATCGCGTCGGTCGGGCCGAGTGGCGTCGCCGCTCCGGCGGATGCGATCGTCATCGACGCCCGCGGCAAGCTGATCATGCCCGGGTTCGTCGACGGCCACCGCCACTGCTGGCAGGGCTCGATGCGTCGCCTCATCCCGGATGCCGACCTTCCCTTGTACATGTCGGTCACCCACGACGGGATCGCGCGTCACTACCGGCCGGAGGACATGTACATCGGCGACCTGGTCGCGCTGCTGGGCGCGCTCGACTCCGGCTTCACCACAGTCACCGACCTCAGCCACAACTCGCGGTCGCGAGCCCACTCGGATGCGGTCTTCCGCGCCTACGGGGATGCCGGCATCCGCGCGATCCACGCCTCGGCGCCGCCGAACGCCGGTGACTGGGAGGAGCAGTGGCCCGATGACCTGGCGCGCCTGAAGCAGAAGGCGGATGCCGACCCTCTGATCACCCTGCGCATGGCCATCGACATGCGACGCGTGAAGCCGGCCGAGGAGCTCATCGGAATTGCGCGCGACCTCGGACTGGCGATCACGATCGACGGCGTGATGGGCGCCGGGTCATCGGACGAGCTGGCGTCCCTGGGCGAGCGCGGCTACCTGGGACCCGATGTCACGATCATCCACGCGACCTCCCTGACCGAGGCCGCGTGGACCCAGCTGATCGCCGCCGGCGCGCACATCGTGCTGGCGACGACCTCCGACGAGCAGCTCGGCCTGGCCGGCGCGGTGCCGCCGGTGCAACGGGTGATGGATGCGGGCATCCGTCCGGGCCTCAGCGTCGACGTGGAGATCTCGCTCGCCGGTGATCCGTTCACGCAGATGCGTGCCACGATGCTGACGCAGCGGATGCACGCCACGGTCGAGGGCATGGCCGGTCGCACGATGCCGCGCCGCCTCGAGAGCGCCGAGGTGCTGGAGTGGGCGACGCTGGGCGGAGCCGAGGCCGGCGGCCTGCTCGACCAGATCGGATCGCTCACCCCTGGCAAGCAGGCCGATCTGCTCATGGCGGATGTCTCGGACGCGGTGAGCATCCCGGCCGGCAACGCGGTGGCCCTCGCGGTTCACGGGATCGATCGCGCCAGCATCCAGGCGGTGTTCGTCGCCGGGCGCCCGCGCAAGTGGGACGGCCGGCTGGTCGACGTCGACCTGGACACCGTGCGCGCCCAGGCCGAAGCGTCGCGCGCGTACCTCATCGAGCAGGCCGGCTTCACCCTGGACGTCGACGGATTGCACGGCGTTCCCGAGTTGCAGGACGAGTACCTGCGGAACTATCTCGGCGCGCACGACGACGCGATGTAGGGCTCGCCGCTTTCCGGCGCCGCTGGCTCAGAGTGGCGCGAGCAGCAGGGCCGCGTTCGACGGGTGCCCGACGAGCTCGCCGCTCTCGATGCGGCGCGCGATCTCGACCGTGCGGGCGTTTGCGGGGGCCGATCCGCCGATCCGCTCCTGCTCGCTCACGACGTAGCCGTTGAGCTGCTCGGCCTCGCCGCGCCGGCCCTTCTGCCAGTCCTGAAGGACGGTCGTCTTGGTGTGGGGCAGCGACCACTGCGTGTAGACGGCGTCGAGCATCACGTCGACGAAGTGCTCGGGGTCGGCGGGGTCCACGTCGGTCAGTCCGAAGATGGGGACGACACGGTGCCCCGTCGCCAGGGCCGTGCGCACGGCCTCCTTGCCGGCCTGCAGCATGAAGTCGTGCATCCCGGGGACCTTCGCCGCCTCCAGCAGGGGCAGGTCGAGGATCGCGGACGTCACGAGTTCTGCACTGTTCACCACCAGCTTCATCCACTTCGCGGACCGGATGTCGTCGACGACGACCGCGGTCCCGGCGTGACCGAGCACCTCGACGACCTCGGGCTCGCGGCCTGCGGTGGCTGCGCTCAGGCTGCCGACCGCGAACCACGTGCCGGACGGCGGGGTGTGGCGTTCCACGACACCCGGGGTGAACATGCCCGCCGCGATCTCGATCACCGCGCCGAGCGTGCGGTCCGCACCGAGGATGTCGACCATGTCGTCGACGGTCATGCCGTTCTGCAGCCCGACCGCCAGCCCATCCGCCGCGAGGTACGGCTTGATCAGCTCGCACGCCCAGCGGGTGTCGTAGGCCTTCACGACGATGAAGACGAGGTCGAAGCGGGTCGCCCGCAGTTCGGCGACCTCGCAGAAGTTGATCACGTGCACCGGGACGGTGAGCGTCTCATCGGGCATCTCGACCACGACGCCGTTCGCTCGCATCGCCGCGACGTTGTCGGGCCACTGCTCGATCAGAGTGACGTCGTAGCCCGCCCTGACGAGGTCCGCACCGACACCGGCCCCGTTCGCCCCGGCCCCGACGACGGCGATCCTCGGTGTGGTCATGCGTGTGCTCCTGTCGATCCAGTGTTTACTGATGGTAAACAGTAGCAGGCGGAGGGCCCGCGATCCGGGTCGGAGCACACTAGGATCGCGGCATGCAGAAGGACGCCGAGTGACCAAGGAATTGGGGGCAGGGATCCGGGCCGCGCGCGAGGCTCGCGGCTACTCCCTGCGAGCCGTCGCGTCGACCGTCGGCATCTCCCCGAGCCTGCTGTCCCAGGTGGAGACCGGCAAGACCGAACCATCGGTCAGCACCCTGTGGGCGGTCGCGACCTACCTCGAGGCATCCATCGACGAACTGATGGGCCAGGTGCCGTCGCCGTCACCCGCCTCCGTGTCGTCGAGTGCAGGAGCCGGCGCACCGATCCAGCGCAGCGCCGACAATCCGACCATCGAGATGGAGAACGGAGTCACCTGGGAACGGCTTGCTGTCGGGGGTTTCGACCTCGTCGACCCGCTCATCACGACGTACGCACCCGGCGGCGCCAGCTCGGTCGAAGGTGAATTGATGCGCCACGCCGGCATCGAGTACGGCTACATCATCGAGGGTGAGCTCACCCTGAAACTGGATTTCGACACCTTCGTCCTGAAGGCGGGCGACTCCCTGAGCTTCGACTCCCTGCGGCCGCATCTGTACGTGAACCACACCGCCAAACCGGCGAAGGGCCTGTGGATGGTGCTGGGCCGGCATGATCGTGAAGCCAACGCGTCGCTGAGCAAGAGCGCGCACGCGCAGGGTCCCGCGCGGAGCGCGACCGACGTACTCGCCGCCATGCGCGATTTGCACTAAACCCACCCGGTCGAGTTCAATCATGGTGAACACTCGACCCGGGAGGTCATCGTGACGCAACGCATCGCCATTCTCGGAGCAGGGGCCAACGGCGCGTCCATCGGCGCCGATCTGACCAACGCCGGGCTGGACGTCACGCTGATCGAGCAGTGGCCGGCGCACGTCGAGGCGATGCGGGCGAACGGCCTGCGGGTCAACATGCCCGGTGAATCGGTGCTCACGCGCGTCGATGTGCGTCACCTGTGCGAGGTCGCCGAGCTGCGGGGCACCTTCGACGTCGTCCTGATGCTGATGAAGGCCTACGACTCGACCTGGGCCGCCCAGCTCATCGAGCCGTATCTCGCCGCTGACGGGTTGCTGGTCGGCGTGCAGAACGGCATGACGGTGGACGCGATCGCCGGCGTCGTGGGGCCCGAGCGCACCCTCGGCTGCGTCATCGAGATCACCTCGATGATGTTCGAGCCCGGAGTCGTGGAGCGTCACTCGCCGCCGCCGAGGTCCTGGTTCGCCGTGGGCAGCATCGACGACGCGACCCGCGGCCGCGAGGAGGAGGTCGCCTCCCTGCTGCGGCACGTCGGCAAGGTGGACGTCGTCGATGACATCCGCGCGGCCAAGTGGATGAAGCTGGTCAGCAACTCGACGACGCTGGTGACGACGGCGATCCTCGGACTGCCGATGGTCGAGGCCGCGGCCATCCCCGAGATGCGTCAGTTCATGCTGCGCTGCGGCCAGGAGGCCTTGGACGCCACAGTCGGTCTCGGCAACCCGATCCTCCCGATCTTCGGACTCCCCGCTGACGCCCTCGACCAGCCGGGGCGCGAGGTCGAGATCCTGCTGGACACCCTGCTTGGCGGGTTCGTGATGAACGACTCCAAGACGACGATCCTGCAGGACTGGATCAAGCACCGCCGCAGCGAAGTCGACGATCTCAACGGACGCGTCGTCGCCACCCATCGGCAGCTCGGGTCGGACGCGCCCGCGAATGCCGCCGTCGTGGAGTTCGCCCACCGCATCGAGCGGCGCGAACTCGAGCCGGGCCTGCACAACCTGTCGGGGCTGCTGGAGCTCGCCGCCGCTCCGATCCCGCCCGCGGTCTAGCGAGCCGACGAGCTCGCTTCGGCGACCATCAGACCCAGATTCTGGATGCCCGGCTCGAGTTCCCCGCGCTCGATTCGACGCGCCAGTTCGACCGTGCGGCGGTTGGCGGGCGCATCCTGCCCGTGCGCGGCGAGGACGTCCACGACGTGGCCGTTGACCTCTGCGTATTCCGCGTGGCGGCCCTTGCGCCAGTCCTGGAGGACCGTGGTCAGGGTGTCGTGGAACGAGAACCGGGTGAGCACCTGCTCGAGCAACTCCTCGGCGTATCGGTCGGGTTCGGTCACCTCGTCGTCGCGCAGGCCGAAGACCGGCACCAGGCGGGAGCCGGATGCCACGGTCGCGCGGGCGGTCTCGCGACCGCAGGAGATCATGAACTCGCGCACCTCGGGGATCTCCGCAGCGCTGTTCAGGGGAAGGTCGAGGATCGCCGACGGCACGAGTTCGCCGGCGTTGGCGATCAGCTTCATCCATTTCGAGGAGCGGATGTCGTCCGAGACCTCGACCGTCCCGGCCGAGCTCAGCACGGCCTGGACGTCGGCGGCGTGCTCCGCGGACGCGTCGTCGAGCCCTCCGACCGCGAACCACGCCGTCGCGGGCGAGTTCTGGCGGGTGATGATCCCCGGCTCGAACATGTTCGAGGCCATCTCGATGACGGCGCCGATGGTGCGCTCGGGCCCGACGACGGATGCGATGTCATCGACGCTCATCCCGTTCTGGAGCCCGACGACGACCCCGCCGGGCGTGAGATAGGGGGCGATCAGCTGAGTCGCCCATCGGCTGTCGTAGGCCTTCATCACCAGGAACACCATGTCGAATGACTCCCGCAGGGTGGCGACCTCGCAGAGGTGCATCACCTCCACCTCGGTCGTGACGGTCTGCTCGGGCATGCGTACTTCGATGCCGTTGCGGCGCATCGCCTCCACGTGGGCCGGCCACTGCTCGATGAAGGTCACGTCGAGGCCGGCGCGGACCATGTCCGCCCCGACTCCCGCGCCCTGCGCGCCGCTGCCGAGGATGGCGATCCTGGGTGTGTTCATGTACGACCTCCGAGTGTTCAGTCTCAGTGAACCATACGGCGCGCGGTCACCTCAGTCCGAGAACCCGATCCGCGCGTGAAGTCGTTTCAGCGGCTTCGGCGCCCACCACATGATCCGCTGCTGCCAGGTCATGAAGGCCGGGACCAGCAGGCACCGCACGATCGTCGCATCCAGCAGCACCGCGACGGCCAGCGCTGTGCCCAGCTGCTTGATCACCATGAGATCGCCGCTCGCGAATCCGGCGAAGACCACGATGATGATCGCGGCCGCCGAGGTGATGATGCGCCCCGAGCGCTGCAGCCCGATGGCGATCGACTCCCGCGGGCCGACCCCGGCGTCCACCTGCTCCTTGATGCGCGACAGGATGAACATCTCGTAGTCCATCGCCAGGCCGAACCCGAACGCGAAGGTGAGCACCAGCACGAGCACGTCGACGCCGTGCACGTGGGCCGGGTCGAAGTTCAGGATGCCGGCGAAGTGTCCCTGCTCGAAGCCCCAGACCAGCACGCCCACCGAGGCGCCGAGCGAGAGGGCGCTGGCGACGAGCGCCTTGAGCGGGACGATCAGCGATCCGGTCATCAGGAACAGCAGCACGATCGTGCCGAGCGCGATGATCGCCACCGCCCAGGGGGCGCTGGCGAGCAGCGAGTCCGAGAGGTCGGCGGTGTGGGCGTCGATGCCGGTCACGCGCGCAGGAGTGCCGTCCGCGAAGTCGGGGCGGTCGGCACGGATCGTCTGCACCAGGTCGACGCCGTACACCGGGTCGGCGCGCACGACGGCGCTCCAGGCCCCTCCGCCGCTGCTCCCGTGGTGCAGGGGCGCGGCCACCGAATCCACGTGCGGCAACTTCGACACCTGCGTCGCCCACGAGACGGCGTCGGCCTCGGTGGCCGTCACCAGCTGAATGCGGGGGCTCGCGGCATCCGGAAACTGCTGTGCGAGAGCCTCGGTGAAGGAGTCCTGGCTGGAGGATGCCGGGATCGCATCGATGCTGGTGTTGGCCAGGCGCAGGGTGAGCAACGGGCTGCCGACCGCGAGCAGCACGAGCACGCAGGCCAGGGTGACCAGGGCCGGATGCTTCTGCACCCGTCGGGTCAGGGTCGAGAAGAATCCCTCGGCGGGCGCGATGTCGCCGAACCGGGTGATCAGCCGTCCGAGTCCGGGCAGGTGCGTGAGCGCGCCAGGGCGGATCAGGCGGTCGCCACTGAGGGAGAGCAGCGCCGGGATGAGCGTGAGCGCCGTGGCGAGCGAGATCGCCGTGACCGAAAGGGCGCCGACGCCGATGGCGCGCACGATCCGTGGGTCGAAGACCAGCAGGCCCGCCGAGGCGATGGCGAAGGTGGTTCCCGAGAACAGCACGGTGCGCCCGGCCCGATCCGCCGTGCGCCGGATGGCCAGCAGCCGGATGCCGCGGCGGTCGTCGTCGCTGAGGTGCCAGTCCGGCCCCATGGCGGTCAGGGCCGTGCGGTACTCCTCGCGGAACCGGCTCACCACGAGGAGGCCGTAGTCGATCGACAGCCCGAGGCCGACCGCGGTGATGACGTTGATGACGGTGGTGTCGATGTCGGTGAGGAAGGTGATCGCGAACAGCACGCCGAGCGACCCCACGATCGAGACGATCGCGCCGAGCAGCGGGATGCCTGCGGCCAGGAATCCGCCGAAGACGAGGAGCATCACCACGAGCGCGATGGGCAGGGCGACCGCCTCCCCGCGCTCCAGGTCGTTGGCCGACACCTTCACGATCGAATCGACGAGCAACGAGCTGCCGCCGACGAGAGCGCTGGCTCCCGGGAAGGCGGCGGTCAGCCGCGACGCCGTGTGCCGCATCGCCGCGGTCACGCGGTCGACCGTTGCCGGGTCAGGGTCGGACGACCCCACGCCCGACACGGTCGCCGTCAGCAGCACGCCCGTCCCGTCGGGCGAGAACGCGGCAGCGATGGCTGCGGGGTGGCTGCCGTCCGGAAGGGTCGGCAGCACGAGCGGATCGATGTAGTCCGTGTGCGGCAGCTTCTTGAGCGCCGTGCCGAGCCGGTTGGTCTCGAGGATCAGCTGCGGATCGTGGAGGGTCACGCCGTGCACCAGCAGGGTGACGGAATCGGTCGCGGGACCGTTTCCGGCGAGCGCAGCGTCGGCCCGCGTCGCCTCCCCGGTCACCCCCGGCGCGCCGCTCTTCAGCCGGTCGAAGAGGGTCTGACCGCCCGCTCCGGCGAGAGCCGTCGCGACCGCGGTGGCGACCAGCACGGCCCAGATCACGATCGCGACGACCGGGTGCGTGCCGACGGCGCCACCCAGTCGTCCGAGCGGCCCCACGCGGCCGGGTGCGGCGCTCATACCTTGGAGCGCCAGTCCTCGCCGTCGGCCTCGGAAGCGCCGATCGCGTCGATCGCTGAGGTGTCGAGCGGCACGAGGTCGATGGGCGAGGTGAAGGCCCCGGTGACCGGTGCCACGACGGTCACCTCGTCGCGGCGGTGACGCAGCACGGTGTCGACGTACGAGGTCAGAGCCTCGGCGAGAGGGATGTTGCGGCCCTCGTTCTGCGATCGGTACCAGCGGTGCTCGAGCAGCTGGTGGAAGACCTCCGCGGGTTCCAGCTTGCCGCGCAGCTCCTTCGGGATCGCGCGGATCACGGGCTCGAACACGCGGACCACCCAGTCGTGCGCGACCTGCTCCTCGTCGAGGTCCTTGCGGTCGCCCGTCGCGCGGTAGGCGTCAAGGTCGTTGAGCAGGCGGCGCGCCTGGTTCTCGCCGGCGTCGATCCCGGTCAGCCGGAGCAGGCGGCGGGAGTGGTGGCCGGCATCCACCACCTTGGGCTGGATGCGCACCTGGGTGCCGGTCTCGTCGGTGCGGATCGACAGCTCCTCGATGTCGAACCCGAGATCGTTGAGCCGCTCGACGCGGTCGTTGATGCGCCAGCGCTCGTCCTGGGGGAAGGACTCGGACGCGGTCAGCTCCTCCCACAGCCGCAGGTAGGCCTCGACGATCCCGTCCGCGATGGCCACCGGATCGATGTCGTCGTCGAGCCGGCCTCCGGCCTGCAGGTCCAGCAGCTCGCCGGCGATGTTGATCCGGCCGATCTCCAGGTCGTGCTCGCGCTGGCCCGAGGAGAGAGTCTCGTGCAGCTTGCCCGTCTCGGCATCCACCAGATAGGCGGCGAAGGCGCCTGCGTCGCGCCGGAACAGGGTGTTCGAGAGCGAGACGTCGCCCCAGAAGAAGCCGACGACGTGCAGGCGTGCGAGCAGCACCGCCAGCGCGTCGACCAGGCGGGTCGCCGTGTCGGGGCGAAGGGCCTGCGAGTAGAGCGCGCGGTAGGGGAGCGAGAAGCGCAGGTGCCGGGTCACCAGGGCCGGCGCCAGGTCTTCGCCCTCGTCGGTGACCCGGCCGGTGATGACGGCGACCGGTTCCACGCACGGGATGTCGAGGCGCTGCAGGGTGCGCAGCAGCTCGTATTCGCGCTTGGCCAGCTCGGCAGAGGTCTCCTTGATCGCGACGACGTAGCCGCCGAGGTGGACGAATCGCACCAGGTGCCTCGAGATGCCCTTCGGCAGGGTGGCGATGGTCTCGTCGGGCCAGACCTCGAGCGGGAGGTTCCACGGCAGATCGAGCAGCGCCGGATCGGGCACCGCCGAGGTGATCGAGAGCGCGGAGACCATGCTGGTGAGCCTACTGATCCGCTACGAGGATGCTGCCGTTCTCGCGACCTCGGCGATCGCGGCCCAGTCCAGCTTGTCGCCGCCCGGCTGGGCGAGGGTCTCCTCGAACACCCGCCGGAGCGCGGGAGCCGTCGGCAGCGTGACCCCGACCTGCGCGGCCGCGGCCTCGGCCAGACCGAGGTCCTTGAGGCCGAGCACCGTGGTGAAGCCGGCCGGCTCGTACCGCCGGTGGGCGATGATGTCGGCGTAGGCCGTGTACGACGCTCCGCCGAACAGGGTGCTGGTCAGCAGCTCGGCGAAACCGACCGGGTCGATGCCGTGGTGCTCGACGATCGAAATGGACTCGCCGAGCGCCTCGATCGCATGGATGATGTTGAAGTTCACCGCGATCTTGACCAGGTTCGCCTGTGCCGGTTCGGTGCCGATGCGCCAGGTGCGTGCGCCGATGACGTCGAAGTAGGGCTCGAGTCGATCGATGTCGGCATCGGCGCCGGCCGCGAGGATGTTGAGCTGGCCCGCGACCGCGACCGGCGGTCGCCCGAGCACCGGAGCGGCGACATAGCCGACGCCGGCCGCGGCGTGCCGATCGGCGAGCGAGCGCGCCGCCACCGGGCTGATCGATGCCATGTTCACGTGGAGGCTGCCGGAAACGGTTCGCAGCGCATCCTCGCTGAACACGGCATCCGCCGCCGCATCGTTGGAGAGCATCGAGAACGCGATCCCGGTGCCGAGTGCGTCGGCGGGGGACTCCGCGGCGACGGCCCCGGCATCGAGCAGCGGCGCGGTGGCATCGGGGTTGCGGTTCCAGACGCGGACCGTGTGGCCGGCATCCACCAGGTTCCGCGCCATGGCGGTCCCCATCGTGCCCAGGCCGATGAAGCCGATCTCGGCCATCAGGCTTTCCAGACCGTCTTGACGTTCGTGAACTCGCGCAGTCCCTCGGCCGCCAGCTCGCGGCCGAAGCCGGAGTCCTTGATGCCGCCGAACGGCAGCTCCGGGTAGGAGACCGTCATCCCGTTGATGAAGACCGCGCCGGCCGCCAGCTCGCGCACGAAGAAGTCCTCCTCCGCCGTGTCGCTCGTCCACACCGCCGAGCTGAGACCGAACGTGGTCTGGTTCGCGATGCGGATGGCTTCGTCGCGGTCGGCGACCTTGTACAGCGAGGCGACCGGGCCGAAGGTCTCCTCCATCACGATGCGCATGTCGTCGGTGAGGTTCCCCAGGGCTGTCGGCTGGTAGAACCAGCCCGGGCCGTCGATCGCCTTGCCGCCCACGAGCACGGTCGCGCCCTTGGCGACCGCGTCGTCGACGAGCTCGGCAAGATCGGCGCGGCCGGATTCGGTGGCGACGGGTCCGACATCGGTCGCGTCGTCGAGCGGGTCGCCGACCTTGAGCGCGGCCATCTTGTCGGCGAACAGCTTGGCGAAGGCGTCGTAGATGTCGGCGTGCACGAGGAACCGCTTGGCCGCGATGCACGACTGCCCGTTGTTCTGCACGCGGGCCTTGACGGCGGTGGTCGCCGCGGCCTCCAGATCGGCGCTCGGCATCACGATGAACGGGTCGGACCCGCCCAGCTCCATGACGCTCTTCTTGACGGCGCCACCGGCGATGCCGGCGACCGAACGGCCTGCCGGCTCGGAGCCGGTCAGCGTGACGGCCTGCACGCGCGAATCCTCGATGACGGCTTTCACCTCGCGCGAGCCGATCAGCAGCGCCCGGAATGAGCCGGCCGGGAATCCGCCGCGCTCGAACACGGTGTCGAGGTACAGCGCCGACTGCGGCACGTTCGAGGCGTGCTTCAGCACACCCGTGTTGCCCGCCATCAGAGCGGGCGCTGCGAAGCGCACGACCTGCCACAGCGGGTAGTTCCACGGCATGACGGCGAGCACGACGCCGAGCGGCTGGTACCGGGCGAAGGCACGCGAGGCGCCGACGCTCGACGGGTTCTCGAGGGGCTCGTCAGCCATGAATGACTCGGCGTGGTCGGCGTAGAAACGCATGTTCTTGGCGCACTTGAGCACCTCGGCCTTGGCCTGCGCCAGCGGCTTGCCCATCTCGAGGACCAGGATCCTGGCGGTCTCGTCCGCCTCCTTCTCCACGAGATCGGCGGTGGCGCGCATCCATTCGGCGCGCTGCGCGAAGGTGGTGGCCTTGAGCGACTGGTACGCCGCCTCCGCCTCGCCGATCTTGCGGTCGACGGTGGCGGCATCGTCGGCGGGGAATTCCTTGACGGTCTCGCCGGTGACGGGGTTGATGGTCGCGATGGCCATGTGTTTCTCCTTGTATCTCAGGGGTTCTAGTTCTCGAAGACAGTGGGGTGGCGGGCCAGCTCGAGTCGGGTGCGCCGGATGTGCCCGGCGAGGACGCGCTCGGCCTCGTCGGCGTCGCGACGCCGGATCGCCGAGACGAGCAGGTGATGTTCATGATGCACACTCCTGTCGCCCTCCGACCTGAACATGCGGGTGAAGGCGCGGCGGTAGTGCTGAGTGCGGTTCCAGAGACCCTGCACCATGTCGCCGAGCATGCTCGTCTCGGCGGCCGTGTAGCACGAGAGATGGAACTCCCGGTCGAGGCGCAAGAACTGCTCGACCTCACCCGAACGCTCCATGGCGTCGGCGAGCAGCTCGAGCGCATCGATGTCGGCCTCGCTCATGAGGGGCACATTGAAGCGCAGAAGCAGCGGCTCGATCCGTTCGCGGATCTGGTACATCTCTTCGCACTCGGCGAGGCTCAGGCTCGACACCCAGGCCCCCGTGTTGGCGACGAGGGTGACGAGGCCCTCGGCTTCGAGCATCCGGAGGGCTTCGCGCACCGGCAACCTGCTCGCGCCATGCCGGCCGGCGAGGTCCTCCTGACGGATGCGGGTGCCCGGTGCGTGTTCACCGGTCAGGATCGCCTCGCGCAACTCCGCGGCGATCCTGGCGCCTGCGGCACCGTGCGTCGGCGGTTCGAGGGTCATCCCCTCTACTCTGCCCGAAGTGGTGCTCATGCGGCCGGGTGCGCGGGATGCCAGAGCGTCGGGGTGCCGTTTGCCACGGCATCCTTCTCGTACGCCTTGCCGCCCGGGTAGCTGACGAGTTCGAACTGCATGCCCCACGGGCTGCGGAAGTACTCCCAGCGCTGCCCGGCGGCCGCGCCCGCGCTGACGGTCGGTTCGCCCATCGGCTCGATCCCGTGCGCGCGCAGGTAGGCGACCGCGGCATCCATGTCGTCGACGTAGATGGCCAGGTGGTGACCCCCGATGTCGCTGTTGCGCGGCTGGGGGCGCTGCGGATCGTCAGCGCCGCCGGGCTCGTAGAGGAAGGTCTCGAGATTGGATCCGTTGCCGAGCCGGTAGAAGCGGATCTCACGGATGACGGTGCGGGAGTCGACGCCGAGGTGAACGGTCATCCAGTCATCGTCGGCCTGCTTGGCGCCGAGTGTGTAGACGTGCTGAGCGCCGAGCACGTCGACCAGGAATCGCTCGGCCTCGTCGAGGTCGGGCACGGTGATGCCGATGTGGTCGATGCCGTGCATCCCGGGAAGACCCATGACGACCCCTCTGTCGATGATTGGATACATCATCTCGCGAAATGCGCCGATTCGCTAGTCAAACGGCTCAAAACTGTTGTGATTGGATTCAATCACGGCTAACCTGCTGAGACAACGCGGGCATCGCACATCGTGGCGCGCTCCCGAACGGAAAGAGCAGCATGCCGAAACGACGTCGTTTGGACACCGGGGCCGAGTGGGTCGAACTCTCCACCACGGCCCAGGACTGGAAGGATGCCGATCCCGCCCTGCTCGCGTCCATGCTCGGCCAGCTCCACCTCATCCGCGCTTTCGAGGAATCCGTGCTCGAGCTCGCCGGGGAGGGCCTGGTGCACGGGCCCGCGCACTCCAGCATCGGCCAGGAGGGCGGCGCTGTCGGCTCGATCATCGGCCTGGGCAGTGGCGACGGGGTCACGGGCTCGCACCGCGGGCACCACCAGTTCCTGGCGAAGGCCCTCACCCACGTGTTCGACGGCACGGTCGACCTGACAGCGCTGGTCCCCGATCAGATCCAGGCGCTGCTGCAGCGCACCCTCGCCGAGATCCTCGGCCTGTCGCAGGGTTTCTCCGGGGGCCGCGGCGGATCGATGCACCTCCAGTGGCTCGAGGCGGGAGCGCTTGGCACCAACGCGATCGTCGGGGGCGGCGTCCCTTTCGGCGCAGGCAACGCCTTCGCACAGAAGCATGGAGCGGCCGATCGCGCGCGCACCGACCTCACGATCAGCTACTACGGCGACGGCTCCAGCCAGATCGGCTCCGTGCTGGAGTCGATGAATCTCGCATCGGCGTGGAAGCTGCCGCTCATCTTCTTCGTTGAGAACAACCTCTACGCGGTCTCCACCAACGTCAACGAGGTGTCGGCCGACACCCGGCTGTCGGTGCGTGGGCAGGGGTTCAGCATCCCGGGCTGGAAGGTGGACGGGATGGACCCCCTCGCCGTGCACCTGGCGACCGAGGAGGCCTCCGCCCGCCTGCGTGCCGGCGAGGGTTCGGCCATCATCGAGGCCGAGGTCTACCGCTTCTTCCATCAGAACGGTCCGTACCCCGGAAGCGCGTTCGGCTACCGCACCAAGGAGGAGGAGGGCGAGTGGCGCGGCCGCGACCCCCTCGTGCGGGTCGCGAACGAGATGATCAAGCTCGGGCAGATCGACGCGGCGGGGGTCGACTCCGTGCGCGCGCAGGCGCAGGCGGCGATGACGGCGGCCGTGGCCGCGCTCGTCGAGACGGATCCGGATGACGCGACCAAGCGCCGCATCCGCCCCGAACTGTGGCCAGACCCCGGTTTCGTCGACGTGGGGATCCGCAGCGATGCGCACGAGCTGGACGCCATGACCGTGTTCGACCCGCTCACCCACACCGGCGCCTGGCGCGACATCAAGTTCGTGGATGCGGTGGCCGAGACCATGGACCGCCGCATGGACGCCGACTCCCGCATCATCGTGCTCGGTGAGGACGTGCACCGTCTCAACGGCGGCACGAACGGCGCGACCAAGGGACTGGCCAAGAAGTACGGCCCCGAACGCGTGCTCGGCACCCCGATCAGCGAGAACGCCTTCGCCGGGCTCGGCGGCGGGCTGGCGCTCGACGGACGCTTCCGCCCGGTGGTCGAGTTCATGTACCCGGACTTCATGTGGGTCGCCGCCGACCAGGTCTTCAACCAGATCGGCAAGGCACGTCACATGTTCGGGGGCGACAACGACATGCCGCTGGTGCTGCGCACGAAGGTGGCGATGGGCTCGGGTTACGGCTCGCAGCACCTGATGGATCCCGCCGGCATCTTCGCGACCGCCGCCGGCTGGCGCATCGTCGCCCCCTCCACGGCGGCCGACTACATCGGCCTGATGAACGCTGCCCTCGCCCTGCAGGACCCGGTGCTCGTGATCGAGCATGTCGACCTCTACGCGATGGCCGACAAGGTGCCCGATGGCGTCGACCTCGACTACATCCTGCCGCCCGGCACGGCGGCGGTCCGGCGCGAGGGCTCCGACGTGACCGTCATCAGCTACCTCTCGATGGTGCATCACGCCCTCGAGGCGATCGAGCAGACCGGCATCGACGGCGAGCTGATCGACCTGCGCTGGCTGGACCGCGCCTCCATCGACTGGGACACCATCGGCGAGTCCATCAAGAAGACCAACGCCGTGCTCCTGGTCGAGCAGGGTGCGCGAGGCACGTCGTACGGCGGGTGGCTGGCGGATGAGATCCAGCGCCGCTTCTTCGACTGGCTCGACCAGCCGATCCAGCGTGTCACCGGTGGCGAGGCCAGCCCCAGCATCTCCCAGGTGCTCGAGCGCGCGGCGATCGCCAAGACGGAGGAGGTCGTGGCCGGCCTCGAACTGATCCGCGCCGGCATGGGCTCGGGATCGGGTGGAGCGCGCTGATGGCGACCGTGATCCGGATGCCGGCGGTGCTCGCCTCCGCGACCGAGGCGGCCATTCAGGCCTGGTCGGTGGCCGAGGGGCAGACCATCGAGATCGGCGATCCCCTCGCGGACATCGAGACCGAGAAGGCCGTGGTCGAGTACGCGGCCGAAGTCGCCGGAACGGTCGGCCGTCTCATCGCGCAGCCGGGCGACAACCTCGCGGTCGGCGAGCCGATCGCGATCATCCTGGCCGCGGGGGAGGGGTCCGATCAGCTCGGCCCCGCGCTCGCCGCGGCGGGCGTCTCGGATGCCGCGGCTCCCGCTCCCGCAGCGGCGGCTCCGCCAGTCTCAGCGTCTCCGGCAACCTCAGCGGCCCCGGCCGCTCCTGAAACTCCTCCGACGGGTGGGCTGGTGGCGGCTCCCCCGTCGGAGGAACCCTCCCCGGCCCCCGCCTCCGCGACCGGCGGTCGCACCTTCGCCAGCCCGATCGTGCGCCGGCTCGCCCGCGAGCGCGGCGTCGACCTGGCGGCACTGACCGGCACCGGTCCGGGGGGGCGTATCGTCCGGCGCGACCTGGAGAACGCCCCGGAGGGCCCGGCCGCCGTGGTCAACGGCTCACCAGCTACCGGAGGTGATTCCGCTGGGGCGGCGCGCGTCGGCTTCACCGACGCGCCGCTCACCGGCATGCGTCGCGCGATCGCCCGCCGGCTCACCGAGAGCAAGACGACCGTGCCGCACTTCTACGTGACCGCGCACGTGCGCGTCGACCGGCTGTTCGCCCTGCGCGCGGAGGTCAACGAGGCCGCGGAGCGCAAGGTGTCGGTCAACGACTTCGTGATCAAGGCCGTCGCCGGGGCGCTGCGCGACGTGCCTGCGGCCAACGCGATCTGGGGCGGTGACCACATCCGTCGCTTCGAGGGCGTCGATCTGGCGGTCGCGGTGGCGGTGGAGGGCGGCTTGCTCACCCCGGTGCTGCGCGGGGTCGACACGACCAGCCTCACCGACGTCAGTGCGCAGGTGGCCGAGCTGGCCGAGCGGGCGCGAGCGGGCAAGCTGCGTCAGGAGGAGCTCGAGGGCGGCAGCTTCTCGATCTCGAACCTCGGGATGTACGGCGTCGACGAGTTCTCGGCGATCCTCAATCCACCGCAGGCCGGAATCCTCGCGGTGAGCGCAGCCAAGCAGCAACCCGTTGTCGTCGATGGCGAGCTGGCCGTCGGCACGGTCATGACGGTGACGCTCTCAGCCGATCACCGCGTGATCGACGGTGCGGTCGCGGCCGAGTGGATGGCCGCGTTCGTCCGCCGGCTCGAGAACCCGGTGTCGACGCTGCTCTGACCGTCCGCGCAGACAAAGAAGAGGCCGCGGCATCCGTCATCGGGATGCCGCGGCCTCTGCGTCTGAGCTAGGCGCCGACCTTCTCGGCGACCTTGGCGACCGCGACCGGCTTGGACAGCCGCTCACCGGACTCGGCGTCGAAGGCGTGCACGTGCTCGGCGACGGGGGTGATGACCACCTTGTCGCCGGCGTTCGGGTGGGTGCGGCCGTCGACGCGGGCCACGATGTCGACGCGCGTTCCGTCGACCTCGGTGTGGCCGTAGAGGTAGCCGTCGGCGCCGAGCTCCTCGACGACGTCGACCTCGACCTGCAGGCCTTCGCCCGACTTCGCGATCTTGACGTCTTCGGGGCGCACGCCGATCGTCACCTTGCTGCCCTTGGCGCCGGTGATGATGTCACGCTCGACCTTCGCCACCGCGGTGCCGAACTGGATGCCGCCGTCGACGACATCCGCCGTGAACAGGTTCATGGCGGGGCTGCCGATGAAGCCGGCGACGAAGACGTTCACCGGGGCCTCGTACAGATCGCGCGGGGTGCCGACCTGCTGCAGGACGCCGTCCTTCAGCACGGCGATCCGGTCGCCCATGGTCAGGGCCTCGGTCTGGTCGTGGGTGACGTAGACGGTCGTGACGCCGAGGCGGCGCTGCAGCGACGCGATCTGCGTGCGGGTCTGCACGCGCAGCTTGGCGTCGAGGTTCGACAGCGGCTCGTCCATGAGGAACACCTGCGGCTGACGCACGATGGCGCGGCCCATGGCGACGCGCTGACGCTGGCCACCCGAGAGCGCCTTCGGCTTGCGGCCGAGGTAGGGCTCGAGGTCGAGGAGTCTGGCCGCCTCGAGAACGCGCGTCGCGCGCTCCTCTTTGTTGACGCCGGCGATCTTGAGCGCGAAGCCCATGTTCTCGGCCACCGTCATGTGCGGGTACAGCGCGTAGTTCTGGAAGACCATCGCGATGTCGCGATCCTTCGGCGGAACATCGGTGACGTTGCGCTCGCCGATGAAGACGTCGCCCGCGTTGATCTCCTCGAGACCGGCGAGCATGCGCAGGGTCGTGGACTTGCCACAACCGGAGGGGCCGACGAGCACGAGGAATTCGCCGTCTTCGACCTTGATGTCGATTGCATCGACCGCGGGCCGGGTCGAGCCCGGGTAGATGCGTGTTGCCTTGTCGAACGTGACTGATGCCATGGTTATTACAGCTCCTTCACCGGCAGGTACGTGCCGGACGATCCTTAGTGAATGGAATTGGCGCGTGCAGCGCCGTTCGCCATTATGCCACCCCGCCCGTGCTAACAAGAAAATGAGCCAACTGCGGCTGGGGTGGTCCCGTGGTGTTCTACAGGAAACCCATAGATCGCGTCTCTACTATCCTTGGTGCACTACCCACTAACTTCAGCGAGGTTTCTGTGACATACGGCAATGCGGGCGACCGTGGCACCAAAAACCAACGCCGCGAGGCGGCCCGCGAGAAAGCTCGCGAGCTTCGCGACCAGCAGCGAAAGAAAGAGAAGCGCAACCGCGTCTTCCTTCAGGGCGGGATCGGCCTCGGCGTCATCGTCATTGGCGTCATCATCTTCTTCGTCGTTTCGAGCAGCGTCACGCCGCCGGCTGCCGGACCGCTGAATATGCAGAGCGACGGCATCGTGATCGGTAAGGACTTCAAGGCTGTCCCGACGCCGGCGATCCCCGCCAAGGGCAAGCCGGTCGCGACCGTGCGCGACAAGAAGTCGAGCGTTGTCAGCATCCGCATCTATCTCGACTACTTCTGCCCGGTGTGCAACGCCTTCGAGACGGCCAACAAGTCGCAGATCTCGAGCTGGCTGAAGAGCGGGGCCGCCACGATCGAGATCCATCCGATCTCGTTCCTTGACCGCTCCTCGCTCGGCACCAGGTATTCGTCCCGAGCCGCGAATGCCGGCGGATGCGTGGCGAACTACGCACCAGACGACTACTGGGCCTTCACTGAAGAGATGTACGTCAAACAGCCGCAGGAAGACACGGTGGGTCTGACGAATGCCCAGATCATCGCGATCGCCAAGACGGCCAAGGTCCACAATCTGTCGAAAGTGTCCGACTGTATCAATTCGGAGAAGTTCAAGGGATGGGTCACGGCCGCGACCGCGAGAGCGGAGGCGGGTCCGCTTCCGGACTCGAGCGTCAAGACGGTGACCGGCACGCCGACCGTGATCGTCGACGGGGTCGAGTACCCGATCACCAGCGACGACGTGTCGAGCGCCGCCGCGTTCGCCGCCTTCGTCGAGCAGACCGCTGGCGCCCAGTTCGACTCGGGACAGCCCACTCCGAGCCCCACCCCGACCCCGACGCCGACCAGCTAGGAATGTGACGTGCGCGGCCCGGTCGCGGTGCTCCTGCTCAGTGCTCTCGCACTGACTGGATGCGCCTCGGCCGGCCCCACGGTCACCTCGCCGACGACTCCGTCGAACCGGCACCAGAGCACGCCGGCCGAGCCCTTTGTCAGCGAAAGCTGGACGGGCTATCACTCGGATCAGGCGCGAACCGGATCGGTGATGTCCACGCCGCCGCGAGAACCCACCGTGGTGGACTGGACGGCCGCGCTCGGCGGGGCCGTCTACGGCCAACCCGTGTTCGCCCATAACCGGGTCATCGCGGCGACGGAGAACAACCGGGTCAGCGCTCTCAACGCCGGGTCGGGCGCGGTCGAATGGACGGTGTCGCTCGGGCCGCCCCTCACCCACGTTGCCGAGTTGGCCGGCTGTGGCGACATCGATCCGCTCGGCATCACGAGTACCCCTGCGGTAGACCTCACGACCGGCACCGTGTACGTCGTCGGCGAGGTCTTCAAGAACGGCGCCGTGCACCACCAGCTCGAGGGTGTGGCGATCGATACCGGCAAGGTCTTGTTGTCGGAGTCGGTCGACCCGCCCCTCCCGGCGGGCGAGAACCCGAGGACGCTGCTGCAGCGGGCCGGTCTCGCGATCGCGAACGGGCGGGTCTACATCGGTTTTGGCGGTAACGCGGGCGACTGCGGTTCGTACCACGGCTGGGTCGTGAGCGTGAAGGAGACGGGGCCCGCGCGACTGCAGTCCTTCGAGGTCGCGGCGGATGGCCAGGGCGGCGCGATCTGGGAGGCCGGCGGAGCGCCAGCGGTCGACTCGCACGGAAACGTCTATGTCACGACGGGCAACGCGAATCCCGACCCGCCCCAGGGTGGGCCCGATCCCCGCAAGTACACCGAGAGCGTCGTCAAGCTCTCGCCCGGGCTGGTGCCGCTCGCCGCATTCAAGGATGTGGTGGCGGGCGGGGACGAGGACCTCGCGACCGGCAATCCCGTGCTGCTGCCCCACGGGCTGGTGTTCGCGATCGGCAAGACCGATGTCGCGTACATCCTGAAGCAGTCCGACCTGTCGCAGGTCGCCGCGATCCCGGGGGTGTGCGGAAGCGATCCGGACGGTGGGCCCGCGTTCGACCCGGCGACCGACCGTATCTACGTGCCGTGCCGAGGCGGCGGCATCCAGCAGCTCGATCTCGCGACAAAGACCGTAGGGCCGAAGTTCCCGGGCGCGAACGCCGCACCGCTCCTGATCGGTTCGACGCTGTGGGCCGCCCTCTATCCGAATGGGACGCTCACCGAGGTCGACACGACAACGGGAGCCGTGACCCAGACGCTGGCCGTCGGGTCAACGGTCCCGCACTTCGTGACGCCGAGTACGGCGGGCGGGATGCTGTTCCTCGGCACCGACCGTGGCGTCGTCGCGTTCGGGTGAGTTTTTCGGTGGTTTCCGCGTCATAGAACGGTCGGTTCGCAGTCTCTCTAGATGCATCGACGTCGAACGATCAGGGGAGACGCGATGAACCACGCGGGGGAACCATGTCGCAAGCGCCTCTCTTGCAGCAAGTCGAATCCGAAGAGGATTCGATGATCGAGACGTTCCATGAATTAGCGCAGGTGCTCCGATTGCCCGAACTCGACTGGGATTTCGTGCACTACGGCGCAGAGACCGTGGTCGAGGGGCATCCTCGCGCGGAATCCGACGTTGCCGCCTGCCCGCGTTGGGCGAGTTTCCTGGGATTGTCCGCCGTCGCGTCGGCCGCGGGATCCGTGGGCGACTGCTGGTTCGGGGCTAACGGGCCCTGGGTGCTCGAGATCACCGCTCAGGTTCGTTAGCGGAGCGCGCGGGCCCTTCGCCCGCGCACTACCCTTGCGGAGGACGAACGTTCGCGCTCAGACGCTGAACTTTCG